>NZ_JAJFCK010000037.1 GCF_020709055.1 Ruminococcus callidus
GGAGACCGGTGGAATTGATACCGTCCTTCAGGATAACGCCCATATCGAACTCTTCCTCGCCCGGTTCCACGAACTTGTCTTCGATCTTCCATGTGGTCTTATCGGTAGCAACTTCGTCCATGTAAACGTTGATAGAACCATCCTTCAGTGTCAGGTTGGTCTTGTAAACGTCCTGGCTGTCCTCATCCAGATACTTATAACGTGCACGGTCTACCGGCTTGTCGCCGGACATACCCGGATCGGTGCCGTCCTCTTCCCACTTGATCGGGAAGCTGTAGTAGGTCTTGCCGTTTGCATCGGTGCCCTTCTTGACATCGTTCGGATATTCAGCAACAACCTTTTCGATAGTTGCCTTATCTGCAACGCTCCAAGTCATGGTAACGATGTTCTCGCCATTGTTCGGGGTGCTGTAGGTGGTGCTTGCTGCGAAGCCCCAGTACAGACGACCGGTGGTGTTCCACTCGTTCATGTTGAACTGGCCGCCGCTGATGTCATAAGCATCGCCTGCGCCCATTGCGGTAGCAACGCCAAATGCAGATTCAACCAGAATCTTCCGGGTTACTTCCGGCAGAACCATAGTACCCTGGAGACCGGTGGAGTTGATACCGTTCTTCAGGCTAACGCCGATATCGAATTCTTCCTCGCCCGGTTCCACGAACTTGTCTTCGATCTTCCAGGTCGGCTTGCCATCGTCCTCACCAGCGGCAGTGGTCGTACCCCATGCGGTGGTGGTGGTTGCACCAGTGGTGGTAGTGGTCTCATCGCCGCCCTCACCAACAACGATCTTAACATAAGCGGTGTCTGCGCTCTGCGGCAGGCAGTAAGAAGCGGACTGAGAGCTGCATCCGATAAAGGTCGAACGGTCTTCCAGCTTGGTGCCCATTGCCTGCTGTCTTTCCTTCAGGGAGTTGAAGTCAGCAGCGGTAGACAGTGCCTCGATGGAGCCATCTTCCGGAGATCTGCTGCACAGCTGTACATAATAAGTACCGTCCGGTGTGCCCTGCGGGATCACAACGTCAAACTCTGTGAATGTCTTCGCCATCGAATCGCCGAAGGTGAAGGAAGTACCGGAGGTATCGTTCTGGATACCCTTGTACTGCCACAGATAGAAGTTGTTTGCGTCCGGAACAGCCTTACCAGCCTGTGTATCCACAAAGTGGTTAACAGAGTAGTACGGCAGCTCAACGGTAGCAGTCTTGGTGGAGAAGTCGTCCTGAGAAACATAGTCATAGGTGATGTACGGAACGCCGTTTTCGTTGGTCTGAACATCACATTCCTGTGTCTTGCTGGAACGGTTCTTGGCATCCTTGTCTGCCTGAGAAGCATAGTAAGCATAGGTGAACTTAACCTTGTTTGCACCGTTGTCCATGATTGCAGAACCGAATACCTTATCGACAGCGATCTGTCTTGTGGTAACCAGTGCATACGGATCCGGATACTTGTATTTTCCGCCGGCACCCAGAACCTTTGCCAGGCAGTACATCGGGTAAGCAGTCTTAAGTGTGCCGCCGTCCGGCATGGCAATGGTCTCTGATTTGGAGTTCTTCTGGGATACATCCAAAATGTTCTCGAAGTACAGGCTGGTATTCTCCTTACCGCCGTTCTCCAGGGTTGCGCCAGTGGTTGCAGTCCAGTTCAGGGATACCATCTGGATGAAGGCATCTCTTGCCCACTCCTCCGAATCGATGTAAACACCGATTCTGCGAGTTACGTTGCCAGCTGCAACATCATCGCTAGAAACTTCGACAGTGTTGGAATCTGTTGCCATATCCTTCAGCACGAAGTTGTAGCTTGTGCCGCCATTTGCGGTCTGATTCGCACCAATGGCAGCAGTTGCGGTCAAAATGCTTGCAGGCAGTGACGACAGCGCCATCAATGCAGCAACGCCGAAGGCAAGAACCTTCTTTGATCGTTTCTTCATGTTTTCCTTTCCTTTCCTTGCCGGCATCCGCCGGCAAATACGCTTTAATAGAGTTGCCTATAATCAGGGCACAGGCTCCCCCTCGGATCCGATGCCCCAAATATACAAAATCAATTTTGCCATGCCATCTGCACGGCATCTGCGGTCAGCCGCTTACTGCTGCGGCAGTTCGTTCACCAGGTGTACCAGGAACTTCAGCAGTGTCATGGAGTCGTCGCTGCCGATCACGCCGTCTGCAAAGCAGTCTGCGTTTGCCTTTGCGGTATCGTTCAGCTCAACCACGCCAGCCACGCTCTTGTTCAGCAGAACTGCGTCCGCCAGATCGATGTCGCCATCCAGGTTTACGTCACCATACAGCAGGCTCGGGTCTACCTGAATCGTAGACTTGGTCGTGGTGGTTTCGTTTTCCTTGGTGGTTGTCTCTGCGGTGGTCTCGTTGGTAACCGGTGCAGCAGAAGTCGTGGTGGTCTCCACAGCTGTGGTGGTCACCGGTGCTTCTGTGGTGGTCTGCTTGCTTCCGATGGTCACAGAGCCGGCTTCCGTAACGATTCCATAAGAAGCGGAATCCGTGCCGGAAATGTAGCCGATGACCATGCTGGAATTCTTCGTGCCGGAGCCCTCGTAGGTGTCACGGGAAACCGGTGCGAAATCGATGGGGGTTACCGTACCGTCAGCCACGCCGTCCTTTACCGTACCGGTAATGGTCAAAATGACACCGTCGGACTTGATCCAGTTGGCAGTCGGAGCAGCTGTTGTCCAGCTGACTGCGATCTCGCCGTCCTTGATGTTGGTTGCAAAGACCGGAGCGTCCTTAGAAGTAGAATCTGCGGCATCTGCGCCGGTATCAGCGGCTGCGCCGACTGTTACCTGATCTACACTCAGAATCGTCTGGTCAAATGTTACCGCAAAATCAAGCACATTGATTCCGGTGGACGGCACACCGCTCAGGGAGACGTCCACGGAAAATTCGCCGCCGCTCTCTGCGGTTGCCTTGCTTCCAGCCAAAGTCACACTGCTGCCTGCTGCAGAAGCGCCCAGTGAAGTTGCGGTTGCTGCGAGCATTGACAGGGCAAGCGCACATGCAATTGTTCTTTTTGCTTTCATTTGTTATCCTCCTCTAGTTTCCTTACGACGTCGGCGGTGTTCCGGGCCGCCGGGCCGTAACTCATGAAGTTTAGTCGAAATCTCTGCACAGAAGCACTTCCCGAGTCCATGCGGTTCCAATTACTTATTATTATAGGATATCCAGACAGAAATGTCAATAGATAACCAAAGTTTTTGTGTAATATGGCCGAATCCAAGATTGCAGAATTGTATAATATCCCGATACCGGAATTTATTTTCTTTTCTGCACTGCAAACCTTTGGAAAACCTCATCGATTTTCCGTGCAAAATGCATTCTTCCCACAACAAATTTCAGCACATGCTGCGCTGCTGCCATGCGGTCAGCAGACCCGTGCGATGGGCTTTTTCATCTCACCCCTTAACGACAAGTTTCGAAAAAGCAGTCCGAATGCAGCCCATGCGAGAGGGGGGAACGATTCTGAAAAAAAGTTCCCCATGGCGCACTCGGCTTTTCGGCGTTTCGATGGACAAATGCCATCGGAGCGCTTATTGAAATTATACCGCATAATTTCAAAATTGTAAAGAGTGATACGCATTATTTAGTAGATATCCCCAAAAAAAATTCATTTGGTTCGTCACTTTGCACAAGAAAAAAGGACGTATCGCAGAAGATTTTCTGCACAGCCGCTTCGAAAACGCACATTTCACAAAAAACAGGGCATCCGCCGGAGCGAAGCCCTGTTTCGGCAGCGAACCGGCGATGCATTTGTACATGCATTCTGCGGTTTTTTGCCATATTCGGTCACAAAGATTTCTGCCCGTGCGCCGGCTGCACATGGGGAAGCAGCGGGGGCGCTTTGCGGACAAAGTTTCCCTGATTCTTATACCAGCTTAATGATTGCCATTTCAGCAGCATCGCCGCGGCGAGGGCCGATCTTTACGATCTGGGTGTAGCCGCCCTTGCGGTCTGCATAACGGGGGCCGATCTCGTCAACGAGCTTCTTAGCCACGTCTTCCTTGGTCACATATGCCATGATCTGACGCATTGCGAGAACACGGTCGTTCTTTTCCTTTGCGATGGTGATCATCTTTTCTGCAGCGGCACGAACTTCCTTGGCACGGGTCACGGTCGTTTCGATCTGGCCGTTCTCCAGCAGGTAAGTTACCATGCCCCGCAGCATTGCCATTCTGTGGTCAGACGGTCTGCCCAGCTTTCTGGTCCCTGACATTGTGTATTCACTCCTTTTCCTAACTGCGGCAGCCCACAGTGCACGGGGCACTGTCTGCGCCGTTGTTTTCTCTCAGTTCTTATTCTTCCTCACTGGCGAGGTCAAAGCCCAGCGACTGGAGCTTTTCCCGCACTTCATCGAAGGACTTCTTGCCGAGGTTTCGAACCTTCAGCATCTCCTCCTCCGACTTGTTGATCAAATCGTCCACGGTATTGATTCCGGCACGCTTCAAGCAGTTGAACGACCGTACGGATAAGTCAAGTTCCTCAATGGTCATCTCAAGGATTTTTTCTTTTCCCTTATCGTCCTTTTCGACAAGAACTTCCGCCAATGTTGTATCCTCAGAGAGGTCAATAAACAGCTTCAGATGCTCGTTGAGGAGATTGGCTGCCTGTGAGATTGCTTCCTTTGCGGAGATGGTACCATCGGTCCATACTTCCAGGATCAGCTTATCATAGTCTGTCACCTGGCCCAGACGGGTATCCTCCACCTGGTAGTTCACCTTCAGCACAGGGGTATAGATACTATCAACTGCAATCACATCGATTGGAGAATTCATTATCTGCTTGTTGCGCTCTGCGGAAACATAGCCTCTGCCACGATCGATCACGACTTCCATGTAGAGTCTTGCGTCCTTGCCCAGCGTTGCGATGTGCATGCCGGGATCGAGGATGCAGACCTCCGAGTCGTTCTTGAAGTCGGCTGCGGTAACTTCGCATTCGCCCTCTTTTTCGATGTAGATGGTCTTCGGACCCTCTCCATAGAGCTTTGCGGTAAGTCCCTTGAGATTCAGAATAATTTCGCTTACATCCTCTTTGACACCGGGGATTGTACTCAATTCATGGTGTACACCATCAATCTTCACAGAATTCACAGCCACACCGGGCAATGAGGAGAGCAGTACACGCCGCAGGCTATTGCCCAGGGTGATACCATACCCGCGTTCCAGCGGTGCTAAAACAAATTTACCGTATTTCCCGTCGCTACGCAGTTCCACTGTATCGAGTTCCGGCTTTTCAATATTCTCCAGCATAAAAATACCCTCCTATGCGTGGTAACTTTGTCTGTGGTTTTGTTCCAATGTTCCGCGTAATGCAAGTGATTACTTGGAGTACAATTCGACGATCAGATGTGCTGCGACTTCGTAATCCAGATCTTCCGGCTTTGCCAGACGAACGATCTTTGCGGAGAAGTTTTCCTTATCTGCTTCCAGCCATGCCGGAACGGTACGGTCTGCAGTCTGCTCTACAACTTCCTTGAACTTTGCGCTGTCACGGCTGCCCTCATACAGAGCGACAACGTCGCCCTCCTTGACACGGTAAGACGGAATGTCTACCCGCTGGCCGTTTACGGTAAAGTGCTTGTGGGTTACCAGCTGTCTTGCTTCCCGGCGGGTCAGAGCCAGACCCATGCGGAAAACAACGCTGTCCAGACGGGACTCCAGGCAAGCGATCAGGTTGTCACCAGCCTTGCCCTCCATCTTGGATGCGATCTCGAACAGGTGGTAGAACTGCTTTTCACCTACGCCGTAGATGAACTTCAGCTTCTGCTTTTCCTTCAGCTGCATGCCATATTCAGAAACCTTCTTCCGGTTGTTTGCGCCCGGATTCCGGTTGGACTGTTTTGCGATACCCATAACCATCGGGCTGATACCCAGATAGCGGCATCTCTTGAGAATCGGTTCTCTACTTACTGCCATGATACATTACACCTCCTGCAAATGCAATTAGACACGACGTCTCTTCGGCGGACGGCAACCATTGTGAGGGATCGGGGTAACATCCTTGATCATCTTTACCTCCAGACCAACGGTCTGCAGTGCGCGGATTGCTGCCTCACGGCCGGATCCCGGACCCTTTACATATACTTCTACAGACTTCAGGCCGTGTTCCATTGCTGCCTTTGCCGCAGTTTCTGCTGCGGTCTGTGCAGCGAACGGCGTAGACTTTCTGGAGCCGCGGAAGCCCAGTCCGCCAGAGCTTGCCCAAGAAATGGCATTGCCCTGTGTATCGGTAATGGTTACGATGGTGTTGTTAAATGTGGACTGAATGTGTACTGCACCGTTTTCGATGTTCTTACGCTCTCTGCGGCGGCGTACAACAACCTTTTTGCCTTTCTGCTGTGCCAAAACGAAACACCCTCCCTTACTTCTTCTTGTTTGCGATGGTCTTTACCGGACCCTTGCGGGTTCTTGCGTTTGTCTTTGTCCGCTGGCCTCTTACCGGCAGACCCTTGCGGTGACGAACGCCACGGTAGCAACCGATTTCCACGAGTCTTTTGATATTCAGAGCCACTTCACGGCGGAGGTCACCCTCAACCACGCAGTGCTTGTCGATATAGTCACGCAGCTTTGCAACGTCCTCTTCGGACAGGTCCTTGACACGGATATCCGGGTTTACGCCGGTACCTGCCAGAATTTCGTCTGCTGTGCTGCGGCCGATTCCGTAGATATAAGTCAGACCGATCTCGATCCGCTTATTTTTCGGAAGGTCTACACCTGCTATTCTTGCCATTATTCTCGCACCTCCATGTTAAAAAATCCCGAGCTTAGCCCTGACGCTGCTTATGCTTCGGATTTTCGCAGATTACCATTACTTTGCCTTTACGCTTAATTACCTTGCATTTTTCGCAAATCGGCTTTACGGAAGGTCTTACTTTCATTGCAACTGTCCTCCTTCTCGGAACAACTGTGCAGCCGGCCGGTTGCCGTCTGCTGGTTTCTTTACTTTGCTCTCCAGGTGATTCTGCCCTTTGTCAGGTCATAGGGCGACATCTCGATTTTCACCTTATCGCCCGGCACAATACGAATGTAGTTCATCCGCAGTTTGCCAGACACATGTGCCAGGATGACATGCTTGTTTTGCAGTTCCACCTTGAACATGGCGTTCGGCAAAGATTCCAGCACGATTCCCTCGACCTCAATTACATCTTGCTTTGACAAATTGATAACCTCCCCGATCGGGTGTTTTAACCATATTGTTTCAACATATTTCTGAGCTTCTTGTCCGTCACATCCTCCATGGGCACCGTTTGGCGGGTGCTCTGGAGATGCCGTATCTTTTTCCGTTTCGGTGCAGCGAGCTTGCGTCGTTTGCCGTCTGCGATCCAGGCAAAGCCCTCCGCAGCGTCCACCACAACAAAATAACCGCCCCGATCCCGACCGGCCATTGCACGAACTACCAGGCCTTTTGAAGGTTCCACGTGAAGTTTCCCTCCATTACGGTCTGGTCAGAATCACCGGACCATCCTGCGTCACTGCAATTTCGTGTTCAAAATGTGCCGCAAGTGAGCCGCTGCGGGTCACGACCGTCCAGCCATCGCTGAGGACACGAACCGCATCGCCTTTGACGTTAATCATTGGCTCGATGCAGAACGTCATACCGGACACCAGCCGAACGCCATGGCCGGCCTTGCCGTAATTCGGCACCTCCGGATCCTCATGCATTTCGTGTCCGATTCCGTGACCGCAGTATTCCCGCACAATACCGTATCCGCGGGAACCGCAATATTCTTCCACTGTATGAGATACGTCACCCAGGCGGGCGCCCACTCTTGCAGCATCGATCGCCGCATAAAGGCTTGCCTCGGTTACGCGGAGGAGGTCGGCTGCCTCCTCTGAAATATCACCCACGGCGAATGTGTAAGCATTGTCGCCCACAAATCCGTCGAAAGTTGCGCCCACGTCCACGCTGACGATATCGCCCTCACGGATGATGCGCTTCTTGCTGGGAATGCCGTGAATAATCTCGTCATTGATCGAAATGCAGGCACTTGCAGGAAAGCCGCCGTATCCCAGGAATGTCGGGACTGCACCGCAGCTGACGATGAAATCGTGAATGGATTTATCCAGCTGTTTGGTGGTCATTCCGGGATGGATCACTTTTCCGGCATGTTCCAAGGCACGGGCAGCGATGCGCCCTGCCTCCCGCATTTTAAGCAAATCCGATTTTGACTTGATGGTAATACTCATTGTACACCCACTGCCTTCAAGGTCAGAGCGGTGGTATCTGCCACCTCTTCCTGACCGATTACAGTTTCAAGCTTCCCCTGCTTCTCGTAATATGCCTTCAGGGGTTCCGTGGTCTTGTGGTATACGGCCAGACGATCCAGAACCGTTTCCGGCTGGTCATCCTTGCGGATGATGGTCTTGCCGCCGCACTTATCGCAAACCCCCTCGACCTTGGTGGGCTTGAACTGAATGTGATAGGTTGCGCCGCACTTCTCGCAGACTCTTCTGCCAGAAACACGGGTCTGAATGGTTTCATCCGGAACGTAGATCTCCAGAACCTTGTCGATCTTCACGCCCATCTCGTCCAGCGCCTCTGCCTGAGGAACGCTGCGGGGAAAGCCATCCAGAATGAAGCCAGCCTTGCAGTCATCCTGTGCGATGCGCTCTTTCAGGATGCCGATGACGATATCATCGGAAACCAGAGCGCCGCTGTCCATGGCTGCCTTGGCTTTTACGCCGTATTCCGTACCGGTGCGAACTGCCTCACGCAGCATGTTGCCGGTCGAAATCTGGGGAATGTTCAGTGCCTGTGAAATCACTTCTGCCTGAGTGCCCTTGCCGGCACCCGGTGCGCCTAAGAGAATCAGATTCATAGGGTAAATCTCCTTATCTTATTCGAGGAAGCCCTTGTGATGACGCATCATCATCTCAGACTCCAAGGTACGAACGGTTTCCAGAGCCACACTAACAACGATCAGTACGGTCGTACCGCCCATTGCCAGAGAGCCCAGGTTCTGGTCTGCCATAACCAGGAAAATCGGCATAATGGCGATGACACCGAGGAAGAATGCGCCCACCAGAGTGATCTTGGACAGAACACGCTGAATGTAATCCGAGGTCGGCTTGCCGGGACGGATACCCGGGATGCCGCCGTTGCTCTGGCGCAGGTTGTTTGCGATTTCAATGGGATTGTACTGCATCGACACATAGAAGTAGTTGAATGCAATAATCAGGATGAAGTAGATCACTGCATAAGACAGCGATCTGGTATTGAAGAAGTTGATGAATCCGTTATAGAACTTCTGCCAGAAGCCGTCCGGGTCGGTATAAACCGGCTTGAACAGGCTGATGGTGCTGGGCAGAGACATGAAAGACATGGCGAAGATGATCGGCATAACACCGCTCATGCACACCTTAACCGGAATGTGCGTGGACTGTCCGCCATACTGCTTTCTGCCAACAACACGCTTTGCATACTGAATCGGGATCCGGCGCTCCGAAGCGTTCATGAACACGATGAATGCGATCATTACCACAAAGAGTACCAGGACTGCCAGAGATTCGAAGAAATACCGCTGCGGTTCGTTCAGGGTCAGATCCCACAGTCTTCCCACATAAACGGGGAAGCGTGCCAGGATGCCGGCGAACAGGAGCATCGAGATGCCGTTGCCGATTCCCTTGTCGTTGATCCGGTTTCCCATCCAGACAACGATGGAAGTACCGGCGATAAAGGACATGACGATAACGAAGCCGATGAAAACATTGGCTGCGGTAGAACCGCCGTCCGTCACTGCATTCATCTGATTCTTCAGCGTCAGATAATATGCGAAGGACATGAACGCAGCCAGTGCCATTGCAACAGCGGCTGTAATTCGGTTGAGTTTCTTCTGCCCCTCTTCTCCCTCATCCCGCATGCGTTCCAGCGGCGGGAGGGCGTAGGTCAACAGCTGCATAATAATGGAGGCGTTGATATACGGTGTGATGGACAGAGAGAAAACGGTTGCATTGGACAGCGCACCACCGGTCAGGATATCCAGGTATTCCAGGAAGTTACCATCGCTTGCGTTGCTGGCCATCCAGGTTTTTACGACGTCGGTATCCAGAAACGGAACCACGACTGCGCAGCCCATGCGGAAAATCAAAAGCATGAGTAAAGTGTACAACATCTTTTTCCGGATTTCCGGAATGCTGAAAGCATTTCGCAATGTCTTAAACACGTTACATCACCTCTGCTTTTCCGCCAGCCTTTTCGATTTTTTCAGCTGCGCTCTTGGTGAACTTTGCAGCCTTTACAGTCAGCTTAGTTGTCAGCTCGCCGTCGCCGAGCACCTTGACACCATCGCATGCCTTCTTGATCAGACCAGCAGCGATGAGCAGTTCTGCATCAACAACGGTACCTTCTGTGAACTGATTCAGGTCAGAAACGTTTACAATGGCATATTCCTTTGCGAAAATGTTGTTGAAACCTCTCTTCGGAATACGTCGAGTCAGGGGCATCTGGCCGCCTTCGAAACCGATTCTTACGCCGCCGCCGCTACGTGCATTCTGGCCCTTATGGCCCTTGCCTGCGGTCTTGCCGTTACCGGAACCGTGGCCACGGCCAATTCTCTTAACTTCCTTGGTGGAGCCTTCTGCCGGGGACAATTCGTGAAGCTTCATAATGTGCACCTCCTTAGATGATAACTTATGCTTCTGTAACCTCTACGAGGTGAGAAATTTTCTGGATTTTGCCGAGGGTTGCCTCATTTTCCGGCTGTACGCTAACATCGCCGACCTTCTTCAGACCCAGCGAATTTGCGGTAGCGATCTGGTCCTTCTTGCGACCGATCAGGCTTTTTACGAGCTTGATATTCTTTGCCATTTCGCACCCTCCTTACTTCAAGATTTCCTTGACAGACTTGCCGCGCTTTTCTGCAACTTCAGCTGCAGTGGTGCAGGATGCCAGTCCGTTGATGGTTGCACGAACGACGTTGCACGGATTGTTGGAGCGCAGCGACTTCGTACGGATATCCTTGATGCCTGCTACTTCGATGACAGCACGAACCGGGCCGCCGGCGATCACACCGGTACCGGGAGCAGCCGGCTTCATCAGAACTTCGCCTGCGCCGAACTTTCCTACGATTTCGTGCGGGATGGTTGTGCCGCGCAGCGGGATCTGGATCAGGTTCTTCTTTGCGTCCTCAATGCCCTTGCGGATCGCATCCGGAACTTCACCGGACTTACCCAGACCGAAGCCTACGATGCCATTGCCGTCGCCGACAACAACCAGTGCTGCGAACTTCATGATACGACCGCCCTTTACGGTCTTGGATACGCGGTTAATGGAAACCACCTTTTCTGCAAGTTCGAGTCCCTGCGGATCAATTTTAGCCAAAGTAATACCTCCCTTGTTTAGAACTTCAGTCCGTTCTCACGTGCGCTGTCTGCCAGTTCCTTGACTCTGCCGTGATACAGATAACCGCCTCTGTCGAATACAACATCGGTGATGTCCTTCTCCAGTGCACGCTTTGCGATCATCTCGCCAACCTTGCGTGCGCCCTCTGCGTTTCCGCCGACACCCTCGAATGCCTTATCCATGCTGGATGCGGATGCCAGAGTTACGCCGTTTACATCGTCGATCAGCTGTGCATAAATATGCTTGGTCGAACGGTATACGCACAGACGCGGGCGCTCAGGAGTGCCGGAAATCTTTGCACGAACTCTTGCGTGTCTTTTTGCTCTGGCTTTCTTGCTATCAATCTTTTTAATCATAGCGATTTACTCCTTTCTCGAATTACTTCTTGCCCTTGCCGGCCTTACCTTCCTTGCGGATGATATGCTCGTCAACGTAGCGGATGCCCTTGCCCTTATAAGGCTCCGGCGGACGCTTTTCACGGATCTCCGCTGCAAACTGGCCAACTTCCTGCTTGTCGATGCCGCTTACCACGATGGTGTTCGGCTGCGGAACGTCCAGCTTGATGCTATCGGTCTCTGCAACGATAACCTGATGAGAATAACCCAGGTTCATGACAACTTCCTTGCCCTTCTTTGCAGCACGATAGCCAACGCCCTCGATGATCAGGGTCTTGGAGTAACCGTTGGTTACGCCCTCCACCATATTTTCGATGAGTGTTCTAGTCAGTCCGTGCAGGGATCTGTGCTCCTTGTCATCGGTCGGACGGGTAACGGTTACCACGCCGTCTGCGACCTCGATGCCCAGCTCCTTGGAAAACTGTCTGGAGAGAGTGCCCTTCGGTCCCTTGACGGTAACCAGGTTCTCTTCGCACTTTACTTCTACGCCGGCAGGAACACTAATCGGTTTTTTTCCTATTCTTGACATAATCCCGTGTCCTCCTTACCAAACGAATGCTAAAACTTCGCCGCCGACATTCAGCTCGCGAGCCTTCTTATCTGTCATAATACCCTTTGAGGTAGAAACGATTGCAATGCCCAGTCCCTTGCGAACCTTCGGCATATCCTCACAGCTGGAATAGATCCGCAGACCCGGCTTCGATACCCGGCGCAGACCGGTGATAACCGGGCTGCGGTTTTCGCTGTACTTCAGCGTGATGCGGATTACGCCCTGCTTTCCGTCTTCAATCACCTGAAAGCCCTTGATGTAGCCTTCGTCCAGCAGAATCTGGGTGATTGCCTTCTTGACATTGGAAGCGGGAACGTCAACTGTGGCGTGCCGTGCGGAACTTGCATTGCGGATTCTTGTCAGAATATCTGCGATTGTATCTGTAATCTGCATGCCAATGACCTCCTTTTCGTAGAACTCCTTTTTACCAGCTTGCTTTTTTTACGCCCGGAATCTTGCCCTCATGTGCCAGCTCACGGAAGCATACACGGCAAACGCCGAACTTTCTCAGATAGGAATGAGGTCTTCCGCAGATCTTACAACGGGTATAAGCTCTGGTGGAAAACTTGGGAGTTCTCTGCTGCTTTAATTTCATTGCCTTTTTTGCCATGACTTTGTTCCTCCCTGTTTACTTTGCGAACGGTGCGCCGAGGAGTGTCAGCAGTTCCTTTGCTTCCTCGTCTGTCTGTGCCGTTGTGATAAAGTTGATATCCATACCTCTAACCTTATCGATCTTATCGTACTCGATCTCCGGGAAGATCAGCTGTTCCTTGATACCGGTGGAGTAGTTGCCCTTACCGTCGAAGGAATTGCCGTTGATGCCGCGGAAGTCACGTACACGCGGGAAGCTGACATTGAACAGCTTGTATACGAACTCATACATTCTCTCGCCACGCAGTGTTACCTTCACGCCGATGGGCATGCCCTCACGGAGCTTGAAGTTTGCGACGGACTTCTTTGCTCTGCAAACAACCGGTCTCTGACCTGTGATTGCTGCAAGATCAGTCATGATGGCATCGATGACCTTTGCATTGTCCTTTGCCTCGCCGGCTGCAACATTGACAACCACTTTCTCCAGCTTCGGGATCTGCATCACATTGGAGTAACCGAACTTCTTCATCATTGCAGGAGCAACGGTGCTATTGTAATAATCTTTCAATGTAGACATATCGTTTCTCCTTTACTCAAAAGATTTGCCGCACTTCTTGCAGACACGCAGCTTCTTACCGTCCTCGATCACATGACCAACTCTGGTGGGCTTGCCGCACTTCGGGCAAACCAGCTGTACCTTGCTTGCATACAGGGCAGCTTCTGTGGTGACGATTCCGCCAACCTGACCCATACGGGTGGGCTTTACGTGCTTGGTAACCACGTTGAAGCCTTCTACGATGACCTTGCCTTCCTTCGGACTGACTGCTACGACCTTGCCGGTCTTTCTGCCCTTCGCCTTGTCATCTTTATCGTTGTACTGATACTCATCCTTACCAGTCAGCAGGATTACGGTGTCGCCTGTTTTTACATGAATCTTACTCATTTTGTTGGCACCTCCACCTTACAGAACTTCCGGTGCGAGGCTCAGGATCTTCATATAATCCTTTTCACGAAGCTCTCTTGCAACCGGCCCAAAAATACGAGTACCCTTGGGATTTTTGTCTTCACGGATAATGACAGCAGCGTTCTCATCGAAGCGGATGTAGGTTCCGTCTTCTCTGCGCAGGCCCTTCTTGGAACGAACGATAACAGCTTTCACTACGTCGCCCTTCTTTACCACGCCGCCGGGTGTTGCTTTCTTAACAGATGCGACTACGACATCGCCGATATTTGCATATCTTCTGCGAGTGCCGCCGAGAACTCTGATGCACATCAGTTCCTTCGCACCGGTGTTATCCGCAACCTTCATATAAGACTGCATCTGAATCACAGCGAGTTCCTCCTTTCAGAATCGCTTTTGGATAAGCGGGTTCTGTTTTCTCTATTGATGTGTTTACTTAGCCTTTTCGATGATTTCAACCACACGCCATCTCTTGTCCTTGGACAGCGGACGGGTTTCCATCACTTCAACACGGTCACCGACTCTGCACTCGTTGTTCTCATCGTGTGCCTTCAGGCGAACGGTTCTCTTCACGATCTTCTTGTACAGCGGATGTTTTACATTGTCGACGATTGCAACAACGACGGTCTTGTCCATCTTATCGCTGACAACCATGCCGACTCTGGTTTTTCTCAAATTTCTCTCAGCCACAGTAAAACCCTCCTCTTACTGCTGTGCAGACAGACGCAGTGCTGTCTTTACACGAGCAATGTCCTTTTTAACAGCCTTAATGCGAGCTGTATTTTCAAGCTGATTTGCTGCGAGCTGGAAACGGAGTGCAAAGAGCTCTTCCTTCAGGCTTCCCAGCTTTGCGTTCAGCTCTTCGGCCGACATGTTCTTTACTTCGGTTGCTTTCATTACTGCTCGCCTCCTTGTTCAGCTTTTACAAACTTACACTTAATCGGCAGCTTGTGCATTGCAAGACGCATTGCTTCTCTTGCAGTTTCTTCCGGTACGCCTGCGATTTCGAACAGGACTCTGCCCGGCTTTACGACTGCTACCCAATATTCCGGAGCACCCTTACCGGAACCCATACGAGTACCGAGGGGCTTCTTGGTAACAGGCTTATCCGGGAAGATCTTGATCCATACCTGACCGCCACGCTTGATATAACGTGTCATTGCGATACGGGCGGATTCGATCTGGTTGGAAGTGATCCAAGCCGGCTCCAGTGCCTGGATGCCGTATTCGCCGTTGCTTACAAAATTACCTCTGGTTGCCTTACCGGTCATACGTCCTCTGTGAACGCGGCGGTATTTTACTCTCTTCGGAAGCAGCATTATTGGTTACCTCCTTCTCTTCTTGCGTCACGACGGAAGCTGCCGCCGTTTCTGCGGTCACCGCCACGGTTGTCACGACGACGTCTGTCATCACGGCCCCGAGGCTCACGAGTCTTTCTCTCTACCTTTTCTCTCTGGGAAGCAGCCTTTGCTGCATCGCCCTTGAGCACTTCGCCCTTATAGATCCAAACCTTTACGCCGATACGGCCGTAAGTGGTGTGTGCCTCTGCGAAGCCATAGTCGATATCTGCACGAATGGTCTGCAGCGGGATGGTACCCTCGTGGTAGCTCTCAGAACGTGCGATTTCTGCACCGCCCAGTCTGCCGGAAACCTTAGTCTTGATACCCTTTGCGCCCAGACGCATTGCACGGCCGATAGACTGCTTCATTGCACGGCGGAAGGAGATACGGTTCTCCAGATCCAGTGCGATCTTTTCAGCAACCAGCTGTGCATCCATATCCGGCTGCTTTACTTCTACGATGTTGACATAAACCTGCTTGTTCAGCATCTTTTCCAGCTGTGCACGCAGTTTTTCGATCTCTGCGCCGCCGCGGCCGATTACGACACCCGGCTTAGCGCAGTGGATGTGGATTCTAACCTTGTCTGCGAAACGCTCGATCTCAATTCTCGGAACGCCTGCTGCATACAGGTTCTTCTTGATGAACTTACGAATGTTATAATCTTCTACCAGCGTATCGCCGAAGTCAGACTTATTCGCGAACCAACGAGAATCCCAATCCTTAATGACGCCGACACGAAGACCGTGCGGATTAACCTTCTGGCCCATAACTCAACCTCCTTGGGATTATTCTTCTTCTTTCAGAACAATGGTGATGTGTGAAGTTCTCTTAAAGATGCGGAAGGCTCTGCCCTGTGCTCTCGGCTGGATCCGCTTCATGATCGGACCCGGTGTTACGAAGCACTCCGCAACGTAGAGATTTTCCTTGTTCATGCTGTGATTATTTTCTGCATTTGCAATTGCGGACTTCAAGAGCTTTTCCAGCAGCGGGCTGGCAGCCTTCGGAGTGAGGTCCAGAGTCGCCAGTGCGATATCCACAGGCTTGTTACGGATCAGATCCAGAACGATCTGAACCTTGCGCGGAGAAATCCGTGCATTTCTCAGATATGCTTTTGCTTCCATGTGATCTCCTCCTTCCGCTTACTTCTTACCATTGTTGGATGTCTTAGAACCAGCGTGTCCCTTAAAGGTTCTGGTCGGTGCGAATTCACCCAACTTGTGTCCTACCATATCTTCTGTCACATATACCGGAACGTGCTTGCGACCGTCATGCACAGCGATGGTGTGGCCTACGAAATCCGGGAAAATGGTAGAAGAACGGCTCCATGTCTTGAGCACTTTCTTCTCGCCGGCTTCGTTCATAGCCTGTACACGCTTGAGGAGGACTTCCTGGACGTAAGGTCCCTTTTTGATACTTCTGCTCATGAGTGTGTTCCTCCTTTCCCTTATCTACCGTTGCGGCGTTTTACAATATACTTATCGGATGCCTTGTGCTTTGCACGAGTCTTATAACCCAGAGCCGGCTTACCCCAAGGAGTAACAGGTCCCGGACGACCGATCGGCGACTTACCTTCACCACCACCGTGCGGGTGATCGTTCGGGTTCATAACAGAACCTCTGACGGTAGGTCTCCAGCCCTTGTTTCTCACGCGGCCAGCCTTACCGTAATGTACGTTTTCGTGGTCGATGTTAGAAACCTGGCCGATGGAAGCACGGCACTCGATCGGCACTTTTCTCATTTCGCCGGAGGGCAGACGAACCAGTGCGAAAGCACCTTCCTTGCCCATCAGCTGTGCCATGTTGCCTGCGCTGCGGACCAGCTGAGCGCCCTTACCCGGATACAGTTCAATTGCGTGGATAAAGGTACCAACCGGAATGTTTACCAGCGGCAGTGCGTTGCCCGGCTTGATGTCAGCATCTGCGCCGGAGCGGACAACAGCGCCAACCTTCAGACCTTCCGGTGCGAGGATGTAGCGCTTTTCGCCGTCTTCATACTGAACCAGTGCGATGAATGCGCTGCGGTTCGGATCGTACTCCAGCGTCAGAACAGTTGCGTTCATGCCGTCCTTTGCACGCTTGAAGTCGATGACACGATACTTTCTGCGGTTTCCGCCGCCTCTGTGGCGGACGGTAATTCTGCCGTAGCTGTTGCGGCCCGAGTTCTTCTTCAGCGGCTCGAGCAGGCTCTTCTCCGGCTTTACCTTCGACAGACCCGAATAGTCGGTCACAGTCATATTTCTGCGGGACGGGGTCGTCGGTTTATAGGTCTTAATGGCCATTCTTTTCACTCCTTATATAAATGCCAGATTTGCGGGAGCATCACTCCCATACTCGTTACAGACGATTCAGTCTCTGTAACTTAGAACATACCGTCGAAGAATTCGATGGTACCCTTGCGCTTGGTGCCGTCCTTGCCCTTTTCCGGATCCGGATTGATGGTGATAACAGCCTTCTTGAAATCCGGGCGCTTACCAACGTTGCGGCCCATGCGCTTGGTCTTTCCGGTGCAGTTTACGGTGTTTACCTTCAGAACCTGTACCTGGAACAGAGCTTCAGCAGCCTGTGCGATCTCAACCTTATTGGCATCCTTTGCAACCTTGAAGGTGTACTTGCCGCTCTGCATGTCGTCGACACTGCGTTCCGTGATAACCGGGGTCAGAATGATATCCTGCGGTGCTTTCACTTTGCATACACCTCCTCGATTTTTGCAACAGCATCCTGTGCGATGATGAACTTGTCATAGTTCAGGATGTCATATACGTTCAGGGTGTTGACAGCAGCGGTCTTGACACCCGGAATATTTGCTGCACTCTTAACGACCTTCTGGTCTGCAACAGCAGTTACCAGCAGAGCCTTGCCCTCTACGTTCAGTGCCTTGAGCATTGCAACGATGGTCTTTGTCTTGAATTCGTCCATCTTCAGGCTGTCCAGAACGATCATATTCTGATCCAGAACCTTGGTGGAAAGTGCAGACTTCATAGCCAGTTTTCTGACTTTCTTGTTCAGTGCATAGCGGTAGCTTCTCGGCTTCGGTCCGAGTGCTACGCCGCCGTGTGTCCACTGGGGAGCACGGATGGAACCCTGTCTTGCATGGCCAGTACCTTTCTGTCTCCAGGGCTTTCTGCCGCCGCCTCTTACCTCAGTACGGGTCAGAGTGGACTGTGTGCCCTGACGCTGATTGGCGAGATAGTTGACTACCGATGCATGCATAACTGCCTCATTGGGCGTAATTGCGAAAACCGCATCTGAAAGCTCGGTTTCAGATACCTGCTGGCCTGCCATGTTAAATACTGCAATCTTTGCCATTGATGTTTCCTCCTTTCTTACGCCTTGACGCTGTCAGTGATTACGACAATCCCGCCCTTTGCGCCCGGGATTGCGCCCTTAACTGCGATGAGATTATTCTCACTATCGACCTTTACGATCTCCAGATTCTGAACGGTAACCTTCTCTGCGCCCATGTGGCCCGGCATGCCCTTGCCCTTGTAGATACGGGACGGAGAGGAGCATGCGCCCATGGAACCTGCCTGACGGTGAACCGGGCCGGTACCGTGGGTTTCCTTCAGTCTGTGCTGATTGTGGCGCTTGATGGCACCTGCAAAGCCCTTACCCTTGCTGGTACCGCTGACATCCACGCTGTCACCGACTTCGAAGGTATCTGCCTTGATGACGTCGCCGACATTCAGATCTGCGCTGCCAGCCAGACGGAATTCCTTCAGTGTTTTCTTTGCTGCCACATTGGCCTTGGTGAAGTGACCCTGCATCGGCTTGGTCAGGCGGGTTGCCTTCACATCGCCAAAGCCGAGCTGTACTGCCTCATAGCCGTCGTTTTCGGTTGTCTTCTTCTGGATGACAACGCACGGGCCGGCTTCAATGACAGTAACCGGAATTACCTTTCCGGATTCGTCGAAGATCTGCGTCATGCCGACCTTCTTGCCGATAATTGCCTTTTGCATTTTGCTTTCCTCCTGTTGGTTATTGGTTGACTTTCGTCAACATGACCGATGGTGTTTCCACCATCTGCGGCAAAATCGCTTTTGCCGCGCGGGCTTTTTTACTTGAGTTCCACGATAACAACGTCAACGCCTGCCGGAATCTCCAGCTTCTGCAGAGCTTCCTGGGTCTTCTGAGTCGGACGGATTACGTCGATCAGACGCTTGTGGGTGCGGCGCTCGAACTGCTCACGGCTGTCCTTGTACTTGTGAGTTGCACGCAGGATCGTAACGATCTCCTTGTCGGTCGGGAGCGGGATCGGACCCGATACCTGAGAACCGCTTCTCTTTGCAGCCTCTGCGATTTTTGCAGCAGCAGCATCTACTGTTGCGTGTTCATAGCCCTTGATCTTGATTCTGATCTTCTGATTGCTTGCCATTTTTTCGCCTCCTTTGCATTTTGGGGGCCGGAGCGGAAACCGCTCCGTCAGGATTTTCCACGGTGCCGGGTGTTTCCGGCACATAGGTACAAAAAAACTCGAAAAATGCAGAGATTTTCCGAGCCAGAGTCACAGCAGCACAAAACAGGCATAGCGAGAGCCATGCGCTTTTCTTGTACACAAACTGTGCCTATCCTGATTCGCCCGGTTTAAAATCGGACATACTCCATGAAAATTCCCCGGCATACCGCCGGCAACCTTTCACTTCAACGCATATCTATTGCAATCATGCTTATACATTCTAGCATATTCCGGCGGAAATTGCAAGGGGTTTTACAAAGTTTCCGCATCCGTCTTTGTAAATTTTTTGTGTACACCGGAATTTCGTGATTTCGTTCCTCATTTTTCCCGCCGCTTTGCGAAAAAAACAAAATCTTGAATCTTATCTTGTTTTTTTTTCAAAAGTATGCTATACTATTCTCACAAGAAGCAGTACCGCAGTCTGTACTGTACTATTTTATAATGGGGGAAAAAGAGAGAGCAACTGTTTTTTAGGAAAGGAAAAAAGCATATGAATTACACAGAGGCGAAGCAGTACCTTGCCCGGCACGGGCAGGAGCATCTGCTGCATTTTTACGACACCCTGACCCCGCCCCAGCAGGAATCGCTGCTGGCGCAGATCGCCGGACTGGGGCTGGAGCGGCCGCAGTTTCGGGACAGAAACGCCCTGACCCAGAAGCGGGGAGAGTTTGCCCCGCTGGGTGCGCTCACCATAGAGGAGATCCGGAAAAACGAGGCAAAGTACCGGGAGATCGGGCTGCGTGCCATTCGGGAGGCAAAGGTGGGGGCTGTGCTGCTCGCCGGCGGACAGGGCTCACGGCTGGGCTTTGAGCACCCCAAGGGCATGTTCAACATGGGCAGGACACGGGAGCTGTACATCTTCCAGTGCCTCATCGAGAACCTGAAGCGTGTCACGGACGAGGCGCAGGCATACGTGCCCCTGCTGATCATGACCAGCAAGCAGAACAACGAGGAGACGCAGGCGTTTTTCCGGGAGCACGGCTATTTCGGCTACAGTGCCGACAACATCGATTTCTTCACGCAGGAAACTGAGCCGGCGGTGGACGAGGACGGAAAGATTCTCATGACCGCCCCCGACCAGATCGCCCTGCTGCCCAACGGCAACGGCGGATGGTTCTCCTCCATGCAGCGTGCCGGACTGCTGGAAAAAGTGCACAGCATCGGCATCGAGTGGCTGAACGTCTTTGCAGTGGACAACGTGCTCCAGCAGATCGCCGACCCCGTCTTTCTGGGGGCGACCATCGACTCCGGCTGTGCCTCCGGCGGCAAGGTTGTCAGCAAGGCTACGCCGGATGAGCGGGTAGGCGTGCTCTGTCTGGAGGACGGCAAGCCCTCCATCGTGGAGTACTTCGAGATGACCGACGAAATGCGCACTCTGCGCAATCCGGATGGCAGCCTTGCCTACCGGTTCGGCGTCATTCTGAACTACCTGTTCCGGGTAGATGCGCTCACCCACACGCTGAACTCCGACTTTCCCCTGTATGTGGCGCACAAGAAGATCGCCCACATCAACGCCGATGGCGTCCTCGTCAAGCCGGACAAGCCCAACGGCTACAAGTTCGAAACGCTGGTGCTGGACATGGTGCACATGCAGGACAGCTGCCTTGCCTTTGAGGTAGACCGCAGCAGGGAATTTGCACCGGTCAAGAACGCCACCGGCGTGGACTCGGTAGAAACGGCGCAGGCGCTGCTGGAGCAGAACGGCGTGACGCTCTAATTACACAGAAACAACAGGCGGAGGAAATTCCTGCGGCGGTATGCCGGGGAACTTCCTCCGCTTTTCACGTTATGCGTTTTTCCGCAGCTTCACGGCGCACTTCATTCCCTGCCGGAACAGAAAGCGCACCAGCGGGCCGGCAAAGAACAGCTGCCAGCACAGCGCCATGGGGAAATTGAGGGCAGTGGTCTGGAGCCATACGGCGATGATCTGTCTGCCGGCGTGCCGGAACAGAATGGTGGCTGCGAGGCTCATCAGCGGACACATCCACAGCACGGACACCACCGAGATCGCCAGCACCAGATGAAACGGGTTCTCTTTCTCCGGATTCACCAGCTGCATCGCCTTGCGCTTGGCGAGCTTTCCCACCAGAAAAAAGTCCAGCACAAACGCCAGCACCGCCATAACAGGCAGTTCGCCCAGCGCCATGAGAAAGACACGGTTCTCCATACCGCCGGTGCTGAGGGCGATGTTGTAGCAGATCATGGCATAAACCATCACCAGAACCATCATTCCGGTGAAAACAACTTCCTGTACCTTGTTTTTGGGCATAAAAATATCCTCCTGTGATAACAAAACTTTGCACTGCGTGTTGTTCGTTATCATCCGGAGGATGTGCGTTTCCAATTCTGAGAGCCTGCCGGCTCCTGTACCATCATTTGTGCCTGATTATTGTACCACAATTTCGGGGCGTTGTCAAGCCCATGATTTCACAAAACCGAAATCAGCTTCCTGTAGGGACACGGCGCGCCGTGTCCGCAAAAAAAACAGGACTGCTTTTTATATGCTCATACCATCTTGAAAATGACATTTGTCCCATGCAGCGCAGTAATATTGGGGCAGAAAAGAATCGGACACGGCACGCCGTGTCCCTACATGATGTGCAGAACACCTCGCCAGCTGCGCTCAGCTGGAGCAGCCTGACTGGGACACGGATTCCAAATCGTTTTGTTTTCCCGCAAAGGTATCACTTTCTCGGCGGAAGCGGCAGGCGCATCAGGCCGTGCCGGTTACAGCAGGCGTACAGCCAGCCCCGTCCCCTTGCCGGCAGCCGTGTTTCCGGCTCCTGCTCCGGATAGAGCTTCACCAGCGTCACACGCTCCGCCGTCACCGCTGCGAAAAACGAGAGATAATGGGTCTTGGTCATGGGGTGCTCCATGCGCACGTAGTACTCCCCGTCCATGGGTGTGATCTGAATGGCGTGCGCCTCGTCCGGCACCTCCGGCGTGAGCGGCGGCAGGGCGATTCCGCAGCAGTGGAAAGCGCCAGCACCAGTGGCGGAGATCACATTTCCGCACACCGAACACACATACCACTGGGTTTTCAGCATGTTTGCCGTGCGGTTCCGGTTGACGATCTCCGTACCGGAGAACAGCTCCGGCAGCGAAACCCCCAGTGCCTTTGCCAGCGATTCCAGCAGGGTGATGTCCGGCAGTCCCTTGCCGGTCTCCCACTTGGAAATGGTCTTGTCGCTGACAAAAATACGCTCTGCCAGCTGCTTCTGGGTCATGCTGCGCCGTTCCCGCAGCATCTGAATGGTCTGTCCTGTGACATATGGATTCATGGCGATCCGTCCTTTCTCCTGGGTTTTGTGGCTTTTGGCGGTATCTCCAGTATAGCAGATTTCACAGCATCCGGCAACCTGCGAAGCGTGGCGTGCAAAACGGCACCCCGTCAAACCCGACGGAGTGCCGCTGTTTTTATGATTTTGTGCGGTGTGCCTCTGGCTTACGCCTCCACGATCACCTTATGGAACACCTTCTTGCCCTTGCGGAGAATGGTCTCTGCCTCGGGGTAGATCACGCACTTGGGATCGGTGATCTTGGTGTCATTGATGGCAACGCCGCCCTGCTGCACCAGACGGCGAGCCTCGCCGTTGGACGGTGCCAGACCGCAGCGCACCATGAGGGTCAGAATGCCGATTCCGCCGTCCGTCAGCTCCTCTGCTTTCAGGATGGTGGTGGGCATGTTGTCGTTGTTTCCGCTTCCGCCGAACATTGCCTTGGCAGCTTCCTGCGCCTTGTCGGCTGCGTCCTTGCCGTGTACCAGCTCGGTCAGCTCGTGCGCCAGCAGTTCCTTTGCCTGATTCAGCTGCTGGCCCTCCAGCGTGCGCTCCATCTCCTCAATCTGCTCGATGGGCACGAAGGTCAAAAGCTTCAGGCACTTGATGACATCCTGATCGGACACATTCCGCCAGTACTGGTAGAACTCGTAGGGCGTGGTCTTTTCGGGATCCAGCCATACTGCGCCCTTTTCGGTCTTGCCCATCTTCTTGCCCTCGGAGTTCAGCAGCAGAGTGATGGTCATAGCGTAGGCATCCTTGCCCAGCTTCCGGCGGATCAGCTCGGTACCGCCCAGCATGTTTGCCCACTGGTCATCTCCGCCGAACTGCATGTTGCAGCCGTAGTCCTGGAACAGCTTGTAGAAGTCGTAGCTCTGCATGATCATGTAGTTGAATTCCAGGAATGTCAGACCACGCTCCATGCGCTGCTTGTAGCACTCATGGGAGAGCATGCGGTTGACGCTGAAGTGTGCGCCCACATCTCGCAGCACGTCCACATAGTTCAGGTTCAGCAGCCAGTCGCCGTTGTTGACGACAATTGCCTTGCCCTCAGAAAAATCGATGAACCGGCTCATCTGTTTCTTGAAGCAGTCTACGTTGTGCTGGATGGTCTCCTTCGTCATCATCTTGCGCATGTCGGTCTTGCCGGACGGGTCGCCGATCATTGCCGTACCGCCGCCGATGAGGACGATGGGCTTGTTGCCCGCCATCTGGAGGCGCTTCATCAGGCAGAGCGCCATAAAGTGTCCCACGTGCAGGCTGTCTGCGGTGGGGTCGAAGCCGATGTAGAAGGTTGCCTTGCCGGCATTCACCAGTTCTTCGATTTCCTTTTCGTTGGTCATCTGTGCGATGAGCCCACGCCGTTTGAGTTCTTCAAACACTGTCATTTTTTGCAATCTCCTTTGTTTTTCTGGCGGTCTGTCCGAGAAAAAAAGTCCCCAGACAGCTGCATCTTCGCTGCATCTGCCTGAGGACGCTGTGAAACGTGGTACCACCTCAGTTTGCCGGACTGCAAACGCACTGCACCCGGCCTCGTTGACGCTGTAACGGGCGCACCCGTATTCCCCTACTGTCCAGTCCGTTCAGGGAATCCGCTCCGAGGGGTATTCTCCGGGGTACCGCTGCTCCTCTCACCAGCCGGAGCCTCTCTGCGCCGGCACGAATCCGGATACTCTTCCTCTTCCACACGATTTTCAATGCATTTATCATAGCATATTGCGGTGGAATTGTCAAGGGGGTTGCGTGAAAACGCTCCATCGCCGGACATATCTGTAGGGGCACGGTGTGCCGTGTCCATCAGTTTTGCATTAAGACATATCCCGTTGGAAACGTTCCACCGGAACGTTTCCAAAATCAAGGCACAGCAAGCGGGACACAGGGCGGAGCGGTCTTGTTCGCTCCGCCCTCGAAAAGCT
>NZ_JAJFCK010000038.1 GCF_020709055.1 Ruminococcus callidus
GGAATCTCTCCCATAAAAAACAGGACGAACGCACCAAACCGGTGCATCCGTCCCGCTTGAAAAATCCGGTTTTCCGGACAGGTTCATTGGCAAATCGTTCCGCCGCCGATGACGGTGTCCCCATCATACAGGACCACTGCCTGTCCGGTGGTAATGGCACGCTGGGGCTGATCGAAGGTGATGGTGACGGTGCCGTCCGGATGCGCCTCTGCCGTTGCCGGCGCTTCCTTGGCACGATACCGTGGCTTTGCCGCCACACGAATGGGGTGCTCCGGCGGCTGGGCAAAGGCGATCCAGTTGAAATCTCTGGCGGTGAGCCGGGTGGAAAACAGGCTTGCAGAATCGGACAGCGTCACCGTATTGTCCGCCACGGATTTCCGGCACACATAGACCGGCTTTCCGGCGGCAATGCCCAGTCCCCGCCGCTGCCCGATGGTGTAGCGGATCAGACCCTGATGCTCTCCCAGCACCCTGCCGGACTCGTCGATGAAGTTGCCGTGGGGGTACTGCTTTCCGGTGTACCGCTCAATGAA
This sequence comes from Ruminococcus callidus, assembly GCF_020709055.1. Lineage (GTDB taxonomy): Bacteria > Bacillota > Clostridia > Oscillospirales > Ruminococcaceae > Ruminococcus_C. The sequence goes on from NZ_JAJFCK010000038.1 coordinate 534, forward strand.
TGCGGCATAGTCCCCGTCCGGCACAAAGCAGATGTCCTGACTGTCGTGCTTCTCCGCATTGATGAAGCCGTAGCTCGCCGCAAGCTTCCGCACCTCGTCCTTGCTCTCAAATTCCCCCAGCGGAAATTGAGTGTGTGCCAGCTCCTCCTGCGTCATGGCGTACAGCACGTAGCTCTGGTCTTTGGCGGCATTTCTGCCCTTTTTCAGCAGCCACCTGCCAGATGCCTCATCGTAGGCGATGCGGGCATAGTGTCCTGTGACAATGGTGTCATACCCCAGCACCCGTGCCCGCTGATAGAGCTTCTCGAACTTCATATAGCGGTTGCAGTCGATGCAGGGGTTCGGCGTCTCCCCCCGCTCGTAGGCGTCCACAAAGCGCCCGATGACCTGTTCCCGGAAGTCCTCCTTGAAATTGAACACATAGTACTGCATTCCCAGACGATAGGCGACGCTTCGTGCGTCCTCCGCATCTTCCAGCGTGCAGCACGCTTTCAGCCGGCTGGAGTCGGTCTGTTCTGCGTCGTACAGCTTCATGGTCACACCAACGCACTCGTACCCCCGGCTGCACATCAGCGCCGCAGCGGCAGAACTGTCCACGCCGCCGCTCATGGCAATCAGCGCTCTCGGCTTTTCCATGTTATTTCCCAAGGCGGATCATCTCGTCAATGCTCTTCTTCGCACGGAGCCGGACAGATTCCTCCAGCAGAATCTCCTCTCCGTCTGTGCCCTCCAGACAGTGCAGCACATCGGCGATGGTGGTGACCTTCATATTGTGACAGACGCAGTCCTTGGAGAGGGCGTAGAACAGCTTCTCCGGATGGGAGATGCCCAGATGCTGGACGATGCTGTTCTCGGTGCCGATGATGAACTCCCGTGCGTCCGAGTTCTCCGCATAGTGCATGATCTCGGTGGTGCTTCCCACGAAGTCCGCCATTTCGGTGACCTGCGGCCGGCATTCCGGATGCACCAGAAGCAGCGCATTGGGGTGGGCAGCCCTGGCACGGAGCACGTCGTCCCTGGTCATGCGCACATGGGTGGGGCAGCCGCCGTGGATGAGCTGGAACTGCTTTTCCGGCACCTGCTTTGAAATATAGTCCCCCAGATTGCAGTCCGGAATGAACAGGATCTTTTCCGCATCCATATTCCGGATGATCTTGACGGCAGAGGACGAGGTGACGCAGACATCACAGAGGGTTTTCAGCTCTGCCGTGGTGTTGATATAGGCGACGGTGGTGTAGTCCGGATATGCCGCCTGAAGCTGCCGGAGCATCTCCGGATCCAGCTGTTCCGCCATGGGGCAGCCAGCCTCTGCCTTGGGCAGCAGCACCCGCTTTTCCGGCGAAAGAATTTTGACCGTCTCCGCCATAAAGCGGACACCGCACATGATTACAGTGCTGCAATCCGTCTTGGAGGCGTTCTGTGCCAGACCGAAGGAATCTCCCACATAGTCGGCGACCTCCAGAATGTCGTGAGTCTGATAGCAGTGTGCCAGAATGCAGGCGTTCTTTTCTTGTTTCAGGCGCAGGATACGCTCCTGAATCAGTTGCGTCATTGGCGTCATGATATGATTCTCCTCTCCTCAGATGCAGAAGTTATTGCCGTGTTCCACGGTATTGTCAATGATATCCTGTAAGGTGATGCTGTACAGGTAGTCTTGGATGGTGCGGTACAGCCCTTTCCACACGGGCAGCGTCATACAGGTATCTGCCATGGGGCAGTCGTTGACCTCATATTGCAGACATGCCACGGGGCTGAGCGAGCCCTCTGTGACCTGCAAAATCTCCCCCACGGTGTACTCCGACGGTTTCTTTGCCAGCATATAGCCGCCCTGATAGCCGCGGTTGGTGCGCAGCAGCTCCGCCTTGTTCAGCATAGGCACGATCTGCTCCAGATACTTTTTGGAAATGCTCTGTCGCTCCGCAATGTCTTTCAGAGCAACAAACCCCTCCGGATGCATCGCCAGATCCAGCATCATCCGCAAGGCGTACCGTCCTTTCGTTGAGATCTTCATATTCTGTGTCCTCTTTTCAAAAAACGAATTCAAAATTGTTGGTGCGTTTTACAGGAGCATTACCGAAACGTAACATTCCCGATGGTTAACTTCTATTATAACATAGGTTTTGTAGGTTTTCAAGCGGTTTTTTCTTGCAATTCTGCACAGAATTCCAAAAAGAATTGTTTCCGGAATTGGAATACTTTCCAACAGCACATTTTAGCGGTGCTGTTCCAGCAGACGGTTCGGCTTGCCGGGCGGCAGAGTGCTGTAGCCAGCGGTGCTGCTGAGAATCTTCTGCACCAGTTCCGCAAGGTGCATGGTCATCATGCTGCGCTGGCTGGCGGACATTCCGCCGAACGCCTGGATCATCTGGAAAATCGTCCCCGGTCCGCCGGCAGCCAGCTCCCGTACGGTCTTGGCATCGGTGCGGTTGAGCAGCTGGAACAGGATGTCGGTGAGCTGTTCCCGTTCGTCCGGTGTCATATCCATGATCCACTCCCGCAGGGAATTGTCCAGAATACGGCTGGTGGAACTGATGTCCCGCACATAGCAGAAGTCGTTTCCCAGCACGCACCACGAAAAGGGGTTGTGCTGCTGCAAGCCCTTTTGCCTGCTGTATACCACCTGATAGTCCTCATCGTGTTCCAGCAGCATGCCGATGACGGAGTCCTGCGGGACAAACGTGTGGATGCGGTCTTTCAGGTACCAGAACGAGGCGGTTTCCAGCAGGTGGTTGGCGAAGCCGGGGCCATCGTTGTTATAGACCGCCTGAATCCGCTGCACCATGTGGCGTGGCGCATGGACGGCGGAGAATACCGCCAGATTGCCGCCCTTGGAGTGTCCGCCCACCAGCACATTGGAAAAGCCCATGGTGAGGATCTCCCGCAGATACGCCGCCGCATCCGTCTGGGAGGGCACCTCCGACTGGAAGGACATGTTGAAGTCCTCCCGCCAGCCGACGAGCGTGTTGTCCGTCCCGCGAAACGCCACATAGACCGTCTTGTCATCCGCATCCAGCAGGAATGTGGTGGCGGAGAACTGCTGCTGGCGCTCTTCGCTGAACCGCTCCGCATAGTGGAACAGGCGCACGCTCCGAAACCGTTCACACCCTGCGGCAGCGTGCAGCAGCTGGGCGTGTTTCTCCTCCCCCTGTTTCCACGAGGCGGGCATCGCTTCCCAGATGGAGGCTGCCGTCTCCAGCGTCACCGCCTGCCGTGGAAATTTCCCGTCGGCAATGCTGTTCCAATTGAGGTAGGCAAGGCAGCTGAAGATCAGGTTATCCACCGGACAGAATGGCGCCTGTGCAAACGTCAGGTCGCCACGCCACAGCAGATAGTCGAACAGATTGGTTTCCCCTTTTACAGCCATAAAAACGCATCCTTTCCATGAAAAAGACGAACCCACCGCACAAGGCAGGTTCGTCCGGTTCGTCAGGCTCGATCAATCGTACATATTGTCGCTGTCCGGTGCGGGAATGGTTTCCACCGGTGCGGGCGGATTGGTGTAGACCGGTGCCGGCGGATCCGTGTAGACCGGTGCCGGCTGGGTATATGACGGGCTGTCCGGTGTGGAGTAATCGTAGCCGGGACTGGTGTAAGCCGGCTCTTCCGGTATCACATCGTATCCATTGTCATAGCCGTTGTCCGTGTCGTTGCCGTAGGTGTCGTAGCCGTCACTCTGCCAGCCGTTGCCCCGTGCCACGGTAGTGGTGGTGACAGACTTCCGGTTTTTGTCCGTGGTCTGGCGGTGGAACGTTGTTCCCGTCGCCTCGGCAGTCGTCTCTGCCGTCGCCTGCGTCACAGCGGTCGTGACAATGAGGTCATCGTTGACGTGGTTGGCGTTGCTGCTCACTTTCACCGGAACGAGCATAAAGAACGTGAGGATCAGCATGGTGAGGAGGAGAAAACAACCGCAAGTCACCAGTGTGACCTTTGCACTGTGCGACAGGCTTGCAAAAAATTTTTTCATGGTCAGAAGCTCCCTTCGGAACAAGCTCTAAAAACATAACATCTTTTCTATTGTATAACTTTTTCGGAGCAAAGTCAAGAAACGGAGGCGGAAATTCCGGAAAAACGACAAATCCTATAAGCAAAGCGAAAACGCAGGCGAAAACTTGTGCAAAATCACGAATTTCAAAAAACGCTTGCATTTTTTGAAGCGATGTGCTATAATATTTCTTGTCTTGTTGTACCGGTCACGGACAGCGGATGTGGAGATGTATCGAAGTGGTCATAACGGGAACGACTCGAAATCGTTTGAACGGTAACACGTTCCGTGGGTTCGAATCCCACCATCTCCGCCAGATCACGGCGCCCTCGGAGTTCTCCGGGGGCGCTTTCTTACGTTATGGCGAGTTTGTGCCGGCTATCTTGAAACATAATTGCATTTCGAGACGCATAGGATGGTTTGGAAAAGGAGGGCGATCCGCATGAATTTTTTGATTCGAAAGTTCATCCGCAACTGGGAACAGACTTCTGACCCCACGGTACGGAAGGCATACGGCACGCTGAGCAGCGTGGTGGGGATGCTCTGCAACATCGTGCTGTTCGCCCTGAAGTACAGCGTCGGCGTGCTCTCCAACTCCATCGCCATCATCTCGGATGCTTTCAACAACCTGTCGGACTGCGCCAGCTGTCTGGTGACGCTGTTCGGCTATAAGCTTGCGGCAAAGCCCGCCGACAAAGACCACCCTTTTGGCCACGGGCGCATGGAGTACCTGACCTCGCTGGTCATCGCCGTGATGATCGCCCTCATGGGCTTCGAGCTGCTCCGGAACTCCGCCGAAAAAATTCTGCATCCGGAACAGGTGGCGTTCCACGCTGCAACGCTGGTGACGCTGCTGGCATCGGTTGGCGTGAAGCTGTGGATGGCGTGGTTCAATGCCCGTCTTGGCAGGCGCATCGACTCCGCCGTTATGATCGCCACCGCCAAGGACAGCCGCAGCGACGTGATCGCCACGGGTGCTACCATCCTAGCACTGCTGCTCTCGCTGGTGACTGACCTCCCCGTGGACGGGGTGATGGGCGTTGCCGTATCCCTGTTTATTCTAAAGACAGCTTATGACATCATCCGGGACACCGTCGGCGAGCTGCTGGGACGGCCGGCGAGTCCGGAGGTGACGCAAAAGCTGCGGGAAATGGTGCTGGAATCGCCGCAGATTCTGGGGCTGCATGACCTGATGATCCACGACTACGGCCCGCTGAACATGATCGGCAGCTGCCACGTGGAGGTGCGCAGCAATGCCGATCTGGTGGAGGTGCACGAAGTGGTGGACACCATCGAGCGGGAGATCTACGAGAAGCTGCACATCCTCATGACCATCCACATGGACCCCATCGAACAGGACAATCCGCAGGTCAACGCCTGTCGGGCGCTGGTGGGGCAGATCATCGGGGAGATGCAGCTGGGGCTGAGCTTCCACGACTTTCGCATGGTGGCAGGCGATTCGTCCTGTAAGATGATCTTCGATGTGGTCGTCCCCTTTGGCTGCAAGTGCAAGAACCAGCAGCTTCAGGATCGCATCGTGGAGGCACTCCGGCAGCACGGCGAGGAGTGCCAGGTGGTCATCACGTTCGACCGGGATTATACCGACTGAGAATTGCGTTCGCTCCGGCAATGGGGCGGACGCTTTTTGTGTATCAAAATATTTTCTGTCGAAAAATCATCTTGCAACGCCCGCATTTTTGTGGTATACTAAGAGTATATTCCAAAAATCAATTTTGTTTCCGTAAATGATGACCAAAGGAGGATATTCCATTGAAACATTTGAAAAAACACGCCGTCGCTGCCTGCGCACTGGCGGCAGTCTGCGGGGTCACGGCGCTGCCCCTCTCCAGCGCTGCTCTTTCCACCGCAGCAGCGGACACTGCCGTGCAGAAATACGAGTTTGAGAACGGCAAGACCAGCGGCGGAAAAATCTACGACAGCGGCTGGAAAGGCAACACGCAGGAGGACGGCTCCGGCGAGGACTTCGACCTCACCAACGCCTCCGGCGGCTTCTCCTACCTCGACCAAAAGGGCACGACTGTCAGTCTGGAGGTCACGGTGGAGGAGGCAGGCCTGTACGAACTCGCCATCTCCTACTGCGAGCCATACGACAGCAACAAAAAGGTGCAGTATCTCAACGTCAACGGCGTGAACCAGGGGGAGGTCAGCTTCTCCCACAACCTGAAATTCGAGGAGACCTCCGGCGGCGTGGTCATGCTGGACAAGGGCGTCAACACCATTGAACTGAGCGCTTACTGGGGTTACACGTTCTTTGACTACCTCACCATAAAGCCGGCGGACGAAAGCCTGTCCAATCTCTCCCCCACCCGCCAGCTCTCCAACCCCAACGCCTCCGATGCCGCCAAGCGGCTGTACAGCTATCTGTGCGATCAGTACGGCAAGCACATCATCTCCGGACAGCAGGAGTACTGCGGCTCCCACAACTATAACCTGTACGCCGACCCCACCAACTATATCAAGGACAACGAACAGGAATTCGAGTATCTGAAAAAGACCACCGGCAAGATGTGCGCCATCCGCGGCATTGATTTCCTGAACTACTACGACGGTGCCACATGGGACGACAACGCCGCAGAACGTGCGGTTCAGTGGGTCAGCGAGTACAAGGGCATCGCTGCGCTGGTATGGCACTGGCGTGTGCCGTCGGAGGAGGGCGGCACAGAGCGTAACTTCTACGTGAAATCCGCCAACGCCAACTACACCACATTCAGCGTCTCCAAAGCGCTGGAAGAGGGCACGTGGGAGAACAAAGTACTCATGGCGGACATCGCCGAGATCGCCAAGCAGCTGAAAAAACTGAAGGATGCGGATGTGCCCGTGCTGTGGCGTCCCCTTCACGAGGCAGAGGGCGCTTGGTTCTGGTGGGGCGCAGAGGGGCCGGAGCCGTGCAAGAAGCTCTACCGCCTGCTGTACGACCAGCTGACCAATGTCTATGGGCTGGACAACCTCATCTGGGTCTGGAACAGCTACACCTATTCCACCTCGCCGGACTGGTACCCGGGAGACGATGTGGTGGACATCGTGGGCTATGACAAGTACAACGCCGTGGACGGCAAGCCAAACCTCAGCTCCATCTCCTCCACATTCTACAGTCTGGTACAGAGCACCAACGGACAGAAAATGGTCGCCATGGCGGAGAACGACACCATTCCCTCGCTGGAAAATCTGGAGAAAGACCGGGCACGCTGGCTGTACTTCTGTCCGTGGTATATGAACTACCTCACCAGCGAACAGAACAATCCGGCGGACAACCTCAAGGAGATCTACAACAGCGAGTACTGCATCACGCTGGACGAGCTGCCCGACCTGAAATCCTATCCCATCACCAGCGAACCGGACGACGCCCCCGCTGCCGGCGATGTCAATCTGGACGGCGAGGTGCGCATCTCTGACGTGATCCTGCTGCAAAAGTACCTGCTCCGGCAGGAGACCCTCTCGAAAAAGCAGACACAGGCGGCGGACTATGACAGGAGCGGTGCCGTGGACGGCAAGGATTTGGCGGCACTGCGGGAAAAATTTTCCTAAAGTTATGTGAAGCATGGAGAAATAAGGCTCCCCTGAAAGGGGAGCTGGCAGTGCGTAGCACTGACTGAGGGGTTTCCTCTGCCTTTCGGGCATCTCCCCACCTCGTGGAGAATCACCCCTTTCGGAGGAAGCTTTTCCTAAAATTTACGTTTCGTCCCACAGATTTTACCAAGGTAAATTCTTGACTTTTCCGGCAGAAAAATGGTATAATAAACCGGAAGTCCATTCGGGAGTTCCCGAATCAAACAAAGTGTGCACCTGCACAGGATGCACCAAAGGAGGCTGTTTCATGAAACGGAGAATTGGTATTTTGACAAGCGGCGGCGACTGTCCCGGACTGAACGCAACCATTCGCGGCGTGGCAAAGGCATGCTATGAGATGCTGGGCACAGACAACGTGGAGATCATCGGCATTGCCGACGGCTACTACGGGCTGATCCACAACATGTGCCGTGTCATGTCGCCGGACGACTTTTCCGGCATTCTGACACGAGGCGGCACGATTCTCGGCACCAAGCGCCAGCCGTTCAAGATGATGAAGGTCATCGGCGATGACAACGTGGACAAGGTCGCCAACATGAAAAAAACTTACCAGGCACAGAAGCTGGACTGCCTGCTGACACTGGGCGGAAACGGCACTCACAAGACCTCACAGCTGCTGTCCGAGGAGGGGCTGAACGTCATCGGACTGCCCAAGACCATTGACAACGACATTTTCGGTACGGATGTCACCTTCGGCTTCCACACCGCCGTGGACATCGCCACCGACGCACTGGATCGCCTGCACACCACCGCCAACAGCCATTCCCGCATCCTGCTCTGTGAGATCATGGGCAACAAGGCGGGCTGGCTGACGCTGAACGCCGGAATCGCCGGCGGTGCGGACATCATTCTGATTCCGGAGATCCCCTATGACATCGACAAGATCTGCAAATCCGTCACCAAGCGCAGCGAGAGCGGCAAGAACTTCTCCATCATCGCCGTGGCAGAGGGCTGTTTCGATCAGGACGAGGCAAAGCTCAAGAAAAAAGAGCGTGCACGCCGCCGTGCTGAAGCAGGCATCACCACCGCTACCAACCGCATCGCCGCACAGATCCAGCAGAAAACCGGTCTGGAGGCACGAGTCTGCGTACCGGGACACATGCTCCGTGGCGGAAGCCCCAGCGCCTATGACCGGATCCTGGCGACACAGTTCGGCGTGTACGCTGCGGAACTCATCCGCAAGGGACAGTACGGCATGACCGTTGCCAAGGTGGGCGGTACGATCACTGCCAACAAGCTGGAGGACATCGCCGGCAAGACCAAGTTCGTTTTGCCGGATGACCAGCTGGTCACCACCGCAAGAAATCTGGGTATCTCTTTCGGCGACTGATTTCCGTTTTCCAAAGCAACACAAAAGGCTGCGGCAAAGTTTCCCCTGCCGCAGCCTTTCTATTTTTTCTATTTAGGCTCCCCTGAAAGGGGTGACTCCCCACGGGGTGGGGAGATGCCCGAAGGGCAGAGGGAACCGCTCAGTACGAGCTGGCAGCCGTAGGCTGACTGAGGGGTCATTTCCGCAAATCCAAAGGATTACTTTCTTGCATCCCCTCGTATGAGCATCAGCCCTCCCAGGTATCGGAGAAGATTGCCTCGCCGTTGGTGCGGATGACATCTCGATAGAAGTAGCCGGAATCCTTGATGGTGCGCTTCTGAGTGCAGTAGTCCACGTGCACCAGACCAAACCGCTTGTCGTAGCCGTCTGCCCACTCGAAGTTGTCCATAACCGACCAGTACATGTAGCCCATCACATCGATGCCGTCCTGTGTTGCACGGTACAGCTCCCGCAGATAGCGCTTCATGTAGTCGATTCTCTGGGGATCGTGTACCTTGCCGTCCAGCTGTACCCAGTCGTGGCTTGCCATGCCGTTTTCCGTGATGAGAATGGGCTTTCTGTACCGCTCATACAGGAACTTCGGACCCCAGTAAAGTGCCTCCGGTGTCACCGGCCAGCCCATCTGGGTTCTGGCGCAGCCCAGGTATGCGTTTTCTGCATAACCGTCCGGATTCTCGTTTGCCTTGCTCTCATAGATGTTGACACCGTAGAAGTCAATGGGCTGGGAAATGCACTCCAGATCACCCGGTGCGATCTGCGGCATGTCGTCGCCCAGCACCTCGTATGCCTCCTTGGGATAGTCCCCCAGCACGATGGGATCTGCCCACCACGCCGCGTCAAAGCACAGGCGTCCTCTGGAAATGGAAAAGCTCTTGCGGCGTGCCTCTTCCACAGCCTCGGGAGAATCGTTCTCCGGTGTCCAGCAAGGCGTGCAGAATGCGAAGCCGACGATGGGCTTTTTCTTGGCATGTTCCCGAATGACCTTTACTGCCTTGCCGTGGGACAGCAGGACGTTATGGGAGATCTGCGCCAGATCTCTCACCGGCAGCGTCTGGAACGGTGCGAACTTCCCGATGGCATAGCCGCAGCCCACGAACACCTGCGGTTCGTTCAGCGTCATCCAGTACTGTACCCGATCGGACAGCGCATCTACCACGACCTTGGCGTACTCTGCAAACCAATCGGATGCCGCCGGATTCAGCCAGCCGCCTCTCTTGTGCAGGGCATAAGGGTAGTCCCAGTGGAACAGGGTCACCAGCGGCTCAATGCCGTTTGCCAGCAGCTCGTCCACCAGATCAGAGTAGAACTGCAAGCCCTTCTGGTTCACCTCGCCGGTGCCGTTGGGGATAACTCTCGGCCAGCTGATGGAGAGGCGGTAGTTCTTTACGCCCATTTCCCGCATGGTCTGAACATCCTCCCGAAACCGGTGGTAATGGTCGCAGGCAACGTTGCCGTTTTCGCCGTGGGCAACGTGTCCGCTCTCCTGTGTATAAGCATCCCACACGCTCAGACCTTTGCCGTCCTCTGCGTATGCGCCCTCTACCTGATAAGCTGCGGAAGCAGTGCCCCACATAAACTGATCCTGAAATTTCATAAGAAAACCTCCTCGGCGATTCCGGAGGCGTTGACATCCCTCCGGTTCTGTGTTATAGTTATATTATATCTGGAATATTCGGCGAATTCTAACACTATTTCCGCAGAATCTTGTACTATTTCTACTTTTTTCGGAGGACTCCCCATGGAAAAACAGCGCCTGTATGAAAAGGTCAGACACGGCACGCCACGCTTCCCTATGGCGTGCTTTACCACTCGTCCCGAACAGCCCAGCTTCCAAATCCAGCTCCACTGGCACAACAGCATGGAAATCATGCAAATGGAACAGGGCACCGCAGAAGTCACCATCGGTGCGCAGACCTTTCAGGCACACGCCGGCGACCTCTTCTTCATCAACCCCCAGCAGCTCCACCGCATCCTCGCCGAGGACGCTGCACTGGTCTACCACACTTTTATCTTTCCCCTCCACGCTCTCGCCTTCCAGACCGGCGACAACGCACAGGCGTATCTGGAACCCCTCATCCAGAATACCATGCATTTCCCCGTCCAGCCGGCAGAGGAAGATCAGGCGTGGATCGCCGACCTGCTCCGCCGCATTCTCACCGCTGCGGAACAAAAAGCAGCGGGATACGAACTCATGATCAAGGCGCTGCTGCTCCAGCTTATTGCGGAGCTGCTCCGGCGAAAGCGCTTTCTCGCCGTTCCCCAGTCTCCCAGCAAGAAGAGCCAACAGCTGAAACAGATGCTGGAATACATCCAGCAGCACTCCGAATCCGACCTGACCATCCCCACCATGGCGGAGACATTCCACCTCTCCGAGAAGTACTTCTCCCGCTACTTCCGGACGGCGACCGGTCAGAACTTCACCGCCTATCTGAATACCGTCCGCATCGAAAAAGCACGGGTGCTCCTGCGGGAGACGGACGAAACCGTGCTGGAGATCGCCCTGAACTGCGGCTACGGCAGCATCAGCTATTTTAATCGGGTCTTTCGGCAGCAGATCGGCATGTCTCCTCTCCAATACCGCACTTCTGCCCGCTAAATCGGAATAATTTGTAACGATTACATTGAATCTCCCGCGATTCACAAAATATTTACAAGATACCCTATTTACAGATTCCAAAGAAAGTTTTATACTAAGAGTGGAATAGCAAGTAGGCGTTTCTTCGGGAAAATGCACAATTTCTGGCAGATACAGCACGCTCCAAGCGTTGTTGCTATATTTACAGTTAGTGCAATTTAACCGTGCTAGGCGTTTTCCTGCAACATTCCGCACAGAAATATTCCAAAAGTTCATTGAATTTATGCAAGGAGGAATCATCATGGGCAGATTTACATTACCCCGAGATCTTTATCACGGTGCAGGCGCACTGGAGACCCTGAAAACGCTCACCGGCAAAAAGGCAATTGTCGTAGTCGGCGGCGGTTCGATGAAGCGCTTCGGCTTTTTGGACAAGGCGGTGGATTACCTGAAAGAAGCCGGCATGGAGGTCAAGCTGTTCGAGGGCGTTGAGCCGGATCCGTCTGTGGAAACCGTTATGAAGGGTGCAGAGGCAATGCGGGAGTTCCAGCCGGACTGGATCGTTGCCATGGGCGGCGGTTCTCCCATTGATGCGGCAAAGGCAATGTGGGTATTCTACGAGTATCCGGACACCACCTTTGAGGCACTGATCACCCCGTTCAGCTTCCCCACCCTCCGCACCAAGGCGAAGTTCTGCGCAATCCCCTCCACTTCCGGTACTGCAACCGAAGTCACAGCGTTCTCCGTCATCACGGACTACCACAAGGGTATCAAGTACCCGCTGGCGGACTTCAACATCACGCCGGACGTTGCTATTGTGGATCCGGAGCTGGCAGAGACCATGCCCAAGAAGCTGACGGCGCACACCGGTATGGATGCCATGACTCACGCCATTGAGGCATATGTTTCCACCCTGCACTGCAACTATACCGACCCGCTGGCACTCCACGCCATCAAGATGATTCACAACAATCTGAAAAAGTCCTATGACGGCGACATGCAGGCACGGGCAGACATGCACGACGCACAGTGCCTTGCCGGTATGGCGTTCTCTAACGCACTGCTTGGCATCGTGCACTCCATGGCGCACAAGACCGGCGCTGCCTACACCGGTGACCACATCATCCACGGCTGTGCCAACGCCATGTACCTGCCCAAGGTCATCCAGTACAACGCCAAGAATCCAGAGGCTGCCGTTCGCTATGCCGAGATCGCAGACTTCATTCAGCTGGGCGGCAGCACTACCGAGGAAAAGGTAGCTGCACTGGTTGCCGAGCTGCGGAAGATGAACGACCAGCTGGACATCCCGCAGTCCATCCAGAACTACGGCAAGGGCGGTGTCAAGGCAGACAGCTCCGTCATCGACGAAGCCGAATTCCTCCAGAAGCTGCCGGAGGTCGCAGCCAACGCCATCGGCGATGCCTGCACCGGTTCCAATCCCCGCCAGCCCTCGCAGGAGGAGATGGAAAAGCTGCTGAAAGCCTGCTACTACGATCTGGAAGTCGACTTCTAATCAAATCCTGACGCATATCCCATAAAAAAACCGGAGCATTCTCCCTGTGGAGTGCTCCGGTTTTTGGTATCTATGGACGGCACACCGCCGGTTATTTCTCGTAAGTCAGCGCCACGGTCTGTCCTGCGGTCGCCTCGGTATAGTTGGGGTGGATTGCCTGCAATTCATCCACGTTGGAGATGAGGACAATGGTATACGGCAAAATCTGCTTTTTCCGCAACAGCGCCAAGTCTACCGTCACCAGCAGTTCGCCGGCACGGATGCGGTCGCCGGTCTTGTGCTTGGTGCGGAAGCCCTCTCCCTTCAGCTCCACGGTATTGATGCCGATGTGCACCAGCAGTTCCAGCCCATCGTCCGTCTCCAGACAATAGGCGTGGAGGGTGTCCTGTACGTCTACAATGGTTCCCGAAACCGGCGAAAGCACCTTGCCGTCTGTGGGGTCAATGGCGTAGCCGTCCCCCAGCACCTTTCCGGAGAACACCGGATCCGGCAGCTTTTCAATGGGGATGATGGTTCCGTTCTGCGCAGCCAGCAGTGCGTTTGCCGGTGCTTCCGAAACAGCAGCCTTGCTCTTATCCTTTTTCAAAATCCCAAACATGATCCCGTGCTCCTTTCAGTTTTCATAGTGCTGCGATACCCAGTCCTGAAATACAGCGTGGGTCGGATAGGATGCGATTGCACCGCTTCCGGTCACGCTGTAGTTGGCGTAGGCTACGGCGAATGTCAGCCATGCCTGCCACTGTGCCGGCGTCACCTTTGCCAGATTGTCCTTCGTCACATCGCCTGCTGTCAGACAGTAGAGCAGTGCGCCCATAATGGCATCCCCTGCGCCGGTGGTATCCTTGACGGTGACTTCCAGATTTTTCTTTGTCCAGCTGCCCTGCGGGGTAAGCAGCATAGCGCCTTCCTTGCCCATGGAATACAGAATGACCTGACAGCCGCCGGCAAACAGCTTCTGCGCTGCTGTCCGGATGTCGCTCTCGCCGGTCACAAATTCCAGCTCCTCGTCGGACAGCTTCACGATGTCCGCAAAGGGCAGGAACTCCCGCACCCGTGCCTGACACGTTTCCGGACTGTCCCACAGGGGCAGGCGGATGTTGGGATCGAAGCTGACGATTGCGCCGTGCTCTTTGGCAAGAGAAATGGCACGGCGGTGCGTCTTCTGAATGGGCGCATCAATGAGAGATACCGACCCGAAGTGCAGCACGCCGGTGTTGGCAAACCACGCCTCCTCCAGCTGTTCCGGTTCCAGCAGCATGTCCGCGCTGGGCTTCCGGTAGAACGAGAAGTCACGGTTGCCGTCCGCTTTCAGGGAGACGAACGCCAGCGCCGTGTTGGCACGGTCGGTACGGCAGATCTTGCTGGTGTCCACGCCTGCATCCGCCAGCGTATCCACAATGTAGTCCCCGAAAGCGTCCCTGCCCAGCTGGGAGATCAGACTGCTGTCGCCGCCCAGCTTTGCCGCAGCTGCTGCCACATTCGCCGGTGCGCCGCCGCAGACACGGGTGAACTGTTCCACTTCTTTCAGCAGGCAGTCCCGCTGTGCCGGAATAAAATCAATGAGTGCTTCTCCAATTGCCAATAGTTTTTTCATTATGATTCGCCATCCTTTCTGATCTCCATGGCAGCCAGCGTCCAGCGTGTTGCCTCTGCCTGTGCTGCCGTAATTTCAAGCCGGTCATCTGCCGGATAGAATCGTGTGGAAAAGACTGCTTCACCGCCGTTGAGAAAGATCTCCACAGACGAAGCGTCCCGAAAAATCTGCACCTGTTCCAGTGTTTCCAGCGGCATCCGGCGCAGCGTTCTGCCGCAGCCGCTCTTGCCCAGCTCCAGCCGGCACATGCCATCCGCCCAGCGGAAGCGGGCATCCCCGCCAAACCGAATTTCCAGCGGGGCAGCACCGGAACACTGCACTTCCAGTTCCCACGCCGGCGCTGCCGGAAACGCTGCCGTTCCTGCAACGGTCTGATGCGCTGCCGTCCGGCGCAGAGTGCGCAGCTCCGCAACGGGCTGCTGGTACACTCTGCCGTTTCGCACGTGCAGTTCTCTGGGAATGGTCAGCATCTGCGTCCACTGGTATTCCTTTTCCGGATAGGCATAGTCGCTGTCCGGCATGCCCATCCAGCCAATGAGAATGCGTCTGCCGGACTCGTCCTCGTATGTCTGGGGCGCATAGAAGTCGAAACCGTGGTCGTATTCCTGAAATTCCGACAGGGTGTAGTTCCCCTCCAATGCGCCATCCAGCAGACAGTATCCGCTTTGATAAATGTTCTCGTACTTCCAATCCTGCGCCTCCACGCCCTGCGGCGAGAAAGAGAGCACCTGAGCGCCGTCCAGCCGGAAGAAATCCGGACACTCCCACATGAAGCCGAACGGCTCCGGTGTGGTGATGGTGCTTGCCAGCGTCCAGTGCAGCAGATCGCCGGAACGGTACACCAGCACCTCTCCCACATCGTCCCGCCGTCTTGCGCCCAGCACCATGTGTCCCCCCGCTGCGTCCTTCCAGACCTTGGGGTCACGCACATGGCAGGTCACATCGCCGGGGTAGTCGCTGTTGCTCAGAAGCAGTGTCTTTTCCCCGAAGTTCACGCCGTCCCGACTGCACGCCCGAATGGTGTTGTGCTCTCTGCCGTTGTTGACGTAGTCGTAGCCGTCACCGGTTTTCTTGACATTGCCCGTGTAGAACAGGTAGAGCACCCCGTCATTCTCCAGCGCAGAGCCGGAGTAAACGCCGTGGCAGTCGAACTGTTCGTCGCTGCAAAGCGCCGGCTGGTGGTACTGGTAATGGACGAAATCCGCCGTTTCGAAATGCCCCCAGTAGTTCAGCCCCGTCTGGACATCAAAGGGCGAGTACTGGAAAAAGATATGGTGGCTGCCCCGAAACTGGCACAGCCCGTTGGGGTCGTTCATCCAGCCGGTTGGCGGAGAGAGGTGAAACTGCGGACGCCATTTCTGTGCCGGAGAAGTGGTCTCCTCCAGTCGCCGGCAGGCGCAAATGAGATTTTTAGTTCGAACATTCATCCTGCGCACCTCCTTACTTTTCAGAGGCAGAGGCGGACGCAGTCTGCGGTGTTTCCTTGTAGCCGAACAGCCATGTCAGACCAAATGCCACGGCCATGGCAACCAGCATGGAAACGATATACTGGATGGGCTGGTTCAGGTGCAGCAGAATCGCAAAGATTCCCGTCACACCGGTCGCCGTTGCTCCCAGATGAAAGATCGAGGTCATCAGCGCACCGCAGGCACCGCCGATGGAGCCAAAGATAAACACCTTGATGGTACGCAGATTGACACCGAAGATCGCCGGTTCTGTAATGCCCATCATGCAGGACAGGGCTGCCGGAAATGCCAGCGAGCGGGTCTTCTTGTTCCGGCTCTTCAGGGCAACGGCAAGGCACGCTGCGCCCTGTGCCATGTTGGCAGCAGATGCCAGCGGCAGCCAGTGGGTCACGCCGTACTTGGAGAGCTGTCCCAGATCAATAATAGTATACATATGATGTACGCCGGCAACCACCGTGGTGGAGTACAGACCGCCCATGAAGAATGCACCAATGCCATAGGGAACGGCAATCAGCCACTGCACGCCGTCCAGTACCCATGTTTCCAGCTGCGAGAACACCGGCCCGATGGCGGTCAGCGCCAGATACCCCGTCACGCCGACGCTCACCAGCGGGGTGACAAAGAGGTCAATGGAGGCGGGCACGATCTTGTGCAGCCGCTTTTCCAGGAAGCACATCAGCCATACCGCAATGATGACGGGGATGACGTGTCCCTGATATCCCACGGCGTTGATGTCGTACAGCCCGAACCATACGGAGAACTTGGGAATCGTTTCCCCTGCCTCCACCGCCGAAGCCACGCTCCACGCATTCATCAGGTCGGGATGGATCATGATCATGCCGATGACCGACCCGAGGAACATATTGCCCCCAAAAGCTTTCGCCGCACTGGTGGCGATCAGAATGGGCAGAAATGTAAACGCCGTGTTGGAAAACATATGGAAGATCTGATAGGTGTCGGAGTCTGCCATTGCGGGAAACAGTGTGCTGAAGCCCTCCAGCAGTCCCATGAGCAGACCTGTCGCCACGATTGCCGGAATGATGGGAACGAAGATGTCCCCCAGCGTCTTGATCGCCTTCTTGAACGGGTTCATCTTCTGGGCGGCGGCTGTCTTCACGTCCTCCTTGGATGCCGTTTCAATGCCGGACAGCGCCACGAACTCGTCGTACACCCGATTGACAACGCCTGTCCCAAAGATGATCTGAAGCTGTCCCTGTGCGATGAACACGCCTTTTACGCCATCGATCTCTTCAATCTCCTCTTTCTTGATCTGCTTTTCGTCCCGTACCACAAGACGGAGCCGTGTAGCACAGTGTGCGCCGGAAATCAGGTTGTCCTTTCCGCCGATTTTTTCCAGCACCTCTGCTGCGGATTCTCTGTAATTCATATGGCTCATCTCCTTTATTAATTGTGATCGTTCATGTGAAATCGATTTCATTTACGATTCTATTATAGCAGATTTTTCGCCATTTGAAAAGATTGAAAATCACCAAAATTCTATTTCTTTTTTCGTCGCCCAAATGCAACAATATGAAATCAATTTCGCATTGTTGCCCCTGTGCTTTCTCTCTCGTACAGCCGGCACTGCATTCTGGCGCTGCGAACTACATCTGAACCGCTCTGGATCATCTCCATAAGCAGTGCGCCCGCCTCGATACCGCCGGTGCGGTGGGAGAGGTTCACGGAAGTCAGCTGGGGATAATAGATGGAGGACATCCGGTTGTTGCCCACGGCTGCCACACGAACGTGTTCCGGCACCAGAATGCCGTTCTCCCGCATCTGGTTAATGGCACCGAAAGCGATGGTATCCGTGGCGCAGAACAGCCCGTCAAATTTCACCCCACGCTCCAGCAGCTGCGCCATGCCCTGCATGCCGTCTGTTGCCGAGAATCCGCACTCTGCGATCAGCGCATCCTCCATGGGAAGCTTGTGGTTTTGCAGGGTGTCCAGATAGCCGCTGCGCCGGTTTCTGCCGGCAGCCTTGTCCCGCAGCGTCACGCCAATGTGGGCGATGCGCTGGCATCCGCAGCGAATGAGGCACTCTGTCGCCTGCACTGCGGCACCATAGTCGTCGAAATAGAGGCTGGAAACGCCCTCCTCCTGTTGTCCCAACAGCACGATGGGCTTCTTATAAGAGCGCATCACCGCCAGATGCTTCTTGCTCATCAGCGTGCCGATGAAGATCACGCCATCTACGTTGTTCACCCGAAAGAGCTTGAGGTACTCCAGCTCCCGCTCGGTGTTGTTTCCGGTGTTCGCCAGAAGCACCTGATAGGACGAGTGGCTCACTGCCTCGGTGATGCCGTCCACCATCCGTGCCACGGACTCCGAACTAATCTTCGGAACAATGACGCCAATGAGATTATTGCGTCCGGTGCGCAGAGTCTGGGCGGAGGAGCTGGGCGTGTAGCCGGTCTGTCTAATGACCTCCTGAATTTTCTTGCGTTTCTCCTCGCTGACATAGCCATGGTTCAGGTAGCGGGAAACGGTTGCCGGAGAAACACCGGCAAGTGCTGCGATTGTACTGATGTTCATAAAAACATTCTCCTTACTTCGGACACATCTTCCGTTTTTACCAAGTATATCATATTTTGACAAAAAAAGCAATGGGTTTCACAAAAAATCGCACCTGCACATGCAAAATGACGGGTGTTACAGGTTTGTTTCATAAAGCAATCCCGCACAAAGCCCGCCTGACGGCTTTGTGCGGGATTGCCTTAAAAGTTATGATGCGATACGGTGCGGTTTTCCATTGCTCACAAAAAACTGTGTCACCAGCAGATAGAGCAGCATCCCATAAAATGTGAGATTCGTCACACCGTGACAAATCGCCAGCCAGAGCAGCACCACCGTCAGCAGCAGACACAGCCCGCTGCGCACCTGCTCCGCCGTTCGTGGCGTGACATTGCCGGCGAGCAGCAGGGCGTACAGCACTGCCCCGCCGTCCAGCTGGGCATAGGGCAGCAGATTGAACAGCCCCAACCCAAGGTGCAGCATGGCGAAGGGCGTCATCCCCGCAGTCAGCCAGATTCCGGCGCCCATGAACAAATTACACAGCGGGCCGGCGAGCAGCACCAGAACATCCTGTCCATAGGTGCCATAGGAGGCGGGGCGGATGCAGATGCCGACACCGTAACAGGTGATGCTCCGGACACGCTGGCGCAGCAGCAGCATTACCGCAAGATGCCCCGCCTCGTGCAGGGTGCATGCCGCCAGCATCCGCAGGAAACTGCCTGTCCCGCCTAGCAGCCCCAGCAGGGCTGCGGCTGCAAAAAAGCTGAAGTCCAGCCTGATCTTCGTCCCGTGCCAGCGAAACTGGATCACTTGCCCATCCACTGCTGCACGGCACGGAGCAGTTTCTCCAGCCATGCCACCGCCGGCGCAGCCCGATGCAGCGCATACTGTCCCAGCAGCATTTCCTGCCACTCCGGACGCAGCCAGTGCAGCACAAACATGGACAGTACCAGCAGCACACAGAGCATGCACTGCACCATTGCCACATCGTCCGCACGCTGCTTTTTCTCCGGCGGTTCGGAGAAATCCCCCCGCACCAGAATCGGCTCCTCCGGAATGGATTCCTCCGTCTGTTTCGGCTCCTCCGGCAGTGTCTGATGTTCCAGCTCTTCCATCTTGCCAATGCCCCTTTCCTCTTCATGATAGTGCAATTCTATGGCAGCGGAACGCAAAATATGCCCCTGCTGCAAGGGGGCACAGCAGAGGCATATTTCGAAACGGGATTTAGAACCTGTCTTCACAAGCGTATCCACGTGTCTTTTCGGCAAATTTTGCTGCATCCTGCGTAAAAAATACTTGCCGGGCGACAGCCCGCCTGCGTATTTTTGCCTTGTCTGCAACAAAATTATGCTCGAAAATCCACATATATTTCTTGTGAAGACAGGTTCTTGCTGCGGGGTCAGCTCTCCTCCGGCGTTTCCTTGCTGATTTTAAAGATCATCCGAAACAGACCGGACAGCAGGCGGGGACTCTTTACCACAACAATTTTCATAACAGGTGGCCTCCTTTCAAGGTTACAACCCATTATATTCTCTGTCGTGAAAAATGGTTCTCAGAGTCTGCCGAAGCACGCCTTTCCTGCATACTGTGCTACCCCTCCCAGCGCTTCCTCAATGCGCAGCAGCCGGTTATATTTGGCGACACGCTCGCTGCGACAGGGTGCGCCGGTCTTGATTTGTCCCGTGTTGCAGGCAACTGCCAGATCGGCAATGGTGGTGTCCTCCGTTTCGCCGGAGCGATGGGAAGCAATGGCGGTATACCCGAACTGGTGCGCCATGCGGATGGCTGCCAGCGTCTCCGAAACTGTGCCGATCTGGTTGGGCTTGATGAGGATGGAGTTGGCGCAGCGGGAGGTGATGCCCTGATGCAGCCGTCTGGTATTGGTAACGAACAGGTCATCCCCCACCAGCTGCACCGAACCGCCCAGCGTATCCGTCAGCATGCTCCAACCGTCCCAGTCCTCCTCGTCCAGCGGATCCTCCAGCGAGGCGATGGGATACTGGCTGCAAAGCTTTTTCCAGTGGGCAGTCAGCGAGGCGGAGTCGTATTCCTTTCCGCTCTTTGGCAGCCGGTAGCAGCCCCCTGCGCAGCCCTTCCACTCACTGGCGGCCGCATCCAGCGCCAGCATGAAGTCCCGTCCCGGCTGGTAGCCTGCGCCCTCGATGGCGTGGAGAATCAGGGAGATCGCCTCCTCTTCTCCGGCGAGATCCGGTGCAAAACCGCCCTCGTCCCCCACTGCCGTTTCCAGGCGATTCTGCCGGAGCACCGATGCCAGCGTATGGTATACCTCCGCACACCAGCGCAGTCCCTCTGAAAAGCTGGACGCACCCACCGGCATGATCATGAACTCCTGAACGTCCACGTTGTTGGCAGCGTGCGCCCCGCCATTTAAGATGTTCATCATGGGCACGGGCATGGTCACGGCAGACGCTCCCCCTAAAAACCGAAACAGCGGTATGCCCTGCGCACGGGCAGCCGCTCTGGCGCAGGCGATAGACACCGCCAGAATGGCGTTTGCGCCAAAGGCGGACTTGTCCTCGGTGCTGTCCGCCTGACACATCTGCCGGTCGATCTCGCCGAGATCAGAGATTTCCTGTCCCTCCAGCAGCTCTGCGATCTCGTTGCCGATGTGGTACACCGCCGATTCCACGCCCTTTCCGCCGTAGCGCACAGACGCTTTGTCCCGCAGCTCCAGTGCCTCGTGCTTGCCCGTGGATGCACCGCTTGGCGCCATGCCTCTGCCGCAGATGCCGTTTTCCAGCACTACTTCCGCCTCGGTTGTGGGATTCCCACGGGAGTCCAGAATCTCCCGTCCGGTTACTTTTGCAATTTTCATTGGTCAGCCCTCCTTTACTTTCGATATTTTTGCCAAAGCCCGAAAGAATATACGGCGAGGCATGGGATCCGGCCGTTTTTTCGCTTTTCGATTGTCGTTTTTTTCGCTTTCAGATTTACAAATTTAGTTTTTTCATGCCGATATTTTGTTTTATTCAGCGGTTTTGATTTTGATTGAAAGAAAATGCGCTTTTTTTCTAATTTTCCATTGAAAAGCAGAGTGAAATGGTGTATAATAATATTGTTTGAAGAGGACGTACAGGTGTTGCGAGCAAATGCACACGCCCACTTGCCCACTTTCAAATGATCTGAATTTTTACATTACTTTACAGGAGGAGATTCCCATGGCATTCTCATTCAAGAACGCATATCTTCAGAAGGTATATGACAGTGTTGTAAAGCGCAACAGCAATGAGCCGGAATTCCTGCAGGCAGTCGGCGAAGTGCTGATGTCTCTGGAGCCGGTTGTTGCAAAGGATCCGTCCTACGAGACCAACGGCGTAATCGATCGTATCGTTGAGCCGGAGCGTATGATCCAGTTCCGTGTTTCTTGGGTAGACGACAACGGCAAGGTTCAGGTAAACCGCGGCTTCCGTTGCCAGTTTAACTCTGCAATCGGACCGTACAAGGGCGGCCTGCGTCTGCACCCGTCTGTATGCGCATCTGTAATCAAGTTCCTGGGCTTCGAGCAGACCTTCAAGAACAGCCTGACCACACTGCCCATGGGCGGCGGCAAGGGCGGTTCCGACTTCGACCCGAAGGGCAAGTCTGACAACGAGATCATGCGCTTCTGCCAGAGCTTCATGACGGAGCTGTCCAAGCACATCGGTGCTGACACTGACGTTCCGGCTGGCGACATCGGCACCGGCGCTCGTGAGATCGGCTACATGTTCGGTCAGTACAAGAGACTGCGCAACGAATTCACCGGCGTTCTGACTGGTAAGGGTCTGTCCTACGGCGGTTCTCTGGCTAGAACAGAAGCTACCGGTTATGGTCTGCTGTACTTCACCGAAGAGATGATGAGCTGCATGAAGAACGACACCGTCAAGGGTAAGACTGTCGTAATCTCCGGTTCCGGCAACGTTGCAATCTACGCAACTGAAAAGGCTCAGGCTATGGGTGCAAAGGTTGTTGCTCTGTCTGACTCCAACGGCTACATCTACGATCCGAACGGCATCAAGCTGGATGTTGTAAAGCAGATCAAGGAAGTAGAACGCGGACGTATCAAGGAATATGTAAACCGTGTAGAAGGCGCAACCTACACCGAGGGCTGCAAGGGCATCTGGACCATCAAGTGCGACGTTGCTCTGCCGTGCGCAACCCAGAACGAGATCGACGGCGAGTCCGCTGACATCCTGCTGAAGAATGGCGTTCAGGTTGTTGCAGAGGGCGCAAACATGCCGTCTACTCCGGAAGCAATCGACAAGTTCCTGGCTGCCGGCATCCTGTTTGGACCGGCAAAGGCTGCAAACGCAGGCGGCGTTGCTACCTCCGGTCTGGAAATGTCCCAGAACAGCGAGCGTCTGTCCTGGACATTCGAAGAAGTTGACGCAAAGCTGAAGGGCATCATGATCAACATCTTCCACAACGCATACGATCGTTCCAAGGAGTACGACGTAGAGGGCAATCTGGTTGTCGGCGCAAACATCGCTGGCTTCCTGAAGGTTGCTGACGCTATGAAGTGGCAGGGCGTGGCTTATTAATCAGCCGCTTTCCGCAACACACTGACGTTTTGACGTTCTAACTGCATCACGCAGTATCAAAAGACCGCACCCATTTGGTTGGGATGCGGTCTTTTTTGGTCTGTTGTTCCGGATACGGCAAGACATACAAAAACACCCTCCGGGCGAATGCCCAAAGGGTGTTGCTTTTTTACAAGAAAAATAAAACCGCCGTGCCGTCTTACGGCACATAAAACCAAGCCATTACAGCAAGGTGGGTACCTGCCCAACTGATTCACGCTCCCTTCGTCCGCCGAAGCGGGAGGTCTGCAATCCACAGATGGAGCTTATAGATTCCCTAAAAAAGAGTGTTGGATTATAAAAACCGCAATGTGTCGCACACGGCAGTATTTATTTTTCTATATCTAGTATAGCACATTCTTTTCCAAAAATCAATAGGAATTTTGTGAAAATTTTATGCTATCCCAGTCGAACAAAACAAAGACGCTTACGCCTCTTCGTCCTCCTCATCCTCGTCCTCGAACATGCCGTTCAGGCGCTCCAGGAACATTGCGCCAACGGTCTCATACTCTGCGTCATCCTCAATGGTGCAGAGCATCTCTTCGCCGTCGATCATCTCACGCTTCAGTACCACGAATTCGCCGTCGTCCTCCAGCATCTGCTCCTTCTCCTCATAGTAAGGCACCAGTGCGCAGTAGGAGGCATCGCCGTAATCCAGTTCATCCAGCAGCTCGAACTCCTGTTCCTTGCCGTCCTCATCCTCCAGGGTGTAGATCATACCGCCAGAGGTGTATTCTTCATCCATATCCATCATTGTAAAAACACTCCTATCGCCAAAACTCAGAGCTTGTGTTCATAGGAAATATATGCGGATTTTCGAGCAAATTTTTTTGCAGA
>NZ_JAJFCK010000039.1 GCF_020709055.1 Ruminococcus callidus
TGCAACAAAATTTGCCGAAAAGACGTAGATAGACGCCTATGAACACGAGCTCTCAGGGGGGGTTTTCGGCAGATCCCCCGAAAAAGGAACGGTCGGACTTCTGTAAAAAGGTTTTCTTCTAAGTTATGAGAGGAGTTTGCGGTCTGTGCTGTGTCCGCCGTGAAACTGCGCCCTCGGAACGCTTCCCCCTGACACCGCATAGAATGTGGCAAGAGCGCATACAGCGCAGAAGCGGAGGGACAGTGATGAGATCCAAATATGTGATATGGTTTGCCGGCGGCGACCGGCGGCAGCAGTATGCGGCGGCACGGCTGGCGCAACGGCTGGAGGCGGAGGTGCACGTGCTGGGCGTTTTGCCGGAGCACCGGAAAGTTTCCGGCGTGCTCTGGTGTCCGGAGGGCGTTCCCGCAGCGCCCTGCGATCTGCTGGTGCTGCCCATTCCGGCGAGTGCGGACGGCGAAACCGTTGCCGCACCGCTGGGGTCGTCCCCCATTCCTCTGGCGCAGCTGGCGGCCGGCACGAAGTCCGGCGCACTGGTGCTGGGCGGGAAGTGCAGTCCGGCGGTGCGGACGCAGTTCGGGGCGCAGCAGGTGGAGGACTATCTCGGCCGTGAGGAGCTGTGCCTTGCCAACGCCGTCCCCACGGCGGAGGGCGCCATCCAGACCGCCATGGAGCAGATGCCCACGACCCTGCACGGCGGCAGTGCGCTGGTGGTGGGGTACGGCAGAATCGGCATGGCGCTGGCACCTCGGCTGCGTGCGCTCGGGATGGAGGTCACGGTGTGCGCCCGCCGCTGCGAGAGCCGTGCGCTGGCGGAAATGCATGGCTGCCGAGCCGTGCCGCCGGAGGAACTGGGAGCGGCGGCAGCGCAGTGCAATCTGGTGTATAACACCGTTCCGGCACTGCTGCTGGAGGAGCCGGTGCTGCGCCGGATGCCGCCGGAGAGCCTGATCATCGATCTGGCATCCCGTCCGGGCGGCACGGATTTTGCGGCGGCACGGCGGCTGGGGATTCCGGCACTGCTGGCGCTGGCGCTTCCGGCAAAGGTCGCACCGGCGACGGCGGGCGAGATCATTGCGGACACCATCTGCAACATTCTCAAGGAGAGGGGATTCGCCCATGAACGATCTGACAGGTAAGCGAATCGGGTTTGTGGTCACCGGTTCGTTCTGTACCTTTTCCGCCGCTTTCGCACAGGCAAAACGCCTGCGGGATTCCGGCGCAGTGCTGACGCCGATCTTCTCGGAGCACGCCGCCAGCATGGATACACGCTTTGGCACGGCGGCGGTGCGTGTGGCAGAGCTGGAGGAGATCTGCGGCAAAAAGGCGCTCCGCACCATTGCGGAGGTGGAACCGCTCGGCCCGAAGTCCATGCTGGATGTGCTGGCGGTGGCACCCTGTACGGCAAATACAGCGGCAAAGCTGGCGCACAGCATTACGGATACCACGGCGACCATGGCGGTGAAATCCATGCTGCGCCGGCAAAAACCCGTGGTGCTGGCGCTCGCCACCAACGATGCCCTGCGTGGCTCGGCGAAAAATATCGGGCTGCTGATGAATACCAAGCACTATTATTTCGTGCCCCTGCGGCAGGATGCGCCGGCGGAGAAACCCGCCTCCCTGGTGGCGGATTTCGAACAGCTGCCGGAAACCGTGTCCCTTGCGCTGGACGGAAAACAAATTCAGCCTGTGTTTTTCTCGTAGACACAAGCCGTTAACAACCTTATGGTATACTAAAAAGCAGGTGGAAATCGACAGCTCGGTTTCCACCTGTTTGTGACTGGACGAAATATGCGGATGAAACGGGGAGAATGCATCAATGGCATGGATCATTTTGAAGCAGGCGGCGATCATGCTGCTGCTGAATCTGGTGGGCATCATCGCCTACCGCACGAAAATTGTGGACAAGAACGGCGGCCGCCAGTTCTCCAGCTTTGTGCTGGAGATCGTCACGCCGGTGCTGGTGGTGAACGCCTATTCCGAGGTGGAGTACGAGTTCCGGCTGGTGGTGAATATGCTGTGGACGTTCCTCATTGCGGCAATCTCCTACGTGGTGGCGATCACGGCGGCGTACCTGCTGATTCGCCGGAAAGCCGGCAGGGAGACGGAGATCGAGCGCTTCTCCGTCATCTACAGCAACTGCGGCTTCATGGGCATCCCTCTGGCGAGCGCCCTGCTGGGCAACGAGGGGGTGTTCTACGCCACGGCGTTCCTCACCATCTTCTTCTGCTTTGCGTGGACGCACGGCATCATGCTCCTCACCGGACAGCACGACCGCCGTGCCCTCCTGAAAAAGTTCTGCTCTCCCACCATGATCGGCATTGCCATCGGACTGGTGCTGTTTTTCTGCCGCATCCAGCTGCCGGGAATCCTGCAAACCACCTTTGACTACGTGGCGGGGCTGAATACGCCGATGGCAATGGTCGCCTCCGGCATCAGCGTGGCGCAGGCCAACCTGCTGCAGGCGGTGCGCACCCCACGGGTGTACTACGTGAGCGCCGTGAAGCTGCTGGGCATTCCTCTGCTGCTGACGCTGCTGTTCTTGCCCCTGTCCTTTATCCCCATGGAGGTGCGGACGGTGGTGCTGGTGCTCATGGCAGCGCCCTCTGCGGCGATGTGCACGCTCCAGTGCCAGAAGCACAGCATGAACGACGTGTACGCCTCCGGCATCTTTGCCATGACAACGATTTTGTCCATGGCGGCAATGCCGGCGGTGGTGAAGCTGTTTACCACGCTGCTGGAACTGGTGTCGGCGTGACCTGCCGGAATGTGTATACGGTGTAAATTTTATCGGATTTGGCACTTTTTCAGTTGCAATTCGTAAAAATTTGTGATAAAATGAATAAATAAGAGAACCTCCGGATGGGTACGTGAGAGAAACCGGAGGCAAGAATCCGATTGTTCCGGAAACGGGATGGTCGGATATGTTTTGAAAAGAAAAGGAAGAACGTCATGAACGATTGTGGCATTAGTAAACTGGATCTCAAGCGGAGAAACCGCATGCAGATTCTGCGTGTAGTGCGGGAGCAGGGACCGATCTCCCGTGTAGATATCTCCACGGCACTGCAAATCACCCGTGCGGCGGTTACCATCATCACCAATGAAATGATCTCCCAGCACATTCTGGAAGAGATCGGCGAGGAGCCGGTAGAACCCGGTGCGGCAGTCAAGAAGGGACGCCGGAAGATCCTGCTGGACATCAATGCAACGTATCGCTTTGCATTGGGCGTGTACGTGGATGAAAAGGAGATCTCCGTCGGACTGACCACATTGAATCTGGAGACCATGGACAAGAAGGTTATCATCCACGGCGGCAATCTGACGGCGGAATATGCGGCAGGGATCATTGCCTCCACGGCGAAGACCATGCTGCAAAACAGCTGTCTCACCTCGAAGAACCTCATTGGCATCGGCATCGGCGTGATGCCCGCTGTGTGGCAGCAGCTGGGCGGCGAGACCACCGAGGACGGCGTGCTGCAGTTCCCCCTGTTCCAGCGCCTTCTGACAGACCGCTGCAACACCACCATCTATCTGGGCAGCGCCGTGACGCAGTTCGCCATGGCAGGGGTGCAGCATCAGGCACGGAACCACGTCATCAGCAACCGCCAGCTCTTCCTGCACTGGGGGGACAACCACTTCTACGCCATCCCCATGCAGGGCGCAGAACCGCTCCATGACATTTGCAGCAGCCGGTACTACGTGGAGAATATGATCGTCGTGCCGGACGGCAGAGAGGCAGAGGGCTATCCCCGTGGCAGTGTGCGTGCAGAACTATCCCTCAGCGCCATCCAGAAGGACGTTTCCGCCGTATTCTCCGAGGCACAGACACCGGCGCTATACCAACTCACAGACGGCGACCTGACGCAGGTCACGCTGGCCTCCCTGCTGACGGCATCGGAGGAGGACGTGGCACTGATTCCGGTGACGGAGCAGATCATGGCGAAGTTCAGCCTGCTGCTGAATAACCTCCGCTGTGCCTATTTCAGCGACAGCGTATGTCTCCACGGCTTTGGCTTCACCCAGCGGAATCTGGAACAGGTGCAGACGTACCTGCGGGAATACACCGAGGATACTTTCGCCGATACCGTGTCCCTCAGCCCCATCCAGGAGCGCTACCGCTTCCTGTGCGGCTGTATCTACGCCGTGCAGGAGGGCTTCTTCCGGCGAGGCGGACTGAGCTGAGAATTTGAATTGCTGTGTACCCGTTTCCGGCATCGCCGGAGACGGGTTTTTTTTGCGGGAACAGGCTCAAAAAACATCGAAACGCAACGAGGGCACCCCCTCTGGCGGATGCCTTTGGGAGTGCCCTCATGCGTGGCGCAGAAACTGCGCACAATTCAGTTGCGAAACAGATTACTCTGTGTTAACTCTTACTTTCTCTTCTTGGAAACCAGAGCTACGCCGCCGATAACAGCTACAGCTACAGCAACGCCAGCGATCGGCAGTGCGTCACCAGTCTTCGGAGAAGAAGTGGAAGCAGCAGCAGCCTTCTTGGTGGTTGTAGCTGCCGGAGTAGCAGCCTTAGCGGTTGTGGTAGCCTTCGGAGCTGCAGTGGTTGCAGCCGCAGTGGTAACAGCCGGAGCTTCGGTGGTAACAACCGGAGCCTCAGTGGTCGGCTCTTCGGTGGTCGGCTCGCCCTTAACTACGATAGCGCCGGAAACTGCAGTGGTCAGACCGCCGTCGCCGTTTACGTTCTCGAACTGTGCCTTTGTGCCGTCACGGCCGGTATCAGCTGCAGTGATGGTGTAGGTGTCACCCGGCTGAATGTCAGCATCCTTGATGTCGAAGATCAGGTATGCAACAGTTGCGCCGTTTGCAGTATCATAAGCCAGAACGTTACCGTCACGGTCAGCGTCGGTGCTCAGGAACGGCAGCCATGCGAAGTCATATGCCTCAGAGTAAGCAAACTTCAGAGCCAGGCTGCTGGAGTTGCACTTGATGGAAGTGCAGTCCAGTTCGCTGGTGTCCCACTCAGCGCCCAGAGACAGCTTTACGAAGTTGTTGTCAACGCTTACCGGAACCTTGATCTGTCCAGCCTTAGCCTCTTCAACAGTTACTTCAACAGTGCCGATGGTTGCAGTGCCGCCAGCTGCGCTTGTCGGAACAGCCAGAACAGCAGCAGATGTAGCTACGATAGCAGCAGCAGAGAGAGCTGCCATTGTTCTTTTCAATGTAGTCTTCATTTTTCTATTTCCTTTCAAAAATAAATCTATGTTATGCACCCGGCGCAATATGCACCTTACGCCGGACACAGTAACAACGCATGAATTTGGGAATGGGGATTTGCTTACTTGCTGATCACGTCAGACCATGCAACGTCCTTACCAGCAGCTCTGTAAGATACATACTGCAGGATGTTGAATGCGTCATCCATGGAGATCTCAGCATCTTCCGTCTTCTTACCAGCCTTGGACTCGGTATCAACGTCGCTTACATAGAATGCCAGCTTCTCCAGCAGTTCGTCAGAACCGTCAGTGAAGGTTACAGTCTTGCCAGCTGCGCTGGAAGAATAGTACTGCAGGGTATCGAATGCATCGTCCATGTCAACGTCGCCGTCCAGCTGAGTGTCACCCTTCATTGCAACTGCAACAGTGGGCTTGTCTTCCAGAGCGGTCTTGTCAGCATCGCCAACGTAGTAGATGTCAACTGCGCCCTTGTAGTACGGAGCAGTGTAAACATCTGCCGGAGTCTGCAGGAAGCCAAAGTAGCTTGCATCCAGATCCTTGGTGGTGCCGTCCTTCAGGGTAGCAACAGCAGATACGATCAGCTCAGAAGCATCGAAGGACTTTTCATCAGAGAAGTATACGCCCTCGCCAACCTCAACGGAGATGCTCTCGATGTCCTTCATCGGGATGATGTCGGTAGAAGTAGTGGTTGTAGTCTCGCCAGTGCCGGAAGTGGTGGTAGTCTCACCGCTGCCGGAAGTGGTTGTGGTCTCACCGCTGCCGGAAGTGGTTGTGGTCTCACCGCTGCCGGAGGTGGTGGTAGTTTCGCCGCTGCCGGAGGTGGTGGTAGTAGTTTCACCGCTGCCGGAAGTAGTTGTAGTAGTGGTGGTATTGGTATCCGATGTTGTGGTAGTGGTGGTTTCCTTATCCTTCAGCTCGTATGTTACCGTACGGGTTACATCGAAGGAAACGGTACCGGTTGTTGCGAAAGTAACTTCAACTTCCTTTACGGTGTCGAAAGATACGAATTCCTTATCCGGATTCTGCTTTGCAACGTAAGCCTTGACAGCGTCCTGCTCAGCGTCCGGAATCTCGAATGTCAGGTCATATGCGCCATTGGTTGCGCTAGCCTTGAAGTTTGTGCCCTCGTTCAGAACAGCGGCAACGTCAGCAGCAGAGATGCTCAGCTTTACGTTTGCATCGCTCTGGGTCAGAACGTCGTTTACTGCGCTGATGCCCTTGTCGAAGTAGCTGCCGTATGCAGCAACCAGACCGTCAACGGTCTTCGGCTTGCTTGCAGCAGACTCGAAGCCGTTCTTTGCAGCGAAATCAACGATTGCAGCAACCACTGCATCGGCATTTGCATAAGAAGTTTCCTCGAAGGACTTTGCTGCGATTGCCTTGGTCAGCTCGGTGTAGCTGCTGTAGTTTGCAGCAGCCTCGCCCAGGATCTTGCTGAACTGTGCAACATCAGCAGCCGGAACAGCAGCCTGTACCTGTGCAGACAGATCAGCAACCACTGCGTTCAGGTACTCGTCAAAAGCCGAAACGGTGTAAGCGGTGTTGTTCTTGTCGTTGGTGATAGAACCGGTTACGGTAGCTTCCTTGCTGTTTTCCAGATCGGTGGAAACAACGAAGCTGTAGTGTACCTTCAGGATGGAAGCGTCTACGGTGTAGTCAACGCCCAACTCGTTCAGCTTGTCCTGAATCTGCGGAACCATGTAAGCGCTCAGATCAGCGTCACCGGAAACGGTGAAAACGCCGTCCTTGACGGTCAGGGTCGGATTTGCAGAAGCGGAAACGATATCCTTTACCAGGCTGGTGTACTTGCCGGTGCCGGACAGGCCTTCAACAATGCTCTTTGCGTCAACGCTGTACTCGCCGTTTACATCCTTTACATAGCCGGCCATACGGGTGTTCCAGTCGGAAACCTGCTTGCCGTCCTTGATCTCGGACTCCGGATTTACATACAGCAGCTTGTCTGCGGTGATCTGCGCTGCATCCGGCTTTACTGCTGCGGAGCTGGAGATTGCCAGTACCTGGCCCATAGCCACCGGTACTGCAATGGCTGCAGCGAGAACTCTGTTAAATTTCTTCATTCTCTTTTTACCTCTCTCTGTAAGAATTTTGTTTGTATTGCCGTCCGTCAATTTGGGCAGATATGATACATGGCGGATACGGCGCACCCCGTTCACATTGCTGATATGAAACTCTACGGCAGATGCCGCAGCCGGTGTGTGCCGCCGTTCAGCGGCAAGAAATGAATATTTACAAGTACCCGCAAAAGGTCTTATAAATAATTTACAAGTGTATTTTAACATATTATTTCGCCCGTGTCAAGCCCATCCGACTAACTTTTTTAAAATTCTTTGGGGAATATCATGCCCGTTTTTGTAGCTTTTTCACAATTTTCAGCGAGTCCGGCGGGACAGCAGCAGGCTTTTCCGTCGATTTTGGCAGCCTGCGGAACGGCTGGGAAAAGTTTTCAACAGGTTTTCAACAGTTCCGTTTGTGCGTTTCTACCAGTGCCGCAGACTTTTGGGGAAACCATGCACTCCCGCAGGAGAACCCTGCGGGGGTGCGCTTTTGGGACAAACCGCCTCAGCCGACCAGACCGGAGCGTTCGATGCCCTCGGTGAAGTACTTCTGCAAGAAGACGTACATGATCAGGATGGGCAGAATGGAGATCAGGCAGCCTGCCTCCATCCACACGATCTGTTCTCTGGGGCTGACATCTGCGTTATTGAACAGCTGCTGGGACAGCAGGGTGCTCAGGTTTTTCAGCATCAGCGCAATGGTCTGGTTCTTGGTGAAGAAGGTGGAGCTGACATAGTAGTCGTTCCAGTACCACACCACCGAGAACAGAAAGACCGTCAGGAACGAGGAGGATGCGTTGGGGATCATGACCTGTACGAAGGTGCGGAGCGGACCGCAGCCGTCCAGATAGGCAGCGTCCTCCAGCTCCTTGGGGAGTCCCTTGAAGAACTGGCGGAAGATGAAGATCATGAGTCCGGCACGGATGCCGTTGCCCATGGCTGCCGGTAGGTACATACAGAGCTTGGAGTTGATGAGGTTGACCTCCAGCCCGAACAGTCCGAAGTGCCGGAACAGCATGTACTGGGGAATGGCGATGATCTGGGACGGCACGAGGATCATCATGACCACGATGCCGAAGAGCAGACCCTTGCCCTTGAACTTAAAGCGGGCGAAGCCGTAGCCTGCCAGTGCGCAGGAGGCGACCTGTACCAGCGAACAACCGATGTTCAGCAGGAGGGTCGTCCCCAGCGTTTTCCAGATGTCCATGACACCGGCGGTCTCTTTGATGACCTCCAGCGTCAGGTGGCGGGGGATCCACATGACCGTGGGGTCGCTCATATCGGCGGAATCCCGGAATGCGCAGCTGATCATATAGATCAGGGGATAGAGGATGACAAAGCACAGACCGAACAGAATGAAGAATCGGAAGAACGGCCAGACCGCTTCGAAAACCCGCTTGCGGCGCATGTAGGCGATCTCGGATTTGTTCATGCTCCGCATGCGGATTCTGCGTGCCTCACGTTTGCTCATGCCGTTTCCCACTTCGGCGTCATCCTTGGGGGAAGAAACGGGTGTTGCACCCTTGACATTTTCCATGTTTGCCACCTCCTTATTCGACTTCGTAATACACGAACTTGTTGATGATTGCGGTAATGATGCCCACGGCAGCGAGGACGATGGCGAAATATACCCACGCCATCGCCGATGCCGGACCGTACTGCCAGTCGGACTGGAGATCCAGAATCCGTCCCATGACCACGTTGTTCGGGTCGGTGAAGGAGTCGATGATGGTGAAGATAAAGCACGCCAGAATCATGGGGCTGACATAGGGCAGGGTGATCTTCCAGAAGTATTCCCATGCCGTTGCGCCCTCCATCTGCGCCGCCTCCTTGGCGGACACCGGAATGTTCTGGAGGGCGGCGAGGAAGATCAGGATCTGGATGCCGGAGTTCCAGACAATGCCGAAGATGTTGTCCGACACGGTTTCGATGGTGGTCTGGACGCCGTCCGAGATGCCGTAGATGCCGAGGAATTCCATCAGCTCGCCCAGCAGATCGGTGGAGAACATGGTGGAGAACTGGCTGGCATCGCTGTTGCCGGTGCTCTGGAGGTTGCCGTTGATGATGTTATACACCGGGCCTGTGGCAATGATGACCGGCAGGAAGAATACCGCACGGGAGAACGTGCGCCCCCTGAACTTCTGGTTCAGGATGACGGCAACGAACAGGGAGAACACCAGAATGAGCGGTGTCTTCCATGCGGTTTCCTCCAGCACCTTTACCAGATACTGGCGGTAGTTCGGGTCTACGTTAAAGGCATAATTATAGTTGTCCAGCCCCACCCATTTGCCGACCATGCCGCCGGTGTCCGGTGCGATCTCCTGAAAGGAATAGAGCAGTGACTCCACCACGGGAATCAGAAAAAAGATCAGTGCGCCCACGAACCACAGTGCAATGAAGCCGTAGCCGTACATGCTCTTTCGTTTTTCATACGCCATTTTCATGATTGCTTCCAGCTCCCTTCCTCGACATACTCAGAAAGCGCATAGGTTTTGCCGTCTGCGGTGACGGTCTGCGCTGCAAGATCGACCTCGGTCACGGCGCCGTTTTCATAAGTCGTGGTGATGACGTCGCCCTCCCGCACGTAGCCGGTGATCTGCTGGTCACCCAGTCCGGCGGTCACCGTCTTGGCGAACGCATAGGACTGGGCGGCGTTGTCCTTCCAGTCGTCTGCGCCGGCGTAGTACAGTCCGTCCAGCACGGTGTCCTTCAGCTCGCTGGTCTCCCCGCCGATCATGTCATAGTGCAGGCTGCTGCCCGTTGCAATGGAGAGCAGCACGGTTTCCTCCGGTGTGGCGGAGGCATTGACGGCGGTGGAGGCGTAGGGCTTCAGCCCGTGCATGACCATCTGATAGAACGGGATGTCCTCGTCAAACACATCGTAGCCGCTGGACTGGAGGGGCACATCGGTCAGCTCCTGCACATAGGGGAGAGCATAGGCGTTTGCCGTATCCGCCAGCATGGCGAGGTCTGCATCGGTGATCTGCTGGTAGGACCGGGTCAGGATCTCCTGTGCCTTGTCCCGGCAGATCTCCTTCTTGCCGTAGTCGCCGTAGAGGGCGGAGGTCATGCTGCCCAGCGAAACTGCGGAGAGGTTTTTCTTGGTGAAGTTTCCGGTGAGCTTCTCGTAGATCTCGGAGAACGCCGCCGGAGAGAGCAGCGAAAGGGGCTTCTCCGCACTGCTCTGATTGCCGTACGCCAGATTGTACGGATAGATTCGGGCGTAAGAACCGGAGATGCGGACGGTGGTGTCCGTGAACGTGTAGTATCCGCTGCCGGAGGCAAAGGTCTGGTTGTCCACTGCCGGATAGATGGTAATGCCGTTCCTGCCGGCGTAGTCCATGAGGTCTTCCCAGTCGCCCTTGCCGCCCAGACAGCCGGCGGGCTTTGCCTTGAGATCCACCTTGCCGGTGATGCCGGCATTCGTCCAGTTGTAGTACTGTACCCGGATGTCCTCCGGCGAAACGCCGTCTGCGGTCAGGTCCGTGAGGATGTCCTCCGCCTGCGCAAAGGTGGTGAGGGAGTTTTTCAGTGTCACGGGAATGCCCAGAATGGACTTTTCCTTTTCTGTTCCGCCGTAGAGGTTCAGGTACAGACCGGCATCGGCGGATGTCACGGTGGAGGTCACGCCCTGCTCCCCGGTGAGGTAGTTCCGGTAGGCGTTTGCCACGTCGCTGTAGTCCGGCGTATCCTCCGTTTCCAGCGGGTAGTACCGCAGCGCCACGGCATCCGTCTTGATGTCACCGTCCTCAAAGACGGTGAGGGCGGTGGAGTTGTCCCCCGACATATCGTAGGAGTCGGAGTCCCGCAGGGTGAAGTCAAATCCGCAGACGTTATAGCTGCTCTTGGACTGTCCGCTGACGCTGGCGGTGAGCTTGGCGTTGGAGTCGCCCTCGGTGCACACCACCATCATGGCGCTGTCGCTGTTGACAATGCCGTACATGGGCAGGTACACCTGCTCCGTCACAGCGGGCTGCTGGAGGGGCACGGCGGTCAGGTCGGTGCCGTAGACATAGCCGGTATAGCTCTTGGCGCTGGTCTTGCCGTTGTTATAGCGGATCAGCGCACCGCTGCCGTCGGGAATGACGAAGTAGCCGTCCTCCTGATCGGAGGCTGCGCCGAAGCTGCTCATAAGGGAGAGAGAGGTGACCAGCTTGCCGGTCTGGGAGGTGTCCTCCTCCTCGATCTCGTCTGTTTCAATGCGTGCTTCCAGGTAGTCATCCTCCAGCGTGTAGGTCACGGGAATGGTGATGCCCGCCTTGTGGAAGCGATAGGTGATCTTCACGCCGTCGCCGGTGTCCTTGACCTTGACCTTGCCGTCGCCGGTGGAGCGGAGCGTGGTGGTGCTTCTCGCATCCGGTTCGCCGTAGACCATGCGCAGGGAGGAGGAGAGGTCGTTCACGATGGTGTTGGTGGCACGCTTATCATGTCCCACGTTCTCCGGCGTAGACCACCACATCTTTTCCACTGTCTTGTCGTACAGTCCGATGACTGCACGGTCATCGTCCACATACAGCGCCAGCCGGTCGTTCTCGGTAACGAACCGTGCCGAGGAGATCACGGCATCGCAGGTATCGGAGAGCACCACCTGCCAGCCGTCTTCGTTGGTGCAGGTGACCTGGCCGTCCTTTGCCTTGCCGTCGGAGGTATAGCTGCGCTCCACCTCGTCGTAGTCCTTGCTGTACAGCTCCAGCGTCTTGTGATCTCTGGACTGGAAGAGCAGTTCGCTGTCCAGCAGGGAGACGATCTGGCGCACCTGAATGACCTTCTGGTAATCGGTGTCCATGTACACCAGCCAGCGTCCCTCCGGACTGAGGAAGATCACGAAGTCGCTGGTATCGTCCTCCTCTTCCAGGGTGCAGACCACCTCGCCGGTTTCGTCGTCGATGCCGGCAAGCCCGATGTCGTCCAGCAGATCCACCACGTCCTCGTCGGAGATGGTGTCCTCATAGTCCTCCGGACGGCTGTAGAAGGTGATGCCGTCGCAGGCGTTCTTTTTCTCCATGTACCGGGTGACCTGCGCTGCTGTAATCGTAATTTCCTCCTGCGCCTCGGAACGGGTCGCCTCCTCGGCGGTTTCCTCTCCGTCAGCCGGTTCGCCGTCCGCAACAGGCGTTTCCTCCGAGGTGTCGGAGATGAGGTCGATGTCCTCCTCGCCTTCCGCAGATGCCGGAAGCGCCGTTGCCGTCAGGCAGAGGCTCAGGGCGCACACGCCGGCGATCCATTTTTTCCAATTGTTCATTTGTCTTTCCACCGTCCTTTCTAGACTCTCACACGATAGGTGATTTCCGTGTAGACGGAAGAAACGAATACGTATACCTGCTGGAACAGTGCCACCAGCAGAACCACCA
Source organism: Ruminococcus callidus (assembly GCF_020709055.1). Classification (GTDB taxonomy): domain Bacteria; phylum Bacillota; class Clostridia; order Oscillospirales; family Ruminococcaceae; genus Ruminococcus_C. Next base: position 12,613 of record NZ_JAJFCK010000039.1, read on the forward strand.
GAATCAGAATCATGAGCATTGCTACCACGGTGAGGATCAGCGCCAGAATCGTCTTGCCGATGGAGTACTGGTGCACCGCCTTGATGGCGTTGAACATCAGGACGACTGACCAGACGGTACTGATGACCGTGATGCAGGTGATGAAGATCGCCTCGTCCTGAATCAGCACGTGGGACAGGATCGTCCGGACGTAAAGCCCTACTACGTAGGGGATCAGGGAATAGGCACTATAGACATAGATGTTCTTTATGGTACCCTCGCCTTCCAGCAGGGTGCAGATCGACCAGTTGCCGATGACCCAGACCAGAAACAGCACAATGGTCTGGACGAGATACGGGACGATGCTGAACATCTTGGGATTGGTGACGGCGAACTGGTAGCCCACCAGATTGTCGTGCACGATCTCCGCCACGAACCAGAGCAGGACCACAATGCTGGCATACAGGACAGAACCGCCTTTTTTCCAGCGCAGGTCTTCGAAGCCCTCAAAGGGGTGGAACACACTGTGCTTGACCCATTGCTTTTGTGTGAGATCCATCATAGCAGCATCACTCCTCCTCTCCCTCGTGCAGCATTTCCACGAGATTCCTGGGTTGGTTTTTCTTCTTCCTGACGCTCCGGATGTGGAGGAAGATCCACAGACCGATGAGTCCTACAACCACGAGGATGACCCAGCCGAAGTTGCGGTTCAGCCACTCAGAGCGGTAGCCCTCGAACGCCTTGTCGTACAGATCACGGGACTGTGCCAGCTTCGCATATTTCATAGCGCCCTCATAGTCCCCCTCATTATAAAGGGCGGACGAGATGCCCACGTATGCCATCTGGGAGTTGCCGTCCCGCTTCAGCACCTCCCGCCACGGCTGGAGCGCCTCGGCGTAGTAGCCGGCGTTATAGAGTCCCACTGCCTCGTGGACAATACCGCCGAACTCCGTTTCCGAGAAGATCGTGACGGTGTTCTTCATGGAGTCCGCCACGTAGATGTTCGTCCCCATGGTCTCCAGTGCGGACACCTTCATGGAGAAGCCGCCCAGCTGGTCGGAAGTGGAGCCGAGGATGAACAGCAGGTTGCCGTCCTCGTCGTACTGGAACACACGGCCGGTTTCCAGATCCAGACAGTTGATGCGTCCCTCGCCGTCGATGTCGATGTCCACCATCTTGGTGCTGTAGTCCTGATTGGTGTTGGAGTCGTAGACCGAATCCAGATCGCCAAAGGTCGCCTCCAGCGCAGAGAACAGGTTATAGCCGGCGGGGTTGACTTTCTTGACCCGATCCGCCTCGGAGGAGGAGGACTGGGTGACGGTGTAAATGAAGCCCTCATCGTCCACGTCAAAGTTGGTGATGCCCGCCGCCACGTTACGGGAGGAGTTGGCACGCATCTCGTCCGTGGCGATCATGTTCCAGAAGTAGTTTGCCACGACCTCTGCGGTAGCGTCTACGGAGTTGGCGCCGAAGTAGCCCTGGAACTCGCCCTCGCTGTTGAACATGGCGGCACCGTTGGTGATGTTGTTCAGCACCATGTAGATGTTGCCCGCCTTGTCCACCAGCACTTTCTGGGGCTTGAAGGTTTCGTTTTCATATAATGTGGAGTCCGGCCGTTTCAGTTCCATCTGCACGTTGCCGTCCTCGTCGCACGCCAGCAGGCGGGAGTTTCCGGTGTCTGCGATGTAGATCAGACCCGTGTCCTCCGACACATACACGCCCTCGGGTGCTTTCAGTGTGGTTTCGCTGCCGTCCTCCAGCGTGAAGCGCTCCAGAATCCGGTTCACCTTGGTAAAGGTGCGGTCTGCCACAACAATGCGGTTGTTGCCGCTGTCTACAAGATAGAACTGGTCGTTCCAGTCACGGAAGAGATCCGAGGGGGTATGGAATGCCCCGCAGCCCAGATCCAGACCGCTGACGGAACGCTGTGCCTCATAGCCTGCCTGCGACGGCGTTGCCTCGCCCCAGCGGTCGTAGTTATAGACGTTGTAATGTTCCGCCGAAACTGCCGGCATGCCGATTGCCGCCGTCAGCGTCAGCACGGACAGACACGCCGCCGCCAGATGATTTGCCTTTTTCTGCAAAGTCTTCACCCTCCCTTTAGTCCTTGATTCCGGAATGTGCCATTGTTTCGATGACCTGCCGCTGTGCCAGCATGAAGATGACGATAGGGGGCACCAGCATAAAGACAGCTGCCGCCATGGCGACGCCGGCACGGGCAAGGCCTGCCGAGGCTGCCTGCTGCACGACGGTGGGCAGGGTCTTCAGGGATTCCTGGAACACCAGCGTGCCGCCCTGAATGTTCCATGCCGCCTGGAACGAGAAGATGATGACGGTCATCAGCGCCGGCTTCTGGTTGGGCATGACGATCTGCCAGCAGATGCGGAAGATGCCTGCGCCGTCCACCTTTGCCGCTTCGATCATGGCATCCGGCACCTGCGTCATGGACTGGCGCATCAGGAACAGGTTCATGGGAGCGGCGATGGACGGGAAGATCAGTGCCATATAGGTATCGATCATGCCCAGCTTTGCCAGCACCATGTACTGCATGATATAGATGACGTTGCTCTGGTACAGCAGGGATACCACGATGATGGAATTGATCGCCTTGGCGCCGGGAAAGCGGATCTTCGCCAGACAGAACGCTGCCATGGAGGAGAAGATGACCTGTCCCAGCGTTACCACCACCGTGACAAAGACGCTGTTAAAGACATAGCGGGAGAACGGAACCCACAGATCGGAGCACAGGCGGAACATCGCACTGTAGTTGGAGAATGTGGGATCAATGACGTAGAGCTTCGGCGGGAACACGAACAGCTCCTGCACCGGCTTCAGGGACATGACCACTGCCAGATACAGGGGCAGCGCCATGAATACCGCCAGAACCAGCAGAAAGATGAAAATTCTCACCGTTCCGCCGATCTTATGACCGGCACGCTTGGAGGACACCTTCAGGCGGGTGCCGTAGACTTTTTCTTTTTTTGCCATTGTTTCCGCACCCTCCTTTAGTCCATGTATTTGTTGAGCAGTCTGCCGATGAGTTTATTGAGCAGGTACATGACAAGAAACAGAATCATACAGATGGCAGATGCATAGCCCATTTCGTAGCGGATCCAGCCGTAGTCGTAGGCGTGGTTCATAATGGTGTGCGCCTTGTAGTCCGTGCTGGGGAAGCCCACCAGATTCTGGGACACGGTGCCGGCGGTGAAGGAGCTGACGATCTGCATGACTGCCGCAAACATCAGCTGCGGCCCCATGGAGGGGATGGTGATGTAGATCAGTTCCTGCCAGCGGCTCTTGATGCCCTCGATGGCACCCGCCTCGTACTGGGAGCGGTCGATGTTCTGGAAGCCGGCACCCAGGCTGATCCACATCTGCACGACGATGGTCACGCCCAGCACATAGTCCCCGTCGGTCAGCCACTGGATGGGGGAGCTGATGATGCCCAGATCCAGCAGGAACGAGTTGATGTAGCCGTAGGAGTCGCCGCTGAAGATCAGCTTCCACACCGTGTAGACATTTGCCATGGACGGTGCGTAGAAGATCAGCGTGAAGATCGTGCGGAGCTTGGGATGCAGCTCATTGATGAGCCACGCCAGCAGGAAGCACAGGATATAGCTGACGGGGCCGGTGAACAGAGCGAACACCAGCGTCACACGGATAGACTGGATGAAGATCTTGTCCGACAAAAACAGCGTGGTGTAGTTGGAAAGCCCCACGAACTTGGGCATCTGCACCATGTTGAAATCCGTAAAGCCCATGGGCAGGGACATCACAACGGGGACAATGGTAAATACGAGGAAAAACAGCATGAACGGTGCGATCATCAGATAGCTCGCTTTGTTCTGCTTCACCGCCAGCCACGTGAGCCGCCGGTTTTCCTGTCGGGTTCTTTTGCCAATTTCGGCAGTATCCAAGGGAACTCCCCCCTTCTTTAGGAATCTAGTCCGAGGTTCTTCCGCTTTCTTGCGATCTCCTCGTTGATGTCCCGATTGTACGACATCAGCGTATCCCGCGGGTTCTTGTTGTTGTTGACCACTTCACGGAAGGCATTCATGATGTTTCGGGTGACAGAGTAGGAAGCCGGAATGATGGGGATCTCCTCCAGCTCGTCCATGGAGGTCAGGATGGTGTCCGCCTCCTCCGACGACCACGCCAGCTGGGTGAGCACCTCGGTGCTGGCGGTGGCGTAGCGTCCCATCTGTCCCAGCAGACCCTCGATCTGGGTGCCGTACTCCACCTGCACTTCGGCGGAGCAGAACCACTTGAGGAACGTCCACGCATTTTCCAGACCGTTCTGTTTCTCGCTCACCTTATTAAAGATGACGGCGCCGGTGTTGTTGGAGTTGACGGCGTGGGAAACGCTGCCGTCCTCCAGCTCCGTGCCGGGGATGGCTGTGAAGCCCCACAGCCCGCTGATCTCCGGCGCTGCCACAGACAGCTGGTTAAAAAAGGTGCAGTAGTCGGATACCACGATGGGATATTCGCCCGTCCGAAACCGGCTGAAGGCATCATACTGCTGGTCGAAGTCGTACTTGGTATAGAAGTCCGTCCACATCTCGAAGGAGTCAATGGCAGCATTGGTGTCAAAGGCGGTCTCCGTCTGTGCGTCATTATAATAGTTCTGTCCACGCTGGAGCAAGAGGGACGCAAAGGTCAGACCGGATTCCGTTGCGGCGGAGATGGTCGCCTGATTGGCATCCGCAGCCACTGCCGGCAGCACCAGACCGGCGGACATATAGTTCCGCTGGAGCGCCGGCAGCATGTCGATGAGATCTTCCCATGTCTCCGGCGCACTGGTGAAGCCCAGCTCGCTGAGCACGTCCTTGCGGTAGAACATCATCGCCCAGCTGCGGGTGAGGGGCAGACCGTAGGTGCCGCCCTCGTACTGGTAGGGCACCATGGCGGTGCGCTGGTACTGCTGGGTGATCTCCTCATAGCCATCCATGGTAGACACGTCTGCCAGCAGTCCACGGGCTGCCAGATTGACGGGAAATTCGCCGCCGAGGAACAGGGCAACGTCCGGTCCCTTGTCCGCCAGCGTCGCCTCGACAACGCCGCCGACGACCAGATTGACGGAGACGGGAATGTCATACTGCTGCTGGAACTCCGATTCCACCAGATCCTTGACGGCCTGTGCCTGATCCCGTCCCAGCGACACCCATACTTCAATGGCATCATCGCCGGTGGTGGCGGACAGGGAGCTGTAGTCCTCATCCCAGGAGGCGGTGAAGCGCTGGAAGCTATAGGAGAGGGACTTCCAGAAGCCCGCCTTGACGGAGGGGAAATCCTCGTCCGGCGAAGCCAGTTCCAGATAGTCCACTTCCAGCGGCTGATCACGGTAGTCCCGCATCCACGAGGACAGGGATGTGATATCGTCCTTGATCTGGGAGAGGTAGTTGGGGATCTTCAGCGGCTCGTCCGCACACTTCTCCAGAATGATGCGCATCTGTTCCAGAGAGGATGCCTCTGTGCCCTTGGAGTTTGCCAGGGATTCGATGTGTCCCTGAATCTCCTCCAGTTCGCCGGAGATGCGCCGGAACTCGCCCACCAGTTCCGGAATCTTCTCGTGGACATAGTAGTCGGTGTACTTGTCCGGCTCCGGACCGGTGATCATGACGATCTTCCGGTAATAAGTGTTCAGATCCAGCACGATGGCATCCAGCTGGCGCATGGAGTCGCCGATCTCGCCGGGAATCGCCTCCATGGTGATGGTGTGGTCTTCGCCGGCGGTGAGGTAGACATACACTGCCTCGCCGTCTGCGTTCTCCACAGCGGTCATCCGGAAGTCCGTGTCATAGTAGAACTTCACCTGATCGAATTCCTCGCTGGGAACGCTGCCGTCAATGGAGATGCGGCGGTTGGAGTAGAAGCCACGCATCTCCTCCTGCCGTGCCTTGATGCCCAGTTGATACCAGCCGTCGCCGGGGAGGGTGTTTGCCGCAACCTTCCATGTGATGGTCTGGAGCGCCTTGTCCCAGTTTCCGCTGCCGATGGTATTATACAGCATGTGCTTGGGGTCGGAAGGGGAAATGGAACTGGAGGAATTGTCGTAGGTGGGATAGAGGACGGAGTCCGACTTATAGACGGCATCCTCGCCCTCGATGCGCACCACGCCGGACGGGGTGGCATCTTTCGAAACTGCCGCATCCACGCCGGCAGCATAGGTATCGTAATCGCTCACTTCCTCCGGCTGGGCAAAGCGCAGGGTGTCCAGCGCAAAGTACGCCTTGGAGGAGGAGAGGGTGATCTCATGGGTGCCCTTTTCCAGATAGAACTGGAGGGGTTCATTGAACGGTCCGTCGGAATCGCCGATCCAGCCGGTGCGCCACATCTCGGTCTGCACCTGTGCGGGGCGCACCTGATTGCCGGCGCTGTCGGTCTTGATGTTCTCCTTGTTCCGGTAGATCTTGTTCAGGGTCATACGGGAGGCGGTGTCATAGGGGACTTCGCCATCCACCGCCAGAGAAAGGGAGATCTCCGAGGTGTTGGAGACGATGGGGCAGTAGGTCGCCTCGATGGAGTAGAGTCCGGTTTCCGGAACCTCCACGGTATAGGTAAACGCACCCTCTGCGCTGTCCCAGATCAGGACGTTGTCCCGCACGCTGTTGTCCTCCGTGCCGGTATACGAGCCGACCTCGAAGGTATCGCAGTCCGCCTGCGTATAATCCGCTCCGTTCAGGACAAACTCCGCATCGGGATGCGCCGCATCTGCATAGGTGTCGTAATAATCGCTGTACGTGTCCTGCTCCTCGTAGTACAGGCTTCCGCCGGTGTCTGCGGATTCCTCAGCCGCAGGAGCAGCGGCAGTGCCGGGTTCTGTGCCAGATGCCGGTTCTGCGGCGGCAGGCAACGGCAGAATGGTGCCGGACAGGAGCCACGCCAGCAAGATCGCACCGATTTTCTTGTGCCATTTCACATTTGCCAAAGTTCTTCCACCCTTCTTTCTGCTCCGGCACGTGCCGGAAGCATGATATTTCGTCATTCTTCTGTGCGCCGGAGTTTTCCACAGGGACATATTGCAAATTATACAGAAAATAAGCGCAACAGTTCACGTTTATTATAGCAATTTCTGGTATATTTGTCAAGTTTGTGAAAACATGGCCCGATTTTGCGAAAATCTTGTGAAAACCGATGGAACTTGTGAAATTGTGTTGTTTTTTTGCGGACTGGAAACGTATCTGCGCTTTTTCCAAAAAAAGCACAAAATATTTTCAAGTCTGCACGCAAAAAAGCACGGATTGACAGTGTGAAAATTGCCAATCCGTGCTCGAATTTCATATTGCGTTCTGAGAGCTCGTGTTCATAGGCGTCTATCTACGTCTTTTCGGCAAATTTTGTTGCATACTGCGTTAAAAATTCTTGCCATACGAAAGTATGCTTGCAAATTTTTGCCTTGTCTGCAAAAAAATTTGCTCGAAAATCCGCATATATTTCCTACGAACACAAGCTCTGAAATGCGGGGAATCCGGTGATTAATACGCCTTGCCCCAGTATACCATGCACTTTGCGGGCTTTCCGCAGCAGATGCAGGTATCTGCCAGATGTTCCTGCTGCTTCGGGATGCAGCGGGAGCCGACACCGGTCAGTTCCTTGATCTTGTCCTCGCACGCCTCATCGCCGCACCACATTGCCTTGACGAAGCCGTCGCCCTTTTCCTCCAGCGTCTTGGTGATCTCGTCCAGCGTCCGGCAGGCGTAGGTGTGCTTCTCCCGGTTTTCCAGCGCCTTTTCGTACATCTTATCGTGTACTTCCTGAAGCAGCTGCTGAATGGTATCTGCCAGCGTATCGCCCAGGGCAGCGGTGCGCTTTTCGCCGCCCACACGGGGTGCCAGCACGCACTGGCCGTTTTCGATATCTCTCGGACCGATCTCCAGACGAACCGGAACGCCCTTCATCTCGTACTGGGCGAACTTCCAGCCCGGCGAATTGTCGCTGTCGTCCAGCTGGACACGGAGTCCGGCAGCCTTCAGCTGGTCTGCCACTTCCTGTGCCTTTTCCAGCACGCCAGCCTTGTGCATTGCCACCGGAACGACTACCACCTGAACCGGTGCCACTGCCGGCGGCAGTACCAGACCGTTGTCGTCGCCGTGGGTCATGATGATGGCGCCAATGAGGCGGGTGGTCATGCCCCAGCTGGTCTGGTGCGGCGTGCGGCGCTGGTTTTCCTTGTCGGTGTACTCAATGCCGAATGCCTTGGCGAAGCCGTCGCCGAAGTAGTGGGAGGTGCCTGCCTGGAGCGCCTTGCCGTCGTGCATCAGCGCCTCGATGCAGTAGGTGGAGACAGCGCCGGCGAACTTATCGCTCTCGGTCTTCTGTCCCTTGACCACCGGAATTGCCAGAGCGTCCTTGCAGAAGTCTGCGTAGACATCCAGCATGCGCTCGGTCTCCTCGATTGCCTCCTCGGCAGTGGCATGGATGGTGTGTCCCTCCTGCCACAGGAATTCCCGGGAGCGCAGGAACGGACGGGTGGTCTTTTCCCAGCGCACCACGCTGACCCACTGGTTATACAGCTTCGGCAGGTCACGGTAGCTGTGGACGATGTCGGCGTAGTGCTCGCAGAACAGAGTCTCCGAGGTGGGGCGGACGCACAGGCGCTCCTCCAGCTTTTCGCTGCCGCCATGGGTCACCCAGGCAACCTCCGGCGCAAAGCCCTCGACGTGATCCTTTTCCTTTTGCAGCAGACTTTCCGGAATGAACATGGGCATATTCACGTTCACGTGGCCGGTCGCCTTGAACATGCCGTCCAGAATGCGCTGAATGTTTTCCCAGATGGCGTAGCCATAGGGACGGATGACCATGCATCCTTTGACGCTGGTATAGGAAACCAGCTCTGCCTTTTTACAAATGTCGGTGTACCACTTGGCGAAATCCACGTCCATTGCGGTGATTTCTTCCACCATTTTCTGATTGTTTTTTGCCATGAAGAGCCTCCTCCAATGGGACGGCACGCAGCCGCCCATGATCCATAGTTTGACGTTTCCAGTATATCACATTTCCGGGGAAATGGCAAGGGGATGGCGAGTGAAAAACACGGAAATCAATTTTCAAAAATATGCTGATTTAAATTATGCAAAATTATGAAGTTTGGCAAGAGAGGCTCCGTTTGACAAGAGAGGCTCCCCTGAAAGGGGTGATTCCCCATGGAATGGGGAAATGTCACGAAGTGACAAA
>NZ_JAJFCK010000004.1 GCF_020709055.1 Ruminococcus callidus
GGCACGTGCCCTCTAAGAACACCTCGCCAGCTGCGCTCAGCTGGAGCAGCCTTATGAGGAAAGTGCATGGAAATTATTTTTGTGTTACCGCATGCTTTTTCCCGTAGTCTGTTGATTTGTATCAAAGGGCACTCTGCCACAGCATCCATCAAAAAGCGGTGCAAAAGCTGCCAAAACCGCTTCCGCACCGCTGGTATCTCTTTTTCTTTGCCGATTACTCTGCGCCGTCTCCCTGCAACACCGCACGAGCCGTTTTCCACAAAATCTTTACATCGGTTTTCAAGGACTGCTCCCGAATATACCGGAGATCCAGCTCCACCCACTCGTCAAACATGATATTGCTTCTGCCGGAGCACTGCCAATAGCAGGTGAGACCGCCCTTCACATCCAGCCGGTGGTTCTGATACGGCGTATACTGCTCCACCTCTCTGGGAATCGGCGGGCGTGGGCCGACCAGACTCATCGAACCGCCCAGCACGTTCAGAAACTGCGGCAGCTCGTCCAGACTCATCTTTCGCAAAAACTTCCCCAGCTTCGTCACACGGGGATCATCCTTCATCTTAAACACCGGTCCGTCCGCCTCGTTGCGCTGCTTCAGCGCATCCAGCTTCTGTTCGGCATCCACACACATAGTGCGGAACTTGTACATGTAGAAGTACCGCCCGTCCTTCGTCACACGAACCTGACGGAAAAACGGATTGTGAAAGTCCTGCAAAAAGATCAGCAGGGCGATCACCAGCATGGGAACCGCCAGAACTGCAAGGGCGCACAGCGACCCTATAATGTCCATGCACCGTTTGGCGAAATAGTAGCCTCTGGACGGCCGCATTCGCTCCGATGAGCGTGCACGAAACCGATGCCGTTCCCCATAGCTGACAGCATGCGGCAGATCTTCTTCCCGGCTCAAATAGCCTAAATTTTCCATAAAAACCGCTCCTTTCCAAGTAGTCTTTCCCAGGGGGAAGCCCGGAACAGGCTCCCCCGCACCGAAGGCAGCCCGGCGCAGCAGCGCCAGAGCCAACAAAGTGCCTCCCTTTGCACTTTGCCCCGATATAAAAAAATTATATCATTTTACGCCATTACATGTCAATATACTATTCATACAAGAAACAGCTCCTTTTTTCAGTATTTTTAGACAATCCCATCAGAAAACCGCCGGAAACACAGGCAATTTTTCCGAAATCAAATACATTTGGCAAAGGAATTTTTCCCCAGCGCCAGAGCATGCAAAAAGCGCCTATGGAATCCTTTCCACAGGCGCTTTTCTTCGATTGTTTATGATAGCACGGTGTAGAGTGTCACAGCGTCTTCCTTTGTGACGAACTCCGGCACCTTTTCCACCCGAACGGACAGTTCCTTCTGTCCCATCTGAATGGCGATCACATCGCCTACCTTGACATCATAGGATGCACGGGCGATCTTTTCATTGACCAGCACTTTTCCGGCATCGCATGCCTCGTTGGCAACGGTGCGCCGTTTAATCAGGCGTGAAACTTTCAGGTATTTATCCAATCGCATCGGCAGCTTCCTCCTCAAAAGATCGTTTGGTGCGGTTCCACATTTCGATCCACTCCCCGTGGGTCAGCGTGTCCAGTGAGCGTCCGCTGTCCAGACAGCGCTTTTCCACCGCAGCGAAGCACTGGATGAAGTGGTTCGTGGTATCGGTCAGCGCCTGTTCCGCCTGAATGCCGAAGTGCTGTGCAGCGCTGGCGCAGCAGAACAGCATCTCGCCCATGGCACGGGCCAGCTCGTCCTTGTCCTCCAGATACACCGCCTGTTCCAGCGTGTGCTTGCACTCCGTCACGCTGGCAAGCGCCGACTCCTTGCACAGGAAATGCCCCTTGCCCTTGGCAGCACGCTTGCTCACCTTTTGCGCACGCATCAGCGCCGGCAGTGTCTTGGCGACAGCTTCCAGCGTTTCTGTCCGTGTGGTCTGATGCTTGGTCTCCTCTTTGATGGTGTCCCAGTTTTTCAGGACATCCTCTGTGGTATCCGCCTGCACCGTGCTGAACACATGGGGATGCCGGACGATCATTTTCTCGCAGATCTCTGTGCAGACATCCTCCAGCGTGAAGTGCGCCTGTTCCTGCTCGATCTGTGCGTGGAACACCACCTGCAAAAGCAGGTCGCCCAGCTCCTCCCGCAGCATCGCCGGATCTTTCTGGTCGATTGCCTCGATCACCTCATAAGTCTCCTCAATCAGCTCGCTGCGGATGGACTCGTGGGTCTGTTCCCTATCCCATGGGCAGCCCTCTTTGCTGCGAAGGAGTGAGATGATCTCTGCCAGATCATCAACAGTGTAGCGTTCTTTGCGTTCATACGGTATCATACTGTGCCTCCGGTTTCATGAAATTGTGGTTTACTTTTCTTCCGCTGGCGCTGCAAATTCCAGGCGCTCTTTCTGAATCCGGCTGCAAACCGCCTGCTCCCGGGAAATTCCGGCAAATGCGTCCTCCGCAAAAGTTTTCAGCGCAGCGCCCAGATAGAATTGCATTTAAAGGGCATCCACAAAGCCGACCTTGCGGTATACCTTGCGGACAATGCGGGAGGAATACGCCAGCGCCTTGGCATCGGAAGCGGTGTAGCACTCCTTCAGATATGCCTTGTCGCCGATGAGTTTTGCATAGGTCTCCCGCACCGGACGGAGATGGTCGGCAACTGCCTCGCCCACTGCCATCTTGAAGTCGCCGTAGCCCTTGCCCTCGAACTCCCGTTCAATTTCCGCATAGGTCTTTCCGGTAACGCTGGAATAAATGCTCATCAGGTTGTTGATGCCGTCCTTGCCCTCGGCATAGCGCACCTGCGCCTCGCTGTCGGTCACAGCACGCTTGCACTTGCGGATGATGGTGTCCTTGTCGTCCAGAATCAGGATGCACGCATTGGGGTTGGTATCAGATTTCGACATCTTCTTGGCGGGATCCTGCAGGGACATGATCTTTGCGCCCACCGGCGGAATATACGGCTCCGGCAGCGTAAAGAACTCGCCGTAGCGCTGGTTGAAGCGCTGGGCAATGTTTCGTGTCAGCTCCAGGTGCTGCTTCTGGTCGATTCCCACCGGCACCAGATCGGCGTTGTACGCCAGGATATCCGCTGCCATGAGCACCGGATAGGTGAACAGACCGGCGTTGACATCATCCGGATGGCGCTGGCTCTTGTCTTTAAACTGTGTCATGCGGGAGAGCTCGCCGAACTGGGTGTTGCAGCTGAGAATCCAGCTCAGTTCCGCATGGGTTCTCACGTGGCTCTGGATGAACAGGATGGACTTGTCCAGATCAATGCCGCATGCCAGCAGCAGCGCATACGCCTGAAGGCTGTTCTGCCGCAGCTTTACCGGATCCTGCCGTACTGTGATGGCGTGCATATCCACCACGCAGTACACACAGCGGTACTCGTCCTGCAGCGGGCCCCAGTTCCGAATCGCACCGATATAATTGCCCAGTGTAAACGTGCCCGTGGGCTGGATGCCGCTGAAAATCAGTTTTTTGGTCTCTTGTTCTGCCATGTCCGGCACATCCTTTCGTTTACTGGTTCTTCTGTGCAGCCGCACGATCCTTCAGCTGTGCGGAATGCAGCTCCTGCATCACTCTCTGGTACAGGAAATAAACGCTCTGTACTTCCTTGCTCTCATTAGAAACTTCTGTGGGCGAAACGGTTTTTTTATAGATGCCATTTCTGGTCAGCAGGAAGATGTTGTTGTTGCGTCCCATGGGCAGGTCAAACTGCTTGGTCTTCTGCGCATCGCCCAGCATCCGGCTTGCGTTGGTGACCAGAATCTGTCCGGCCTGTACCACAGACTGATACCGCTGGGAAGCGCCGGTGTAGCAGCCCATGTGCTCGCCGTCATACATGTTGAAGTACAGGTTTGCTGCGCCGTTGATATAGACAACCAGCGTTGCCAGTGTGGTGGGGTTCATGGGGATGTCGATCACTACGCCATAGACGCTGTGCTCCGGAGTGATCAGCTTCGAGAACTGCTTTGCCGGAAAGTGCAGCGCTGCACCACGTGTCATCAGGTAAGATTCGGTTGCGAGATAACGCACCAGCGGGGTATGATTTTTTGTATTTGCCATGATATATAAAGTCCTTCCTCTTTCAAAAATTAATTGTCTAACATTTCTCTGGTCATGTCGCCCAGAATCCGGATGCCCTTGACGATCTGGTCATCCGGCGGTGTGGAGAAGTTCAGGCGGATGGACGAGCTGGGCTGTGTCTCATCCACCAGAAAAGCATTTCCCGGAACGACAGCGATCTTGTACTCCGAAACGGCACGCTTGCAGAATGCAGGCATGTCGCAGTCCTCCGGCAGTGTGCACCAGATGAACAGACCGCCCTCCGGTTCCTCCCAGCGGATCTTCTTGGAGAAATGCTGGCGCATTCCGCCGATCATCAGTTCGCACTTGTGGCGGTATACCTCCCGCAGTCCCTCCAAGTAGGCATCCATATCGGTTTCCTCCAGGAACTGTGCGCAGACTGCCTGTGCCCAGATGTTGGAGTGCACGTCCGACACCTGCTTGCAGACGGTGATCTTGGAAATGATCTCCGCCGGTGCGCTGACATAGCCCACACGGAGTCCCGGTGCCAGAATCTTGGAAAACGTGCCGCTGTAGATGACACGGTGTTCGGTGTCCATGCTCTTGATGGAGGGAACCGGCGTGCCGGCAAACCGCAGGTCGCCGTAGGGGTTGTCCTCCAGAATGACCACGTTGTACCTGCACGCCAGTTCGTACAGCCCCTTCCGCTTTTCCAGAGACATCACACGGCCGGTAGGGTTCTGGAAATTGGGGATGACGTAGATCAGCTTGGGGTTGCGGCTGGTGCGGAGCGCCTCCTCCAGCGCATTCAGATCCATGCCGTCCTGTTCCATGGGAACGCCAACCAGATTGACGCCGTAGGAACGGAACGCATTGAGCGAGCCGATGAAGCTGGGAGATTCGCACAGCATGGTGTCCCCACGGTTCAGCAGCACCTTGCAGGCAAGCTCGTTTGCCTGCTGTGCGCCGGAGGTGGTGATCAGATCATCTGCCGACGGGTCGAAGCACTGCTGTGCCTCCATCCGCTTTTTCAGCAGTTCCCGCAGCTTGGGATATCCCTCTGTGATATTATATTGCAGCGCCAGAAGCGGATCCTTTTGCAGCAGATCCGCAGAGATCTGGCGGATATGATCCACCGGAAACGCCTCTGATGCCGGATTTCCGGCAGCAAACGAAATCACACCCGGCATACTGGTAAACTTCAGGATCTCCCGAATTGCAGAGGGCTGCAGGGATGACACATTGTCCGAAAATGCATATTGCATGTTGGTTTCTTCCTTTCTGAAAATTCTGAAAATAGAATCTGCCGGATCCTGCGCCAATTTCCCGCAGAATCCCGTTTCCGAAGCCGTGCAGCTTCAGAAACGGCGGCATTTCCTTTTTATTATAACACATATTTTCGATTTCGGCAACATAAATTTTTCAGTAAATGGGACAATTTCATTTTTCTTTTGAAAGACCTGTCTAATATTTCGAAAAATTCGTGGAAAAAACGCATACTTTCAGCGAAAGGAGCTGCCGCTTTGAAACAACAGACATTTTGGAAAGGGTCTGCCATTCTGCTGATCTCTGCCATGCTCACCAAGGTTCTGGGGGCATGCTTCAAGATTCCCCTCACCAACGTGCTGGGCGGAACCGGCATGGGATATTTCAGCACCGCCTACGGGCTGCTGCTGCCGGTATACGCCCTCTCGGTCACCGGTCTTTCCGCCGCCGTATCCCAGACCGTCTCCCGTGCCGCCGCCCTCCGGCGGTGGAAAGAGGTGCGCTGCATCCGGCGTGCCGCCCTGCTGGCGTGCGGTGTTCTGGGACTCTTGCTGAGCTGCGGCATCCTGCTGCTGGCGGAACCGTTCACCGGTCAGGTCGCCAAGCAGCCCTATGCCGTTTTCTCCGTGCTCGCCATTGCGCCGGCAGCGCTGTTTGGCTGTCTGACGGCGGTAGAGCGGGGCTACTGGGAGGGTCTGCAAACCATGACACCTACGGCAGTTTCGCAGGCGGCGGAGGCAGTGGCGAAGCTTGCACTGGGGCTACTGCTGTGCCGGTGGGTGCTGACCCATCCGGAACAGGTCTGTATGCTGGTTCCGGCAGACGTTCCGCTGGCAGCTCTCGCCGCAGCTGCTGCCGTACTGGGTGTCACACTGTCCACCGCCATTGGCTGGCTGTACTTCGTCCTGCGCAGTCTGTGCCAACGGAACCGGCTTCCTGCCGGAACGGATACGCCGGCATCTGCCCGCCAGATTCTCCAGCGTCTGCTGTACGTCATGATTCCCGTGGCGCTGGGATCGCTGGTGACCAACCTCACCTCTCTGCTGGATCTGGTCACCATGATGCGCTGTCTGGGACACGTGCAGTTCTACCATCTCCCCGCACTCACCGCACGCTACGGCGATCTGGCAGCGAGTCAGGACTTTCCGGCATTTGTCTACGGCGCTTTCACCGGCATGGCGATCACCGTGTTTAATCTGGTGCCCTCCGTCACCAATATGCTGGGAAAGAGCGCCCTGCCCTGCGCCGCCGCCCTGTGGATTCGGCAGGACACCACGGCACTTGTGCAGCACACCCGTTCCGTTCTCACAGCATCCGCTGCCATGGCACTTCCGGCGGCATGCGGGCTGGGGCTTCTGGCGCAGCCGGTCATGCACATCCTCTACAGCAGCCGTCCGGCAGAGGCAGCTCTCGCTGCGCAGGCGCTTCAGGCACTGCTGGCAGGCATGGTCGGCCTGTGTCTGACCGTTCCTCTTTGCAGCATTTTGCAGGGCATCGGGCGTGCTGCTTTTCCGGTTCTGTGCATGCTGGCAGGAGTCGCCGTCAAGCTCGCCGGAAATCTCCTGCTGATTCCCCGTCCGGAATTTTGCATCATTGGCGCAGGAATCTCCACATCCGCCTGCTATCTGCTGCTGCTCCTGCTGATTCTGCTGGGACTGCGCCGTATTCTGGGGCAGCCCCTGCACCTGTGCGCTGCGCTCTTTCCCATTGTGCTGGCATCCGCCGGTTGCTGCGCCGCTGTCCTGGTCTGCCGGAACTGGCTGCTGCCCCACGGGAATCTGTGCACCGTTGCGGTGTGCACACTGGCGGGCGGGACGGTCTATCTGGCGATATTACAGTTGTTTCGGCTGCTGCAGCCAAAAAAGGCGCACTGCGGAACACTCCGCAGCACGTCTTGATGTGGTTAATATTCTCCAAGGCACTGGGCAAACAGCACGCAGCGAATGCCGTCATCCGCACCGGAATTGCAGGTTTGCAGGGCAATCATCTTGTCTCCAAACGCCGGCGGATCGTTCTCCGGCGCATACCAGACCATCGCCGTCTCCCGAATATCCTTGATGTACTTCTCAAACTCCGTCTTATTCAGTGTGATTTGATTCCAGTACTCGAACTTCGCCCCCGTCTCTCCGTTCAGCACGGAACAAGCCACAATGCGGTACAGATAGCGCTTATCCAGCGACGCCACCTCAAAGTAGGGGTGTGCCTTTCCGAACTCCTCGCTCTGGAAGCTACGGATCGCAGCGAACATCGCACCGCTTGCCATGTTATGCCCATAGAACAGGGTGTTCTCCGTCTTTCCGATTTTGCCCCGGAAGTCCTCAAAAATCGAACCGGAGCTGCTGGGATTTTTCTGCCAGTCTTTGTCGATATAGAACGCATTGTCCTCACCCTGTACCACAGGATAGTCCACAACGGTATCCGAAATGTAGATCCAGCCCACTACGTCGCTGTTGACCTCGTGATGCTGCTTAACCTTTGCCATATCCAGCTTCATCTGGTAATCATATGTCACTGTGGTGGTTGTGGTAACTGTGGTGGTTGTCGTTGTGGCGGTTGTCGTTTCCGTTGTTGTCAGGATCGGAATCGCATCCGGCGCAGACACTTTATCCGCACCGGCGAATACGATCAGACAGATGATCACCACTACCGCAAGGGCAATGCCGATTCCGATCAGTACTTTTTCCAATTGTTTGATCCGTTTGATTGCCATGATACACTTCCCCAGAACAAAAATCCTCTGCCGGCGCACCGGCGCTTTGAGTCAGGATAGACTCTGATACATTTTAGTATAGCCTTTTTCTGAAACAATGTCAAGCTTTTTTCGAAATTCGGTTGCAATTGTGGCAGGGAACGACAGCGATGTATGGTTTGGCGGGACATGGTGCGCTGTGTCCCGCCAATTTCAGAAAAAGAAATTTCGTTGAAAACGTTCCACCGGAACGTTTTCAAAACACCAGTACAGCAAGCGGGACACAGGGCGGAGCGGTCTTGTTCGCTCCGCCCTCGAAAAGCTGTCGCTTTTCTCACCCACCTTCTCCGTGCGCCAGAACATGGCGCAGGGAATTTCGCTGTCTGCGGACAGCGACTTAGAGGGCACGTGCCCTCTAAGAACACCTCGCCAGCTGCGCTCAGCTGGAGCAGCCTTATAAGGTAACGATTCTGAAATCGTTCTGTTTTTGCACGATGCTTTTTGTTACAGCATTCCTCTCCGCACAAAGCAAAGCCCCCACGGCATCATCATACCGCAGGGGTTTCTTCATCTGCTCTTTTTGACAGCTTTCTTATCTGGAAACGTGGAATGCATCCATGCCCGGATATACTGCGCTTGCACCCAGCTCTTCTTCGATTCTCAGCAGCTGGTTATACTTGGCAACACGCTCGCTTCTGCTCGGTGCGCCGGTCTTGATCTGGCAAGTATTCAGTGCTACTGCCAGATCGGCAATAGTAGTATCTGCGGTTTCGCCGGAACGATGAGAGGAAATTGCTGTGTAGCCGGCGTTGTGTGCCATCTTGATGGCTTCCAGTGTCTCGGAAACAGAACCGATCTGGTTCAGCTTGATCAAGATGGAGTTGCCGCAGCCCAGAGAGATACCCTTGGACAGGCGCTCGGTGTTGGTAACAAACAGATCGTCGCCAACCAGCTGCACCTTGCCGCCCAGCTTTGCGGTGAGCTTCTGCCAGCCCTCCCAGTCCTCTTCGTCCAGAGCATCCTCGATGGAGATGATCGGGTACTTCTCTACCAGATCTGCCCAGTGCTGGATCAGCTCGTCCGAAGTGAAATCCCTGCCGGACTTGGGCTGGTGATAGAAGCCCTTGCCCTTTTCGCTCTTCCACTCGGAGGAAGCAGCGTCCATTGCGATCATGAAATCCTTGCCCGGCTCATAGCCGGCAGCCTTTACCGCCTCCAGAATGGTTTCGATGGTCTCATCATCGCTGGACAGGTTCGGTGCAAAACCGCCCTCGTCGCCAACGGAGGTTGCCAGACCCTTTGCCTTCAGGATCTTTTCCAGATTGTGGAATACTTCTGCACACCAGCGCAGTGCTTCCTTGAAGGTCGGTGCGCCAACCGGCATGATCATAAATTCCTGTGTATCTACGGTGTTGGTTGCATGTGCGCCGCCGTTCAGGATGTTCATCATCGGCACCGGCAGACGATTGCCGGAGATGCCGCCCAGAAAACGGTACAGCGGAATGTTCTGTGCGATAGATGCAGCTCTTGCAGCAGCAATGGACACTGCCAGAATGGCATTGGCGCCCAGCTTGGACTTGTCCTTGGTGCCGTCTGCATCGATCATTGCTTTATCCACAGCGTAGATGTCAGAGGCATCCATGCCCGCCAGAATCTCGTTGATGATGGTATTGATGTTCTCCACTGCCTTGGTGACACCCTTGCCCAGATAACGGGACTTGTCGCCGTCACGCAGTTCCAGCGCTTCGAACTCGCCGGTAGATGCGCCGCTGGGGGCAGTACCTCTGCCGACCGTACCGTCGATCAGATATACCTCAGCCTCTACAGTGGGGTTTCCTCTGGAATCCAGAATCTCTCTTCCGATAACCTTTTCAATTTCCAAATAATTCATGATGCTGATCTCCTTTGATGGATAAGTTACAGACAAGCTGTCCCGAAAGGAAGTCAGTCTTTCGGGAAGCCCGCATTTCTGCCACAGCAGAAAAGAAGTCTGTATGATTCATTCAAGTGGTTAGCGACGACTAACCTAAAAACAGTATACCATACTCTGCCCCCGTCTGTCAAGCATTTTTTTCATGCCGAAGCAAAAGCCCCTTGAATTGAGGTACTTTCTTGACAGCCTGCACAAAATCTGATATAATGTAGATGCGGAATCTGGCAAATATCCCCTGCCGCCGATTCCGCACAGACTCTCACGAGGAGGTGTCCCCCATGTTTACGTTTGCTGTCTGCGACGACCAGCGAGAAGACGCAGAAAATCTGCGCTGCTGCATTTCCCTGTTTGCACAGACGCAGGAGATTCCGGTGCAAACCGATGTTTTTTCCGACGGCGCTGCGCTGCTGAACGCATCCCAGCACTATGACCTGATCTTTCTGGATGTGGAAATGAGCCCCATGAGCGGCATTGAAACCGCAAAGGAACTGCGCAAACGGGAGGCATTCTTCAAGGTTCCCATTGTCTACGTCACCAGCTATCCGGACTACTGGCGCCATGCCTATCAGGTACACGCCTTTGACTTCATTGAAAAGCCCTTTCCGGAGACACGGGTTTTCCAGACGCTTCGGGATTTTCTCCGGCTCGTTCCGCCGCAGGATGCCAGGACGATTCCGCTTCAGGTGGAGGCGGGAGAGATCCAGCAGCGTGTGGATGAGATCTGTTATTTTCTCTGCACCGAAAAGCGGCGTGTCATTGTCCACACCACATCCGCACAGTACGTGGTTAGAGACTCCCTGAACTCCATCTATGCGCAGCTGGATCCGGCGCAGTTCGACATGCCCCACCGCTGCTGCATCGTCAATTTCCGCTACGTTCAAAATATCGTGAACTATTATGATATCATCATGACAGACGGGGAATTTCTTCCCCTCGCACAGAAAAAGCGCACCCAATTCCGCAGAAAACTCAGCGACTACATGCAGAGCCAAAACAACAGCATCCCCCATGCTCTGCTGTGAGGAGGTCTTTCCCATGACAATTTCCCCTGTTCTCATGTTTCTGCTGCAAAGCATCATTGCTGTTTCCATCTATCTGGTGGCATGGCACTATGACGCCCACTGCTTCACGCCACGCTTCCAGCATCAGTTCCTCTACCCTGCGGCATTTGTAAGCGCAATGGTTCTCATGCGGGCGGTCAATCTGCTGGACATTCCGCTGTTAAATTTACTTTACACCACCGTTTCCCTCTTTGTGCTCTGTCTGGCGCTGTACCGCTGCAATTTTCAGCAGGCGTTCGTCCGAGTCATGCCATACGTGCTGGTCTGCCTGTTCTGCGACCCGTTTTCCATCCTGCTGCCGGCGATTCTCAGCCACCACAGCATCGCAGAAGTCCAGCAGTCCAACACCCTCTCCCTGCTTTGCTGCAGCATCAACGTCCTGCTCTTTCTCTTTGCCTACCAGATTTTCACCATGCTCACCCTCCGATACAAAGCCGTCACGCTGAGTCTGCAAAAGATCTGTTTTCTCATCGGGCTGATCGTCGGCGAAGTCTTTGCGCTGGAGGCGATGATGCAGATGATGGAGGATTCCACGGACACCATCTGGCTGCTTCTGGCGATAACAGGATTTCTATGCGTAGACATCTATGCTGCTTTCGTCATCTATCAGGATTCCCGCATCCAGCAGGAGAAAACCGCATTGGAGCTGGCGAAAAAACAGAACAAGATCCAGCTGGACTATTACCGGACGCTGGGGAAGAATTATCAGGACTCCCGCATCCTGCTCCACGACATGAAAAAGCATCTCGCCGTGGTGGAGGGGCTGCTTCAGCAGGAAAACGCCACTGCGGCACAGCCCTATTTTCAGGAGCTGTACCAGAACGTCAACAACCTGTTCCAGGGCTTTCACTGCACCAACCCCATTCTCAGCATTGTCATGGGGCAGAAAATCTCGGAGGCGGAGGAGGCGGACATTCACATTTCCACGGACATCGAAGATCTTCCGCTGGAATTTCTGGAGGACTGTGATATCACGGCGATTTTCTCCAACCTCTGGGATAACGCCATTGCCGCAAACTGCACCGTTCCGCCGGAACAGCGGCGCATCCACATTCAGATGCATCAGATCAATCACTTTGTCACCATAGCCTTTGCCAACCAGTTCAATGGCATTCTCAACCGCTGCGGCACAGAGCTGCACTCCACCAAACCCGACCACACCGGCATTGGACTCACCAGCATCCGCAGCACTGTGGAAAAATACGACGGCATCTTTCAGGTCAAGCCCCGTCCGGAGGCGCACACCTTTACGGCGCAAATCACGCTTCCCATTCCGGAACCGTGTCCGGTGCGGGCATAGTCAGTCAGGCGAAAGCAAATGAAAACAGTCTGGATTTTCTTGGAAAATCCAGACTTCTTTTTGTCGTTCAGGCAGAATAATTGTCATTCGTGAAAAAGCCCTTGCAATTCCCCGCATTTTGAGATACAATAAACGGCAGAAAAACGATAGGCTTCTATTCCGCTTCGGCTTGGAACAGAGGCTTGTTGTCATCTTTGAACCCAAGAGCCTGTTTCACATTTTTGGGGACAGATTCTAAGCAGGAGGCACGTTATCTTTATGCGTCAAAAAATCCATGTGTACTCAATTGTCGCAGCTCTGACCGCACTGACATTTCTGGCAGTCGGCTGCACCATGGCATCCACACAGGACATTTCTATAACAGCAACGGACACGACATCCCAGACCATGCAAACCGCCCCCGCAGCTTCCCCGCCGAATTCCCTGACAGAATCCAGCCCTCTCTTGCTCACACCCATTTCGAAGGAAGAGCTGTATCATAAAATGCGGAACTCCGTGGACTATTTCAGCCAGATCTCCGGAAAAATCATCGACTCCAAAACCGGCGATGACCGCATCCAGACCGTGGAATTTTCCTGCGATCTGATGCAGGACTGTTCCTATGCGAAAATCTCCTTCCACAACCCGACGGACTGGTCGGACTGCGGAAACCAAATTGTTTACGCCCAAGACGGCAAGGTGATCTGCACAGACATCGCCGACAAAACCGACCGGATTCAGCCCGCCAGTCAGCAGCAGGACGAGAAGGACATGCGCACCGATCCCATCCGGATTCCGGAAGTGAGCATCAGTCTTTTTCCGCAGTCGCTGGCAGTGCGGTATCTCGCCGATTTTGAACAGTGGCAGATTCGGGAGACCAGAGCCTGCCAGAATCGTACCTGCGCCGTTGTCACTGGTACCATTCCGGCAACCGAACAGGATGCCGTATCCCAGTTCGAAATTTTTGTCGATCAGGAAACAGGGATTTTAATGCAATATGAGGGATATGACAGCTCCCACAGCATCATCGATTACATTTACACGGAAAACATGCAGTTCGAAAAGGACGCTGCACCCGTGCCGGTTTTCTCCCAAAACGACATCTCCACCCACGATAAACGGGAGTCGTAAACAAAACATATGACATAAGTTCAGCTCGTTCCGAAACGCATTCGGAGCGAGCTGTTTTTTCTATCGATAAGTCATGCATCCTGTCTGATGCGGCGGCAATTATTCCGGTTTGCCGGTATCATCGTCGTCGTCCTCATCGGCTTCTCCCAGCATATAATCCTCCAGCATTTGCTTGGCATCCTCATGTCCCTGCGCCGCCGCTAGGCGCAGCCAGTAGGCAGCCTCGTCCTCATCCGGATCGGTGCCGATGCCGTTGAAATAGCAGAAGCCCATCATATACTGCGCCTCATCATGCCCGTTATCCGCCGCTTTTTCGAACCAGTCCATGGCGATCTCGTCCTCTTCGCCGTCATCGCCTTTGAAGTGGCAGATCCCCACCATATACTGTCCGTTGGGATTTCCCAGATCTGCCGCTTTCTGAAACCACTCCAGTGCTTTTCCGTAGTTCTCCTCGGAATCGAAATAGTAGTAGCCCAGCTCACACTGGGCATCGGCGCTGCCCATATCCGCTGCACGTTTCAGATAGTCCAGCGCCTTGTCCGTATCTACCGGAACGCCGTCCCCGTTCTCGTAGCAGACACCGAGGGCATACAGCGCAGACGCATTGGGCGTGCACGGAATCTTCATGGACTCTCCTGCCGCAATACGCAGCAGACGCACAGCCTCCTCCAGATCGGTATCCACGCCAATGCCAAAGCGGTAGCAGCTGCCCAGCTGGAACGTCGCCTCCCGCTCGCCCACTGCCGATGCCGCTTCAAACAGCTCCACGGCTCTCTCCGGATCTTCCGGAATGCCGATGCCGTCCAGATAGCAGATCCCCAGCTGTGTCTGGGCGTGGGCGTGCCCCTGATCTGCCGCTTTCTGAAGCCAGGCAGCTGCCTCGGCATCGTCTGCCGGCACGGGATTGCCCTGATTCAAAAGGCACATGCCCAAGGCATACTGCGCCTTGGCGTTACCGGTTTCCTCCGCCGCTCTCCGCAGGAACTGCTGCACCCGTTTTTTCGATGTGTCCGAGATGCCGTCCATCACGTGACACTCGTTGATGAGAATGTTATCGATGGGCAGGCTCTTTCGGATCTCCCGATACCACTGCAATGCAAACGCCTCGTCCTTTTCCACACCAGAGCCGGACAGATAGCACTCCGCCACGTGAAACCGTGCGCTCATCTCGTCGGAGGATGCCTCCTGAAACATGGCGAACGCCTTTTCGGGATCCTTCGGCACACAGATGCCGTCCTGATAGAAGCATGCCAGCAGCGTCATACACATATGATCGCCGCGTTCTGTGCCGAGCTGCAAGACACGGGCAGCCTTTTTCAGGCTGGAGCGTGCTGTCTGTCCCTCCAGATACAGGTACGCCAGCGATGCGCAGGATTCCATATCTCCGCCCTCTACGGCACGTGTCAGCCACTTTTCCGCCTCGGAGAAATTGACCTCAATGTCGCCGTTATACAGATATCCGCAGCCCAGCTCCCGCTGCGCCGAGAGGCTCCCCTCTTCGGCGGCCTTGGTCAGCCAGTACACGCCCTGTTTCCGTACGTTCTCCGCTTTTTCGACGTTCGTATGAATCAAAAAGGTTCCCAGCACCTCCTGCGCCACCGAGATGCCGGCTTCCGCCGCCTGCCGCAATTTTTCCAGCCCCTGCTTTTGATTTGCCGGTGTTCCCACGCCGTAAAGCAGACAGCAGCCCACCTCACAAAGCGCATCCGGATTTCCGGCGCTCTCCGCCTTTTGGAGCAACGCAAAGCCACGCTGCTGCTGTTCCGGTCTGCCGTCGTTCTGTTCCACCAGCCAGCGCCCCAGAATCAGCATGGCATCCGCATTTTCCTGCAATACCGCCTGTTCCAGAAGCTGTATGCCATGCGTCACATCCTGCGGAAGCACATTTTCGATACCCTCCAGCAGATAGCTGCCCAGATAGGTCTGCGCATTGCTGTCGCCGTCCCGCACTGCCCGCTGAATCCACAGGACAAAACGGCTGTCATTGCGCACCGTCCCGATTCCCGAGCGATAGCAGAGGGCGACGACGCTCTCCGCACTTGAAACGCCCTCATCTGCCTTGGCAAGAAACCACTGAAACGCAAGCTTGCGCACCATTTCATTGGCATTGCCCAGCATATGGATATAGCAGGACTCCGTTTCTGATGTCAGCGGCACATTTTTTTCCACCAGCTCTGAAGTCCGGTCAAAATCTTTTTTTCTCATGCAATGCCCTCCTTCCGGCATATGGTGCTCCTGTTCCTTTTGTCAAAATAGACTCTGATACACTGAATTCTATTATAATGCAAAACCAAGGGGTTGTCAAGCTGCGCAGTTGGAGCTTCTGTAGGGACACGCTTCATGCCAATTTGTCATGTTCAGATTTCAATGTGAATTTTTCGTTAACTATTGAGAATACGTATTGACAAGAGAGAACCCATCTGCTATAATAGAGTCAGAAAAACAAAGCGCCCGGCTCCAAGCGGCAGCGCACAAAACTGTTTTTTGGAAACAATCAAAATCATAGATGAAAAAATCACAGGAGGAAATTATCATGAAAAAGTTTGTATGTTCTGTTTGCGGTTATGTATACGAAGGCGAAACTGCACCGGCAGTCTGTCCCATCTGCGGTGCTCCCGCTGAAAAGTTCAACGAGCAGAAAGCAGACGCTACCGAATGGGCAGATCAGCATGTAGTTGGCGTGGCACAGGGCGTAGACGAGGAGATCGTACAGGGTCTGCGGGAGAACTTCAACGGCGAGTGCTCCGAGGTCGGCATGTATCTGGCAATGGCACGTGTCGCATTCCGTGAGGGCTATCCGGAAATCGGTCTGTACTGGGAAAAGGCTGCTTACGAAGAGGCTGAGCACGCTGCAAAGTTCGCAGAACTGCTGGGCGAAGTGGTTACCGACTCCACCAAGAAGAATCTGGAGATGCGGGTTGCTGCGGAGAGCGGCGCATGTGCCGGAAAGAAGGCACTGGCTGCCAAGGCAAAGCAGCTGAATCTGGACGCAATTCACGACACTGTACACGAGATGGCAAAGGACGAGGCTCGTCACGGCTGTGCATTTGAGGGCTTCCTGAAGCGGTACTTCAACAACTAATGCCGTTTTCATAAGATCGGATTCTACCCCATAAAAAGCGGAGGGCACGGGAAACTGTGCCCTCCGTTTTTGTTTCTGATTCTAACACATGTTTACAAAAAACACTGGTATAGGCTCTTAGAAAATTCTGCGTAGCCAACCCAAAAAGCGTGCAGAAGCTTTTCCGCTTCCGCACGCTTTTCATTTTTCCGATTTTCTGAAAAATATGCCTACTGCATCTTCGAAACCACAATGGCAGCCAGCAGGTTGAGGAAACCGGCAGCGATTCCGACCAGCGCCGGAAGCAGACCGCCCTTTCCGAACATCAGGCTGGCAAAACCGGCGATCACTGCTGCAATTCCCAGGACTGCACCCACCAGTACCGGCAGGAAATATCCCGATGCAATGGCGAGAATCGCCAGCACCAGTGCCACAACGCCCAGCATCAGCGCTGTCGCCTCCTTGGGCGTGCGCTCTTTTTTCGGCTTTTTCGGCTTGGGTTCCTTTTTCTTCGGCACAGTCTTTTCTCTCTGTTTCATGGAAAAGCCCTCCGAAAATTAGTCACGCAGGGTGACATCCTTGGCAGCCAGTGCTTTCAGCACACGCTTCATAGCGGCATCTGCCTGCTCATCGGTCAGTGTGCCCTCGTGAGAGCGCAGACGCAGGGAGAAGGACACACTCTTCTTGCCGTCGGCAATCTGGTCGCCCTTGTAAACGTCAAACAGTGTCACCTGCTCCAGCAGCTTTCCGGCTGCCTGCTGGATGGTTTCCTCCAGACTGCCAACCGGTACGGCATCATCGCAGAGCAGACTCAGGTCACGGGTAATTGCCGGGAACTTGGGCAGCGGCTGGTAGGTGATCTCCGGTTCTGCCAGAGCAGCCATCTCCTGTACCAGCAGCTTTGCCACATAGGTTCTCGCCCCAATGCCGTAGGTCTTCTGCACAGTGGGGTGCAGCTCGCCCAGATAGCCGATGGGATTCTCACCGCAGAAGATCACTGCGCTTCTGCCCGGATGGAGTGCGCAGCACTCTTCGAATACACCCTCTGCCTCGGCGGGACGCACATAGGTGCACTTCGGCAGACGCAGTTCTTTCAGCAGCGCATCCACCGCACCCTTCAGGGCAAAGAAATCTGCGCTGTCGCCGTACATGCCAATGGTCATACGGTTCGGCTCTTCCGGCAGAGTGTCCGGTCCGGTGGGCAGATACTCCTTGCCGATCTCATACAGGGAAACAGCAGCGTTCCGGTTCTTGTAGTTGGTTGCCAGAACGTCCAGCATGCAGGGCAGTGTGGTGGTGCGCATGATGCTGGTGTCCTCGCCCAGCGGGTTGGTGATGGTAATGGTCTTGCGCAGCTTACTGTCTGCCGGCAGACCAATGCGGTCGAAGCACTTGGGGGAAGTGAACGAATAGGTCAGCGTGCCGTAATAGCCCAATCCCACCATGGTCTGTTCTGCCTTGCGCAAGAACTGCTGCTGCGGTGTCAACTGTGCCTCTGCCACACCACGGATGACCGTGGACGGAATGTTATTGTAGCCGTAGATTCGTGCCACTTCCTCGGCAATGTCTGCCGGACGCTCCAGGTCGATGCGGAAGCTGGGCGAAATGCAGACATCGCCGTCCACATGAATTTCCAGCGACTCAAGTGTCTTAACCATCTCCTCACGGGAGATATCCGTGCCAAGGAACCCGTTGATCCAATCCGGATCGAAGGGAATCTGTGCCGGCTTTGCAGTGCGGTTGTCCACCTCAATGAACTCTGCCACCGGCTCGCCAGCGCCCAGCTGTTCTACCAGCTCCATGGCACGCTTCAGAGTGCGGGGGCATCCGTCCGGATCCAGCCCCTTTTCGTAACGTGCAGAAGCATCGGTGCGCATGCCCAGCTTCTTGGCAGTCCGGCGAACCTGTACCGGTTCGAAATAAGCGGACTCGAACACAACAGTGGCGGTGTCATCCATGATACCGCTGTACTCGCCGCCCATAACGCCGGCAACTGCAATCGGCTTTTCCGCATCGGCAATGATCAGCATTTCCGGAGAAAGCTGACGCTCCTGACCGTCCAGTGTGGTGATGGTCTCGCCGTTCTTGGCGTTGCGGACAACGATCTTGCCGTCCTTGACATAGCGCAGGTCAAAAGCGTGCATGGGCTGGCCGTATTCCAGCATGACATAGTTGGTGATGTCTACCAGATTGTTGATGGGACGCACGCCGCTGGCACGAAGCCGCTCCCGCATCCAGCGAGGCGACGGGCCGATCTTCACATTCTTTACCATGCCGGCAATATAACGGGGGCAGAGAGTGGGATTCTCCACAGCAACGGAAAGGGTGTCGCTGAGCTTCTCCGCAGAGCCGTGGAATTCCGGTGTTTTGATGTTCAGGGGCTTGCCGAAGGTCACGGCAGCCTCTCTCGCCAAACCGACCACAGACAGGCAGTCCGGACGGTTGGAGGTGATCTCAAATTCCACAGAGGTGTCGTTCAGACCGATTGCCTCGTGGATGTCCTGTCCCGGCTTGCAGTCCTCCTCGATGAGGAAGATGCCGTCCTCGATGGCATAGGGGAAGTCGTGCTTGGTCAGACCCAGCTCGCCCAGAGAGCACAGCATGCCGTTGCTCTCCACGCCACGGAGCTTGCCCTTTTTAATGTGAACACCGCCGGGCAGGTCAGCGCCGATCATTGCCACCGGCACCAGTGCGCCCTCGACAATGTTCTGTGCGCCGGTGACGATCTGGATGGGAGCGCCGCTGCCCACGTCTACCTGACACACCTGCAAGTGGTCGGAGTTTTCATGGGGTGTGATGGACAGCAGCTTGCCGACGATGACATTCTTGACTTCCGCACCCTCTGTTTCATAGGTTTCAACCTTGGAGCCGCTCATGGTCATACCGGCGCAGAAATCCTTTGCGGAAACGCCGCAGTCCACGTAGTCAGCCAGCCATTTCAACGATAAATTCATCTGAAATTCTCCTCCTCTTAGAACTGTTCCAGGAACCGATAGTCATTCTCGTAGAGCAGACGCATGTCGCCGATGTTATAGCGGCGCATTGCGATACGCTCCAGACCCAGACCGAAGGCAAATCCGGAATAAACGCTGCTGTCAATGCCGCAGCCCTCCAGCACCTTGGGGTGCACCATGCCGGCACCCAGCAGTTCGATGTAGCCCTCGCCCTTGCACATGCGGCAGCCCTTGCCGTGGCACTGGAAGCACATCACGTCAACCTCTGCGCTGGGCTCTGTGAACGGGAAGTGGTGGGGACGGAGACGGATCTTGCAGTCATCGCCGTACAGGCGCTGCATCAGCAGTTCCAGGGTACCCTTGAGATCTGCCATGGTGATGCCCTTGTCTACCACCAGTCCCTCGATCTGATGGAACAGCGGGGAGTGTGTCGCATCGACGGCATCCGAACGGTAAACCCGTCCCGGAGAGATCACACGGATGGGCGGCTTCTGGTTCTCCATGACGTGCACCTGTACCGAGGAGGTCTGGGTGCGGAGCAGAATGTTGTCAGTGATATAGAAGGTATCCTGTGTATCCCGTGCCGGATGGTCGGGCGGCAGGTTCAGTGCCTCAAAGTTATAGTAATCGTATTCAACCTCCGGGCCGTCTGCCACAGAAAAGCCCATGCCCAGAAAGATCTCCCGAATTTCGTTTTCCACGATGGTCAGCGGGTGCATGCTGCCCACCTTCTGCGCCTTGCCCGGCAGCGTGATGTCCACGGTTTCTGCCGCCAGCTTATGCGCCAGCGCAGCCTCCGCCAGACGCTGCTGTTTGTCTGCCAGCAGCTTTTCGATGTCCGAGCGCACCTGATTGGCGAGCTGCCCCATTGCCGGACGCTCCTCCGCCGAGAGCTTTCCCATTTGCTTCAGGATTGCCGTCAGCTCTCCTTTTTTTCCCAGATACTGCACACGCAGATTTTCCAGCAGTTTCGAATCCGCACAGTCAGCCAGCGCCTGCTTGGCAGCACTGCGGATTGCTTCCAGTTGTTCTTTCATACCCAATTCTTTCCTTTCCGAAGCCGCCGGCACACGGCACAGCTTCTCTTTTTCCCGCACGGGGACGTTCGAGCGTCAGCGCTCACGGCTCTAGGGACAAAAAAAGGCCTGCCCTGAAAACAGGACAAGTCCGAACGCTTGCATAACCACCCATTTTCAAAGAGCCATCACTCTCCTGTTCTTTATGCGAACATCACATCTGAACCTACTTTGCCCTGCGTTTTCACACCGGCGGTTCTGCCCAGCCACTCAGAAGGGAACTTCAAGGCAGCGCTGCATCCGGATTCTCAGCCAATGCTCCGGTTCTCTGTCATGCAGCTCTCTGCCCCTACTCGCTTCGTCATTGTGTTTCTGCCGTAACCTGCTGAAAATT
Organism: Ruminococcus callidus; assembly: GCF_020709055.1. Classification (GTDB taxonomy): domain Bacteria; phylum Bacillota; class Clostridia; order Oscillospirales; family Ruminococcaceae; genus Ruminococcus_C. The sequence continues at coordinate 20,816 of NZ_JAJFCK010000004.1, forward strand.
CGAAAGGAATCCGCCAAATCCGGCAAGTTCAAACGGTCTGATATTTATTATACCTTGTCTTTCAAAAAAAATCAAGAGGATTTTCAATTTTTTTCTTGAAATTTCCCCGGAGTTGTGCTAAAATAAGAAGTGGAGTGCAAAATTCACGGATATCGCATTGGGAAAGTGCAAAAAATATGGCAAATTACCCAATTTCAAAAGGAACTTTTTTCACAAATTCCCCAAATTTTCAGAAAGCGCTCCAACCCTGCCGGAAAATTCGTGCACGAAGCTGCACCGGAAGCTGTCCGGCACGTCACGGAAGGAGTCATCAACATGGATAATTTCGCAGAGTACATGGTCAAGAAACGGCCGGATTCCTCTGACAACCTGAAAAAGATCGGCATCATCGCTCTGGCAGCAATTCTTTGCATCGTCACCACCGTACTCGCCTTTCTCATCAAGATCCCCTTTATTCTCATCATCACCTGCGCACTGATCTACGGCGCTTACTTTCTGCTGAGCAATCTCTCGGTGGAATATGAGTACGCCGTCACCAACGGCGAGGTGGACGTGGACAAGATCATCGCACGGCGCAAGCGGGTGCACCTCATCACCGTTCAGACGGCAGATTTCGAGGCATTCGGCCCGCTGACGGACGACGTTCCCGACGACGATTCCCGCACGCTGGTGCTCTGTGCCGACAACACCGGCGAGGGCGAGTACTACGCCGACCTCACCACCGAGGACTACGGTGAGACCCGCATCATCTTCACCCCGAACCAAGCGGTTTTGGAGGCGATTCAGGCAGCCCTGCCCCGCAAGCTGCGCAGGACGCAGCAGTAACCCGGCGGAGGCAGTCACATGGCACCATGGATCTCCAATCTTCTAGCAGGCTATCTGCTTCTCATGTGTGTGATCGCATTCTGCGCCATGGGCATTGACAAACGGCGTTCCATTCGCCGTGCGTGGCGCATTCCGGAAAAGTGGCTGTTCCTCTGGGCGCTGCTGGGCGGCGGTGTCGGCGGTACGCTGGGCATGTTCGTCTTTCACCACAAGACACGGCACTGGTATTTCCGCTACGGCTTCCCGCTGATCGCAATTGCACAGCTGGCACTGGCTGCATGGCTTTTCTCCAAGAGCCAGATCCTGCACTAACTTTGCATATCATTCACACTGCCCTTGTGTGAGCTTCGTTTCGTTCTGCACCGCAGAACACACCCATTCACTTTCATATTTGACAGAATTTACTTCTGTCCTCTCTACCCATAGGAGGTATTTTTTCATGGCATATTCCCTTCGCAAACGATGGCTGAGCGTTCTCACGGCAGCTACCCTCTCCCTCTCCTGCTTTCCCATCGGTGCTGCATCCCTTTCGGCATCGGCAGCAGGCTCCGGTGCAGACGCACTGAACGGCCAGTGCAGCAGCACGAAGAAAGACGACTTCTCCAACTTGGCATTTCTGGCGCTGGAAGCGTACTCTTTCAGCTGTGCCGGCATTGAAACCAATCTCTCAGACACCAACTGTTCCCTGCTGGATGCCGACGAATCCGGCAGCATCAGCATGGATGACTCCATGAAGTTCCTGCAATGGTCTTCCTACCTCGCTGCCAACAAGAGCCACGCTCCGGAGGCAGAGCAGTTCCTCCAGAAGTGGAATACTACCACCACAACAGAAGTTTCCGAGGAAACCACGGAGACCACGGAAAGCACCACAGTGACGGAAGAAACCACGACGGCAGCGGAAGAAACCACCACCAGTGAAGAAATAACGATGACCTCTGAAACCACGACTGAGGAAACCACAACCACGGAAACTACAACAGAAGAGGTAACGACAACCACAACAGAGGCGCTCACAACGACGGCGGAAGCGACAACGGAGACAACCGCCGTTACCAGTGCAGCAGGAACCGCTACAGAAGCTGCAACTACTACTACAGAGAGCACGACCACACCGGAATCCGCCACCACCACCTCTGCTACCACAACCAGCAGGATGACCACGGCAAAGACGACCACAACGCCTGTTGTCACCACCACCGAGGGCATTGGCGCATGGGCAAACAAAGACCTCTACCGGGGCATTGACGTATCCATGTACCAGCAGAATGTGGACTGGAAAGCGGTCAAGAATTCCGGCGTAGATTACGCCATCATCCGTGCGGGATATGGCAGATATGCCAGTCAGAAAGACCCCTACTTCGACCAGAACATGCGCAACGCCAAGGCTGCCGGACTCGCCTGCGGTGCCTACTGGTTCAGCTATGCCGACAGCGTCGCTGCTGCCAAGCAGGAGGCAGAGGTATTCCTTCAGGTCATCGACGGCTATCAGTTCGAATATCCACTGGTCTTTGACATCGAGGATCAGGTACATGTGAACATGACCAAGGAACAGGTTTCCGCCATCATCGAGGCATTCTGCCAGACTGTAGAGGCAAAGGGCTATTACGTTTCCGTTTACAGCTACGCCTCGTTCCTGAACACCAAAGTCTATCAGTCTGTGCTGGATCGGTACGATATCTGGGTGGCACATTTTAATACCAGCGCACCGGCATACTCTCTCTCCAGTTACGGCATGTGGCAGTATTCCTCCACTGGTTCAGTCCCGGGAATCGCCGGCGATGTGGATCTGGACTACGGCTATTACCGCTACCCCAACATCATGTCACAGGCACACCTGAACGGCTTCTAACGGCAAACAGCCGGAACGCATTCTCATAACAAAACGGGCAGCCATGGAGTTTCTTCCGCGGCTGCCCGTTTTTCGGCATGTGTCTATTTCGGTATCAATTTCTCTTGGTTATTCCTTGGTTTCCTCTTCCCCGGACTCTTCTGTTTCTACTGCGCATTCTTCTGCCGATTTCTGACGGTAAGAGAGCACAAATGCACGAATCACAGAGAAGCAGAGGTAGACAGCGAAGAGCAGAGCTTCTGCCACCAGCATCGGACGCATCATTGCGGAAATTGCTGTGGAGATCACGCTGGAAGTGCTGCCGCTTGCCGGAACCAGCACATTATAAGCGTTGGCATAGGAAACGGTTTCGAAGTAATCGTCTGCGGTCTTATTGACCAGTTCAATGGTGGAGTTGATCTTGTCGCTCAGTTCCTGAAGCTGCTGATCGGCACGTTCTTTTTCCGCATCGCTTGCGGTTGACTTGGACTTCAGCGCTTTCAGGCGCTCGTTGTAAGCGTTGATCTTCTGCTGCAGAGTAGAAACATTCTCCTGACAGGTGAGCTTCTGATCGATCAGCTTGTCATACGCCTCCGACGGCTGCGTCAGTGTGGTCGCCTGACTATCAGCGCCGGCGAGAATGACTGTGGAATCCTTCTTATAATTCTCGATGGACTCCGTCACCGATGCCAGCTGTTCCTTGGCAGCGTTCATGCTCCGTGTCAGTGTGTCGATACGGTACTGATAGTAGGTGGTAAGTTTGTCCTTGTCCTTGGTGATGTTCTTTCCGATGATGTAGGCAGTGAGGGAATCATAGTCCACATCCTGCAAACTCTTAACGGCCTCCTGCAAGTCCGCAAAAGTGTAGCCCGTTTCTGTGGAGCGGAAGCGGGTGGTATCGTTCTGCGCCAGATTCCGCACATAGACTTCCAGCGAATCCAGCGACGAGTTCATCACATCGACTGCTTCCGGATAGTCATAGTTGCCGTAATCCACAGAAGTCAGCGCCGTTCCCAGTGCCTCATTATAGCCGTACTTGCCGACAAAATAGATCTTATAGTCGTTCAGCAGGGCGTTTAGCAGCTCTGCTGCCTGTGCACGGGTAAGCCCTGTTCCGGCATAGCTGAACTCCACCTCAAACCGTGTGGGGTAGTAAGAGGTATCCATGATCTTCTGCGCAGCATCCATAGAATGATTGCTCTCGAAGATGCTCTGATAAGCGGTCAGCTTGTCAATGGTATCGCTGGGCACGACACCGGAAACGGTAATTCCGCTGCGCACCGAATCCACCAGATTGCTGCTCAGATCCAGATCGGTCAGTGCCTGCTGAATGACGGTAGGCGATTTGATCTCGTTGGCGTTGAACTTGTTGCCGTTGGGATCCAGTCCGGACTCAATTCCGTCAAAGCTAAAGCCGACCATTGCCCGCAGCGGTACGGTGTGGGCGGTGGACAGCGCCAGCGAACCGCCGAAAATCAGAGCTGCGCCGACTACGGCAATCAAAACCCAAATCAGCAGGTATTTTTTCATCTGCCGGAAAATTTCCACAACAGGAATCATGATTTCCCCTTTTTCGGCTGCGTTTTCCGTTTGTGCTTTCTCATGTGTTGCTTTTTTTGTACTCATTTTTCCTTGGCACCTCATAAAATCAATGGTTTTTCAACTGCTTTCCCCCAGATTCCGCAAAAGAACCCAGATGTTTTTTATTATAGCACATTTTCAGGGCATTGTAAATAAGCGGTGCTGCTTTTTTTGTAAAAAAGCGTATTTTTCCGGATGAGAATTTAAGAGCTTGTGTTCATAGGAAATATATGCGGATTTTCGAGCAAATTTTTTTTGCAGACAAGGCAAAAATTTGCAGGCATACTTTCGTATGACAAGAATTTTTAACGCAGTATGCAACAAAATTTACCGAAAAGACGTAGATAGACGCCTATGAACACGAGCTCTGAAACCCGCATCCAAATGCAATTGACACAGTGCCGTTTTCTATGCTATGATGGTACTGGAAATTTGGAGGAAAGGACGGCTCGTATGGCAGCGTATATCTATATTCTGGAGTGTCAGGACGGCTCTCTCTACACTGGCATCACCACAGACCCCGTCAAACGCATGCGCCAGCACTGCGGAACGCTCGCCGGCGGCGCCAAGTACACGAGAAGCCATCCGCCACGGCAGCTCCGTGCCCTGTGGGAAACCGGCAGCTATCGGGATGCCGCACGGTTTGAGGCGTGCTGCAAACGGCTCTCCCGCAAGGAAAAGCTCCGGCTGCTGGAATCGCCGGCATGCTGGACGCAGCTTCTGCCAGCGCTCGCCGAACTGGAATTTACACCAGTTCCCACATTTCCGCTGGAACTGCGCCCCGATTCCCCCTGAGAGCCTGTTCTTTTGCCGGCAGATACAGAAAAAAAGGCGGCTGCCTCGCCTTGCAGCCGCCTTTTTCTATTTGCAAAAATCATCAGCATTCGGGGGATGCGTTCGATTTGCTGCGTCTGCCGGTCAAGCCGGCATTCCGCTTATTTCACTGTGATCTGACGGACTTCCGGAACAGCCGGCTGTTTCTTCGGCATCTTCAGCGTCAGCACGCCGTTTTCATAAGATGCTTCCATCTGGTCAGCGTCGATGTTGCTGATGTCCAGCTTCTGCTGATACGAACAGAATGTCCGTTCCCGCCGCAGGTAGGTGCTCTTCTCGTCGTTTTCCTTTTCCTCCGGTGTCTTTTCTTTGTGCTCTGCCGTGATCGTCAGTGTGTCGCCCTGTACATCCAGATGAATTTCATCCTTCTGGAAGCCTGCCATTTCTGCCTCGAGGACGTAGCTGTCGCCGGTATCACGGATATCGGTCTTACAGTTTCCAACAGACGCCTTGCCGCCAAAGAATTCATTCTCCCAGTCCCGCATGGAGCGGAACAGATCATAACCAGTACGTTCAAACGGTGTCAAATATGTCATCATAAAGCATTCCTCCTATGAGCCAGCAGGCTCGGTTTTGGTGGAGCATCCGGCTTTTCGGACACCCCGTTGTGGGCTTTGCGGAACCGGAGCGGTTTCTCTTTTCCGCTCCCTTTCCGTTTACAAGTATTATGATACCCCTGCTTTCTGATAGCCTGATGAAAGAATTGTGAAAACTAAATGAAAATTAGCACTTGCTATATGCAAGTGCTAATTGCTGAGATATCAGAGTGCTAATTCAGAACTCACTTTTTGAGATACTGCCGCAGGAACTGGTACAGTGCTTCCATCTGTTCCTCTGTGCCGATGGAGATGCGCAGGTAATTCCGAATCCGGGGGGAATCGAACCAGCGGACAAAGATGTGCGCCTCCCGCAGCGCCAGAAACAGTTCGTGTGCGTCGCAGTCCGGATGGGTCACGAACAGGAAGTTGCTCTTGGAATCCGGAAACTGAAAGCCCAGCTCGGCGAGCACCTGCTTGGCGTGTTCCCGTGTGGCGATGATCTTCGCCGTCTGCTGTTCCAGATAGGGGCGGTCTTTCACGGAGGCAACACCGGCTGACAGCGAGGTGCGGTTCAGCGTGTAGGAGTTGAAGGAGTACTTCACATCGTGCAGCGCACGAATCAGCGTGGGGTGACCGATGGCGAACCCGATGCGCATGCCTGCCATTGCACGGGACTTGGAGAATGTCTGTACCACCATGAGATTTTCATAGCGATCCAGCAGCGGCAGAACCGATTCGCCGCCAAAGTCCACATACGCCTCATCCACAACCACCAGCGATTCCGGATTGTGCTGCAAAATGCGCTCGATCTCTGACGTGGGCATGGCGATGCCGGTGGGGGCATTGGGGTTGGGGAATACAATACCGCCATTCTCCCGGAAATAGTCCTCCGGCACAATCTCCAGCTTGTCGTTCAGCGGCTGCACCTCGTAGGGAATTCGGAACAGATCGCACCACACGGGATAGAATGCATAGGTGATGTCCGGAAACAAAATGGGCAGATCAGACTGGAAAAAGGTCTGAAAGATCATGGCAAGAACATCGTCCGAGCCAACGCCGGTGAACACCTGCGATTCCTGCACATGATAGAAGTCGGCAATGGCTGCGTTCAGCTCGTGGGAAGTGGGATCCGGATAGAGCCGCAGCTGGTCAGCATGGCTCATCTTCAGGATCTCCTGTACCTCCGGTGCCGGCGGATAGGGGTTTTCATTGGTGTTCAGCTTGATCATATCCGGAAAATTCGGCTGATCTCCCGGCACATACGGAACAACTTTTCGAATGGCTTCTAAGTAGCGTTTCATTTGACATCACATTCCTGACTTCTAAAATTTATAACCGCAGCCGCCGCAGAATTTTCCGCCCGGTACAATTTCTGCACCGCATTTCGGGCAGTGCGTCGGCGTTGGCTTTTGATTCGAATCTTCCGGCAGCTCGGTATAGTGGAACTCCGGCTTCTCAGCAGCCGGCTTCTCAGCCGGTTCACTGGGCTGCGCTTTTTTCCGGGTTTTCTCCCCCTTGGCACGAACCACAGCGTTGGTGGCAATGCCGATGGAGGCGAAGATCGCACCGTACAGCGTCCCCGCAAGCCCCGCCCAGACTGCCGACAGCAGCAGCACCGGCATGGACTTCTGAGCAAAGGAGAGCGGCGAAATCGCATCCATTGCCGTGGTCAGCAGCAGGAAAACGCCGCATCCCAACAGGAGCAGCAGGCTTGGAATTGCCACGGCAAAGCCAAAGCCCTTGAACATCTTTCCCTTTCGCCACTTTTTCCCGATGGCAAAAATGAGCCACACCACAAAGTCCGCATTCAACAGAACGCAGACGGTAATCATGCCGGCCCTGGTCATGAAAAAGCGCAGCATCACCTTGTTGAATCCGTGCCCCATGATCTGCTCCATGGTGCCGTTCCATGCGGAGAGGTCGCTCTGCATATTCTTCACCAGCGCAATGCGGTCTGCCTCGGAAAAGATGATACCGGTTTCATGTTCCATGTAGCTCGCCATCTTCTCCTGCATCAGATCGGCAAAGTCGTCTGCCTCCACCTTGGGCATCGTCTCGGTTTTGCGGGTCAGATAGTCACAGTATTCTGTGGCATACTGTGCCAGAAGGTCGTTCATCTCCGGCTGCGCCACGGCAAGCCCGGCGTATTCCGGCGTCAGATTGACAGAGTTGTACAAGTACTTTTCATAGACCCACTGTCCCAGCGGCTGGGAGGTGCCGTTTTCCTCCACGGTGATCTCGGAGAGCTGCACCTTGGAGACCGCCTCGGAGAGCTGCCCTTTGGACAGCATGTGGTGCCCGATGGCACTGCCCAGCAAGAGCAGCGTCAGCAGCACAGTCAGAATAAAAAACAGGATCGAGCCGAACACAGCTCCTGCCCTGGATGGTTTCTTTTTGGTCTGAATGGGTTTTTCGGATGATTGCGTCTTTGTTTCTGCCATAGAAATACCTCCGTTCTGTGTTGTTTTCCCTGGTCGGGATTGCTTCTGGATTGCCTTTATTATAGCATCTTGCTGAAACTCTGTCAAGGCGTGCACCGCCCCCATATTGCACAGCACACGGAAAAGAGGGCACCTCTTTCCAGGTGCCCTCTTCCTATATTTTGGAGAAAAATCAATTGTCGAAATAAATCGGAGCGACGTTATCCCGCCATATCGTCTGTTGCGTCGTCCTCATATACCTGATAGGTGTTGTAATCGAAGCACGACTTCACCTGCGCATCCTCGAAAAACGCCGGATCCAGCGGCAGTTCTACGACATAAGAGCTGTCACCATCCCCGTCATAGTTGCCGACATAGACCCACATTTGCACGTAGGCATCGCCGATTTTTCTGGGACGGTCCTGCATATATTTCAGCACCAGTGCGCACGCCTCCTTGTCCTGAAATCGGACATCATTTCCATAGGCGTTGGCATGGGCACTCCCATCTGCGCTATAGGCATCGATGCCGTAGCTTCCCACAGTATCACTCTCAAAAAGCTCCCTGACCTTCGAGATGTCGTCCCCGCTTGCATCGTAGTAGAGATTGTAGAACATCTGGATGGTTTCCGGCATCAGCTCCTGATAAACGGGACAGCTGATGACGCACTGTTTTCCGTTTACCATGGTGGCGTACTCAAATTCCAGTCCGCTGTAGGTGCACATTTCGCTGGCATTGCAAAGCTGGTCGAAGCTGCACTTTTTCCGTTCTTTCTGATACTGCTCGAACAGTTTCTGTGTCTGCGCCTTGTCGATCGTCACGTTTGAAGTGTCAGAATCGTAGCTATAGAATGACAGACTGTCCTCCAGCACCTCCGGAAGCTCCGTCCACGCACGCACAAAGTCCGCATTGGTTTTCAGCGCCTCTGTCATGACATCACGCTTGGTTCTGGGAATCCAGATCATCCGGCGGAACGTGCCGTCCTCGGTTCGAATCGTCACATAAAAAGAGGTATACGTAGTATTCAAGTTCTCATAGTTATAGTATTTGTCGTAATATGCACCCATTCCCTCTTCCCAGGTCTGGATGTTCTCGTTCAGGTAGTAGGACACCAGCGCCAGCGCCGAGGGGTCCTGAATCTCAATGTTTTTGCTGATCTGATCTACATAGTAATCGTAGTCCATTTCGGCGCCTTGTCCGTCGTTGATCTCATTTCCCTCATAATTCTGAATGGAGATGCTCTCGATCTCCTGCACAGAGGGACGATTGTTCACGATCTTGTTGCTTACCATGTGCATCCCCAGCAGGATCCCCACATTCAGGACAGCAACCACGCCCAGCAGCGGCAGAGCGCTCAGCAGATTCCTCCACTTCTTCGTGGTGAGCAACTCATAGAGGCAGTAGATGAGTACCGCACCCAGATAGAGCACCACAAACATAAATATCGTTTCCCCGTCCATTCCGTCCCGCAAAACGCCGAACAGCGCACCCGTGACGAAAATGCAGTAGGTCATGGTCACCACAATGCGGTAGATGTGCTGGATGATGCGGTTCGGTGCGGGCTGTCCGGCTGCCTCGCTTCGGCGGATGCAGAACATCCAGCCGCCCACGGCAAAATAGAGCACACTCAGCAGCGCCGTATACACATATGCCTGCCAGCTGGGCGAGAACACATCCGATCCGGCGTAGCCGGCCAATGCCGCAATGAACGAGAATAGAATGTTGCTGGTATCCGAGAAAAATCCGCCGCTGTTCATCGGCACATAGAACGGCAGGTCATTGGTCAGGAAACTCCGCAGAAACAGCAGGCAGGCACGAGGCAGAAATAACAGGATCAGCGCCAGCAGAATGTTGGTAAAGACCGTGCCGCTGATGCTCATGGCGAGAAGCGTGCCGCACATCAGCAGCAGGCTCAGCATGAAAATCACGCCAAAATACGAGAAAAATGTGCTGTACAGTACTGTGATGTACTTGTGCACGGCAGCACATGCGATGAGTGAGGAAACTGTTCCCACAACAAGCAGCAGCAGCACCCACGCCAGAATCGACGCCGCATAGCTCAGATACAGCGTGATGCGCTTATGGGGCAGAGCGTGGTATAGATCCGATGCCGCACGGCTATTCAAGAAGTGGAACAGCACCAGCGTCATCAGCGGAGCAGCCGGTGCCGCCAAAAAGAGCACCGGATTGACGGCATAGACTTTCAGCACCTGTCGGATAAAATAGGGGTCGCCGGCAGCGTTGATCGCATATCCCGCCGGTGTCAGCACAGCGCCCAGCACGACCAGCACCAGCGCAAAGATTCCGATCATCTGGCACTGGCGAAATCCCTCCCACATCAGGGAAAAGGAAAAAAGCGAATGTTTCTGTTTCATCTTCCAAGTCCTCCTCTCGCATGACAGTAGGCGGCAATACAAATTGCGCCCAGAATCAGAACGACCAGAAGCATGGCAATATTCCCCGCCATCTGCCGGCGTTCCTCCCGCTTTCGTTCCGGATTCAGATAAACATCCCGTTTTTCAAGCTCCTGCATGGTTCTTCTCCTCCTGCAATTCGTCGATATGGAAGGTATATCCCAATGTCTCCATCTCGTACGTAAAGACTTCCTCCAGTGTCAGCGGCAGCACATCCAGCAGAATCGGCTGCATCTCCTGCAGCTTCTGAACAATCTTCTCCCGATCGCCGCTGACAATCATATTGCACACGCTGCCGCTCTTCTCAAAGTGGGAGATCCGGATGCCCTCGAACTTCGAGCGGTCGTATTCCTCATGGAATGCGATCTGAATCTTAAACTGCGAGGTCTTCAGGTGCTCGATGTCGCTCTCCAGCACCAGTCCGCCCTTGTGCAGCAGTGCCAGCTGGTCGCACACGTCCTCCAGCTCCCGCAGCGAGTGGGAGGTGATGATCGCCGAAGCGCCACGGTCCAGCACTTCCTCGCAAATCAGACTCTTGACATAGTTCCGCATCACCGGATCCAGTCCGTCAAACGTCTCGTCAAAGAACAGGTAGTCCGGATGTGTGGCGAGGGCGAGAATCGTGGCTGCCTGCCGGCGCATACCCTTGGAGAACTGCCCCAGGGACTTGTTCTTCGGTAGCTGTAATTTGTCGCAGAGCTTCCAGAAATGATCTGCATCAAAGTCCGGATAGAGCGCACGGTACATGCGGGCCATCCGCTTCAGGCTGGCACCGCTCAAGAAGTACAGCTCATCCGGCACGTAGGCAATGCGCCGTTTTACCGCAGGATTGTCCCAGACCGGCTGACCGTCGATCAGCACCTCGCCCCCGTCCGGCTGGTAAACACCGGTCAGCGTCCGCAAAAACGTGGACTTTCCGGCACCGTTAGAGCCAACCATGCCGTAGATGCACCCTGTGCCAATGGTACAGGTGACATTTTGCAGCGCCGTAAAATCCTGAAACCGCTTGGTCAGATTCTGAATCTTAATCATGTGACACACCTCCCTCGCCGCCGGACGCAATCTCCTGCGCCGCATCGAAAAACGCCTGTTCCACGCAGGCACTGATCTCCTCCTTGGTCACACCGGCAATCGCCAGTTCCGTCAGAAGCTCGGTCAAATCCTTCATTCTGGCACGTCCTTTCTGGAGCAAATGTTCTTTTGCCTCTGCACAAACAAAGTACCCTTTTCCCGGCACCGACTGGATCAGCCCCCGGCTGTCCAGATCGGTATACGCTTTCAGGATCGTACGGGGATTGATGGAATGCATCATGGAAACGCCGCGCACCGAGGGAATCTGGCTTCCTGCCGGCAGAACATCCGTCAGGATAAACCGTTCCACCTGTGCGATGATCTGTTCGTATACCGGTTCCCGTGACATCGGATCGATTTGAAACATCTGCATACCTCCATTTCTCTTTCATTTCGCCTCTGCAACAGTCTGTTATAACTGTTGTATGTATCATGCAACACATACAGTATAGCATACTTTCGGCAGCCTTGTCAAGGGGGACTGCAAAATTTTTTCCAAATTTGACGAAGTCCGGCGGATGTGCTATAATAATTCATATGAAATGTCACAGTTCGAAAGGAGAACACCATGCGCATTCGCTACCTCTTCCTGCTTCCGGAGCTCGTCCTGCTCTTTTTCTTTGTCGCACCCATCTTCAAACGCATCATCAACGCCGGAAATTTCTGCGGCGCATTTGCCTGCGTGGTGCTCCTCGTTGCCACGTGGTTCTGTCATCCTCTGTGGCAGGCGATTCGCCGGCTCTGGACGCACCTCGCCGGAAAAATCGGCATCTGTGCGGTTTCACTGGTGCTCCTTGCCGGCGTGCTCTTCTGCGGTGCCATGTCAGTGCAGATGGTTCGTGCCATCTCCAGCGTCCCGCAGACTGCACAGACTGCTGTGGTACTGGGATGCCATGTGTACGGCACAGAGCCAAGCCCTATGCTGAAGCGCCGGCTGGAAGCAGCACGGGACTACCTCAACCAGTATCCGGAGACGGTCTGCATCGTCACCGGCGGAAAGGGCTTCGGCGAAGACATCACCGAGGCAGAGGCAATGAAAACGTGGCTGGTGGAACACGGCATCGCCGCCTCCCGCATTCTCACGGAGGACAAGTCCACGGATACGCAGGAGAATCTCCAGAATACCGCAGCGATTCTCGCTGAGAACAACATGGATACACACATCACCGTCATCTCCGACGGCTTCCACCTCTACCGTGCCACCATTCTGGCAAAGCGTGCCGGACTCACTGCCGACACATGGAGCGCCTACACCAAACCGCTATACGTCCCCACCTACTGGGTGCGGGAGTGGATGGCACTGTTCCAGCTGCTGGTGCTGGGGCACGGTTAATTTGCCCATGGAAAGGAACTGACAGGATATGCTGGAACAACTGACGCCACGTGTCTTTTATCTGCCCTTCTCGAAAACAGAGGGCAGTCCCTCGCTGGGCTACATCCGTGGCGACCGGTTTTCTCTCATGGTGGATGCCGGCACCTGTCCCGCCCACGTGAGAGAATACCAGAACGCTGTGACAGCAGCAGGATTCCGTCCGCCGGATTTCGTGGCGCTGACGCACTCCCACTGGGACCACTGCTTCGGACTGGGCGCACTCGCCATTCCCTCCATCGCCTGCATTCAAACTCGGCAGTCTCTGGAACTGGTATCCACCCTTTCGTGGACACCGGATGGCATTCAGGAGAGCATCCGCCGCAGGATCCTCCCCCGCTCCTGTGCGCCGGTGATTCAGAAGCACTTCCCCGATCCGGCATCCATCCGCATCGTTCTGCCCACAGTGGTATTTTCCGGTGCTATGACCCTCGATCTCGGCAACTGCACCTGCCGCATCCAGCACGTCACCAGTCCCCACGCACGGGACACCACCATTGTGTTTGTGCCGGAGGAACACATGGTGTTTCTGGGCGATGCGGTCTATCAGGAGCTGCGGAACGAGGTATGGACGGAGCATCCGGACAAGCTGCGGGCGCTGGTGCAGGAGCTGGAACCGCTGGACTTTTCCGTGTGTCTGCCGGGACACCAGCCGCCCATGAACAAACAGGATCTGCTGGACTGGTTTGCAAGACGCATCCAAAAAGCAGATCGGAAATAGAAACAGCGGACGCTGCCACTTCTCGAACGAAGTCGGCAGCGTCCGCTGTTTTTCTTGGTATATTTCACGCAATTATGCAGTCTGCGCAAACTGGGAGCGATACAGATCCGCATAGAAGCCGTTCTTTTCCAGCAGTTCCTCGTGGGAACCCTGCTCGATGATATCGCCGTCTTTCATCACCAGAATCAGATCCGCATTCCGGATGGTGGACAGCCGGTGGGCGATGACAAAGCTGGTTCTGCCCTCCATGAGGTGATCCATTGCCTTCTGAATCTGCTGCTCTGTCCGGGTATCCACGGAGGAGGTCGCCTCGTCCAGAATCATGACCTTATTGTCCGCCAGAATGGCACGTGCAATGGTGAGCAGCTGCTTCTGTCCCTGGGAAACATTGCTGGCGTCCTCGTTCAGTTCCATCTGATAACCGCCGGGGAGCTGGCGAATGAAGCTGTCCGCATGGGCAGCCTTTGCCGCTGCAATGACCTCTTCGTCTGTGGCGTCCAGTCTGCCGTAACGGATGTTCTCCATAATCGTCCCCTGAAACAGCCACGTGTCCTGAAGCACCATGCCAAAGGATTCCCGCAGCTGACGGCGGTCAAAGTCCCTGATGTCGTGGCCGTCCAGCAGAATTGTACCGCTGTTCACATCGTAAAACCGCATGAGCAGTTTTACCATGGTAGTCTTGCCGGCACCGGTTGGGCCAACAATGGCGATCTTCTGTCCCGGCTGTACCTGTGCGCTGAAATCGTGGATGATGCACTGCTCCGGCTTATAGCCAAAGGAAACGTGTTCGAAATCCACACTGCCTCTTACCTGTTCCAGCTGCACCGGATGCTCTGCCGTCTGCACTTCCTCTTTCTCTTCAAGGAACTCAAAGACACGCTCCGAGGCAGCTGCCATGGACTGCACCTGATTGATGACCTGTGCGATCTGCTGCATGGGCTGGGTGAAGTTTCTGACGTACTGAATGAACGCCTGAATCTCACCGATGGTGATCGTGCCACGAATTGCCAGCAGGCTGCCGGACAGCGCCACAGCCACATAGCCCAGATTGCCCACGAACATCATGATCGGCTGCATCAGGCCGGAGAGAAACTGCGACTTCCATGCGGAGTGATACAGGGTGTCATTGGTCTTCTGGAACTGGGCAATGGTATCCTGCTCCTTGTTGTACGCCTTGATGACGGTGTGTCCGGCGTAGGTTTCCTCCACCTGTCCGTTGATGTGTCCCAGATATTCCTGCTGCTGTTTGAAGTACTTCTGTGACTTCTTTACCACAAAGGAGAGGAGCACCGCAGAGACTGGCAGAATGACCAGCGCAATCAGCGTCATCAGCGGTGAGATCTTCAGCATCATCACCAGCACGCCCACGATGGTTGCCACAGAGGTGATGATCTGGGTGATGCTCTGGTTCAGGCTCTGTCCCAGGGTGTCCACATCGTTGGTGATGCGGGAGAGCACCTCGCCGTAGGTACGGCTTTCGAAATAGGACATGGGCATCCGGTTGATTTTCTCCGAGATGTCCTTCCGCATCCGGTAGCACACCTTTTGAGTGACGCCAGTCATCAGCCAGCCCTGAATGAAGCTGAACAGGGCACTGAACAGATACAGTCCCAGTACGAACAGCAGAATCTTTCCGATATAGACAAAGTCAATGCCGCCTGTTCCCTGAATCTTCTCCATCAGACCGCTTGCCAGCGAGGTGGTTGCCTTGCCCATGATATCCGGCCCGATGACGCTGAACACAGTGGATGCCACCGCACACAGCATTACGACCACAATTGCCCCGTGAAACCGCTTCATATAGGAAAACAGCTTTCCGATGGAGCCTTTGAAATCCTTCGCCTTTTCCACTGGCATCTGACCGCCTCTCGGGCCGCCCATGCCATGCCGTCTTTCATTCGCCATCTGTCACCGCTCCTTTCTCTTCCCCGGACACACCCAGCTCTTCTGCGGAGAGCTGCGAGTTTGCGATCTGGCGATATACCTCGCAGGAGGCCATCAGCTCCTCGTGCGTGCCCTTTCCGACGATTTTTCCCTCTTCCAGCACCAGGATCTGGTCAGCGTGAAGAATGGTACTAATGCGCTGCGCAACGATCAGCAGCGTACTCTCCCGCACATTGTCGTGGAGCGCCTGCCGCAGTGCTGCATCGGTTTTCAGATCCAGTGCCGAGAAGCTATCGTCAAAGACAAAGAGCTTCGGGTGTTTGGCAACGGCTCTGGCAATGGTCAGACGCTGCTTCTGTCCGCCGGAAACATTGGTGCCGCCCTGTGCAATGGTGCTGTCGTAACCGTCCGGTTTCTCGTCAATAAACTCTGTCGCCTGTGCAATTTCCGCCGCCTTCTGCATTTCTGCATCCGAGGCATCGGGGTTGCCGAACCGCAGGTTGCTGGCAATGGTACCGGAGAACAGCACACCCTTTTGTGGGACAAAGCCTACCTGCTGCCGCAGGTATTCCAGGGATATCTCCCGAATATCCACGCCGTCCAGTGTGATCTTTCCACCGGTCACATCGTATAGACGGGGAATCAGATTGACCAGCGTGGATTTTCCGCAGCCTGTGCTGCCGATGATTGCCGTGGTCTGTCCCGGCTTTGCCGTGAAGGAGATATCCGTCAGGGCATTTTCCTCCGCCGACGGGTACCGGAAATTCACGTGGTCGAATTGCAGCACGCCGGTGCAGACCGCAGGATTCTGCGGTGCGCTGACCTCTTCAATGGAGGGCTTGGTCTGCAATACCTCGTCAATTCTGCCGGCAGCCACAGAGGCACGGGGCAGCATGACGGACATCATCGAGATCATCAGGAACGACATGACGATCATCATCGCATAGGTGATAAACGCCGTCATCGAGCCGACCTGCATCAGACCGTCATCCACACGGTGGGAAGCCACCCAGACAATGAGAATGGTCAGGCCGTTCATCAGGAGCATCATCAGCGGCATCATAAAGGTCATGACACGGTTGACAAAGAGATTGGTTTTCGTCAGGTCACAGTTGGCAACGTCAAACCGCTCCTCCTCGGTACGCTCTCTGCCGAACGCACGGATGACCGGCAATCCGGTCAGAATCTCACGGGAGACCAGATTAACCCGATCCACCAGCTGCTGCATTTTCTTGAACTTCGGCATTGCCACCGACATCAAAAGTCCCACAATGCCCAGGATCAGAATCACGGCGAGCGCAATGACCCAGCCCATGCCTGCCTTGGTTCTGGTGACTTTCAGCACACCGCCAATTCCCAGAATCGGCGCATAGAGCAGCATCCGCAGGAAAATCGCTGTAACCATCTGCACCTGCTGGATGTCGTTGGTGCTTCTGGTGATGAGCGAGGCGGTGGAGAACTGATCCATCTCTGTGCCGGAGAACTGCACCACCCGGCGGAACACCTTGCCACGCAAGTCACGGCCCACGCCAGCGCCCACACGGGAGGCAAGATAGCTGACCACAATGGTAGCTGCCATCATTGCCAGCGCCATGGCAAGCATTTTTCCGCCGGTCTGCCAGAGGTACGAGGTCTGGAGATGATCTACGTCCAGTCCGGCATTCTCATCGCACTGCACTGCATAGGCAATGCCCATGGACTGCACCAGCGAATCCCCCATGGTGTCCAGCATCTTCTCCAGCTGTTCCCGGCTTTGAGTCAGCACCGTTTCATCGAGCTGTCCGTTCTTCTGCATGGCAACAAACAGCGGGCGCACATCCACGCAGGTGACAGCGGTCTTATTGCCGTCGTCATCCTCCTCCGTGCGCTGGAACGGTTTCAGCTCCACGCCCATGGATGCGCCGATGTCCTCGATGCTCATCTGTTCCATCTGCTTGGCAGCCTCGCTGTCCTGCTGCTGGGACTCCAGCATCTGGCGGAAGCTGTCCTCACTCATCATGGACATCTGGTAATTCATCAGCACTGGCACCAGCAGATCGCTGTCCAGCTCCTCCCGCTTTTTCTCGGTGACCGAGTCCTTCTGCCGGTATTGATCGCCGGACTTCTCATAGACCTCCTGCCACTTCTGCTGTTCTGTTTCCGTCATAAAAATCTGCACGGTGTCATATTCCTCCGCAGTGACCTGCTCCG
Organism: Ruminococcus callidus; assembly: GCF_020709055.1. Lineage (GTDB taxonomy): Bacteria > Bacillota > Clostridia > Oscillospirales > Ruminococcaceae > Ruminococcus_C. The sequence continues at coordinate 38,492 of NZ_JAJFCK010000004.1, forward strand.
GCAGGATATGTTCCACACCCTTGTTCTGAATGCCCACATCAATGATGTTCGATGTGTACTGAGGCAGCGACAGGTCGCAAAACGCCTGCACCACCAGCAACAGCACAATGAGAAGCACCGATTTCCAGTAGGGCTTCAGGTTCTTAAACAGCTTTCCCATGCTTTTGCTTTGCTCCTTTCTTCATCTCTGCCAGTTCTTCCTCAGCTGCCGTATGGAGCCGCCGGAGCAGCTTCATCAGCTGTTTTGCCTCTTCTTGAGTAAACCGCCTCTGAATCCCTGCATGGAATTCCTCCAGCAGCTTTCCCGCCTCCGCTACCGCCGATTTGCCGGATTCTGTCAGTATGACATACGTATTCCGCCGATCCGACCGGCAAACCTCACGCCGCACATAGCCGTCGTTTTCCAAGCCGCGCAGGGTGCGGGAAACCGCCGGCTGCGGCACATGCATCTCCTGCGTCATCATGGACACCGTGCAGCCCTCCGGATGTTTCTTTTGCAGGCAGGAGATGGCGCACATCGCCATGTAGTCCTGCCGTGCCAGGGGCAGCAGGGAGAACAGATTCAGGCTTCGAAACTGATTGACCAGCTCGAAAAAGGTATCCGTTTCACAGTTCAATCAAAACACCTCGCATTCCGCTAAATTAGATAACATAGTTATAAAATAACTTTGTTCTATTATAACGCATGTTATTCATCCTGTCAACCAGTCCAAAAAAATTTTCAGAAAACCATCACAAAAAAGTGCACTCCACCCAATCATGGGCAAAGTGCACCAATTATTTTGTGGGATATGTAGATCATCCAAACCGCTTCATGATCTTCTCACGAACCCGCCGTGAGATCTCGGCGGTGTGATCTGCCTCCCCCTCCGGAAGAGAGAGCCCGTGCAGCACGGAAACAGAGACCAGCAGATCGATCAGTGTCATCAGCACCAGTCCGATGACGATCTTGCGGGAAATGCTGTACGGCACAGTGTGATAAAGCTGTAGGAAAAACGGATTGACACGATACAGCGCATAGCATCCCAGCAGACCAAAGGGCAGCATCGTCTCCATGCAGACCCGGCCGTGAATGTTGAATTTCATATCGTTGTAATCCCACCAGCGTGTGTGAAAGAAGTGCTCCATCACCACACTGGCAGCGTACTCCAGCGCCGTGCAGAACACAATGATCATCACAAAAACAGCGGCGAAGCCAAATCTTGCGTGCTGAAACAGCACGGTGATCGTCACCATTCCCACGCCGTAAATCGGACAGCAGGGACCCAGCAAAAACCCGCGGTTTACCAGACGATGCTCCCGAATCCCGCAATACACCATTTCCATGCACCACCCCAGCAGGGAATAGACATAGAACAGCACAAGATATTCTGTGAGATTGGATGCCATATTATATCTTCCTCCTGATATAGCGGATCTGGAATTGATACCAGAATCCAGCCAATGTTTCTAACGTCGAACAGTACTTGTCCACCATGCAGACGATGACTGCCTCCCGGGAATGAGGCACATGGCGGAATGTCAGCGGCCACATATGGCAGCGAATGATGTGCTGCACTTTCCGGTTGATCTGAAAATGCCGCTTGGCGTTGCGGCAGGCCGTATACGGATGAGAAAAGCCATGCAGCGAACCCTTCTTCTCCTGATGATGATGCCAGTCATACAAATAAAAGTCGTGCAGCAACGCCCCCACTGCCAGATCACGATAATTCACACGCAGGTGCAGCCGTGAGGCAAAAGCACAGCTGGCGTACATCACAGACAAGCAGTGCTGCAATGTCGTCGTGGTTCCATGCTGAATGTGGTCGTTCATGGAACAGACCAGATCATCTTCCAAATACGGGAGCAGATATGCCTGAAGTTCTTTTAACTCTGTCTTTTCTTCCACAGATTGTTCAATCCCTTTCATCGTTCGGCTCCGGCGGAGCCTGTTTCGTTGCTTTCACGCAATCCTGCCTGCAATGTCCTCGTACCTCTCGCCCAATTCATCTACATTATATCCCATTCCCGTTTGATTGTCAACAAATTCAACGTTATTTTTCTCTCCTCCCCGCCAAAAATACAGCGATTTCGTCTGATTTTTTTCGACAATCTGCCGAATTTCGAAATGTTTTCCGAAAAGCCCCCTCGTTCCTTCATGGATTTTCTCAAAAAATCTTGAAATTTTCTAGCAAGTCTGTTATAATTAAGTTGCACACACTCAGCACAGTGCAGAGGACAGTCATCAGCATCCATGAAACCGCATTTCCCAAGGAGGGAATCTTTTGAAAATACGCATTTTTCTCGCATCCGCCGCAATGCTTTGCAGCGCAGTCATGTTAAGCCATATCCACGCCGCCGCTGAGAACATCCGGCGCACCCCCGTTTTCTCCGGCATCGAACAATTCGAGTTGCCAATGGGCACGCCGGAAAGCTGGGAGAATCCGGAAGAGGGCGTCTTTTATTACTATGACATCGACGGCATTGCCGTCACCGGAGAAGTCATGATCGGCGACACGCCCTATCTCTTTGCGCCGGACGGACAGCAGTGCACCGGCTGGCAGACCGTTTTCGGCAAGCGGTATTTCTACGACGTTCTCACGGGACAGCCCCAGTTCGGCTGGATCTCCTATCTGGACCGCTATTATTATGTGGACGCAGCAAATGGCAAGCAGTCCGATACACAGGCAGCGCTGCCCAGCCTGCAGGGGAACAGCGATACCCCTTATTATGCGCTGGACGAATACGGCATTTTGCAAACCGGATTTTTCACGGAGTCCGACGGTTCCCGCTATTACGCCGACCCTGCCACCGGTGAAATGGCATTCGGCACGGTGGACATTGACGGTGTGCCCTATCGCTTCGACAAGGACGGCAAACAGCTCACCGGCTGGCAAAACTGCAACGCCAATCTCTATTACTTCGATCCGGAGACCGGAGAGAGCCAGCTTGGCTGGATGGAATGGAACGGCAGCCGGTACTACATCACGCCGGAGGGCGGAAAACAGATCGGCGAGATCGTTGTGGATGGAATCCCCTATGTGCTGGACAATTTCGGCAGACAAAAGACTGGATTCCGCACCCTCTCCGACGGCACCGTCCACTGCTATGACACAGACGGCACAGCACTGTGCGGACTGCAAACCGTACAGGGAAGCACCTACCTCTTCTCGGAGGATGGCGCAATGGAAACCGGCTGGCAGACCGTCGGCACAGATACCTACTATTTCCAGACAAGTAGCGGCGCTGCAACTGTGGGCGCTGCACAAATTGACGGCAGCAGCTACCACTTCAGCGCATCTGGTGCGCTGGAATACGGGCTGATTCAGGACGGCGGCAGCACCTATTACGCTGGCGAGAACGGCGTGCTCCATACCGGATGGATCACACTGGACAGCCAGCGGTATTACTTCCATCCGGAGAGCTATCTCGCTGTCACCGGCATCGCCTTCATTGACAACACACCGTACTGCTTCTCTGCATCCGGCGAAATGCAGTACGGTCTTGCCGACGCTGGCACAGGTTTGTGCTATGCCGGAACAGACGGCGCACTGCAAACCGGCTGGATTCGTGTGGGACAGGAACAGTACTACTTCCAGCCCAAGACCTACCTCGCAGCGCAGGGCTTCACCGCCATTGACGGCAAGAAGTACTACTTCCAGAGCAGCGGATGCATGGCACGGGGCTGGATTCAGAACGGCACAGAGTACGCCTATGCCGACGAATTCGGCGTGATTCAGGACGACCTCTACAAGCAGTCCACTGCGCCCTACAATCCCATGGCAGTTCTCAAGGCGGACAGCGTCACCAATCTCAACGGCGTCACCACCTATCAGTATTTTATCCGCAACCACAACGTTTATAACATCGATCTGCCCAACTACCGCATGACCGATGTCATCGGTGTCACAGTGCACAACACCCCTCGTGTCACCGCCAATACAGGAACGACACAGGCAGAGCAGTATACCCGTGCCACAATCAATGGCAACATGAATGATGTGCGTGTCCACTACTATGTGGACGAGAACTGCGCATGGCAAAATTCCAGCCACGCCTTCACCGGCTGGCACGCTGCGGACGGCGCCGGCAACGGCAACCGCAAGACCATCTCCATCGAGTGCATCATGGCAAGTTCCACCGATGCCACCAGCCTCAAAGCAGAGGACAACTGCGCACGTCTTGCTGCTTACCTGCTTTTCCTCTATCACAAGGATGTCAGCAGTTTGTACACCCACACCCATTGGCTGAATGTTCGGGACGGCAAAACCGGCAGCACAGATTACCTCAACACCGCATCGCACCCCTATAAGATGTGCCCCTACTACATTCTCCCCCACTGGAACAGCTTCAAGGCAAAAGTCCAACAGTACATCGACATCCTGAACGCCAAGGGATAACCAAATAAAGTTACAGCAAAAACCGGCTGCCCCAAAATCCCACGGGACAGCCGGTTTTTCTATGAGAGCTTGTGTTCGTAGGAAATATATGCGGATTTTCGAGCAAATTTTTTTGCAGACAAGGCAAAAATTTGCAGGCATACTTTCGTATGGCAAGAATTTTTCACGCAGTATGCAACAAAATTTGCCGAAAAGATGTAGATAGACGCCTATGAACACGAGCTCTAAAATTTATCGGCGGGAAACGGCACCGATTCCACAGCACAGGAGAAAAACTGCCAGATCTGCCGCAACCACCGTTGCCCCCACTGGCGTGGATGCCAGAATGGAGATGAGAATACCGCCCACGGCGCAGACCACGGAGATCACCGCTGCACTGAGAATCACCCCACGGAAGCTGCGGAAAATGCGCATGGCAGAGAGCGCCGGAAAGACGATCAGCGCAGAGGTCAGCAGAGAGCCGACCAGATTCATAGCGAGCACAATAATCACCGCCGTGATCACGGCAATCAGGAAGTTATACACACCGGCACGGATGCCCGTTGCACTGGCGAAGGTTTCGTCGAATGTCACGGCGAAAATCTTGTGGTAGCACAGGAAAAATACCGCCATGACGATGACGGACATACCCACGCAAATCCAGACATCCAGCTTGGAAAGCGTCAGGATGGAGGACGAGCCGAACAGCGTGCTGCAAACGTCCCCCGACACATTGGCGGACTGGGAGAACAGGTTTTGAATCAGATAGCCCAGCGCCAGCGCACTCACAGACAGCATGGCAATCGCTGCATCACCCTTGATCTTGGCATTCTGGTTGGCGCACAGCAGCAGCACAGCACACAGCACCGTCACCGGCATTACCAGAATCATGTTATTTTGCAAATGCAAAACCGTGGCAATTGCCAGCGCACCAAACGCCACGTGGGAAAGCCCGTCTCCGATGACGGAGAAGCGTTTCAGCACCAGCGTCACACCCAGCAGCGAGGAGCAGAGCGCAATCAGCACGCCGGCGATCAATGCATACCGGACAAAAGAAAACGACAGATAGCCGGACAGCTGTTCAAAGATTCCCATGGATATTCTCCCCTTTCTCCCCCAGAAAAGCCTGCGCAATGCCGCTCTTCCGGTACGCCTCTCTGGTTCCGAAAAACAGCGGTGTCTTATGGATGTGCAGGATGTGGGAGGCATACTGCAACGCTGCCTCCAGATCGTGGGACACCATCAGAATGGTGATGCCATCCTCCCGATTCAGCCGTGCGATCAGCTCGTACATCTCCGCCTGCGCTTTGGGGTCTAAGCCAGTCACCGGTTCATCCAGCAGCAGCATCTTCTGGGTGGCACAGAGGGCACGTGCCAGAAGGACACGCTGCTGCTGTCCGCCGGACAGCTCCCGATAGCACCGCTTGGCGAGATGGGTGATGTCCAGGCGCTCCATGTTTTTCTGCGCCAGCTGTTTTTCCGCCCGATTGTAAAACGGCCGAAATCCGCAGCGGTTCAGGCAGCCCGAACGGACGATCTCCTGCACTGATGCCGGAAAGTCCCGCTGCACAGCGGTCTGCTGGGGCAGGTAGCCGATTTCATCCGCCTGAAGTCCATCACCTGTTTCAATGGTTCCTGCCATAGGAGATTTCAGACGCAGCAGCGCTTTCATAAGCGTGCTCTTTCCGGAGCCGTTCTCCCCCACAATATAGAGGTAATCTCCGGCATTCACGGAGAACGACAGGTGTTCGATCACCGGATTTCCCTCATAGCCCAATGTCAGATCCCGACAAGTCAACTGTGCCATCGTGATACACTCCTTTCAGCGCACTTCGGTCAGTGCCGTGCGCAAAACATCCAGATTTTTCTGCATCTCCGAGAGATACGTTACGCCGTCGTCAATGTCCGTCTGCGTCACAGATTGCAGCGAATCCAGCGTCAGAATCTCGCCGTCCCGATTGCCGGCATTCTCCCAGACGGTCTTTGCCAATGCCTTGCTGCCGTTTTCCACGGTCAGCACACAGGGCAGCCGGAGCGCCTCCACCTTTTCCGAGAGGAATGCAATGGTGGCAAAGCTCGCCTCTGTCTCCGCAGAACATCCGGCAAAAGCTGCGTAATATTGCAGCCCGTAGTCCTGCGCCAGATACCGGAACGGGAAGCGGTCTGCCACCAGAAAGGTGTCCCGCACTGCCTCCTGTTCCACCATGTCGGTATACTGCGCATCCAGCGCCTGTAACTGCTTCTGATAAGCTGCGGTGTTCGCCCGATAGGTGTCGGCATTCGCCGGATCCGCCTCACACAGCGCATCGGAGATCGCCTGGCAGATCAGCTGCGCCCGCCGCAGAGAGAGCCAGACGTGTTCGTCCAGTTCCTGCGCTTCCTCCTCGTCATGGTGCTCGTCTTCGTCGTGGTGGTGATGCTTTTCCTCCTGCATACCCTCCACGGTAACCTCTTCCTCGGCATCCGCCGCCTCCAGCATGGGCACAGCAATGGCATCGGGATTCTCCGCCATATCCAGCACTTCCGTCACCCAGGAGTCTGACGTTCCGCCCACATAGCAAAAGACATCCGCCTGCGCAATCTTGGCGATATCTTTCACCGAGGGCTGGTAGCTGTGCAGGTCGGTTCCGCCCTTTACCAGCAGCGTTACCTCCACGCCCTCAGCATCGCCAACGATCTGGCGCACCCAGTCGTATTCCGGAAAAATCGTGCAGACCACTTGAATCCGTCCCGTCTTCTGCGGCTGCATCCGGCAGCCGGTCAACCCCATCACCAGACAGCACAGGACGGCTAAAACACTTCTCCATCGATGTTTCACGGTACACTCCTCCTCATAGAAAAAGCAAGGACATCTGTCCTCGCTCGCCACATTTTAAAATGAAAATGATTTTCATATTCACATTATAGCAGATTTTCCTGCAGCTGTCAAGAGGAAATTTTCAAAAAATCTTAGAACCAGTCTTCACAAGCGGATATATGTGTCTTGTGAAGACTGGTTCTTATTTTTCATCCGGCAGCAAAAAGGACTGCTCCCATGCAGGAACAGTCCTCTGATGATACGTCTTGCGGTTCTCAGAAAATATTCTGATCGAATACCAGGACGTGATAGGTTGCATTGTTGCTGTCCTGAATCTCCAGGGTGCGGGACGCAGTTGTCAGCAGTGCATTTGCGCCCTGCGTCATGGAGTCGAACTCACCCTGCGTCAGCAGCAGGAAGTAGTTGTCCTGTCCCTCCTGCGCCTTGTACCAGCTGCGCTCCGTCTGATAGTAGTACGGTGTCACCTCGCCGGTATCGCTTACCGATACGCTGCGCACCAGCACATCTGAGTTGGAGATGACGGTCATAGCGTTGGCGTACCAGAATGTCGCATAGCCGTAGTTCAGCCCCTCGTCCTCCAGAAAATCCACCAATTCATACTTGGCGTTTTTCTTGTAGCTGTCACGGGGCATCTGGAACACGGTCACGGTGTTCAGCGCACAAACCAGCGCCATGGGAATCAACAGAATGCCGGACAGGCGCATCATGGGTGTGCGGTCGTGGATTGCCCACTGGAGGAATGCCAGCGAGATCACCATAGAGGTACCGACCACCGGACTCAGCCGCCAGTTGGCAGCGGAGAGCAGACCGCAGATATAGCCCACCATGACCAGTGCCGTCGAAGCCCAGTGCGACCAGATCAGAATCCGCATCTTGTGCCCGTGTGCACCCTGATACTTGGGGTAGCAGACGGTTGCAGCAATGGGGAGCACGATCAGGAGAATGCCCACCATCATTCGCAGCAGGTTCTTGATGCTGTCCGCCTCCATCATGTTTTTACCGGCGATGTCCTCCACGCCCAGCAGAGTCAGCCATGCCAGCGGGAACTTCTGCGCATTGGCAAGCCATTCGGACTGTGCCACATAGTTGGAGTAAGCACCCTCATAGCCGGCAACGATATCGCCAGCCCAGAACGCATTCAGCTTCATGCCAAGGAAGAGCATCACTGCCAGCGCTACCAGCAGTCCGCACGTCCAGCGATTCCGCTTGGCGAGCAGCTTGGTCTTGGAGTCCATCAGGCGCTCCAGGAAGATACCAGCCATAAACGGCAGCGCAAAAATGGAGATTGCCGAAATGCCGTCGGTGCAGGTGAGCATAAAGAAGAGCAGCAGCACAGCAAGAGTCACCCACTGGTGAATTCGCACTTTCTTGATGTCACCGCCGGCCGTTTCCAGTTCTTTCCGTTTCGCCGTCAGATTGCTCAGACGGAACAGCAGGAACATTCCGATAAACAGGAACAGAATGCTCAAGCTATAGTAGATCGTGTGATCCCAGAAGATCTCCCGCAGCTTTTTGCTGGAGTTGAGCAGCAGCAGGAGAATGGTTGCGCCGTAGCAAGTCCAGCGGTAATTCCAGCCCAGTTCATGCACCATGAGGCAGAAAAATCCGGTAAACAGACCGAGGAACATCAGCATGCCCAGCGTCTGCGTGGTCATGGACAGTCCAAACAGCGGCATAAAGAGCTGCATCAGCAGACTCGTGCCGAACGGCAGCAGACAGGCATAGTCAAAGTCCTCGTTCAGCATGTGTCCGCTGTCGTGGGATGCCTTTGCCCAGTAGATGGTATCCGTGCAGTCCGAGTGAAACTCGCCCTTGCTGCCGAACACAATATAGTGCACGACCACCGTCACTGCCACCAGGAGCAGCAGGATCGGCAGCACTGCACTGATAATATGACCGATTTTTTTCCACGGAATGGATTTCAGTCCTGTTACAGCAGGCTTTTCCGCCGGCTGCCGGGCTGTCTCCGCAGCAGGAGATTTCTGCTCTGCCAGACGGTCAGATTCCGGCGCAGTGTCCTCCGCCGGTTCCTGTTCCGGCTGGGACTGCTCCTGTTCCAATTCCTGATTCTGATCTTCCATCATGACTCTTTCTTTTCCTCGTGGTATTCCTTTTCGGTGTTTACATTCCAAACGTTCTTCTTATCGGTCTTGCCGGCACAGATGTTGTCCACAGCCTCGAACGCCGTTGCCATGGAGTGATCCATATTGTTGTAGCGGTGCTGACCGTTTCTGCCGATGCAGAACAGGTTCTCGAACCGGTTCAGATAGGCGATCAGATCGTCGATCTGCGCATAGGTGTCGAAATATGCCGGATATGCCTTCCTGATGCGCTCCCGATGGGAATCCTTGACATCCGACGGCGAAGAGATGACGCCCATGGAAACCAGTTCCTTGACGGCAAAGTTGATGCACTCCTGATCGGACATATTCCAGAACTTGTCGCCCTCGGCACAGAAATACTCCAGACCGATCCAGACGGTGTGCTCCGGATCCTGTACCATGTACGGCGACCAGTTGTTGAAGATCTGGATACGTCCCAGCTTAACACCCACATCCTGCACATAGATCCAGCAGTCCGGAACAATGTTGCCCAGTGTGGGGATATCAGTTTCGTTTTTCAGGTTCAGCTTGTCCAGCAGCAGACCAACGGTGACGAAATCACGGTACGGCAGACCAGCGGCAATCTTTGCCATCTCTGCCGGCACATCGTTCATTCCGGCAACCAGATCCTTTACCGGCATGGAGGACAGGAAAATATCGCCCTCGATGGTCTCCGGCTTGCCGTCCTTCTCGTAGGTCAGGCTCAGCACCTTGCCCTTGGCATCGGTGTGAATCTGTGTCACCTTGCTGTGCATCTGGATGGTACCGCCCATCTTTCTGACTTCCTCGGCAGCAGTTTCCCACAGCTGACCGGGGCCGTACTTCGGGTAGTAGAACTCCTCGATCAGCGAAGTCTCAACGTGCTTCTGATCCTTTTTCTTCGGGCCAATCTTGGAGAACATATCTTTCAGCACGGCACGAATGGACAGACCCTTGACACGCTGCGAGCCCCAGTCTGCGGAGATCTCCCGGGGATGTCTGCCCCAGAGCTTTTCGGTGTAGCCCTCAAAGAACATGGAGTACAGCTTTCTGCCGAACCGGTTGATATAGAAGTTTTCCAGCGAATCCTCCGGCAGCTTGTGCACGCTTGCTTTCAGGTAGCTGCATCCGGCAGCGATGGTAGTTGCAGCGCCCATATTCTTGATGGTCTGGGGCTTCATGGTAACCGGATAATCGAAGAACTTCCGCTTATAGTAGATACGGGAAACACGGCGGCGCACCAGCATGACACGATCGGTCTCTGCCGGATCGGGGCCGTCTTTTGCCAGCTGCTTTTCCCGATGCAGTTTGATGTCATCAAAGGACGGCTTGCCCTGACGGGGCATGATGTCCTGCCACCACTGCATCACACGGTCGTCCTTGGAGAAGAACCGGTGTCCGCCGATGTCCATGCGGTTTCCGCCGTGGCGCACGGTCTGAGAGATACCGCCGATCACGCCGGTCTCCTCCAGAATCGTCACCTGATACTCCTTTGCATCTCTCTTCAGCAATTCAAAGGCAGCGGTCAGACCAGCCGGACCTGCGCCAATGATTACAATTTTTTTCATAACTGTTCCTCCTGTTGTAATGTTTTCTCAAATATCGTTTTCTCCGGAAAACGGCGATTACTCTGCATGGGGCTGAAGTACTTCTGCCGGATAGGGGAGCTGCGCTGCTGTCCAGTTTTGCATCACCGGCAGCATCTCCCGTGCGATCTGCTTTGCACCCTCCAGATCATGGGCAAGATAATTGCCGCACTCCCACCGCTTTCCGCCGGGGATCTCTCCGGTGAAGTCGATGACGAACTGCAGCGTTTCCTGTACCAGACGAATGGCATCTGCACCGGACAGGGAATCCCGTGTCAAAAAATAAAAGCCGGTGCGGCATCCCATGGGGCCAACGTAGATGATCTGATCCGAAGCGGGGGTATTCCGTACATAGGTTGCAAACAGATGTTCCAAGGTATGCAGTGCAAAATCCTCCAGATAATCCCCCTCCGCATTGTTCGGCAGCTTCATCCGGATGTCATATGTGATGACATCCCCGTCCACACGGGAAATATACATGCCACGCTTCAGAAAATCATGATTGATGGTAAAACTGGTAATCTGTTTCATACCGATGCTCCTTCACACAAATATCCCTTTTATTATATCAAAATTTCATGGATATGTCAACCCCTTTTTGCAACATGCCGTTCCCCGAAAAAAACTCGAAAATCGACGGAATTTCCGTACAAAACCGGATTTTCCGCAAAAAGAAGAAACCGGATTTTTTGTGAAATCCGATTTCTTTTTTGGTTATTCTGCCGATGCCGGAGCATCCGGTGTTTCGTTTTCCGATGGTGCGGATTCCTGCTGCTGCGGTGCGGGATCCTCCGCCACAGCGGACGATTCCTCCAGCATTGCCGGATCCATCTCGCCGCGCATCAGCTTCGCAAAATCGTCCCGCTCGATCTTCTCGTGAATCATCAGGTACTTTGCCAGCAGATGCAGCTGGTCGGTGTGTTCCCGCAGAATGGATTCTGCCTTGCCGTATGCCGTTTCAATGATGGAGCGAACCTCATCGTCAATCTCTCCGGCCACACGGTCGGAGTAATCCCGGGAGGAGCCCAGATCCCGTCCCAGAAAGACCTCGCTCTGGTCGTTGCCGTAAACCACCGGTCCCAGCTTCTTGCTGAAGCCATAGCGTGTCACCATGCTACGTGCTGTAGAAGTCGCACGCTCCAGGTCGTTGGAAGCACCGGTGGAGATATCGTCCAGAATCAGCTGCTCTGCCACACGTCCGCCCAGCAGCGTGATGATGTTTTCCTCCATCTCCCGTTTGCTGACGAAGCTCTTATCCTGTTCCGGCAGGGACATGGTATAGCCGCCTGCCATACCGCGGGGGATGATGGAAACCTGATGCACCTGATCCTGATGGTCACAGTAGTAGGTACAAACGGCGTGGCCGGATTCGTGGTATGCCGTCAAGCGCTTCTCCTCCGGTGTCACCTTGTGGGACTTCTTTTCCGGTCCGGCGATCACCTTGATGGTCGCCTCCTGAATCTCCTCCATGGTGATTGCCCTTTTATTCTTCCGTGCTGCCAGCAGACACGCCTCGTTGACCAGATTTTCCAGATCTGCGCCGGTGAAGCCGACGGTAGACTTGGCGATGGTGGAAAGATCCACATCCGGCCCGATGTTCTTGCTCTTGGTGTGCACCTTCAGGATGGCTTCCCGTCCCTTGACATCCGGATAGCCCACCACGATCTGCCGGTCGAACCGTCCCGGACGCATCAGCGCAGGGTCGAGAATATCCCGGCGGTTGGTGGCTGCGATGACAATGACGTTATCCTTGCCGGTGAAGCCGTCCATCTCTACCAGCAGCTGGTTCAGGGTCTGTTCCCGTTCATCATGTCCGCCGCCGATGCCGGTGCCGCGGTGGCGGCCTACGGCGTCAATCTCATCGATGAAGATAATGGAGGGCGCATTTTTCTTTGCCTGTTCGAACAGGTCACGGACACGGGAGGCACCCACGCCCACGAACATCTCCACGAAATCCGAACCGGAGATGGAGAAGAACGGACAGCCTGCCTCGCCGGCAACGGCTCTCGCCAGCAGGGTCTTACCGGTTCCGGGAGGGCCCATGAGCAGAACGCCTTTCGGGATGCGTGCGCCGATCTCGCTGTACTTCCGCGGATTTTTCAGGAAGTCAACGATCTCCTCCAGCTCGTGCTTCTCCTCGTCGGCACCTGCCACATCGGCAAACGTCGCCTTTCGGGTGTTCATCTGGTTCTTGATGTTCGCCTTTCCGAAGGAGGTGTACTTGCCGCCGCCGTTTGCCTGCCGCATCATAAAGATAAACAGCACGACCATCATCACGATCAGCAGCAGCGTGGGGATGAGAGTCAGCAGCCACGACGAATCCGTCACCTTATAATAGTCCTGCTTCAGCGGTGTCTGGTTTCTGGTGTTGTACTCCTGCCGATAGTCCTCGGTATCCTGTAAAAACAGGCTGACGTTGGGGACATCGTAGGTGATCTTCTCCCCGTCCTTCAGCACCATTTTCAGTTCTCCGGAGCCGAGATCCAAGGTGTATTCCTTGACGTTGTAATCATCGAAATACTGGATGATCTCCGAATACTGCGGCCCTTTGGAATCGCCTTTCAGCTGCGGCAGGAAAAAGACCAGCGCCACGATCACCAGTACCGCAATAATCAGATACGTGCCAATTCCACGGCCTTGCCCTTTTTTCGGTGTCAAATGCGTTCACTCCATTCTGTTCTGTGTCTCAAGCATCGCTGCCCGTCTCCGGTATCACCCGCACCACGAGCAGCCGCCTGGTAGTTTCATCCGGGCGCACCCGTTCGGCGATACCGATATACTCGGCATAAATCGTCCCCTCATCATCGGCGATGGTGTGCAGGGTGCTCCGGCGTTCTGACGGGACACACTCCTGAATCAGCTTTTTCAGAGAGGAGGTGAACGTCCTGCCGGCACGCTGCATGCGGTCGCCGTATTTTCGGGGGCACAAACAGGTGCTACCCTTTATTTTATCATAATCGAAACAGTTGTTTGCAAATTTTCTATGAACATTTTCGATTCCTCCGAAATTTTTGACGGACAGCAGCATGGCATCCAGCGAATATCCGGCATAAAGCCGATTTCGTCCCAGGTGCAGCGGGACAGGCGCTTTGGATTCGCTGTGATGCGGCGGCAGATACACCAGCCGCAGACAGTCTTCATCCGCCTCCGCATAGAGATGATCGTTCAAAGAACACCTGCCGCTGCCATTTTTCGCCAGTGCCAGAAGGCGCTCCAGCAGTTCCCCGCAGCAAGGCACGCCGTGCTCTTGCAGCAGCATCGCCAGACAGCGCATCCAGTCCGATTCCGTCTGAATGCCGCCGGTTCGAAGCAGGACGTTCTTGGAGATGTGACAGCTGCGGTACAGCGCCTCTGCACGGGCAGTGAGCAGCGCATCGTCCCGCCGCAGCGCCCGAAGTTCCCGTGAAACGGTCTGCTCTATGCTGGGATTCAGCTGTTTCAGCACCGGAACGATCTGATGCCGGATGCGGTTTCTGGTATAGAGGTCGGAGGCGTTGGTGCTGTCCGTCACATAAGACTGCCCCAGCTGCGCCAGATACGCCTCCGCCTGTTCCCGTGTGACCTGCAAAAGCGGCCGGATCACCCTGCCATTTCGTGGCGGAATGGCGGTCAGCCCATGCAGACTGCACCCACGCACCAGCCGGTGCAGCATAGTTTCCAGATTGTCGGAGGCAGTGTGTGCCGTTGCGATCCAAGACGCACGTTCCAGCTCCTGTTCAAACGCCCGATAGCGGCAGTCACGGGCGGCAAGCTCCAGCGACTGCTTCCGTTCCTGCGCCAGCTTCGGCACATCAAAGGTGTACACTGCCAGCGGAACGCCCAGCGCACGGCAGAGTTCCCGGCAGAACTGCTCGTCCCCGTCGCTCTCCGCCCCGCGAATCTGATGGTTGACGTGGACGGCGCTCACCTGAATGCCAAGGGTCTGCCGCAGTTCCAGCAGGCAGCGCAGTAAACAAACACTGTCCGCACCGCCGGAGAGGGCGCAGCAGACCGTGTTCCCCGCCGAGATCCAACCGTAGGGCTCCAAATCCCACAGCACCTGCTGCGGCAGCGACTCATCCTTCATCGTTCATCTCCGCATTGGAGAAGCGTGTGAACTGACCGTCCCATATCAGCTTGATCGTGCCGATTCCGCCGTGGCGGTTCTTGGCGACAATGCACTCGGAGACATTGGGCGTCTGGCTCTCCTTATTATAATAGGCATCCCGATAGAGAAACATGACGATATCCGCATCCTGCTCGATGGAGCCGGATTCACGCAGGTCTGACATCATCGGACGCTTGTCGTTTCGTCCTTCCGGCCCTCGGGAAAGCTGGGAGAGCACGACCACCGGCACATCCAGTTCCTTTGCCATAATCTTCAGCTGCCGGGTGATTTCGGTGACAATGGTCACACGGTTGTCCGTCCGCAGGGTGGAGCTCATCAGCTGGAGGTAGTCGATGACCACCAGTCCCAGATTTTTCAGCCGGCGGAGCTTCGCCTTGATCTGCTGCACGGTGATGCTTGCCGTGTCGTCAATGTACATTTGCAGTCCGCTGAGGACACCGGCACCCGATGCCAGACGCACCCAGTCCTCACTGGTGAGCATGCCGTTTCGCAGCTTCTGGGAGTCCACCAGCGACTCGGTGGAGAGCATCCGGCTGGCAAGCTCCTCCTTGGACATTTCCAGCGAGAATACCGCTACCTCCTTGTCGCTGCGCCGTGCCACATTGGTGGCGATGTTCAGCGCAAAGGAGGTCTTTCCCATACCCGGACGGGCTGCGATCAGAATCAGCTCGGATTTGTTCAGACCGGAAATGGTGGTGTCCAGATACTTGAAGCCGGTCTTGGCGCCCAGATACTTTTCCCGATCCGGCCCCGCCATTTTGCCGATATGGTCGTATGCCTCACAGACGGCATCGCCGATCTTGGTCAGTCCCCGCACATCCTTGCCCTGCCGGATGTCGAAAATACGCTGTTCTGCCGCATCCATCAGTGCCTGCGCACTCTGTTCGCCGGACTGGATGTCCTGCAAAATGCCCCGTGCGGTGAGTGCCAGACAGCGGATGTAGTACTTCTCCGCCACAATGCGGCAGTAGCTGTCCACATTCTCCAGTGACGGCACGGAATTGACCAGCGCCGCCAGATACTTTCTGCCCTCCGCTGCCGTTTCGAAGATGCCACGTTCTACGGCAGCATTCAGAACGGTGATGATATCCGCCTTTTCACCGGAGGTGAACATCTGCAAGATGATCTGGAACAGTGCCCGGTGCTGCTCGTTGAAAAAGCTCTCCGCTTTGACAAACTCCAGCACGGTAGAAAGCATCGTGGAATCCGTCAGCACGGCACCCAGAATGGTCTGTTCCGCCTCCAGACTATACGGCATCTCTGCGGACTCATTGGAAACATAGGGTGTTTCAGCCATAAAAATCCCTCCTACTTATATAGAACAAAACATGCGGGACGCAAAAACACGTACCCGCACGTTCTCCTCTGCACGCAAAAGCGGCTCAGCCCTCTTCCACCTCAACGGTCACCTTGACAGAAATTCCAGCGTACAGCCGAATCTCTGCCTCATAGGTTCCGAAGTTCTTGATGTCTGTTTTCAGGCTGATCTTCTTCTTGTCGATCTTGCAGTCATACTGGGCTGCGATGCACTCGGCGATCTGTGCAGCCGTTACCGCACCAAACAGTCTTCCGCCATTGCCAGCCTTTGCCACGGCATGTACGGTCTTGCCCTTGAGCTTGTCGGCAATTTCCTGTGCGTGCTGCTTCTCCACGTCGATCTTGTGGGCAGCCGAGGACTGTCTGCCGGAGAGCTCCGACAGATTCTTTGCCGTTGCCTCAATTGCCAGCCCTTTTTTCAGCAGCATGTTGCGGGCATAGCCGTCTGCCACATTCTTTACCTCGCCCTTTTTTCCAGAGCCTTTGACATCCTGTACAAAAATAACCTTCATGTTCTCTCATCCTTTCTGCATTTCCTGTGCTTCCAGCGTCATCAGCAGGCGTTCCTTCGCCTCCTGAATGGTACAGTCCGGCAGCTGCGCCGCCGCCATGGTCTGGTGACCGCCGCCGCCCAGCTGTTCCATAATGACCTGTACATTGACGTTGCCCATGGAACGTGCCGAAATACTCACGCCCTTTTCTGCCAGGTAGATGACGAAGGAGGCCTCTACGCCCTGAATGCTGAGCAGTTCGTCTGCCGCCTGCGATGCCAGTACCCGCACATCCGGCTGGGAGATTTTCACCACCGAGATGGCATTGTTCTTATACAGCTCCGCATGGGACACGATCTGGGAACGCATGGAATACATGGAAATGGTATTGGAAAACAGCGACTTTACCTCAATGGTATCGGCGCCGATCTTCCGCAGATATGCCGCCGCCTCAAAGGTGCGCACGCCAGTTCGCATGACGAAATTTTTGGTGTCCAGCATAATGCCGGACAGCAATGCGTCCGCATAGGCGGCAGAAATTTCTGTATCCAAACGAAAATACTGGACGATCTCCGTCACCATCTCCGAAGCCGAGGAGGCGTACGGTTCGTGGTGGAAAATCACCGCATTTTCGATAAAGTTGACGTTTTTCCGGTGGTGGTCGATGACAATGACATAGCGTGCCGCCTGATACAGCTCCGCACTCTCTAAGATATCCTTGTTGTGCGTGTCTACGATAATCAGCAGGCTGTTGTCCGTGATCTGCCCCAGCGCCTCCCGTGGTTCCATGAACCTCGGGCCGTCCTCGAACTGCTCCATCCGGTCGATGAGCTGCGTTGCCAGACAGCTCTGGCGGCTGACCACCACATATGCCGGCTTGCGCATCAGGCGCACTGCGCCGGCGAGTCCGCAGGCAGAGCCAATGGAATCCAGATCGCCGAACCGGTGTCCCATGAGAAAGACCTGATCGGAATTCTCGATGAGTTCCTGCATGGCGAGAGCAATGGAGCGGATCTTGGTTTTGGATTTCTTTTCCACGCCTTTGGAAGCGCCGCCAAAGAAGCAGAAGCCGTTTTCCGTCTTGACTGCCGCCTGATCACCGCCCCGCCCCAGCGCCATATCCAGGGACTGCCGTGCAAACTTTTCACTCTCCGCCAGCGAAGAAGCGCCGTCTCCCACGCCAATGGAAAACGTGATGTGCATGCGGTCGTTGACCCGAATCTGCCGTGCCTCGTCCAGCACGTGGAACCGGTTGTTCATGATCTGGTGGAGATGGCGGGATTCCATGACCGCATAGAACAGGTCGTTTTCCACCTTGCGGATCACGCCGTCCGTCCCCTGCATAAAGCGCTCCAGCACACGCTCCACCTCGGCGGAAACCTGTGCCTTTTCGCTCTCTCTGGCGTATTGCAGCAGGTCGTCGTAGCTGTCGATGACCAGAAGCATGACGCAGGGACGGGAATTGGTGTTCTCGTTTTGCAGCCGGAGAATGTCTGTGATCTCCGTGAACTGCACTGCCACCACTTCCCGCTGATTCTGAACGCTGGAGGTGGCGTGCACCCGATAGCTCAGCCCGTTGTGCTCCATCAGCAGATCACGGCTGTGATCCAGTGCTGCCAGATTCAAATGGATGACATCCTGCACATACTGTCCCAGCACATTGCGGCTGGGGGTAAAGCGCATGCGGAACGTCTCGTTATACCAGAGAATCTCGCCGCTGTGCGCAGCCAGAAGCACCGGTGCTGTCATATGCTGCAGCGCCGTCATTCCGGCTGCCTCGATCTCCCCGTGAAAGTTCTCCATGTGCTGCCGTTCCGACCGCCGCAGAAATACCCACTGGAACAAAACCGCCAGACTCAGCAGCATCGTCACCAGAAGCAGCAGCGTCATCCACCGTCTGGGGATGCTTTTCAGCGCTGAATAGAGCAGCGGAATCAGAATGCTCGCAAACCAGAGAATCCATGTGGCAATCAGCAGACCGTATTTTTGTTTCATGCTGCATCCTCCTTGAACCATGATGCAGGCAGACTGCATACGTGCGTGTCCGCCGTTATACTTCCATGATAATCGGGAGAATCATCGGGCTGCGCTTGGTCTTTTCGTAGATATAATCCGACAGCACATCCCGCAGCTTTGTTTTCAGCGTTCCCCATTCCTTAAAGTCATGCGACGAGCAGTTGTCCAGAACCCGAACCAGCACACGCCGTGACTCTTCGATCAGTTCCTCCGACTCCCGCACGTAAACGAATCCTCTTGAAATAATATCTGGTCCGGAAACCAGCGAATTGGTTGCCCGCTCAATACCGATGACAACGATGATCAAACCGTCCTGCGCCAGATGCTTCCGGTCACGGAGCACGATGGAGCCGACATCGCCAACACCCAGTCCGTCTACCATGACACGGCCAGCCGGCACCTGCGATACAATGCGCATGTTCTGTCCGTCGGTTTCGATGACATCGCCGATGCTGGCGATCAGAATCCGATCCTCCGGCATGCCCATGGACTTGGCAAGCTCCGCATGCTTCACCAGATGCTTATATTCGCCGTGCACCGGCAGGAAGAAGCGGGGCTTGGTCAGTGCCTGAATCAGCTTCAGCTCCTCCTGACAAGCGTGGCCGGAAACGTGCACCTCGTACATGGACTCGTAGATGACCTCTGCGCCGGAGCGCATCAGCTCATTGACCACACGGGTGACAAACTTTTCGTTGCCCGGAATCGGCTTTGCCGAGATGATGATAAAGTCGTTGGGGGTGATGGTCACCTTTTTGTGTCCGTTCATCGCCATTCTGGTCAGTGCGGACATGGGCTCGCCCTGACTGCCGGTGGTAATCAGAACGATCTTCTCGTCGGGATACCGGTTCATCTCCTCAATGTCGATGATCATGCCCTTGGGCACAGTGAGGTAGCCCAATTCTATCGCCGTATTGATGACGTGAATCATACTGCGGCCAAAGACGGCGACCTTTCTGCCGTAGTGCTCCGCCTGATCGATGATCTGCTGCACACGGTGGACGTTGGAGGAGAATGTGGCGATGATGATGCGCCGTCCCTCTGCCCGCTTGAACAGCTTGTCGAACGAACCGCCGACGGTACGTTCCGAACAGGTGAAACCGCTTCTCTCGGCGTTGGTGGAATCTGCCATCAGTGCCAGAACGCCGCGGCTGCCCAGTTCGCCGAACCGTGCGAGGTCGATGATCTCGCCGTCAATGGGAGTGTAATCCACCTTGAAGTCGCCGGTGTGCACGATGATGCCCGCCGGCGTGTGGATTGCCATGCCCACTGCACCGGGAATGGAGTGGTTCACCTTGATGAATTCCACCGCCATGCATCCCATTTTCACGGTCTTTCTCGGCTCGATCTCAATGAGTTTTGCCTGCTTGAGGATGCCGTGCTCCTCCAGCTTGCCGCGAATCAGACCCAGCGTCATCCGTGTGCCATATACCGGCACATTGACCTTCTTCAGCAGATATGCCAGACCGCCGATGTGATCCTCGTGTCCGTGGGTGATGACGATACCGCGCACCTTGTCCTTGTTGCCCTCCACATAGGTGAAATCCGGCAGAACGATGTCAACGCCCGGCATGTCGGCATCCGGAAACGCCATACCGCAGTCCAGAATGAACATATCATTACTGCACTCGAACACGGTCATGTTCTTGCCGATCTCGTTCAGACCGCCCAGCGGAATGATACGCACCGGTGTGCGGCGGTTGTTTTCCCGTTTGCCGCCGCTGCGGGGTGCAGACTGGGGCGCAGCTCCGCCATTGCTGTTATTGTGATGCGAGCTGTGCCGGCGGGAGGAGGGTCTATGCTCTCCGCCCTGAGAACGGGTCCGTCCGCTGTAATTTCTCTTTCTGGGCTGGGAATTATTGCGGGATTCCCGTCCCTGTTCCTTTTCTGTAGCCAATCAAGTATCCTCACTTTCTATTGGCTGGCTGGGCAGCATACAGCAGCATTCCGGCACTGCCAGAGGGCAGCGCTGATCTTCATCATTTTTCTGGTGCGATCGCAGCGGCTTTTCCAAGCGCATGGGTACGATCTTTGTCCTCCATTGCCCAAGCCGTCTTGTTCCACAACATATGCCCAGTTCCAGCGATTCTTCACATTCCCCACCGATTCCAAGCGCACCCTACCACAGGGTCACACCGTTCTAAACCGCATGGAGAAATTCATCTTAGAGTTTGTTCCGTATCTTTTTATGTGCGGATTTTTGCGCATGATTTTGTCGGTGACAAGGAAAAAATCCGCAGGCATACTGTCGTATGGCAAGGATTTTTGACGCAGTCACCGGCAAAATCTGCCGAAAAGACGTGCGGAAAAAGATGCGAAACAGGCTCTTAATGCCTGCCGGTGCATCCGGATGTGCGCAGACTGCGCGCGCTCGGGAAAGATGCACGAAAAGGCTTTTATAACATCGAGTCAGTCCGGCGATATCCTTGCCGCCCGCTCGTATGATCCATCATTTTTTGCGGCGGTTCCGGCCGCAGAGAATACAAAACCGGACGGAACCACTGTGGGTTACCAGCAGCCGTTCCGCCGTGTTTTCCGTTCCAAATTTTATCTGTTTGGAAAAAATGGCGGTCTGATCGTTCCGCCTTTTTCAAAAGCAGCACCGTGCAAAGCCATCCGGCAGGCTTCATGCGGGGCTGCCAAAAGCAACGCACAACAAATACATAGTTTTATTATACGATTTTCTGGATTCTTTGTCAATGCCATTTCTGAAAAATTTGCTTTTTTCACAACGAACCGATAGAAAAGCGGAAGCGTCCTAGAAACTTTGCACGGATGCTCATCCGGCAAGTTCCGCCACGATTCGCCGTGCAGCCGCCTCCGGCAGCGCCGTCAGCTTATACCGTTCCTGCCGTGTGCCGTTGCACACCAAAAACAGATGGCAGACGTGATTCTTCTTTTGAAACACCGTCTGCACCATCTCGATACGCACGATGCGTTCCCGGCTGACTGTAATGGTATGAAAGGTGAAGCCACGGCTGAAGTGAAACCGCACCGCCCGCTCATCCATGGCGATGTACTGCGACCGCAGGGAAACCGCCCGCACCAGCAGCATCCAGAGTGCCGGAATCACCAGCATCACCGCAAAAAAGCGGATGATGGCGTGAAATTTCGGAAACAGCAGCAGCGCCAGAACACGTGCCGCCAGAACGCCAGCCAGCCAGAACAGCGGCTGCCACAAAAACGACCAGAAAAACCGCAGACGGGAGGATGCTTTCAGATACGGTTCTTTCATGTTCTCCACCGCACGCACCTCTTGCAGGAACTCCTGCGCCACAGGCTTCCGCATCAGGGGAATGAGCACCGGCAGCGTATCCCAGCGGTTTCCGTAGCCGGGACACCGAATGTGCAGCGACACCATCCCAAAAATCTTCATCACCAGATTCTGCCGGAGGTCGGAGAAGATCATGGCACTGTTCTGGAGGTGATACCGCCGTCTGGTCAGGATGCCGGAGTGCACCGACACATACTCGCTGCCGATGCGGATGCGGAATCTGCCGTACCGCAGCAGGTTCTGCACAAAAGAGATCAGCCACAGGGCGAGAATCAGAATACCGATGGTAATGGCGACTCGCGGCACACCACGGAACACCGCCGCCGCACGGTCTGTGGCATCCTCCAAAAGCTTCTGCGCCCGAAACTGCTCCAGCAGGTCGGAACAGATCCGTCCGCCCTGGACGAACAGCATGCCGATGTAAACTGCACCGGAAAAGCTGCTGGAAAACAGGGCGGAGAACAGCATCACCCGCCAGGGCGAGGTATGATAGGCGACGGTGTCCTGACTGTCATTTTGCAGCAAGGGCACGTTTTTGCGCAGCTGGTGCAGATCCCGCACCCGCAGCATCAGGCGCATATCCGCCTCCGGAATCGCCCCTGCTGCCGTATCCACCTGAAGCCGTACCGCATGGAACGGGCGGAGGTAAAAGGGGTGTTCCTCCACCGTTGCGGTGATGCGTGCGCAGGGAATCACGGTTTCCTGCCGGACAAACACACCGCTGTAGGCACGGATAGAGACCGCATCGAAGCGGTAGCTGCAGCAGTACCAGCGCAGCGCACCAAACCCCAGAATCAGCAGCGCCACCAGCAGGTCAAACCATGCGCCGGCACCCCACTCCACAAAGTTTTGCAGGGAGAACGGGTAGAACCGCAGACTGCGCAGCAGCAGAAAGATCAGAAGCCAGAGGTTCTTGGCACTGTACCGCAGAATCTTGATGGGGTGTTCATGATAAGCCGTTTTTTCCGGCAGGTCGTGTATGAGCATGCGTCCCTCCTCATTCCGATGCCTGCACAGACTGCGGGCGGTTGTACACCGTATTTTGCAGGAACACCTGAATCTCCTCCGCATCCTCCCGCCGCAAAAACGACAGCAGGATCGTTCCGCCATAGGCGTGGAGCGGAATGAAGTTCAGCCCCGTCTTCTGGGAGAACGGCACACGCAGAATGGTACAGTATTGCAGCGCCTGTGTCCGCATGGTCTGCTCCCGCAGGAATATGATCCCGCAGCGTTTGGTGATATGCGTGGCAGACACCGTGTAGGAAACGGTATTGAACCACATGGGAATCAGCAGCACTGCCATCAGAATCGCAGCCAGCAGCAGGAGCACGGTCAGCGTCCACAAGAGCCAATCCGGCAGGATCGCCAGAAAATACCAGATGAGAAAGAGCAGAATCGCCGCCGCCATCGGTGTTGCAGCCTGCAGCACACGCTGTGCCTGACGGTCTGCGGTATATTGTTTCATCGCAATCCTCCCTCCCGAAAAAGCCTGTCATATTCCTTCCCTATGTATGATATAGATTATTATACCCGCAGAAGCTGGATGCGTCAAGAGCGAACGCCATATCTTATGCAGAAGTCCTGCCGGAAATGCCCGAATTTCGACAAGGGCTAGATGACTGCAACTTCATCGTACAGAATCTGTACCTTTTCCCGCACCAGCCGGTTCACGTGAAAGTGTCCGGCGTACCACATGCGGAACGAGAGCGTTTCATACAGCCATTCCAGATATCCCGTCAGCTCCGCATCGTGGGCATCCGGCACCAGACCAAGGCAATGGATGACCGACTGCGGAACGGTGTGCGTCAGCACGTAGTCCACGGCGTATCCGCAGGACTCCAGCGTTTGTCTGGCTGTCCGGTAGTCCTCGCTGCCGGGAATTTCCTGATGCCACCAGCCCCGCCCCTCCGCACGGAACGCCTTGTCCACAGAGTATGCACCGCCAAAGGTGAAAAATATCTTTCCCTCGATGGTAAAGCACTGTCCCCGCATGAGGTGGAAGATATTGCCGGCAATGCGGTGTGCGTTCCCGCCGTTCCATGAAACAACGGGATACATCTCCAAAAGGTCGAAGTTCTCATGGTTGCCATCCACAAAAGCGATGGAAAACGGCATTTCCGCCAGCTTCGACAAAAGCTCTCCCTCCTGCGGTTCCTCCCAAACAAAGCCGAAATCACCGCACACGATCACCGTATCCCCGCTGCCCACAGGGAGGGAGCGCAGACGGTACTGAAAGTCATCGTAATCCCCATGGGTATCACCCGTTATGTAAATCAAATTTTCACACCTCGTTTCACCAGACCAGGAGGCATTATGCAGCAGTTTCTCTCTCACGTGCAAAATTTCCTCTGGGGCCCCGGCATGCTGGTGCTGCTTCTGGGCACCGGGCTGTGGCTCAGCTGGAAGAGCCGGTTCTTCCAGCTGCATGGCTGGCGCACCATTCTGCGGCGCACATTTGGCAGCCTGCGCAAATCCGCAGCATCCGCCGATTCGGCGGGCAGTGCCCCAGCCCTGACACAGTTCCAGACCTTTTCCGCAGCCCTCGCCGCTGCCATGGGCACGGGAAACATCATCGGCGTTGCCGGTGCGCTCTGTTTGGGCGGTGCCGGCGCCATCTTTTGGATGTGGATCTCGGCGCTGCTGGGCATGATGCTGACCTATGCGGAGAATGTCCTCGCCGTGCAGTACGCCGGCACACGTCCCGACGGCTCGGCAGTGCGTGGCCCTATGGCATACCTGCGCTTCGGGCTGGGCAGCCGGGTTCTGCCGTTTCTCTACGCCGTCTTTTGCATCCTCGCCTCATTCGGCATGGGGAATATGACCCAGAGCAGCGCCATCTCCACCCTGTTGCAGGGTGCCTTTCCCCTGCCGGTGTGGGGCATTGCCGCCGGAATCGCCGTTCTGCTGGGCTGCATCCTGCTCCGTGGGGTGCGTGGCGCAGGCAGTGTGCTCCAGTGGCTCATGCCGCTGCTGGCAGCCGGATACATGCTGGCAGCGCTCGCCGTCATCCTCCGCCACAGTGCAGCGCTGCCGGAGGCATTCCGTGCCATTTTTCGTGGTGCCTTTGGCATGCGTGCCGTGGGCGGCGGCATCTCCGGCGCCATGCTCCGCAGCACCATTGAAACCGGACTCCGGCGGGGCATCTTCTCCAACGAGGCCGGACTCGGCAGCAGTGCGCTGGTACACGCCGGCAGCGACTCCAAGGATGCCTCTCTGCAGGGACTGTGGAGCATGACCGAAGTGGCGCTCGACACGCTGGTCTGCTGTACCCTCACCGCCCTTGCCCTGCTCACCAGCGGTGCTGCCCAGACCGGTTTGAGCGACACGGAACAAATCGTCGCCGCATTCTCCGGCATCTTCGGCAGCTTTGCACCGCAGATCATAGCAGTAGTCACAGCGCTCTTCGCCTTTTGCACCATGATCGGCTGGTGCTGCTGCGGAGAACAGGCGGTGCACTATCTTCTCGGCGCACGGGGACTTCTGCCCTACCGGCTGATGTTCTGCGCAGCTGCCGGTGCCGGTGCCGTGATCGCACTTCCCACAGTCTGGGCACTCTCCGACATTGCAAACGGTCTGATGGCGCTGCCCAATCTGCTGGGACTTCTGCTGCTCTGCCGGCACGCCGGACTGGAAAAGCTCATTTCACGATCTCGTCGGAATCCAGCACCACAGTAAACGGGCCGTCGTTCAGCAGCTCTACCTGCATATCCGCCCCAAAGATACCGGACTCCACCACCGGAATCGTCCGGCGGCAGTACGCCTTGCAATATTCGTAGAGCGCCTCTGCCTGTGCCGGCGGTGCAGCGTGAACAAAGCTGGGACGGTTGCCCTTGCGGCAGTCAGCGTACAGGGTGAACTGGGATACCAGCAGCAGTTCCCCGTCCACATCGGAGAGGGAGCGGTTGATCTTGTCGTTCTCGTCGGAGAAGATCCGCAGACGCATCATCTTGTCCGCCATTTTTTCTACAATTTCCTCGGTGTCGTCCGGCCCGATGCCCAGCAGCACCAGAAAGCCCTGTCCGATTTTTCCGGTGATCTCGCCGTCCACTGTCACGCTGGCGTGCTTCACCCGTTGAATGACCATGCGCATTTCTCACGCCTCCTTTTCCGGAACCTGAATCTGTTCCATCACTGCACCAATGGCATCCCGTATGCAGAGATCTGCCATCTTGTCCATCTGTGTGGCATCCCGATTGATGAGCACCAGCGAATCCCCCTGAAAATACCGCAGCAGTCCGGCAGCCGGATAGACCACCAGCGAGGTTCCGCCCACGATCAGCAGGTCGGCGCTGGCAATGGCGGAAATGGAGCGGGTCAGCACGTCCTCCGACAGCGACTCCTCATACAGCACCACATCCGGTTTCACCATGCCGCCGCACTTGTCGCAGTGGGGAATGCCGTTTGTCATCATCACCCATTCCGCATCGTAGACCGCACCGCAGTTCCGGCAGATGTTCCGGTGCACGCTGCCGTGCAGTTCCAGCACATTCCGGCTGCCGGCCATCTGGTGCAGCCCGTCGATGTTCTGCGTCACAACGGCAAGCAGACGCCCCGCCTGTTCCAGCTCCGCCAGCTTTTTGTGGGCGGCGTTGGGCTTTGCCGTCAGGCAGATCATCTTGTTCCGGTAGAACCGGTAGAACTCTGCCGGATGCCGGTCAAAATAGGTGCGGCTGAGAATCGTTTCCGGCGGTACGTCGTACTGCTGGTGATACAAGCCGTCCTGACTGCGGAAGTCCGGAATCCCGCTCTCGGTGGAAACACCTGCTCCGCCGAAAAACACAATGCGGTGAGCTGCATTGATCTTCTGCTGCAGCTGCTGTACTTTTTCCATATCCATCACACATTCGCTCCCTTCTCATGCGCTTCCATCACGGTGACCAGAAAGGTTCTCCGCCGCGGCCCGTCGAACTCGCAGAAATAAATACCCTGCCATGTACCCAGCACCAGCCTGCCGTTTTTCACCGGAATCATGGCGCTGCTTCCCACAGCGGAAGCACGGGCGTGCGCCGAGGAATTTCCCTCTGCATGGCGGAACTCCGGCCGATCCGGAAACGCTTTCCGGTATGCCAGCAGCAAGTCCGTCACCACGTCCGGATCGGCATTTTCATTGATGGTGATTCCGGCGGTGGTGTGGGGACAGTAGACCAGACAGATGCCGTCCTGCACACCGCTCTCCGCCACAGCGCCCTGCACCTGCGCCGTAATGGGACAGAAATCCTCCGCCGGCGTATCCAAGGTATATCGATATAACATTGCTGCACGTCCTCCCCGTTTGGTTTCTTTTTGGTTTCTTTTATTATAAGCGATTTCCGGAAAAAAAGCAAGGTGTCACGACGTGGCTGTGTGCAAATCCATTTTTGCGGGAACTGCTCATTTCCGGTGTGCCTTGTTTGCGAT
Organism: Ruminococcus callidus; assembly: GCF_020709055.1. Taxonomy (GTDB): domain Bacteria; phylum Bacillota; class Clostridia; order Oscillospirales; family Ruminococcaceae; genus Ruminococcus_C. The sequence continues at coordinate 65,935 of NZ_JAJFCK010000004.1, forward strand.
GCTTCATTCCTCCGTCCCTCCATAAAATCGTCATTTTATCTCCGAATCCAATTGCAAATTCAAACCGTACACAATAAATTATATTGCAAGATGCAGGTATTTTCTTTCCTTTTCAAAGAAATTCAAATTTTGAGAATCTTTTTTCGATTTTTGCTTGACAAAGTCCAAACTTTGTTGTATAATAAAAAAGCTGTTTGACACAGTCTGGAGAGGTGTCCGAGTGGTTTAAGGAGCTGGTCTTGAAAACCAGTGATTCCGAGAGGAACCGTGGGTTCGAATCCCACCCTCTCCGCCATTGAAAGTGCTACGACACATTGACACAATGTTTTCGTTTTAGAATAGGTTTTGCAGAAATACCCAAGTGGTGAAGGGGCTCCCCTGCTAAGGGAGTAGGTCGGGAAACCGGCGCGAGGGTTCAAATCCCTCTTTCTGCGCCAAGTAAATATACTTGAGAAAATCACGTAATTCCGTACTTTTCGGGGTTGCGTGATTTTTCTTTGCCGTATTTTCCAAAAAGTCCCCACTCCAGAGAAAAGCCGGACAGGCGCAGCTTTTGGCGCACCTGTCCGGCTCTTGTTTGTTTCTATGATAGATGAGTGATTACTTCAGGGTGCACAGGAAACGCCGGAACGCCTCGCTGCCCTCTGCATTGCGGGCGAATACGCCGGCATCGCACAGCACCTGTTCAAACACAGCGCCCACCTCCTGCTGGAGAATCGATTCCGCATTTTCTGCGCAGAATTCCGGATGACGTGCCAGAACCTCCTGCGCCCATACAGCGTGGGATGCCGTCCGGCTGTCCGCAGTCAGATCAGCGCCGGTGAGCATAGACTCCCGCAGCACCTCCAGCTCCGTGGCAAGACGTGCCGGCAGTACTGCCAACCCCATGACCTCGATCAAGCCGATGTTCTCTTTCTTGATGTGGTGCAGGGACGGGTTGGGATGGTAGACACCCAGCGGGCGTTCCTCTGTGGTAATGTTGTTGCGCAGCACCAGATCACACTGATAGGTATCACCGCACATTCTGGCAATGGGAGTGATGGTGTTGTGGGGCGTTCCATCGGTTTCCGCAAAAATGAACGCCTCCGGATCGCTGTAGCGCCGCCAGTGCTCCAGCACCAGATCGCACGCTGCTGCCAGCGCCGTCCGGTCCTGACTCTCCAGACGGATGACAGACATGGGCCATTTTAAAATGCCGGCGTTTACCGTGGGATAGTCCGGCAGGGTGAAGTGCTGCTCCACCGGTGCTTTTGCCATGGCGAAAGTATAGTGACCGCCCTGAAAATGCTCGTGGCTCAGAATCGAACCGCCCACAATGGGGAGATCGGCGTTGGAGCCGATGAAGTAGTGGGGCAGGAAATCCAGAAAATCAAAGAGCTTCTCGAACACCGCTGCGTCGATCTTCATGGGGACGTGCTTCTGGTTGAAAGCAATGCAGTGCTCGTTGTAGTAGCCGTAGGGGGAATATTGCAGCTGCCACGGCTCATCATGAATGCGGATGCTGATCGGCCGCAGATTCTGCCGTGCCGGATGGGTCGCCGTTCCGGCAAAGCCGGCGTTCTCCGGACAGAGCTGACACTTGGGATAGGAAACCGCCTGCTGCGTGCGGGCAGCTGCAATGTCCCGCGGGTCTTTCTCCGGCTTGGAGCGGTTGATGGTGATGTCCAGCACGCCGTATTCCGAGGGATATGTCCACTTGATATCCTTGGCGATTCTGCCGGCACGGACGTAGTTCACATTCTGGTTATAGGCAAAATACCAGTCGGTCGCCGTCTGGGGAGAAACGTCGTATTTCTCCCGAAATGTCCGCTGCACCTCTCTGGGATAGGGTGTCATGCAGCCCATCAGACGGGTGTCAAACCGATCCCGCATACCGCTGGTGTTTTCGATCAGACCCTGTTCACAGGCATAGTCCACCAGTTTCGCCAGAATCTCGTCCACACTGCGGGAATCCTCCGCCGGTTCCGATGCCTCCCACGCTGCAACATGCAGCACGTCCATCAGCTGGTTCCGAACCACGATCTCGTCCTCCGGCTGAATCAGTCCGGTGCGGATCGCATACGCCAGCAAGTTCTGAATTTCCTGACAAATCATTGCGCTACCCCCTCATTTATTATTTTTCTGCATATCCGTCGGGATGGTTCTTGTGCCAATTCCATGCGCTGGAAATGATCTCCTCCAAGCTGTCGTGCACCGGATTCCAGCCCAGCACACGCTTTGCCTTTTCGCTGGATGCCACCAGACGAGCCGGATCGCCGGCACGGCGAGGTGTTTCCACCGCCGGAATGGGATGCCCCGTCACCTTGCGTGCGGTTTCGATCACCTCACGGACAGAATAGCCAATGCCGTTGCCCAGATTGAAGATATCGCTTGCACCGCCCTCCGCCAGATAGCGCACCGCCAGAATGTGCGCCTGCGCCAGATCAGTCACATGGATGTAGTCCCGAATGCAGGTGCCGTCCGGTGTATCGTAATCTGTGCCGTAGATAGAAACGGACTCCCGCTTGCCGTTGGGCACTTGCAGAATCAGTGGAATCAAGTGGCTCTCCGGATTGTGCGCCTCGCCGATATTGCCGCTGGCATCGGCACCGCAGGCGTTGAAATAGCGCAGGGAGACATAGCGCAGACCGTGCGCCAGCCCCGTCCAGTGGAACATCTTCTCCATGGCGAGTTTGGTTTCGCCGTAGGGATTGGTGGGGCAGGTGCGGTCGCTCTCCAAAATCGGCACATGCTCCGGTTCGCCGTAGGTGGCTGCCGTGGAGGAAAAGACGATCTTGTCAATGCCGTGCGCCACCATGGCATCCAGCAGGACTTTCGTTCCGCACAGATTGTTGTCGTAGTATTTCAGCGGGTTGGAAACGCTCTCTCCCACCAGCGAAAAGGCGGCGAAATGAATAACAGCGTCGATCTTCTCAGTTTCGAACAGGTGATCCAAAAATGCACGGTCGTGCAGGTCGCCCTGATAGAACGCAGCGCCCTCTGGAACTGCACGCCGGTAGCCGGTCACCAGACTATCCGCAACCACGACTTCCTCGCCGGCACGAATCAGTTCCAGCGCCGTGTGCGAACCGATATAGCCTGCTCCGCCAAATACCAGAATTCTCATTGTAACTCCTCCTTCATCTCAACCCCGCCCACCGGACGAATCCGAAGGACATAGCAGCTGCCCTCGCCGAACAGCTGTTCCATTGCCTTTGTGTACATCGCCACCTGCGCCAGCGGGACAAACGCCTGAATCGTGCCGGCGAAGCCGCCGCCGTGAACACGAACTGCGCCCGCTCCCGCCAGGAGCCGCTTGCTGACGGCAATGGCAAGGGGAATCTCCTGCGCCGTAGGCTTGCTGGCGGAATAGAGGTTTTGCAGCAGCTCCGCCGAGGAAGCGCCGGACTCCTGCACCAGCGTCAAGAACTGTGCCATATCCCCGGATTCCAGCGCCTGCGCTTGTGCGCCGGCACGCCGGTTCTCCGCAAAGAAATGCATGGCACGCAGAATGGCACGGTCAGAGCAGCTCCGGCGCAGCTGCGGAATGGCAGCATAGAACGCCTCCTCTGAAACGCCCCGCAGCTCGGTTTGTCCGAACTGCGCTGCGACCTGCCGCATCTCCGTGGGAATCACCGTGTAATCATCGGTGAGGTCAGCATGGCTGCCTTTGGTGTCGGTGATACAGATGGCGTAGCCGTACCTGGCGAAATCCACAGCGTGGGCTGTGACCTTGGGACTTGCCGTGTCCTGAAAGTCCACATATACCACACCGCCGGAGGCGCACGCCGTCTGGTCCATCAGACCGCTCTGCTTTCCGTAGTAGATATTCTCGGCATACTGCCCTGCCTGTGCCAGCGCCACCGGTGTCATAGCGCCGTCGTTGTCGTGCTCGTTGAAGATCGTCCCCAGCAGAATCTCGAACGCCGCCGAGGAGGACAGCCCGCTGCCGGTGAGCACCGCCGAGGTGGTGTAGGCATCAAAGCCGGATGGCTGCACGCCGTTCTGCGCCAATTTCGCCGCAATGCCGCGAATCAGTGCGGCAGAGGTGCCCTGCTCCGACGGCTGGGCTTCCAGCCGAGACAGGTCGATGGTATCCATGGGATAGCCCTCCGACTGAAGCCGCAGCTTTCGGTCTGTCCGAAATGAAACCACTGCCACCACATCCAGCTGAATGGCTGCCGCTAAAACGCAGCCGTGCTGGTGATCGGTATGGTTGCCGCCGATCTCCGTTCTGCCCGGCGCAGAGAACACGGAAATCTGGGACTCCGCATGTTCCGGAAATGTTTGCACAAACTGCCGGATGGCACGGACGTAGCGCTGACGTTGCGCCGGAACTGCATCTGCGCCGTACAGCTTTTGAAAATAGGTATCCCATTTGCCGTCTTGAATGGACGGAATCCATGCATTGGACTTCATAACAGACCTCCCATTGATTCACGGAAACTTCTCTTCCCATTATAACATCTATCGTTTTCAGAATCAAGCAAAAATTTTCTTCAGGTGGAACATCACCGGACAATAGTCGCCCCATGTCTGCGGCAGCAGCAGTCCGCCGTGCATCAGTGCTGCACCGGTGTAGATCTCGCCGGATGCCGTATCCTGATATCGGCTCTCCGGACAGAGTCCTGCCAGACGCAGTGCCTTCCGGCGCATGTTGGGAGCGGTGCGGAACACCACGCCCTGTACCAGAACCTCACTGTCATCCTGTGCCACAAAGCTCCAGAAAGCGCTGTTTTCCGTGAACGGATCGCTGAGGCGGTAGTACTTGCCGCCGTGGATCAGCGGGCCGTATTCCTTGAACTGCTTGATCTGCGCCGCAGCCGTTTTCTTGTCCTCCTCCGACAGCTTTTGCAGATCCAGCTCGAAGCCGAAGCTGCCTGCCATTGCCGTAATGCCTCTGGTTTCCATGGGGGTGATTCTGCCGGTCTGGTGATTGGGAACGACAGAAACGTGAGAGCCAACGGCGGAGATGGGATAGATCATGGAAGTGCCGTACTGAATCCGTGTGCGCTCATAGGCATCGGTGTCATCGCTGCACCAGATCTGCGGGCAGTAGTACAGCATGCCGGCATCAAATCTGCCGCCGCCGCCGCTGCATCCCTCGAACAGCACGTCCGGAAATTCTGCGGTGAGGCGTTCCAGCAGCGCATACAGTCCCAGCACGTACCGGTGCGGCAGTTCGCCCTGCTGCGCTGCCGGAAGCGTTGCGGAATACCAGTCGCTGATGCTGCGGTTCATGTCCCACTTCACATAGGAGATCGCTGCGCTGCGGAGCACACCGCTGATCTTCTCGTACAGATAGTCCTGTACCTCCTGACGGGTCATGTCCAGCAGCAGCTGATACCGGCTACGCATAGGTGCTCTGTCCGGAATGCGAATCGCCCAGTCCGGATGGCTGCGGTAGAGGTCACTGTCCTCGGAGATCATCTCCGGTTCAAACCACAGTCCGAACTGCATGCCCAGCGAGCGCACCTGATCCACCAGTTTTCCCAGTCCGCCACGCAGCTTGGTTTCGTTCACGTCCCAGTCGCCCAGACCGGAACAGTCGCCGTCCCGCTTGCCGAACCAGCCGTCGTCCAGCACCAGCATATCCACGCCCAGTTCTGCGGCGGATTTGGCGATGCTCCAGATCTTCTCCTCGTTGAAGTCGAAGTAGGTTGCCTCCCAGTTGTTGATGAGCACCGGACGCTCTGCCAGCTGGTACTTGCCACGGCAGACGTGCTCCCGAATCACCTTGTGGAACCGCTGGGACATCTCTGCCAGACCGCTGTCGCTATAGGTGAATACCGCCTCCGGCGTGTGGAATTCCTCGCCGGACTGCAAAGTCCATGCAAACAAATCCGGATGCAGTCCCATGACCAGGCGCACCTGATCCAGCTGATCCAGCTCGATCTGTGTCTGGAAGCTGCCGCTGTACATCAGAAATGCGCCGATGCAGCTGCCGTTCTGCTCTGTGCAGTCCGGCGCACACAGAACCACAGAGGGGTTCTGCTGATGGCTGGAAGTGCCTCTTGCGCTGGAGCTCTCCTGCACGCCGTGGAACAGCGCTGTCCGCTCCGGCATCCGCTCCATGGCGTGTCTGCCGTGGAAGTGCATCCACTCCCATGTGCCGTCCGGCAAGTCCAGACACAGGCTGGCTGCCTTCTGCAAAACCACAGGGGATGCGCCGGTATTCCGGAACACAGCGCTTCTGGTGATGATGTCCAGTTCCGGCAGAACGCCGTATTGCAGGACAACTTCCACGCCGGATGCGGCATCCCGCAGGGTGATCTCCAGCGTTTCCGCATCTGCTGCATCGGCATAAACTGCCGGCAGTCCGGGAATGCTGTACTTGCCCGGTTTGATGGCATAGCTCTGATACCGCAGATCCAGCGCCTGGCTGCCGTCCGCATGGCGGACATTAGCAGCGCTGATGCGGTAATCCCCCACGCCTGCGCCGGCATACTCCTGCGGCAGGGTGTTCAGGGAATAGGTGCGGTCATTTCCGGCCTCATAGAGATTTCCGGCAAATCCCACATCCGGATACTTCCGGAGATAGTCCATGCTGTGTCCCACCGGTACGCCGTACCAGAGGTGCTTCAGCACCCCATAGGAATCTGCGCACATCTGATACTCGGTGTGGGCGGTCCGGATACGAAACAGTCTTTCTTGCGCTTCTGCGAAAATCGGCATGGTAATTTCCTCCTTTAGTCAATGGTAAAGCGATAGTTGGTGAGATCAGCGTGGAGCGTCAGCTGAGCATCGCCGCAGGTTCTGGTGATGGTGAGCTGGTCGCCCTCTGCCGTTACAGCAATGGCACCGTCCAGTCCGAATGCCGGATGGGTGTTCCGCAGCTCCATGAGCCGCTTCAGATCCTGTACCACGCTGCGCTCCTGCTCCTTTGCCACTTCCTCGCTGGTGTAATAGTGGCGGTTGATATCTCTGCCGTTCTTGGTGCGTTCCATAAGGGCGATGTCGTTGCTGCCTGCCAGCATACCGACATAGTACACCTGCGGAATGCCCGGCGCAAAGAATTGAATGGCACGTGCCAGCAGATAGGCATCGTCCCGATTGCCCAGCGCAGAATAATAGGTGGTGTTCACCTGATAGATATCCAGATTGTTGTACGCCTCAGAGCTGTAGATCTTCTTGACGTTTGCGCCCTGCTGGTACATCTGTTCCTTGACGGTTTCGATCTCTGCGTCCGGCAGCAGGTCCTTGACATCCACAATGCCGATGCCGTCGTGGGTGTCCAGTGTGGTGAACTGCTTCATGGGGCACTGCTCCAGCCACTTTTTCAGGTACACGCCGGTGTGGTTGAACAGAGCGTGCAGCGTGAGAACCGGCAGCGCAAAATCGTAGATCCAGAAGCCCTTGTCTGCAATCTTCATGGGGATGGTGTAGTGCTCGTGGATCTCCGGCAGAATCTCCGCCTGTTCCTCCTGCACAATGCCCTCGATCTCGTGGAGCAAATCCCAGATCTCCGGCTCTACAAAGAAGCAGTTGGTATCCTTTTTCTTGATGGCATAGGCAAACGCATCCAGACGGATCACCGCTGCGCCGTGACGGCACATGCTCTTCAGTGTCCGGCGAATGAATTCCTTGACAGCAGGCTTTTCCACATCCAGATCGATCTGTTCCTCGCAGAACGTGCACCAGATCTTTTCCGTGGTGCCGTCGGCGAACTCTGCCTCGATGTAGGGAGCACGGGGCTTTCTCTTATAGATCAGATCCAGCTGCTCCGGTGTGGGCTCGCCGTTTTCCCAAAAAGAGGAATAGCGGATAAAGAAGTCCCGGTACGGCGACTCGTCCTTGTGCTGTAAGAAGTCCTGAAAATACTCGGAGTGCGCCGAGATGTGATTGACCATGAAGTCAAACATCAGGTAGTAGTCCTCGCCGAGGGCTTCCACATCGTCAAATGTGCCGAACGCCTCGTCCACCTTTTCGTAGGTGACGGGCGCAAATCCACGGTCTGCCGACGACGGGAAAAACGGCAGGATATGCACACCGCCGATGGCGTTGTGATAATACCGGTTCAGCACCGTGTGGAGTTCCTTCAAATTTTTTCCCATGCTGTCCGCATAGGTAATCAGCATAATTTGGTTGTTCAGTTTTTTCATCATACACACCCTGTCTTTCATAATATCAGTTTCAGAGAATCCCGCACAGAAAACGGTTCTGCACGGGATTGCTGAAATCGGTCGGATTCGAATGATTGAGGAGGATCAAATGCTGCTGTTTATCCCTTGACTGCGCCGTTGGCGATACCGCCGATGATCTGCTTCTGACAGAAGATGTAGAAGATCAGGATCGGGATCAGTGCCAGCAGGTAGGAAGCGAATGCCAGGTTATAGTTGGTGCCGAACTGGGTCTGGAAGTTCAGCTGCGCCAGCGGAAGTGTCGTACCCTTCGAGCTGGACAGGATAACCAGCGGAGTCATAACGTCGTTCCATGTGCCCAGTGCGGTCAGAACCGCAACCGTTGCGTGCATGGGCTTCATCATCGGGAAAATAATTGTCCAGTAGGTCTTCCATGCGGAAGCACCGTCAATGTCTGCGGCCTCTTCCAGTGCAAGGGGCACATTTTTCAGATAGCCGCTATACAGCATGACGTTCATGGGCATATAGAATACCACATACAGGAGAATGACACCCAGACGGTTGTCCAGTCCCAGAACTGCGGTTTCCTTTACCAGCGGCATCATCAGGATGGCAAACGGAACGAACATACCGCTGACGATGTAATAGTACACCATGCGGAAGCCCTTTTTCCGAGCCATACTTCTGCCGATGGCATAGCCGGTCATGGAGTGCAGCAGAATTGCAATCACGATGGTTGCGCCGGTGATGAGCAAGCTGTTTCCAAGAGTGTGCCAGAAGTCGGTGACTTTCATTGCCTCGGAGAAGTTGCTGAAGCTCCAGTGGCTGGGGAAGCCCAGTGCGCCGGCGATGTCGTTGGTCATCTCTGTGGGGCTTTTGAATGCGATCATTACCGCCATATACAGCGGGAACAGAATTGTAATGCATCCCAGGAACAGCAGCACGGTCAGGAAAACGTTGGTGCGTCCCGGTCTTTTCTTTGTCATACTCATAGCTGCTCCTCCTTTCTTCCCGTCAGCTTCATCTGAACCACTGCAAAGATGACAATGACAATGAAGAAGATCACGGCGTTGGCGCTCTGGAAGCCGAACTGGCCGCCTGCCATACCGTTGTTATAAATCAGGTAGGAAATTGACTCGGTACTCTGTGCCGGACCGCCCTTGGTCAAGGACATGATCTGGTCGAATACCATCAGCATGTTTTTGGTACTCAGGATCAGGTTGATGGAGATGAACGGCAGCAGCATGGGGAACGTCAGCTTCCAGAACTTCTGCCAGCCGGTCACGCCGTCGATCATGCCTGCCTCGTAGATATCGGTGGGCACGGTCTGGAGACCGGAGATATAGATGATGGTGTTCATGGCGACTGCCTGCCATACGCCGACGATGAGCACGCCGATCCATGCGTATTTTTCACTGGCGAGGATACTGTTTTCCAGGAAGCCGATGTGGGCAGCCTTGCCGATTGCCGGCACGATATAGGTGAAGAAGAAACTGAAGATATAACCAATAATCAGTCCGCCGAGGATGTTGGGGACGAAGTAAACGCCCCGCAGCAGGCTCTTGCAGCGGATTCTGCTGTTCAGTCCCAGCGCAAGCAGCAGGCTGAGGAAGTTGATCAGAATGGTTCCGACAACTGCATATTTAAATGTAAACCAATAGGAGTTCCGGACACGCTCATCACTGAACAGATCGATGTAATTGCGGAATCCTACGAAATCATAATCACCATAGCCACGGTAGTTGGTGAAGCTGTAGATTGCACCGGTAATCAGCGGAATGGTGTTGAATGCAACAAATAGAATCAATGCGGGGAGGATCATCAGCAGGAAGGTCCGTTCCCGATTGGACATCTTTTTTCTGCCTTTCATTTAGTTTCCCTCCTTTTCCTGCTCGTACTTCTGAACCTTTTCGATCAGATCACGATTGTAGCGCTTCCAGTCCTTGTCGAACCGCTTGAGGAATTTCTCGGTGGCGTTGTCAGAATCATCCATCAGATAGGTCTGAATCATCGCATCCACACTCATCTCAGTGGGATAGTGGTGGTCGTGGAAGTCTGCCATGTTGCCGTCGTCGATGTCCTGCTTCATGCCGTCCAGAATCGACGGGAGTGTGAAGTCGCCCTCCTTACAGGGAACTGCACTCTGGTTGTCCAGATAGATCTGGATGGTATCGTCCTGGAACATGAAGTCCAGCACCTTATAAACTGCTTCCTTGTTCTTGCTCTCCTTCATGACAGCGAACAGCAGGTCTACACCGGAATTCAGCACGTTGTCCTCTGCGTTCTCGTTGGCAGGGAAAGTGAAGGAGTCGATGTTGATGTCCGGATTGACGGACTGGATCTGCGGAACGGCGTAGCTGCCGATGGGGAACATTGCCGACTCGCCACGGGCAAATGCCGTACATGCATCGTTGTAGCTGTAGGCGTAGGGATTCGGCTCCGCATACTGGAGCAGCGCCTTTTCCTTCTCTGCGACCTCAGCATATTGCTCTGTAAATGTGGTGTTTCCGGCGTTCACCTGACTGCAAACGTCAGGGGGTGTCAGACCGACTGCAAGAGCGTTCCACGGTGCCATACAAGTCCAGGTATCCTTGTATCCCATATAAAGCGGATAGGCAACGCCGCTCTCGGAAATCGTGTCACAAAGGGCTGTGAACTCGCTCCAGGTAGTCGGAATCTCCCAGCCGTTTTCCTCGAACATATCCTTGTTGTACAGGATGCCGGCACAGTTTGCCACGTAGGGCAGCGCATGCACGCCATCCTGCGGAATAAACTCCAGCTCCTTGACGATATCCATGTACGCCGGCTTGATGTCCGAAATGCCGTCAAAGTCTGAGATGTCCATAAACATATTGGCATCTAAGAAGTTGGAGTAGTTGATATCGCCGCCGATGCCGATGATATCCGGATAATCCTCACGGACAAACCGTGTCTTTAAAACCGTCATGGCATCGTTGGGCGATTCGATCTCAAGATAAATCTCATCCTGAGAAGCATTGAACCGCTCTGCCATCTCATCAAAAGCGGAAACCGCCTCCGGTTTATACTGGAGCATGGTGACGATTGTTCTTCCGTCTTTCGTCTTGTCACTTCCGCAGCCAGTCAGAACAGCTGAAGATGCTGTCAAAACCAGTGCCATTCCCAATGCAACGCATTTTCGCTTGTTCATGCAAAATTCCTCCTTTTTTACGTCAATTCGCTGCAGTCTTACTTGAGTAATTTTATTATACCATCCATAATGCGCCTTGTAAATATCAGAAAAACGCTACATTTATACCATTTTGCGATTTTTCTTAGAATAATGCAAAATCACCTTGCATTTTGAGATATCTCATGGTATAATATTACAATAAGGATATCCCGAAATAAAAAACGACTGACAAAATCATCAGGAGGCTACAAATGAAAGACCTGATATTCTCCGTATTTCCCAACGAAAATTTCGTCGATCTGGGGCTGTTCCAGTTCGGCATGGAACGCTGTGCACCGTCCCATTCTTTCGGGCCGGCGAGCCGAAACCACTTCCTGTTCCACTATGTGCTCTCCGGTATGGGAACGCTTATGGCGGACAATGCCAAAGGGCAGACCATCACCTACAACGTCCGGAGCATGCAGGGGTTCATGATCTTCCCCGGACAGGTCACCACGTACATCGCCGACCACCAGACCCCATGGGAATACCTCTGGATCGAGTTCGACGGACTGCGTGCCAAGGGAATGCTGGAGACTGCCGGATTTTCGCTGGACTCTCCCATCTACCACGCCCGCAAAAAGGAGCTGCGGGAAGAGATGAAGAGCGAGATGCTGCACATCATTGAACACGGCGATGCCCCGCCCTTCCACCTCATTGGACACCTCTATCTCTTTCTGGATTATCTGGTGCGTTCCGCTGCTGCGCTGAAAGTCATGAGCAACAGCACGCTGCGGGATTTCTACATCCACGAGGCACTGGAATACATTGAACACAACTTCCAGAACAACATCTCTGTGGAGGATATTGCTTCGGTCTGCGGACTGAACCGCACCTACTTCGGCAAGATCTTCAAGGACTCCATCGGAAAGACACCGCAGGAATTTCTGCTCAGCTTCCGCATGGCAAAGGCGGCGGAGCTGCTCAAGCTGACCTCCCTCTCCATCGGCGACATCGGAAACGCCGTGGGCTATCAGAACGCCCTACATTTTTCCAGAGCCTTTAAGAACATCTACGGCATTCCCCCGAGAGAATGGCGCAACCGGAACTGCCTGCACTAAGAACCTGTCTTCACAAGCGTATATGCGTGTCTTTTCGGCAAATTTTGCTGCATCCTGCGTATTTTTGCCTTGTCTGCAACAAAATTATGCTCGAAAATCCACATATATTTCTTGTAAAGCAGGCTCTAAAGCAAAAACCCTGTCAACAGGTCTTACACTGCTGACAGGGTTTCTTTCTATTCTTTTTTCTCTGCGGCACGCACTGTGACACGGCTCTGACCGCTCAGCGTACAGGTGAACAGCGTCAGATCCCAGTTCTCGTCCCCCTCCGCCATGGCGGAAACATCTGTTCCGATCAGCAGGTCAGTCTGCACCACCTCGTAGGTGTGCACCGCACCGCTACACTCCGTGAAGAGAATCTCATCGCCGGAATTCAATTCCCCAATGCGCCCGAAGTGCGACCGGTAGTTATGTGCTGCCACAATGAGGTTGCCATCCGCCACCGTTCCGGCGTACCGGCAGGGAGCGATCTTCAGGTTGGGATAGCTCCACTCGTCCTGCACCGGCAGTTCGATGCCCAGCGAGGGAATGGTGAGGATGCCAATATACGTGTACTCATACACCGTGAGCACCGTTTCCTCCTGCGGTTCGGAAACGCCGTACTCCTGAAACAAATCCTCCTCCGGCAGTTTCCCGGAGGGCGTTCCGGAAGGCTGCGTGCCGGTAACCGTGCCGGCGGTTTCGCCTGTGCCGAATTCCTCCGGCAGTTCCGTGGTCAGCGGCGGCAGTTCCTCCTTCAGCACCGTCAGAACCTCCTGCGCCGTTTCCCCGCTGCGGATGCTCTGATGCCAATTGTATAGACACAAGGACAGCGCCGCTGCCAGCAGCACTGCCCCTGCAAGAATCCAGCACAAGCCACGTGTGTTTTTCATGCGCTATCCTCGCTTACTTTTTCGAATGCAGCCGGAAGCCAACGACTACCAGCACCAGCCCCGCCCCTGCCAGCACAGGGACCGGCCACCAGAGCTGTCCCGTCTGGGGAAGCTTTCCGCCGCTGCTGGCGGTGGTGTTTCCAGTCTGGCGCACCGTAGTCACGGCAGCACCGCCCGTTACGGACGAGGTTGCCGGTGCTGTCGTATCGCCTGTCACCTGCGAAGTTGCCGGTGCGGAGGTGACCGCCATGGTCGTAGTTTCCGTAGTCACAACGGTGCTCTCCGGCGTAATGGTAGAAGCCTTGGTGCTGTTGTGGGTGTTGATCATCAGGAACTGGGTTTCATTGCCGCGATAGACCACCGTATATCCCTTGGGGACATCCATCTCCAGAATCCGGCAGTCCGCCAGCGCATCCGCCGACCAGTGATACGTCCAGCCGTTGCTCTCGTCCAGTCGTACTGTGTCCGTCAGTGTGCCGTCCTGATAGAGTCCGACATCGATGAATGCGGTGCGATCCTGCGGCTGGGATTCGTCGTTTTTCCAGACCTTCCGCACGGTATACTGAATGGTATCCGAGGTGGGGAGTTTCCGCACCTGAAATTTCGGGTAGGCGAGGAGGTTCATCTCCTCCGGCTTTCCGGCGATCTCCACCAGCACCGGCGAGGGAATATAGCGCTTGTCGCCGGAAACAACCATCTTGCCGGCAAGGAGGTACAGCCCCTTTTCCAGTTCGCCAAAGGTCACCGAGCCGGAATCGTCCGTCTTATCGGTGGACTGGGGCTGGCGCTGTTCCAGCACGGCGTAGTTTTCGAGGGTATCGGCTGCCGTCTGCATTTCCGATGCGGTGGTCAGCTCCATGGAAACGGGGTCGCCTGCGAAATCCCCCTCCAGCTGATAGCTGCCGTCGGCACTGCGGGCGCCGACACGGTAGAGATTCCACTGCATGCCGGAGAGCGTCACGGGGTCCGACCTGCAGATCAGTGTCAAATTGGAACGGGTATCCTCCGCCGTTGCCGGAAGCAGCAGGCACGCCGTCAGCCACAGACAGACACCCAGCGCACAGAGCAGTGCGCCAAAACGATGCAGCGCCGTTCGGGTCATCGATCAGTCACCTTCCTTTTTCTCAGGTTCTTTCAGTTTTGCGAGAAGCTCCCTGCGGGAGCGTGTTTTCTGCCGTCTGCTGCTCACGATCCAGAACACCAGCAGTCCCACGAACAGCGGTGCAGCGATAAACGGCACCACGGACATAGAATCCAGCTGGACGGCATCGGCTGCCACCTTGACGTTGTGGGGGTAGACGGTGTCCACCCGGTGCGCCCGCACCAGAAGCCGGTGGGAGTTGACCCCGTAGGGGGTGCAGGTCATGAGGGTGACGTAATCCCCGCCGGGGATGATGGCGAGCTTGTCAAGCTCGTCGGGTTTGACGATGAAAATTTTCTCCACCTCGTAGGTGAGCACCTCATCCAGAATGGTGACGGTGAACGTGTCGCCCTCGACCAGCTGATCCAGATCGGAGAAGAGTTTTGCGGAGGGCAGTCCCCGGTGCGCCGAGATGACGGCGTGGGTGTTTTCCCCGCCCACGGGAAATGACGAGCCCTGGAGGTGCCCCACCGCCACGTTCAGCACCTCGGCGCTTGTCCCGTGGTAGATGGGCAGCTCCACCTGAATCTTGGGGATAGAGATATAGCCCATGATACCGGTTCCGCTGATGTCGAGGATTTTGTCGTAGTTTCCGGCATCCTCCCAGTTGGTGAAAGGGGCGGTGAGGTGGGAGAGGGTGGCGTTGTAGGAGTGCGCTTCCATGAGGAGGCGTTCCTTGTCGCCGGTGTCCATCTGTTCGACGGACTGGTTATAGGTGGCGATGGCACGTGTCTGGACACGGGAATTCCACCAGTCGCTGACAGTCGGGTACAGCATCACGGAGAGCCCCACCAGCAGCAGCACGACCAATATGGCGGTTGAAATCACATTTCGTTTTTTCTTCATACAGAAACCACAGCTCCTTTGGCGGAGGACGGTTCTGCAAGAGGTGTACTGCTCATGGGGTCCCCCCTAATGCCTGCCAGCGCAGACATGTTCAGGTAATTTCGGGTAAATACCGCAGAGGCTTCCGCACGGCAGACCGCCCATGCCGAAGTGCCGGGCGCACCGGACAAACGGGAGGTCTGTGCCGTACAGAAGCTGCGGTCATTGGATCAAAACGGGAAAAATGCGGGAAAATCGGTTACTGGGCGTCTTTTGCACGCTTCTTGGTGATGAGGAGCACGCCAGCGCCGACAACCAGCACACCGCCGGCAACGTAGAAGATGGTCGTACCGATGCCACCGGTGGACGGGAGGGAGGAACCGGAGGTGTTCAGAACGGTAGTTTCAACTACGCCATACTTACCAAACGAATCTCCTTCGCCCGGTGTTTTTGCAGGCTGTGCAGCGCCAGTATCTACGGTCAGAGTCAAATCAGTCAATGCTTTGGTAGCATCGAAGACATCCCAATTCTGACCATTGGCTGTGGTTGCATCTAGTTTCAAGGTAACCGGAGCATTGAGGAGGTTATATCCGGTCGGTGCCTTGGTCTCTGTCAGGGTATATGTGCCGTCATCCAGACCGATTACCTTGAACAAACCATTTTCATCCGATTTCAATGTGCTTCCGGCTTCTTCACTGTCTACCCAACCAGTTACATAACCATTTTCATCAACTTTTGCATACTTATCAGCAGCATTCTTCAGATTGAACTCTGCATCTTTCAGCTTCTTGTCCGTTACGCTATCCTGCTTGGTAACATCCAGTTCATAGGTGAACACGATAACCTTGTCTTCCGGAGTCTTGCTCGTTGTCGGTGTGCCAGAACCATCCCAGTAAGAATCGTTGCTGTACTCCAACTTTACTGCGTTTTCTTGACCGGACAAACCAATCTGAGCGGTTTTGTTCAGAACAGCACTGTATTCCACTGTTACTACGCTGCTTGCGGTAATGGTATTTCCATCCTTAATGTCAGCAAATGTAACGGTGATTTCGTTGCCTGCAATCGCAACTGTTGCGCCAACTGCATTCTTACCATCAACTTTTACTGTTACATCCCCAACAGCCGGAGCGGTGAACTGTGTGCCCAGCGTATCGTGGAAAATGTATCTGTAGTGCTCATAGTCGCCAATGGTGCTCGGCATTGTGCCATACAGCTTGAACGGAACAGCATCGCCAATGTTGTAGTCAGCAACGTCGTTGTAATCTTTGTCAGTCTGCGAACCTCTTGCATCCGTATAGGTGTAGTCATCAACATCAGTATTTTCCTTTACCTTCTTGACAACCGTCGGGGAACTTGCCTTCTGGGCAATCGAAAGAGTTGTGTCCGAATCTGCATCTACAGTTGTCAGAATGTATCTGCTGTAAGCACCTGTCTGCAAATTCGCAGTATCATCAACAATCAGGTAATAACCATCTGCAGTAATGCTGAGTTCTGCGCTCGTGCCGTTTTTGGCAGATGTTGCAGATGCTGTAACATTATCTTTCAAATTTGCCTTTACGAGTTCTGCAAAATGCTGTGTCAAGGCACCGTTATTTGCAAATACGCTTGTTTCGGTTCCCTCTTCAGTACCTGCAACCTTTGCGTTCAGCGCAGCTGCAACTTCAGCAGCAGAAGTACAATTTGCGAAATATTTTCCAAGCTGGGTATCGCCTTTCAATGCAGTCAACAGCGCCCCATCATTTACAATATCCTTATTCCAATCAATTCCTGTCAATGCACCATCTACAACAGTACCTTTGAAGATCTGGTATGCGGAATAAGTATGATCAGCCTCTGCATTTCCAGTTGCCTGAGTAATGGTGACTGTCTGTGCACTAACCGGAAGAGCCGACATAGTAGCGGGAACGACTGCGCAAGCTGCGAGGATGGCTGCGGTTGCCAGGGATGCGAATCTTCTTGTCTTTTTCATAATAAAAACTCCTTTTTGTTCAATTTCAGGGGGTGCGCTCCGGCGGTTCTGCCGGAGCCCCCTGTATGCATCAGAATTTATTCAACACGGCTGAGATATCGCCGTCTGAACCATAGATAACCGGCCGCTGTTCCGCAGAGAATTGCGGCACCTGTGATGGTGTACCAGCGTGTGCCCCTGCCGCCGGTGGCGGGCATTGTCACGGAAGCGGATTCTTCCTTGGTGTTGGTGATCGTGATGACGCCGTCTGCGCCGCTGATATAGTTATCTGCGCCGCCGGCGTAGGTGTAGCTCGGCGTGTAGCCGCCCACCGCCGTTTCCACCGCCCAGTAGTAGTACGGATTGCCGTTCTCGTCACAGGCGGGGAGGTTCGTGCGGACTGCCTGCCAGCTGCTGCTGTCGCTGCCCTTGAGGGTTACGGTGTCCACCAGCTCCACTCCGGCCGACCCGCTCGTCATCACGTTCGCTGCCATTCGCAGCATTCGCATCGCACTCGGCGCAGCGAGGGATTGGGCGGAGGTGTCGGTGGCGTAGGTGATGGTGTAAGAATCAATCATCCATATGCTGTTATCTTTACTGCCATTAACTATTTCAAGTTTGTCAGTTGAAATAGGTGTTGTAAACACATATGTTAAAGAAGCACCATTGATTGTACAAGTTCCTCCTCCATTATTCCAACTAACTTCACTTATCGAAGAATTTGAAAAATTCCATGTAAATCCTACCGAACCACCTATAGTTTGATTTGCTTTTTTGAATTCAAAATAGAACACATTGTACCATTGATTTGTAGTTGATGTCAAACTTATATTCAATTCTAACTTACTTACCGTTTTAGTAGAATCCAAATTAACTGAATGGGCATCCTTTTCTAACACAATACTTGACCCTGTCACCGTATCCCCGCCAGAGGGCGGCGGCGTGGTAGTCGTTGTGGTCGTGGTTTCTTCGGGTTTGGTAGTGGTCGTTGTAGTCGTGGTGACCTTTGGCACAATTTCAATGGAATCAATTGTAAGTGCCTTAGGAAGTGTCCCATCAACCTCCCAGACTTGAAATTCGAAATAAGCGCCATCTTGATACTGATCTGGTACTGGATAGGTCAATTCCATTTTTCCATTGGCATCGAAACTTCCTTTCCACTCATCCTTTGCCCAACCATTATCAGCCGGTTCATAAGAATATCCAAAGCAACCCTTAGCATTTGCAGATGTTGCCGTACTATTGGAAAGCTTAACCTTTAAAGTATCTCCGGCATGCAATCCTGTCACTACCGTTATCAACGCTCCAGTTTCCACAGTAGTGGTCGTGGTCTCCTCCGGCTTCGTCTCCTTGGCGGAGGTTGTCGTGGTTGTGGTTGTCGTGGTTGCCTTGGTTGTCGTTTCTGTCGCTGTCGCCTTAGTTGTTGTTGCCTTGGTTGTCATGGTTGTGGTTGCCTTGGTTGTCGCTGTCGTCACAACCGGAACATCGGCTGGATTCGTCGAGCGGTAGATCTTTACTTCAACGGGATCGTTCTGGTGGTTGTTGGTATCGCTGTCCGACCACCGCTTTTTCAGCGTCAGTTGGAGCACCTTGGTGTTCACGATCACGATGGGATTCTCCGCCGTGTTGCCGTTCACACCGTTGTTGTTCTTGTAGGTCGCCTGGTAGCCGGGAACGTTTTCCTCTACGACATCATACAGGTATTGGTTTCCGCCTACGTCCGTTTTGTCCAAGCTGCTCCACGTGTGCGTCCAGCCGTTGGCGCTGGAAAGTTCTGCCGTTTCCGAAAAGCCTTTATCATAGTCTGTGCCACTTTTCAGCTTTCGCCGAAGCGTGACATTGACTGCGCCGTGTGATGCGCCCGCCTTGTCATTGTCAACCCACTTCTTCTCCACCGAGATCGATGTCTTCTCGATGGTTTTGGTGTTGGTGACGGTGATGGTGGCAGTTTCGCCATTTACCGGTTGCCCATTGTGTGCAATCGAAGATTCCCAACCAGAAATCTCAGGTTCAACCACATAATACGCATATGCCTCATCCAAATCAGAAAATGTTTTCTGCCAGTTGTTTGTAACGTCCAACGTGATATCCTGTACGAATTGATAGTCGCTATTGATGCTTCCATCTTTCGCATAAAAGTCACTCGGAACTCCTGTAACATCTGTTGGCGCAAGAACTGTCGTACCAGTACCCGGTGTAACACCCGTGTAATGAGAAATAATTGCATTATAGAATGCATTGGCAATCTCGCCATATCCCTCTTTTGAAGGATGCACACCGTCATACAATTGCGTGTTCTTATCCACAGCTGCATTGATATCCACAAACTGTACAGTAGAAGTTGCGGTTTCCTTTTGCAATTCCGCTACAACCTCCTGCAACATCGCATTATACGATTTGATCATTTTATTGATCTCATCTTCAAATGCTTGTGCATTCTCCGTACTTGGGGTCCCCCAGATTCCATATTTTGTTCTTAATGCATTTTGCTTTTGAACATAACTTATGTTGGATTCAATGGTTCCATCTGCTTTTACAAAATCCTCATAAGGAATACTGCCAAGAAAAACAACAAAATCAGAAGTTCCTGCTGCACTTGCCTTGGCATATGCAGTTTGAATCATCTCTTTTACTTCGGTTTTCAAAGCATCGTGTTTGGCTTGATTATCTGTATCAGCATCGCCCCAGATTTCCCAGTTACCGCCATTCACATCATTGGTTCCACCGATTAAAAGCATTACCTGTGTTCCATCATAATCTACACCGCCCCAGTCAGACTTGTTTCCCTTGCTGATTCTTTCCGCAATTTGAGAAACAATCTGTCCACTAGCGCCGCTATTTATAACAGAAACATCGGAATACTTTTTATCAAATAATGCTTTTAATTGATGCGGATAGTCATCTGATGTAGTCCAATAACCATCTGTAATCGAATCACCAACTGCATCTATTTTTAAATTGGATGGGATTGAACCAGATTCTTCTCCGGAAGATGTCTGTGTTTCCAAAAGCCTTTTATAGAGTTTCAGCTGAATCGAATCTGTATCTGCATCAATTGCTGTACCATCTTGATTCTGCCACTGTTTCTCTATATTCAGCCCGCCAGAAATGTAGTTGGTAATCGTCGTTTTCTGCTCTGAAGCTCGTTCTGTTCGATCATACTTTACCTGATACCCCTCCGGCACACTGGATTCCACCACATAATAGTAATAGCGGCTTCCATCCTGTGTCTTATACGGGAGATCACTCCAAGTATAAGTCCAACTGTTGCTCTGATTCAGCGTCTGTGTTCCGGATGACTGGTACACCTGCGCATCCGAGGGCGGCGTTCCGATATCGCTCCATACCGTTGTGGATTGATAAAGCTTTACCTCTACTCTGTCCCCTGTATGCTGTTCTGCACCATCGCCCCAAATCTTTTCCACAGAAACTGCGATCTCTGTCGGTTCATTGTTTCGATTGGTCAATATCAGTGTACCGGTCGTGCCATTGGTAGTACCCGTAGCACTGATGATCCAGCCATACAAGCCCTGATTCGGAGATTGAAATTTATCTTCGCCTTTCTTCTTCACGCCGGTTTCCGACACTCGGAATTTCGTATATGCTTCGAGCGAAACCCCGTCCGCCAAATACGATTCCAATGTCAGCTTCCAGCCGTTTTCAGCGGTCAAAAGCGCATTTTCTTTCAGAGCGATCTTTTCCCATGTTCCGCTGGCGTTCAATCCCTCCAGCTGGAACTGCACTTCCGTTGCCGGAATGCCGCTGCTGGGAATCGGATTTCCATCGGAATCTCTCCAAAGCTTTTCTACAACCAAGCCCTGCGAATTGTTGATGGAAATGGTACCGTCTTTGTTCGCTGCGTTGCCTGTTGTATTCGGTCGATAAGTGCCGCTTGTGCCATCACTCGCCTGAAACGTTCCATCCGTCTGCTGGATATATGTTTTCCCGCCGTACGTATATTCTGCTTCCTTGACGTAATAGTAAATCGGCTTACCGTTCTTACCGCTGGGAAGATTCTTCCATGTGTAAGACGGATTCTGGGGATTTTCGCCGCTGCCAACAGCGGCAGTGGAGAATTCCTTCGGATTTTCCAATCCGGAAACGCCCAGATTTTCCGCCGACGCCAATTCCATATTCTCCGGAAAACCGGAGCTGGTCTTGGTGTACGACCAATAGAGCGCAGCCTTGATGGAAGTGCCCGAGGTATCTTCCAGTCCCGTCCATGTTTTCTGCACGGTGAGGTCGATCAGCTGGTTGTTCGGAATGTTTACCGAACCTCCCTCCTGCACCTGAATGACATCGTCCGCAGTCACACCATCAGGATAGCTGCTCAGCGCTTCGGAACCATATACAAAATAGTAGGTGGAATTGCTTGCCGTCAATGCCTCATAGCCATCCGGCGCTTTTGTCTCTACAATTTTATATAGGGTAGCCTTATCGAAGGAGTCCAGTTTGTAATCCTCATCCGCTTTCACAGAAATCGAAACAGCGCTGCTCTGATTCTCTGCATCATATGTCAGTTTATGTGTCCGAAGCTTGTCGTTTGTAACAAGTTCATCCTTGCTTGCAAACAGCCACTTTCCATCCTGATATTTCGCAATCTGGAATGTCGCATCCAGCTTCAAACTGTAGTCGCCTACGTCACACTTGACAATTTGCGGTTTATTCTCTGCGGAAATCCCCGCTCTT
The DNA here is from genome assembly GCF_020709055.1 of Ruminococcus callidus. Taxonomy (GTDB): domain Bacteria; phylum Bacillota; class Clostridia; order Oscillospirales; family Ruminococcaceae; genus Ruminococcus_C. The sequence goes on from NZ_JAJFCK010000004.1 coordinate 87,721, forward strand.
GACTTAGAAATGCTGAACTTTATGCTGTCTTTCTGATCGTCTGCACTGGCATTTCCAGTATCCAAAGAAATGGAATTGGAGGAAATCACGGTTTTTGTTTCGCTCAGACTCTCCGGTGTAACGGGCTTTCCGTCTTTCAGAAGTGTATACTGATACGTAACTTTCAGCGGTTCGCCGTCTGGTACTGTAAGCTTTAAGCGGGAGTTGATTTCTTTCACTTGTACTGCCTTGACTGAATCGACAGAAAACGTATCACTCGAATCTGAAGCATCCAAGGAAATCACCCAATTTATCACATAATCAATTTCAATTTTAAATGTGATATCTGCGTATCCATTTTCATCAAATGTGACACCCGCAAAAGGATATTTCACTATCTCGCCACCAAATGAATTATTAACGCATTTGCCGTATACCGTAATACCGCTGCTTAACGAATGATTCGGTTCTCCTTTTAGGCGAATGGTAACAATGTCTCCCTTTGGAAATTCCGGTGAAGTGCTAACATACGGCTGGTTTGTTGTCCACTTCTTATTATCGCTCGTTGTAAACTGATACAAATCACTTCTCTTCGAAGGCGTTTCTTCTTTGATATTGTGTTCTACCAGATACTGATACTCCGAAGTAGAAAGCTCCCGCACAACGGTGGCATCGGTAACCGCACCGGATGCATCTACAACCGGCTTTTCAATTTTTTCCACTTTTACCATGGAAAGCACTGCGTCAATTCCAGCTGCAGAGGCGCCTTCATAACTATCCAATGTCAAATCATCCGTCAGGTCAATTCCTCCTGAATTCGAAAGGTATTTCCCATCCGGATTTACATAGACAGAATAGTTCAGTTGCCCGTTTTCTGCGGTATATGCACCGTTCTTATTCGAAGAAGCAATGTTTTTGGTCAGCAGATTCTTGTCGCCGGTATCCGCCGTGCTTCCTGTCACCTTTACGCTTGCAGTCTTGGCATCGCTGCCCTTTTGTGCAATGGTATTGGTCACGGTGTAGCCATCTGTTCCGGCACTTACCGCAGATTTCAGGGTTTCTACTGGAATGCCGGTATAGTAGGTAACACAAAGCGGAGGATTGACGGCATTGTTCATGTATATTGTAAGCTTTCTCGTGGAACTATCATATTGATAGTACTCATTCCCGCTTGTACTTGTACTAAGAACACCTATATACCACTCATTCCAACTTGCATGCGGTTTATATTTATTATCTTCCGCATCTGATTCAATCAGAATCGAGTTTTCCGGCAGTGTGTCTTCCAGTTCGTACTTGTAATTTTTGACAATATCATAGATTTTCCACTGTATCAGATAATAGGTGGTATCTCCGACCGTCAGCGTCGGTAGATCCGACAGTGCAATGGAATCGCCATCGGCAAGCACATTCCCATCCGCATCCAGCGCAGCCTTTTTGAAGTCCTGCTTTGGGTTGTTGGTAATGGTAATGCTGCCGCTTTCCACGCCATTTTGAGAATCCGAATACGAAGCCGTATACCCATCTACTGGCGTTTCAACGACCCGATAAAGATAGTTGCCGTCATGGGCAAGGGTATCTTTCGGCAAATCGGAAAAGGTCTGTTTCCAGCCGTTACTGCTGTCCAGCGTAAAGGTATAAGGGTTGCTTTCGTCCGCTGTAACCTCTGTCCACTCACCGTCTACCAGATAGATCTGTGTCCAGTCCGTTGCATTCGTCCCCTGCTTTTTGCGCTGCAATTGGAACGTAACGCTTGGCTTCTTGTCTGTATTTCCATCAGAATATGTCTTATTTACTGTAAGCGTCTGTTTCTCCACAGTATCCTTGCTCTTTTCGATCAAATCATAAGAAGGAGTACTGGGGTTCAGCGTTCCGAAAGAAGCGGTATTGGAAAACTTGGAGCTAACCGCTGTCTTCCCGTCCATCTTCACACCGGAAACATCTGCCATTGTCGAATATTCGATCTCGGCAAATCGGTACGCCTTGTCATCCACTGTCTTGGTAAAAGTAATTGCAAAGCACTTTGCGTTTCCCGCTGTGATCTTTGCAGATTCCTCTTGACTGTCTGTGGAATAGTACGTGATCTGATAATCAGTTCCAAGTGTCAGCTGCTCATACTCGCCGCTTTCCGTCTTGGCTTTCACAGAAATGGAATTGGTGCCAATCGTGAAATAGTGGGATGCGCCCGTTCCCTCTGCGGTCATTACGTCAACCAAAACCTTGCTGTCCGACGAAAATCCCGTATCGGAGGTAACATTGATTTTCCAATGCAACGTTTGGTTATTCTTCGAGGGATCGTCTGCGTTATAGAACGCATCGCCGCCCTCAGCTTTCACAAAGGTCTTTGTGATCTGGTCACGATTGCCCACATCAATGCTACTCGAACTGCTGTTTCCCTTGTTGTCAGAAACTGTGTTGGTAACTGTATCGCCGTTCTTAGCTGTGCCATCTGTACCGGCAGCGGCTGCGTCGGTTTCGTAGGAAAAAGACAGCTCAGAAATTGCACGGATATTTGTTTCATTCACACCAGCCTGATACGGATTCGCCTCCTGAATTGTCAGCGTATTTCCGCTCTTGGTAATGGTCGCATACAGACCAGAGGAAGTTCCAAGTTCGATCTTATCTTCACTCTGCGACAAAACCTTAGCGCCATCCAGCCAATGGCCAAGCATAAAACTGATATCTTTCAGATCAGTCAACTTGATATTTGCAAACGCTTCATCCGTCAGAGTATATCCATTTAATGTGGATTTCGTATTGTTCTTATCCGATGATGCGGTTATGTTCCACTTCAGCTTATTTGCTGCACGGTCATAGCCAACACCTTTTTTGACCAATGTGTAAAGCTTCTTGTATTCTACTTCTTTCTCTCCCGTATCTCCAGCGGTATTGCCATCGGGATACAGCAGATATGCACGGTTTTTCAGTTTCTGCGGTTTCGGCTGTGTCAGATCCAATTTCATCTGATACGAAACTTCCACCTTTTTCACATCGCTGCTAATGGTGATCGTATCGCCTTCCTTGGAAAACCCCACAGTGTTTCCGTTCTCATCTTTCAGCGTGATTTGATTTGCCTCCAGACTGCTGAACGCCTCGTCTTTTACTTTCCAGCCATTCAAAGAACAGCCAGCCGGCTCTTCCACGGTGATATTCCAATTGACCTTGTCATCTGAAATTCCTGTTTCATAGTCCGCCTTACCATTTTTTTGGATCGTCGGTTTTGAAAGGGAAACTTCACCCTTTGCTCCTTTCTGAACGCCATCCTTTGCAATTGTCGCAGTGTTCTCGATCTTCTGCCCATTCTGCACATGAGTGAGCCATTCTTCCCGAGACACTTCCTTTTCGAAGGTAAATGTGATCTGCTTTTCCTTTGTGTCGTTGAAGGTAAATGTTTTTCCTTGAAAGCTGCCAACTCCAGCCGGCGTTACTGTAACGCCAGAAGTGTCTTCCGGAAACTGCTCATCAGTCAAAACATAACCATTCATCGACTTAGAACTATCTGTATCATTATAATAAGGATTGTCTACTGTAATTGTCCACTGAATCTTGGGATTGTCTGTGGGAGTTTTTGCGTTTTGAATTGTACCGGACTTTGCAATCTCAACTTCTTTTTCCGGAAAATCTACCTTGATTGTAATTCCGCCGATTGTCACTTCCTGATCGCCAGATGACGTATTATCTCGGTTGATCTTTCCATCAAATCTAATAAATCCAGTCATGTCACTATTGGCATGCTTATTGATATACTCTTTTGTCAACCGAATCACAATAAGACCCGACTGAGAAATGGAGTAATAGCCTGCCAATTCATTGCCATCTTTGACTTTGCAATCTTCTCCAGACTCCGGGCTTACCACAACTTTATCCGTCAGCTGATAATAAATATACGGATTTTCTTCCGTGACACTGCCCGCTTTTAAGTTGTAATTCAGTTGAACTTCTAGTTTTGTAGAATCTTCGGTTACCGATATTTCATATGGAGCATCCACTTCTTGACCTCCATGCTTGATATTTACATTTGTAATGCGAATACCGGCATTTTCTTCTGCCGTCATAGGCTGTGCACCCGCCGGTATTTCCGTTACCGGTTCGGTAAACCATTCATTGCTATTTTCTCCCACCATCTGCACCTCACTCTCCGCCATTTCCAAAGCGGGAGCGGTTTCCTCGGTGGAACCGGTCATGCTGACTGCCGGCATAATCAAACTGCCGCACACAGAAAACGCAACCATCAGAGCCAGCATGACAGCGATCACTGCATGCTTTTTGTTTTCCCGGTGCTGTTTCAAAAACTGCTGTACTCTCTGGTTGAAATTCAACATACCAATCCCTCCTGTCTGTACAAAATGGAGCATAGTTTCCTATGCGTCAGATTCTCTACGGATATCATTTTCAGATAACGTTACAGGACTTCGAATTGCTTTACGGGCCAAACCCGCAAAATCACCTTTCCGACAACGGCTTCCTCTGCCACGCATCCGACGGCGGTGGAGCGGCTGTCTACTGAAGTGGAGCGGTGATCTCCCATTACGAAAATCCGTTCATCCGGCACCTGATACGGCAGCTCAATGTCGCATTCCCCCAATGCCTTTTCATTCAGGTACGGCTCTTCCAATGCTTCACCGTTCACATAGACCGTTCCCGAATCATCAATATCAATGATATCCCCTGCCACGCCAATCACACGCTTCAGCAGGATCTTATTATTAAAGTAGAAAGCAATGATATCGCCGCTCTGAAATGTGCCGCGCTTCCGACACACCACCAGTTCGTCGTTTTGCAGCGTCGGCGTCATGCTCGTTCCGGTAACTCGCAGCACCGGCAAAAACAGCATGGAGACCAAAACCGCAATGGCTGCAACCACGATCAATGACGAGATCGTGTTTCGCAGCAGCTTTCCGTATTCTCTCCGGTATTTCACCCGCTTCAGTTCCGCTTCCAGCTGAACCGCCGTGGGAATCTCTCGCTTCGCTTCCATGCTCATTTCGCCTCATCATCCTGCATCGATGCTTCGGCATCCGCCTGCGCCGGACACATTCGTCCCAGCTGCGCCTCCATGGTGTGCAGCAGTTCCAGAATCGCATCTGTCTTTTTCTGCCGCTCCTGTTCGGCTGCGTTCAGCTGTTCCCGCAGGCTCTCGTTTTCCTGTCTGGCAGCATCCAGTTCCCTGCGCAATTCCAGCAGGATTTCCAGCAGTTCTGTCCGCCGGAGTTTCCGAAGTTCTCTCTCCGTCATCTTGCCCATTTCCTTTTTCGATTCTTTTCAAATAGTAGAATCTTGCTCTTTTTTCATTTTACCGATTTTCCTGAGATTGGTTCCCTCAGGATGTTTCTTATTATACTATTTCAGATTCATTTTGTCAAGAGGATTTCACTGCTTTCGTATAACATCACAAATGCCCCCTCCTGAGTGTAGTCAAAATGCACAAAATAAAATTTTATTTTTTCATCCGGTTTTACAAAAATCACAATTTTCAGAGCCGCCACAAATTTCTATTATATGAACTAAATTTCAATCCCCATATAAGCAGCTGTTTTCCTGTGATTTTTGTCAAAACTTCAGCCACAAATTTATGAAGAAAAATCACATTGCCAAAGCGAACAAGTTGCACAAAAAGAACGGCCTCATTCCACCCGCTTTTTCACAATTTCGTCATCAAAAGCAGCAACTTTCTGATTCTAATCGGCATATTCTATAAACAGTTTCTGTTTTTCCGCAAAAAATCATTGTTTTTTCTCAAATGCACCTCAAAATTCCGTCAAAACCACTGCTTTTCGACAAAAAGACGGAGCAATCGACCGCCATGGAACGACTGCTCCGCTTCTCTCACCGGCTGAAATTTTGCAGGCTCCGGTGCTTCATTGCCGCCTCCAGCAATTCCGGCAGCCGCTCCGGCGGGCAGGCGAAGCACGGAATCTCCAGCGCACTGACCTTTTCCGCCATCATGCTGTCATAGCAGGGCTTGCCGCTGTCAGAGATGGCGAGCAGCACGATCACATTCACGCCGGAGGCTTTCAGCTCCTCCAGCCGCCACAGCAAACCGGCACGATTGCCGTTCTCCTCCAAATCGGTGATGAGGAACAGCGTGGTCTTTACCGGCTCCTGCACCAGCTCCGCACAGTAGGCAATGGATTTCTCGATATCCGTTCCGCCGCCCATCTGAATGCCGTACAGCACCTCCACCGGATCGGCGCAAAGCTCTGTCAGGTCGGTGACCTGCGTGTCAAACGCCACGATATGCGTTTTCAGGGAGCGCATGCTGGCGAGGATACAGCTCAGCACCGAGGCGTAGATGATGGACTCCCCCATGGAACCGCTCTGATCGATGTCCAGAATGATGGTGCGGGAGGCAGAACGGGCAGCGTGTTCGAAAAAGTAGAACTTCTCCGGCAGAAGCACCTGCCGCTGCGTGTCGTAGTGCTTCAGATTCCGGCGAATGGTCATGCGGTAGTCCAGCGCACTGGCGGAGGGAATGGGCGAGTGTTCCCGCCGGTTCAGCGCTGCCGTGACGGAGCGCTTCAGATCGTCCGCCAGCCGCCGGTTGATGTCCTCCACGATCTTGGCGATGTACGCTCTGGCATTCTCCTTAGCACAGCTGGGAATCTGATCCTTGAGCGTCAGAAGCAGCGCCGCCGTTCCGATGCTGGGTTCCAGCTGATCCAGCACCTCCGGTTCAAACAGCAGCTGGTTCAGCCCCTTCCGCTGGATGGCATCGTTCTGAATCACCTGCACCTCCATGGGCGAAAACAGCGCACGAAGATCGCCCAGCCAGCGGGACAGCTGGGGCGAGGACGGGCCACTGCCGGCACCGCCGCCGAAGCCGTCTGCTCCGCCATAGATTGCCCCCAGCGCACGATCCATCAGCAGATCCTCCTGCGAGAGCATTTCGCCGGAAGCCATCTGTTCCAGCGTCTGCTCCGCCTCTTTGCCCAGAATCAGCCGCCAGCGTTTCAGTTTCTCTTGTGTTTCCATAGGTCATATATCCTCAAAATCAAAGTCATCCAGTTCCTCCAGAACCGCCTGTTCTCCTGCTGTCATGCTCTGCCCCAGATACGCCGCAGCAGCAGCCGGCGAAACACCCAGCACCTCGCCGATGTTCTCGGCGATCTCCGCCTTTTCCGCTCCGGAGAACTCCGCAAACGTCCGGCGCAGACAGATCAGCACCCCACGGAATTCTGTGTCCTCCAGCGTCGCCACAAAATCGCACAGCGTCTCCCAGATGGAGAGCCGGCTGATGAGGGCACGGTGGTTCTTGCGGGAGAGTCCCTCGAACCACATGGCACCGTCCTGCGGCGGAATACCGCCAGAGAGCCGCCGGCACATCCAGACCGCCAGCACATCCGGCGCAGCCTCGCCACGCTCCAGCAGAATCGCACCGGCAAATCCGGAGAGCAAAGGCTGGACGCTGTCATCCTCCGCCAGCCCACAGAGCATGTCCAAAAACCGCTTCTGCTCCAGGAAGTCGTGGGACAGACAGGCATCGTTCACCGCCGACATTGCCGACAGCAGTTCTGCCGCTGCATCGTAGTTGCAGTTTGCCCCCTGCGGCAGTTCCAGACAAAACCGCAGGAACAGCTGCTGCATCAGGGGAATCAGCGGTACGGTGTCGATTTTCCGGATGCTGCCGAAGCGCACAATGCCGGAGAGATTTCCAAGCGCTGTTCCCACGTCCGTCGGAGAAAAACAGCCCGCCGACTGCCGCTGCAAGGCGGCAATGACATCGGGCACCAGTGCCGTCAATCCGCACTGGAAGGCATCCCACAGCAGTTCTGTGGTTCGGGACAGCAGCTGGGAATTTGCCAGATGCTCCCGCAGCTGCGCCAGCGCCGTCTGCTCCACGGTGTCCCCCATGAGGGAGGCCTCCACCACCTCAATCTCCGTCTCCGGATTCCACTGCAATTCCCACAGCTCCGCCCAGGTGGCATTGTCCTGCTGCCGCTCCAGCTGTTTGCCGAAGCGGATGCCGATGACGGACAGCTGGTGCAGGAAAAACGACCGGTGCAGCCCCAGAAACGCAGACTGTTCCGACTTGACCCGCAGATTCTCCCGCAGATCCAGCGGCAGCTGTTCCGCCTTTGCCTTGCGGTAGCGCTCCAGCTTCAGCACCTTCAGCTGCCGCTGGAAATCCGTTTGCAGCGCCGTGCACACCGTTCCCTCCGGCAGAGAACCGATCTTTGTCCCGATCTCCGTATCCGCACAGGCGAGAGAGATTTCCCCGAAGCTGCCGTGCCCCATGCAGGTGATGGCAGCGTCCCGCAGATCAGTCAGGCATGCGTGCGTTCCCCCACGCATGGCAGCGAGGGTCTCCGCCAGCCGCAGCGCCTCCATGACTTCCGCCGAGGAGGTGACGTTGCCGTGGGTTCGCTGGTATCCCGCCAGACGGGAGAGGTATTCTGCCCCGCTGTCAGCCAGCGTCCCACGCTGCCGATTGTTCCACAGGATTTCGAAGTACGCCGGCGCACGGCTGCCTGCACCGTAGCCGGAGCGGTTGGAGAGCTTATAATAGGAGTAGGGCATCAGCGTCGCCTGCGACGGAACAGTGGGCAGATGCGCCGTCAGCTTTGCGTCCTCCGCCGTATACGGCACATTTTTCAGTCCGGCAGTGTGAAATGCGCCGGTGATGACGGCGATTTTCTCCGTGGGCACACCGGACTGCTCTGTTTCCGCAATGACACGGCGCATATACGCCTCCCGCAGCTGATTGTGCGCATCGTTTGCCGAAAATTCCCGAATGGATGCGCCGTATGCCTCCACCGCTGCCAGAAAATCCGCTTCATTCTCATTCTGCTCGAACTGATACTCCCAGAGCACGTCCGTTTCCTGCCCCGTCACACGCTCTATCTTCCCGTACACCGACTCCGCCGGCGCATCGGCCGGGGCAGAGGCTTCGGACTGCTCCGCCAGCACACAGGCAGCCGGCAGGTCGCAGAACCGCACCGGAACGCCGTGCGCCACTGCCCAGCGCATTGCCTGATATTCCGGCGAGAACTCCGCAAAGGGCCAGAGCACCGTTTGCACCGGCGGTTCTGTGGTGTACGCCAACAGCGCTGCCGGCATGGCGGACTCCATGCTGCAAAGCGGTGCGATCCACTCGTTCCCGTCTGCCGGTCCCTCAATGAGAACGGTTTCCGGCTGGACACGCTCCAGAAACGAGAGGACATAAGCAGCACACGCCGGCGAAAAGTGCCGGATTCCAAAATATACTGCCATTATCCGTTCTGCTCCCTGCAAGCTGCATAGAGTGCAGCGTAGTCTGCGCCACGCTTGCGCATGACATTTTCCAGATACTCCGTCCACGCTGCCTGATCTTTCGCCTCATCCTTGACGATGGCACCCTGCAGCGCTGAGGCAAGGTCTTCCTCGGTGACGCTGCCGCTGCCGAAGCTGCCGGCGAGTGCCATGCTGTTGATGAGCAGCGAGATCGCCTCCGCCGAGGAGAGCACGCCGGAAGTGGGCTTGAGCTTATACTTGCCGTCCATGGTCTGTCCCTGCCGGAGTTCCCGGAAGATGGTGACCACCCGCTCCACGGCGGACTGGCTGGGGAGTGCTGCGTGCAGCTGGAAGCTGTCCGCCATCTGTGCCACACGAGTGGTGACGATCTCCACCTCGGTCTGAATGTCCGCCGGCGTGGGCAGCACCACAATGTTGAAACGGCGCTTCAGTGCGGAGGACATCTCGTTGACCCCCTTATCTCTGGTGTTCGCCGTGGCGATGACGGAGAAGCCCTTTTTTGCTGCAACCTCCTGAGAGAGTTCCGGAATGGAGATGCGCTTTTCCGACAGGATGGAGATCAGAGCGTCCTGCACCTCGCTGGCGCAGCGGGAGATCTCCTCGATGCGGGCGATGGTGCCCGTTTCCATTGCCTGATAGACGGGGCTTTTTACGAGGGAGTCGAAGGAAGGGCCTTTGGCCAGCAGCATGGCATAATTCCACGAATAGCGAATCTGTTCCTCCGTCGTTCCGGCAGTGCCCTGAATGACACGGGTGGAGTTGCCGTTGATGGCGGCGGTGAGGTGCTCCGACAGCCACGACTTTGCCGTGCCCGGCTCACCGATCAGCAGCAGCGCACGGTCGGTGACCAGCGTTGCAATGCAAATTTCCACAATGCGCCGGTCGCCCATGTACTTGGGTGTGATGACCTGATCCCCCGCTTTTCCGCCCATGATATAGGTGAGCACCGAGCGTGGCGACATGCGCCAGCCCTCCGGCACGGGATAGGTTTCTGCTGCGATCAAGGCATCCAGCTCCTGCTGAAACTGCTGCTCTGCGGAGCGCCGTAAAATCTGTTCTGACATAAGTATTTCGTTCCTTTCCTTATCGATGGAGCAATGCGCCGATCTGCAAAATTTTTTTCGCCCGATTCTGATAGACTGGCGGAAGATCTGCGGCACAGATCAGCGCCATCTGCTTGGTAAGCTCCAGCAGCTCCTCCTGCCGTTCGCCTCTGATCCGGTACTGCCCGATCTGCCATTCGATCCGGCGGTAGCCTGAGACGGGCTGATCCACAAAGACATAGAACAGCGCACACCGGAGCACTGCGTTGGGCGGCAGCGGAACACCGTAGTACTCCGCCAGATCCCACAGTCCTCCGCCGGAATAGCGCTGCAAGACCGTTTGCAGGAACCGGCGTGTCTGTTCCTGCAGCATGCTGCGATCCTCCGGCGCAACGATCTGCAACAAATGCTGGAGGGCGAAAGCCTGTTTTTCCGCCAGCTCGTACCGTGCCTGTTCCGCTTCCCGCTCCTGTGTCGTGAGTACATCCCAGTGGCGCATGCCCAGTTCCGCCGGAAGTGTTTCATGCGCCGGCAGATACGAGGTATCCGTCAGAAACTGTACCAGTTCCTCCGGCATGGAAGAAAACAGCGGATGCGCCAGCGGCAGACGGGACAGTCTTTCGTTCATCCAGTACATGCCGTAAACCTTCTGCGACGGACAGTAGCGCAGCCCGTTCCGCAGGATATCCAGCGCCTCCGGCTGATGCGCCCGAAACAGCGTCATCAGCTCCGCCGGATGCGTCCAGTCCGTCTTCCAGATCTGCCAGTAGAGGTATGCCGGCAGGAACTGCGCATTTTGCGCATACAGCTGTTCGATGACCGCACCATACGGCTGGAACTTCTCGTGGTCGCAGACGTTGTTCATCAGCACCCGATTCATCATCAACTCAAAAAACAGATAGTGCTTGGCATATTTTGACATGGCATCGGCAATGCGAAGGAATGCCGGTGCAGCGTCCGGCTTGTTGGCGAGCATGCGGATACAGCCATCCAGCCGCTCCTGGTCGCTGGCGTGCTCCGCGCGGTTCTCCCGTATCATCGACAGGACTGGCTCCGCTTTCTCCATCACCACATCGAGGTACGCCGCATCCTCTGACGCTGCAATAGGGGCGCAGAACTTGCCATCGTTGGATTGGGCGAGCTTCCGAAGGTACGGCTCTGCCTCCGGCACATGATTCCGCACCAGTGCCGTCAGCGCAGCCTCCCGCACACTGCCACGTTCCGTCCGGTACAGCTCCAGCAGTTCCTGCCCGTATTCCGGCGCATTCCGCAGGGCATCCAGCGCCTGCAGCCGGATGTTGCGGGGATTATTCTCATCCTGCGCCATCGCCAGATACCACGGGTTTTCCGAAGCGCCCGCCAGCTTCCAGACCATCAGCACCAGCTTTCCCGCCGTCCGTGGACCGCACTTTCGGCAGGCGTCTTTCAGCAGGGGCACCAGCGACGTGCCATAGTACAGCGCCATCTGCTCCGCCAGCTCGTCTTTCACCGACGACCATTCCTTAGAGGTATCGTCTGCATTCCGCAGATACGCCGCCAGAATCCGTGGGTCGCCCAGATACTCGTGAGAGGGGTCACGCAGCATCTTCACACTGTTGCTGTTCAGCATCGTCAGCGTGGACAGCAGCGAGTTGGGAATGTCCACGGGATGCGTTCCCGGCGCTTCCGCTGCCCCCTCCTCCACTGGACTGTCATCCTGCGATTTGCCCTGCGCCACAGCGAGGGCATTGGCGAGGGCGATGCAGTCCGCCAGCAGCAGACTGTCCGGCGTATGCAGCAGCTTGTCACACATGGCAGAAAGACGGGAAAACGCCTTGTTTGCCGCAGACAGGGGCTGGAAATTTGCCACAGCCCGATGCAGCCGGAAGTCCTCTCCGATTCCGGCACAGCCGGCTGCTGCGGTACAGATCAGACGGTAACGCAGCTCGTAAAACGGTGTCATATCCATAAAAGTTCCTCCTTTAGCAGAGCCGAATGATGCCGGTTTCCATCACGATGGAAATGGGGCACAGAAAAAAGCGCCGTTCCCTGCTGGAATAAAACATCTCTCCCAGCAGTGCGCCGTCTGTTCTCGCCGGCTTGTCCAGAACGTGCAGCACTTCACAAGTGGCGGGATAGCTGGCATTGCTCCGCAGGGCGATGCGCTCCGCTCCACGCTGCATCACGCCGTGGCCGTCCTCCTGTGCAAACTGAATGGTGTCGAACGCCAGCAGTACCGCAAGCGCCTCCGGTGCCATTGTGTTTTTCAGTTCCGCCTTTGCCTGCTTGACGGCTTCGCCCAGCGTGGGAAGCGCCCTGTTCCGAATCGCCGCACAGTGCGCCGGCAAAAGTTCCTGCACCTCCGCCTGCTCCCAGCGCACTCGGGGGTTGCTGCCGCCGGGATACCGGCAGAGGGTGGGAATCTGATAGAGTCCGAACATGCTGTCCTCCTCCTTAATGTGCTTGCCCGCCCGATAGGGACGGATGTTCTGGGTGCTGACGATCTCGCCGGTGTCCAGATCGCACCAGTAGCCGAAATCCACGTCCGCCTGCCGCTGCTCATCCGGGAGCACCGCAAAGGACAGCTGCACCAGCCGTGCATTGTTCCGGCAAAGCCCCAGCGCCTGAAGCTGTGTCAGTTTCCACACGTTTCCCACCGCCTCATACAGCACATTGCCGTCCGGCAGCACTTCGCCGGATTCCAGCTTCTCCTGCAAATAGCGCTTGCTCTTCTGCACCACCGCATTCAGCCGGACGCAAAGGGTCACCAGCTGTTCCATCTGGGCGTCATCGGGGTTTTCCGCACACGCAGATGCCTTGGCAATCAGTTCCAGCATGATGGTCTGCGGACCATAGAGGGCGTAATCCCCCATCTGCTTGGCAAGGGAAAGGTACTGCTTCGCCGTCACCGCATGAATGGAGGAGATACCACGTTCCAGCAGGTCACGGACAAACTGTTCCGCCAGTTCCAGCCCCTCCAGCTGCCGTTTCAGCTTCTTGGCTGCTGCCGATGCGCCGGACGGCTTTCTCTTTGCCGGTTCCGGCTGGGCTGCCTTTTCCGCACGCTTTTCCAGCTTCTCTCGCTTCCGCTGCACATCCTCCGGAATCTCTGCCGGCTCGAAGGGCTTGCCCTCCAGATAGTCCAGCAGGATGGCAATGCCGTGTTTACAGGGAATCTGCCGGCTGGGACAGGAGCAGCGAAAAACCGGCGTATCTCCGGAGAAATCCACCGAGGTCTGGTATGCGCTTCTTCCGCTGCCCTTGCATGTTCCAAAAAGCAGGGTATCGTCTTCGCTGCGGAAATGCGTCTGAAATCCGCCGATGCGGGAAATTCTCTGTGCGTTGGAAAATGCCGAGGGATTCGCTGCCATGGAGCGAACCCACTCGAGCGTCACGCTTTCTGCACGAGCCATTGAAAAATCCTCCTATACTTTTGTTCATTCTTCTTTCATTATACCAGATTTCACCGGTAATTTTCAAGTGTTGTGTGACAAAAATCCTGCATTTTTCCGAACTGCTTTCCACAATTTTTCCCGACACTGCGGAAAAGCGGGCAGCAAAAAGCGCAGACGGAATTGCTCCGCCTGCGCCTGCACATTATTGTGATACTTAGAGCTCGTGTTCATAGGCGTCTATCTACGTCTTTTCGGCAAATTTTGTTGCATACTGCGTGAAAAATTCTTGCCATACGAAAGTATGCCTGCAAATTTTTGCCTTGTCTGCAAAAAAATTTGCTCGAAAATCCGCATATATTTCCTATGAATACAAGCTCTTATTTATTTTCCGGCATTCCCCTTGGGCTTGCGCATGGTCAGGGAGATGCGCTTGCGCTTCAAGTCCACGTCCAGCACCCAGACCTGCACCACATCGCCCACCTTCACCGCCTCCAGCGGATGCTTGATGAAGCGGTTGCAGATCTGCGAGATGTGCACCAGTCCGTCCTCATGCACGCCGACATCCACGAAGCACCCAAAATCGACGATATTCCGCACCGTTCCGGTGAGTTCCATCCCCGGCTTCAGATCTTTCAGTTCCATGATATCCCCGCTCCGCAGCAGCGGCGGCGGCAGCTCGTCACGGGGGTCACGTGCCGGCTTTGCCAGTTCCTTGAGGATGTCCGTCACCGTGGGCACACCCACACCGGCGTGGGCAGCAATGGCAGCATAGCCGCTCTTCCTGGCGATCTGCTCAATGCCGCTCAGGTCCTGCGTTCCGGCATCTGCCAGACGGAATCCGCACTCCTGCAAAATCTGCTCCGCAGCCTTGTAGCTCTCCGGATGCACGCCGGTATTGTCCAGCGGGTTGGCGGACTCCGGCACACGCAGGAATCCGGCGCACTGCTCGAACGCCTTTGGTCCAAGCTTCGCCACCTTTTTCAGCTGCTTCCGGTCGGTAAATGCGCCGTTTTCAGTGCGGTACGCCACAATGTTTTTGGCGATGGTCTGGCTGATGCCGGCGATGTGAGACAGCAGAGAGAACGACGCTGTATTCAGGTCCACGCCCACCCGGTTGACGCAGTCCTCCACCACGCCGTCCAGCGCACCTTTCAGCTCTGCCTTGGGCATGTCGTGCTGATACTGCCCTACGCCGATTGCCTGCGGGTCGATCTTCACCAGCTCCGCCAGCGGGTCTTGCAGCCGTCTGGCAATGGAAACAGCGCTGCGCAGGGAGACATCGTATTCCGGAAACTCCTCCGCTGCCAGCTTGGAGGCGGAGTACACCGATGCGCCCGCCTCAGACACCACCATATACGCTGCCGGATGGGGCAGCGCTTTCAGCAGCTCGGCGACCACTGCCTCGGCCTCCCGGGACGCTGTGCCGTTTCCGATGGCAACGGCGGTCACGTGGTGCTGAATCATCATCTGGCGCATGAGGCGCTTGCCCTGCTCCATGCCCTTTCCTGCGCCGAGGGTGATATGGGCAACGCCAGTGTCCAGCACCTTTCCGGTCTCGTCCACCACTGCCAGCTTGCAGCCCGTCCGGTAGCCGGGATCGACACCGAGCACGGTGCGGTTTTTCAGCGGTGCTGCCATGAGCAGCTGCCGCAGATTGGAGGCGAACACCTGAATGGCTGCCGTATCCGCTTTCTCCGTCAGTTCCCGGCGCACCTCACGCTCCACCGCCGGAAACAGCAGCCGCTGGAACGCATCCTCCGCCGCCTCCTGCACCAGCAGACCGCAGGGGCTTTGATTCCGGACAAACTTTCGCACCACGATCGCCTGCCCTCTGCCCTCCGGCAGAACCACGCTGACTTTCAGGGCATTTTCCCGTTCGCCACGATCCAGCGCCAGCACCCGATGGCCGGCGATCTTTTCCACCGGCTCCTGATAGTCGTAGTAGTTCTGGTAGGGCGTTTCTGCGTTCTCGTCCGCTGCGTGGGAACAAATCGTGCCGGACAGCATGGTGAACCGGCGCATCTGTTTGCGCAGGTCGGCGTCGTTCGCCATCTCCTCCGCCAGAATGTCCTTGGCACCCTGAATCGCTGCTGCCGCATCTGGCACTTCCTTTTCCGGGGAAATAAACGCAGCGGCCTCCCGTTCCGGCTGCACACCGGCATCCTGCGCCATCAGTGTCCGTGCCAACGGTTCCAGTCCCCGTGCGATCGCCATAGATGCCCGTGTCTTTCGCTTGGGGCGGTACGGCAGGTACAGATCCTCCGCCTCCACCAGCGTTCCGGCACGCTGAATCTTCTCCGCCAGCTCTGGTGTCAGCTTTCCCTGTGCCTCAATGGCGCTGGTGATCTCCGTCTTGCGCTGTTCCAGCTTCCGCAGGTATTGCAGCCGGTTGTCCAGTTCCCGAAGCAGCTGGTCATCCAGCGAGCCGGTCATCTCTTTCCGGTACCGTGCGATAAACGGAATGGTCTTGCCGTCGTCCAGCAGTGCCACTGTGTTCTCCACTTGCTCAGGGCGCAGGTGAAACTCCTCCGCCAGCACTTTCAACATCTCCACGATTCGTGTCCTCCTGTCTGGTTTTCTCTGCGATACAAAAAGACGGAGCCGTTCCGAAAAGCCCCGTCCTCTGTGGATACACTGCATTTGCGAAGCGCTCAGCCCTCGTTCTCCTGAAGCTCCTGGAAGAAGGTGAAGTAATCCTGACGCTTTTCGTTGGTGAAAGCGATCGCTGTCCGGGGATGCTGGTTCAGGTAGCCGGTCAGCAGGTACTGGATGTCATAGCCCCATACCACGCCGTCATTTTTCAGCTTCTGCATCTCATCCTGTAAGAAGCGGAGCACCGGCTTGATGTCGTACTTGGGATTCTTCAGGAAGCCCAGCAGCAGTTCCATTGCACAGTTGCCGGCGCCACGTCCCATGGATGCCATGGTCGCATCCAGATAGCTGACACCCATCATGGCACACTCTGTGGTGTTGGCGAAAGCCAGCTGCTGGTTATTGTGGGCATGGATGCCGATCTGTTTGCCGTACTTCTCCGCAGCAGCCAGATAGCGTTCTGCCAGCTGGCGTATCTGAAGCGGATACAGCGAGCCGTAGCTGTCCACCAGATAGATGACCTCCACGCTGCTCTTGCCCAGCATCTCCAGCGCCTCGTTCAGCTCCGACTCCTGCGCCTTGGAAACTGCCATGATGTTCACCGTGGTGTGGTAGCCCTTCTTGGCGCAGGTCTCGATCATCTCAATGGCTGCCGGAATGGTGTTGATGTAGGTGGCGATGCGCACCATGTCCAGAATGCTGTCCTTCTTGTCCGGCAGATCACGTGCCACGTTGGCACGTCCCACGTCTGCCATCACTGCCAGCTGCAAAGACGGGTCGAGAATGTCCCCCAGCACAGCACGAATGGCATCCTCATGACAGAACTTCCACTTGCCGAACTTGGACTCGTCGAACAGCTCCGGATCTGCCAGATAGCCGATCTCCATGACATCGACACCGGCACGGACGTTGGTCAGATACAGCTTCCGCACAAAGTCATCGGTAAATGCAAAGTTATTGACCAGACCGCCGTCACGAATGGTGGCATCCAGCACTTTTATATCAGGACGATAGGAGATCATCGTCCCCTTGATTGCTTCGCTCATATGGATTTCCTCACTTTCTGTTTTCCCGCACGAATGCGATACATTTTTATTATACCAAATTTTTTCGAATTTGGCAAGCGCTTTTTGCGCAGTTTTGACAACATCCAAGGGGTTCCGGACGGCTGCTTCCTTTCGCCGCGCATTTCCCGTTCCCCGAAAAATACACGAAAATCATACAAACTGCCTCTTTACAAGGGCGTCAAAACATGGTATACTTAAAATAATATACTTTTTAGGAGGTATTGTATGTTTTTTTCTGAGGATGACGTTTTAGAATTCATTGAGGAAAACGATGTCAAGTTCATTCGTCTGACATTTTGTGATACGTTCGGCAACATGAAAAATATTGCAATCATGCCCCGGGAGCTGCACCGTGCCATTGTGGACGGCATTCCCTTCAACGCCACAGATCTGCTGGAATCTTCCCACCAGAATCTTCTGCTGAAGCCGGATATCTCCACGCTCTCCGTCCTGCCGTGGCGGCCGCAGTCCGGCAGAGTGGTTCGGTTTTTCTGCACCCTGTACCGCATGGACGGCACCCCCTACGAGGGCGACCTGCGCCGCAATCTGCGGGAGACCATGAAGTCCATTCAGGAGCACGGCTACCAATGCGAGATGGGCACACGCTGCGAATTCTACCTGTTCGAAACCGACATGCAGGGCAAGCCTACCCGCACCCCCTGCGATCAGGGCGGTTATCTGGACGTGGCACCGCTGGACAAGTGCGAGAACACCCGCCGGGAGATCTGCCTCTCGCTGGACGAGATGGGACTGAACCCTACCACATCCTGCCACAAGCACGGCCCCGGACAGAACGAGATCGACTTTGCATGCAGCAACGCCCTCACCGCTGCCGACAACATGGTGCACTATAAGACCGTCGTCAAGACCATTGCCTCCCAGAACGGCTTCTACGCCTCTTTCATGCCCAAGCCCTTCCCCGATTGCAGCGGAAGCGCTCTGAAGATCACCATCAGCGTCAAGAAGGACGATGCCAGCATCTTCGGCACCAGCCACAAGAGCATGCTGCCGGAGGGCCGTGCGTTCATCGCCGGCATTCTCAATCGGGTGCGGGAGTTCACCATGTTTTCCAACCCCACCATCAACTCCTACGAGCGCTTTGGACTGCGGGCTGCCCCCAGCCACATCAACTGGTCCGAGGAGAACCGCATTCCCCTGATTCAGCTGCTGTATGCGCCGGGACGTGACGGCTCCATCGAGTTTCGCTCTGCCGACCCCTACTGCAACCCCTATATCACGTTCCAGATGCTGCTCAGCGCCGGCATGGCGGGCATCCAGAACGGCGAGGAGCTGAGCGACACCATGAACGCCGCCAACGCCTCCTCCGCATTCCCCACGCTGCCCAGCTCTCTGGAGGAGTCCATCCGTCTGGCGCAGAACAGCAGCTTTGTCCACGCAGTTCTGCCGGAAACACTGATTCAGGATTACGCCGCTGCCATGGAACAGCAGGTTGCTGCATACCATGCGGCGCAGGATTCTCAGGCGTTCTGCTTCGACCGCTATTTCTGATCGCACGTTTCACTGTGAAAATCGACTTTAATCTTTCAAAAACAGGAGGGATGCAACGGTGTGCGCAGAACGTACTCTGATCGTTTCCGGTTCTGAAAAAGGACTGGATGGCATGACCAGCTTTCTCAAAAACTGCGGATATCCATCCGTTGTCACAATCTCCAGCGGAAGCGAAGCACGGCGGATGATCCACCACGACAGCTATGGTCTGATCATCATCAACACACCGCTCAAGGATGAAACAGGGTATCAGCTGTCGCTCAAGCTCAGCGAGGACACCTGTGCAGCGGTCATTCTCATCTGCAAGGCGGACATCGCCGACGAAATGACCAACCGCACCATTGATTACGGGGTCTGTGTTGTGCCGAAGCCCCTGAACAAGGTGGTCTTTCTTCAGGCCATCCGCACCGGCACAGCATTTCATCACCGCATGCTGGCGCTGCATCAGGAAAACGCCAAGCTGCGAACCAAGCTGGAGGAACTGCGCTATGTTTCCCGTGCCAAATGTCTGCTCATTGTCAAACAGCAGATGACCGAGGAAACGGCGCATCGCTACATTGAAAAAAACGCCATGGACACCAGACGCACCCGAAAGGATGTCGCCATGGAGATCATTGCAAAATACGAATACTAAGAGCCTGTTTCGCATCTTTTTCCGCACGTCTTTTCGGCAGATTTCGCCGCTGGCTGCGTCAAAAATCCTTGCCAGACACAAAGTATGCCTGCGGATTTTTTCCTTGTCACCGACAAAATCATGCGCAAAAATCCGCACAGAAAAAGATACGGAACAAGCTCTAAGAACACAAAAACCTCTGCGCCCGATTTGGGTACAGAGGTTTTTTCGACTTACGTCTGTTTTGTGTTTGTCAATGTCAGACGACAAGTGCTGCAAGAGTGCCGTGCATTCGCACTCTTGTTACTTGTCGTCATTGACGTCCCTGTCCCTGCGTCATCCGGTTTTTCCGAACTTACTTGGTGCCGAAAATCCGGTCGCCGGCATCGCCCAGACCCGGAACGATGTAGCCCTTTTCGTTCAGGCTCTCGTCTACGCCGCCGCAGTAGATGTCCACATCCGGATGTGCTGCCAGCAGAGCGTCCCGTCCCTCCGGACAAGCCAGAATGCACAGGAACTTAATGCTCTTGACACCCATCTCTTTCAGATCCTTGATGGCTGCGATGGCAGAAGTGCCGGTTGCCAGCATGGCATCCACCACGATGACCTCACGCTCTGCGATATCATCAGGCATCTTGGAATAGTACTTCACGGCATCGTGGGTGCCCGGCTCGCAGAAAATGCCGATATGACCGATCTTTGCCGCCGGAATCAGCGAAGTTACGCCGTCGATCAGTCCCAGACCTGCACGCAGAATCGGCACAAATGCCAGCTTTCTGCCGGAGATCACCTTAGTCTTTGCGATGCCCTGATGGGTTTCGATGGTGACTTCCTTCAGCGGAAGATCACGGGTTGCCTCATAGCAAATCAGCATTGCTGTTTCCGAGGTCAGTTCCCGAAATTCCTTTACGCCCGTCAGCTTATCCCGCATCAGGGAAATCTTATGCTGTACCAGCGGATGATCCACTACATGAATTCCTGCCATAATTTTTTCCTCCTATTTTACCACTCTTGCTCCAGTTTCTGAATCATATCCACACGTGCTGCATGGCGGCCGCCCTCAAAAGGCGTATCCAGGAAAATCTCCACCAGTTCCAGCGCCAGACCGCTGCCCAGCGTTCTGGCACCCATGCACATCACATTGGCATCATTGTGCAAACGGGTGTACTTGGTGGAAAATGCATCTGCACAGAGTGCAGCACGCACGCCGCGAATCTTGTTGGCTGCGATGGACATTCCAATTCCTGTGCCGCAAATCAGAATTCCCATGTCCTCCGGATGGGAGGCAACCGCAGTTCCAACCGCCTTGGCAATTACCGGATAGTCCGCCCGTTCGCCGTTGCAGCCGCAATCCTCTACTTCCAGACCGCGTTCCCGCAGCAGGGCGACGACTTCCTGTTTCCGGTCAAAGCCGGCATGGTCACATCCAATCCAAATTTTCATGTTTTCTGGCTCCTTTGTTTTCACGTCTGCGATGCGCAGACGCACTTATTCTATTGCAATCCGTTTTGCAGCGGATATTTTTTATTATAACACATTTCTCTGACAATTGCAAGGCGATTTTTGTGAGAGCTCGTGTTCATAGGCGTCTATCTACGTCTTTTCGGCAAATTTTGTTG
>NZ_JAJFCK010000040.1 GCF_020709055.1 Ruminococcus callidus
GCTCTTTCATTCCCTTGGCTTTCGCTCTCGTGCGACAGCTTTATTATTATATCACATCCATTCACCTTTGTCAAGAAAATATATTTTAAGGTTTCTTAGCCTTTTTTGTTTACTGTGCACAAAAGTGAGAGGCATCCATCCGCATAATCCAAAACGCCCGCAGAACCGTTCGATTCTGCGGGCGTTTTGGAGTTCTCTTATTATATATCAGCTTATGCCATCAGCTTGACCATAACTGCCTTCTGTGCGTGCAGACGGTTCTCGGCCTCCTCAAAGATCTCGTTGGCATGTGCCTCGAATACCTTTGTGGTGATCTCCTCTTCACGGTGTGCCGGCAGGCAGTGGAGCACCATGGCATCGGCGTGTGCCTGTGCCATAACGTCGTCGTTGATCTGATAGCCGTGGAATGCCTTCCGGCGCTTCTCTGCTTCGCCCTCCTGACCCATGGAAGCCCATACATCTGTGATGACAACATCGGCATCCTTGGCAGCCTCCAGCGGCTGGTTGGTCATCTGGAACTTGTCGCCGTACTGTACAGCGAAGTCCAGCACTTCCTTGTCCGGCTGGTAGTCATCCGGGCATGCGATGGAAACCGCCATGCCGACTTTCAGGCAGCCGACAATGAGGGAGTTTGCCATGTTGTTGCCATCGCCGATGAAGCACATCTTCAGTCCGGCAAAATCAGTCTTGAATTCCCGAATGGTCATGAGGTCTGCGAGAATCTGGCACGGGTGGCAGAAGTCTGTCAGACCGTTGATGATCGGGATGGAGCCGTATTCTGCCAGATCCTCCACTTCCTTCTGCTCGAAGGTGCGGATCATGATGCCGTCCAGATAGCGGGACAGAACCCGTGCGGTATCCTGTACCGGTTCGCCTCTGCCGATCTGGAGATCGTTTGCAGACAGGAACAGGGGGTGGCCGCCCAGCTGGTACATACCGGTTTCAAAGGAAACACGGGTGCGGGTGGATGCCTTCTGGAAGATCATGCCCAGCGACTTGCCTTTCAGATGGGGATGCGGGATGCCGTGCTTCAGCTCGTACTTCAGCTGGTCGGCGAGATCCAGAATTTCGATGATCTCCTCGGTGCTCAGGTCGAGCATTTTCAGTAAGTGTTTCATAGTCTTGTTTCCTCCATGTTATTTCGACAGAACGTCCGCCAGAATGGCAACGCCCTTTTCGATCTCCTCGTCTGTGATGGTCAGCGGCGGCAGCAGACGCACCTTGTCCTTTGCCGTCAGCACCAACAGCCCCTGCTCCAGCGCTGCGTTTGCCACATCAATGGCTTTCTTGTCCTTGAGGGCGATGCCCACCATAAGACCCAGACCGCTGACACCTGCCACACCGTCCAGCTTCGCCAGCTTCTCCCGCAGCAGCTTTGCCTTGCGCTGCACCTCGTCTAAGAAGCCCGGCGCAGTCACGGTGTTCAGCACTGCCAGACCGCCGGCACAGCAGACCGGATTGCCGCCGAATGTCGAGCCGTGTGAGCCTTTGTCCAGCACGTCGGCACACTTCTCATTGGCAAGGCATGCACCCATGGGCAGACCGCCGGCAATCCCCTTTGCCAGCGTGGTGACATCTGCCTTGTGTCCGAACTGCTCGCCGGCGAGGAACGTGCCCGTTCTGCCAACGCCGGTCTGCACCTCGTCCGCCATGACCAGAATGTCCCTGACGGCGCACTTCTCGAATACGGCGTCCACAAATGCCTGCTCCAGTGCGTTCACACCGCCCTCACCCTGGATATACTCCAGCATCACGGCACAAACGGTGTCGTCCAGTTTTGCCTCCAGATCGGCGATGTCGTTGGCAACCACGTAGTCGAATCCCTCCACGAACGGAAAGAAATAGTTGTGGAACACGTCCTGACCGGTGGCGGACAGGGTGCACAGGGTTCTGCCGTGGAACGAGTTTACCAGCGTCAGGATCTTGTGTCTGCCCTTGCCGTACTTGTCGAAGCTGTACTTCCGTGCCAGCTTGATGGCGCACTCGTTTGCCTCTGCGCCGCTGTTGCAGAAGAATACCTTTTCATAGCCGGTAGTCTGGCAGAGCTTCTGGGCGAAGTCTGCCTGTACCTTGGTGTAGTAGAGGTTGGAGGTGTGCTGCATGGTTCTGACCTGCTTGCAGACCGCCTCTGTCCACGCCTCATTGCAGTAGCCCAGCGAAGTGGTGCCGATGCCGCTGCCGAAGTCGATGTAGGTTTTTCCGGTCTCATCGGCGCAGGACTCCCCTGCACCGTGGTCGATGACTACCGGAAACCGTCCGTATGTTCCCATGACGGACTGGTTCATTTGCTCTTGTGTTGTCATTGTCATGACCTCCTATTGGATCAGCCGGATTACCGGAACTGGGTACCGATGCCCTCGTTGGACAGGGTTTCGATGAGGATGGAGTGGGGCACTCTGCCGTCGATGATCGCCGTCTTTTTCACGCCGCGGCGCACAGCCTCCACGCAGCAGTCGATCTTCGGGATCATGCCGCCGGAAATGATGCCCTTGCGCTTGAGGAACGGCACTTCGCTGACGTTGACAAAGGGAATCAGCGTGGACGGATCCTCCTTGTTCCGGAGCAGTCCGGCAATGTCCGTCATCAGGATCAGGTTCTCCGCACGCAGCTGTGCGGCGATGCGTGCCGCAGCGGTGTCTGCATTGACGTTGTACGCCTGTCCGAACTCATCGGTCGCCACGGTAGCAATGACCGGAATATAGCCGTTGTTCAGGGCATCCAGAATGGGCTGCTCGTTGACCTTGGTGATATCGCCCACATAGCCCAGATCTTCGCCGTTGGGGCCGAGCTTCCGCTCTGCCAGCAGCATCTGTCCGTCGATACCGCACAGACCCAGTGCCTTGCCGTGGGTATGCGTTAGCAGGCTGACCAGCTCCTTGTTCACCTTGCCGGAGAGCACCATTTTGACTACGTCCACCGCAGCCTCGTCTGTATAGCGCAGTCCGCCGATGAACTTGGACTCGATGTTCAGACGCTTCAGCATGTCGCTGATCTCCGGCCCGCCGCCGTGCACCAGCACGACCTTGACACCCACCAGAGACAGCAGCACAATATCGTCCATGACTGCCTGCTTCAGCGCCTTGTCGGTCATGGCGTTTCCGCCGTACTTGACCACCAGAATTTTGTTGTTGTATTTCTGAATGTACGGCAGAGCATCCACCAGCACCTGTGCCCGCACATTGTTATGAATTTCTCCCATTTTCTCGAAGTCCTCTCTTAGGAACGATAGTCCCCGTTGATTTTCACATAGTCATAGGTCAGGTCGCAGCCCCATGCGGTAGCAGAAACCGGCCCGTCCCCGATGGAAACCAGAATCTGAATCTCGTCCTCCAGCAGCACGGTCTTGGCAACGTCCTCGGAGAAGTCGATGCCTGCGCCGTTCTTGCAGACGTCCACCGAGCCGGCACGGGATGCCAGCGTCACAGCCACTTGACTGATGTCAAATTCTGCCGGTGCGTACCCCACTGCACACAGCACCCGTCCCCAGTTGGCATCCGAGCCGAACATCGCACACTTCAGCAGCGGCGAGCATACCACGCTCTTTGCCACGGCAATGGCGGTATCCAGATCGGCTGCGCCGGAGACCTTGCACTCCAGCAGCTTGGTAGCGCCCTCGCCGTCATATGCCAGCATTCTGGTCAGGTTCATCATAACGCAGTACAGCGCCTCCCGGAATGTCCAGTACTCCGCCGAATCCACAGCGATCTCCGGATTTCCGGCGTGGCCGGATGCCATGAGCAGACAGGTATCGTTGGTGGACTGGTCGCCGTCCACGGACAGGCAGTTATATGTCACCTTAACCACGTCAGACAGTGCCTTTTGCAGCAGCTCCGGCGAGATGGCTGCATCTGTGGTGATGCAGTTCAGCGTGGTCGCCATGTTGGGGTGGATCATGCCGCTGCCCTTTGCCATGCCGCCCAGACGGCAGGTCACGCCGCCCAGCGAAAATTCCACGGCGATTTCCTTGGCGAACGTGTCTGTGGTCATGATTGCCACAGCTGCCTCGTGTGCGCCCGCCGGACTTGCCTCCAGCTGTTTGCACAGCGCCGGCAGTGCCGCCTGAATCGGCTCCAGCGGCAGAATCTGCCCGATGACACCGGTGGACATGACCAGCACATCCTCCGGCTTCACGCCCAGTTCCTGAGCGGTGAGGTCACACATAGCCTCTGCCTTTCCCTCGCCGTCTGCGTTGCAGGTGTTGGCGTTCTTGGAGTTTGCCACAACGGCGATTGCTCTGCCGCAGGTGGCTTTCAGGTGCTTCTTCATCACCAGCACCGGTGCGCCCTTGACCTTGTTCTGGGTGTAGACGGCTGCCGCATTGCACAGGGTATCTGCGGCGACCACCATGAGGTCATTCTTCTTTTCCGGATTCTCCTTGATGCCGCAGTACACACCGCCGGCACGGAATCCTTTTGCGGCACAAACGCCGCCATCCACGAAGGCAAAGCCTTCCATTGCTACTTTTTCCATGAGGTATAACTCCTCTCTGATTGAGTTCGATTGATTCTCGGGGCAATGCCCTCTGTTATGGCAATACCGCACAAAGCTTGTGCGTAAGATGCGTAGTCGGATTTTTCGACAGATTGCACAGAAATTCCGCAGGCATACTGCCGTATGTCAAGGGATTTCTGTGCAGTATGACGGAAAATCAGCAAGCAGATTGCGTGCAAAGCCGCCAGGCGGGCTTTGTGCGGTGTTGCCTTATATTTTGATTACAGCAAACCCACGGTTTCGTCCAGTCCCAGCATAATATTCATGCACTGTACGGCTGCGCCGGAAGCGCCCTTGCCCAGATTGTCCAGACGGGAGCACAGGAGAATCTGCTCGGCATCGCCGAACACGAAAATTTCCATCTGGTTGGTGTCCCGCAGGTCGTTGCAGCTCAGCTTGGTGGCGGTCATCTCTGCCGGTGTTTTCAGGGGCTGCACGTGCACGAAGTTGGAACCCTCGTAGTGGCGTTCCAGCATCTCCTGCACCCGCTCCGGTTCCAGCTGGAAGCCGGAGACTGCCGCCTGAACGGGCACGCATACCACCATGCCGTTATAGTAATCGTCTACAATAGGGGTAAACATGGGCTTTTTCTCCAGACCGGAGATCTTCTGCATCTCCGGCAGGTGCTTGTGGTTGTTCGCCAGACCGTAGAAGCGGGGGCTGTACAGCTCCGGCGCACGGTCGGGGGATTCGATCTCGGCGATCATCTTCTTGCCGCCGCCGCTGTAACCGGACATGGCGAAGCACTGCACCGGATAGTCCCTGGGCAGGAGTCCGCTGTGCACCATGGGATACACCAGCGAAGCGAAGCCGCTGGCATAACAGCCCGGCACTGCCACACGCTTAGAAGTGCGGATCTTCTCCCGATGTTCCGGCGACAGCTCCGGAAAGCCGTATGCCCAATCCGGATTGGTGCGGTGCGCCGTGGAAGCGTCGATGATGCGCACATCGGCATCCCCTGCCAGTGCCACAGCTTCTCTTGCGGCATCGTCCGGCAGGCACAGGAATGTCACATCGCTCTCCAGAATGGCAGCACGTCTTGCCTCCGGATCCTTTCGGTTCTCCTCGGTCAGGGTAATCATGGACAGATCCTTCCGGTCTGCCAGACGCTCGTGGATACGCAGACCGGTAGTGCCGGCCTGTCCGTCAATAAATACTTTTACAGCCATTTTTCACTCATCCTCATACAATCATTCCCGTGGGCATTTCCACAGGCTAAAGGCACAGGTCAGCACGACGATTGCAATCGCCCAGATGCGGGATACCGTCATTCCCAGATTCAGCACCAATCCCAACAGGATCTCTCCGCCGATCCAGAGCAGAACCGCCACGGCACACAGCGCCACGATAAATTTCAGCTGCCGTTTTTTCATGCCAGCTCCAGCTTCGCCTTTACCAGCTTCAGCTGTTCTGCCACAGCCTTCGGCGACGGACCGCCCTGGGACACTCTGCCACGCACGCAGGTTTCCAGACTGATGGCGTCGTAGACATCCTCGGTGAACAGCGGTGTCATCTTCTGATATTCCTCCAACGGCAGGGTTTCCAGTGTCAGTCCCCTGGAAATGCACTCTGCCACCAGCGTGCCGGAGATCTTATAGGCATCCCGGAACGGCATACCCTTCTTGACCAGATAGTCGGCGCAGTCGGTGGCGTTGATGAAGCCCCTGGCTGCGGCGGCACGCATATTCTCCTTGTTGACACGCATGGTTTCCAGCATGGGGATGACGGTTTCCAGACACAGCTTCACGTTGTCCACAGCGTCGAAAATTGCCTCCTTGTCCTCCTGCATGTCCTTGTTGTATGCCAGCGGCAGACCCTTCATCATGGTCAGCAGTGTCTGGAGATCGCCATAGACACGGGCGGTCTTGCCGCGGATCAGCTCGGTGATATCCGGATTCTTCTTCTGGGGCATGATGGACGAACCGGTTGCGAACGCATCGTCCAGCTCAATGAACTTGAACTCCCACGAGCACCACAGGATCACTTCCTCCGAGAAACGGGAGAGGTGCATCATGATGATGGAGAGGGTATCTGCCAGTTCAATGCAGTAGTCCCGGTCGGAAACGCCGTCCAGACTGTTTGCCATGGGCGCATCGAAGCCCAGCAGGGATGCGGTCTCCTCCCGGTCGATGTGGTAGGTTGTGCCGGCCAGCGCACCGCTGCCCAGCGGGCACTCGTTCATGCGCTTTGCGGTGTCGTCCAGTCTGCCCAGGTCACGGAGCAGCATCTGCACGTATGCCAGCAGGTGATGTGCAAAGGTCACCGGCTGCGCACGCTGCAAGTGGGTATAGCCCGGCATCACGGTTTCGGTGTGCTGTTCTGCGGTGCGCACCAGTGCCACGGCAAACCGGTGCACCAGACTCCGCACCTCGGCGATCTCATCCCGCAGATACAGGCGCAGATCCAGCGCCACCTGATCGTTTCTGGAGCGGGAGGTGTGCAGGCGCTTCCCCACATCGCCGTAGCGCTTGGTCAGCTCTGCCTCCACGAACATGTGAATATCCTCGGCGTTGGGGTCAAACTCCAGCTTGCCGCTATCCAGATCTGCCAGAATCTCTTTCAGCCCCTGAATGATGAGGCTGCTGTCCTCCTTGGAAATAATGCCGCAGTCACCCAGCATCGTGGCGTGGGCAATGCTGCCCTGAATGTCATGACGGTACATCCGTGCGTCAAATGCGATGGAGGAGTTGAAGGCGTTCACGCCCGCATCGATCTCCTTGGAAAATCTTCCTGCCCAAAGTGCCATATCAAAACGTCCTTTCGTTCAAGATTATGAATTCTCTTCAAAAAACATGTCCCTGCCATGTTGTGCCTTTCAAGACCTGCCAATTAGGCTCCCCTGAAAGGGGAGCTGGCAAGCCGCAGGCTTGACTGAGGGGTTCTTCTGCAAAATCCAGCACACAAAGGAACCCCTCCGAGCGGCTTCGCCGCCCACCTCCCCTTTCAGGGGAGGCTTATTTCCAACAAAAATTCACTGTGTTCAAGAAACGGAAAAGAGGCGACCAGAAAACAGCCGCCTCTTCCTCACCGGCAGGAGAACCGGTATTCAGGGGAATCACCGCAGTGTTCCCTTATTTTTGCAAAGCTTACTTGCCACGCTTCTGATCCAGTACAGCCTTTACGTGGATCGGCAGACCGAACAGGTTGATGAAGCCCTCTGCATCCTTCTGGTTGTAAACGTCTTCTGCGTCGAAGGTTGCAACCTCTTCATCGTACAGAGTGTACGGAGAAGTTACGCCAGCATTGATGATGTTGCCCTTGTACAGCTTCAGCTTGACATCACCGGTAACGGTCTTCTGTGTCTCAGTTACGAATGCAGACAGTGCTTCCCGCAGCGGGGTGTACCACTGGCCGTTGTATACGATATCGGCAAACTTGATGCTCAGATACTGCTTGGTTCTTGCGGTTTCCTTATCCAGGGTGATGGTCTCCAGAACATCGTGCGCATGGTACAGGATGGTGCCGCCCGGAGTTTCATAAACGCCTCTGGACTTCATGCCGACCAGACGGTTCTCTACCAGATCAGCCAGACCGATGCCGTTTGCGCCGCCCAGCTCGTTCAGCTTTTCTACCAGTTCTACAGCACCCATTTCCTTGCCGTCGATAGCAGTCGGGATACCCTTTTCGAAGTGGATGGTCACATAAGTGGGCTTGTCCGGAGCCTGAAGCGGAGAAACACCCAGTTCCAGGAAGCCTTCCTTCTCATACTGCGGCTCGTTTGCCGGATCTTCCAGATCCAGACCTTCGTGGGACAGATGCCACAGGTTCTTATCCTTGGAGTAGTTGGTTTCACGGTTGATCTTCAGCGGAATGTTGTGAGCCTCTGCATAGTCGATCTCTTCGTCACGGCTCTTGATGGTCCATTCTCTCCACGGAGCGATGATTGCCATATCCGGAGCGTATGCCTTGATTGCCAGCTCGAAACGAACCTGATCGTTGCCCTTGCCGGTTGCGCCGTGGCAGATGGCATCTGCGCCCTCTTCCAGAGCGATTCTTGCCAGTTCCTTACCGATGATCGGACGAGCGAAAGAGGTACCCAGCAGGTAGCGGTTCTCGTAAACTGCGCCAGCCTGTACGGTGGGGAAAATGTAGTCCTCAACGAAGGTCTTCTTCAGATCCAGAATGATCAGCTTGGAAGCGCCGGTCTTGATTGCCTTTTCTTCCAGACCGTCCAGCTCTGTACCCTGTCCTACGTCTGCGGAAACTGCGATAACTTCGCAGTTATTGTAATTTTCCTTCAGCCACGGAATGATGATCGAAGTATCCAGACCGCCGGAATATGCCAGAACAACCTTTTTAATATCCTTTTTTGCCTTAGCCATGAGTGTTTCCTCCATTAGCGTAAAATTGCATCGGTTCCCGGCGAACTTGTCCGCCGCAAATGCTCTTGACTCTTATTATACACCTTTTTCCGCAGTTGTCAAGCATTTCTGCATAATTATACGGAATTTTTTTCTTTTTTTCACATTTCGCGAATAATATGCATTTCCATCGTATATTTTCGAATAAAACGGGAAAAACAAACAAGAATGGCCTCTGCCGCACCGGCAGAAGCCCTTCTCCCACGATCAGAAATGATCCTCTCGTTTGTCCCAAATCCATTTTGCCGGTGCAGCGTTGTGCGCCGCTGCGCCTGCGGGTGATTTCATGATGTCAGCGCCGCTTTTAGAACCTGTCTTCACAAGAAATATATGTGGATTTTCGAGCATAATTTTGTTGCAGACAAGGCAAAAATGCGCAAGCGGGCTGTCGCCCGGCAAGCATTTTTTACGCAGTATGCAGCAAAATTTGCCGAAAAGACACTTGTATACGCTTGTGAAGACGGGTTCTTAGAATGCACGCTCGTAGTAGCCCAGAACCTCGCCGACAAATTCCCGGTGCAGCGGATCCTCGCCGTACCACTTCTCATAGATCTCCGGCTTCACGAAGCCGTCCTTCTGGAGCATGCTGGTGTACATTTTCCGGCAGACAAGCACACGCCGTGCCTGTGCAAAGGTGACAGAGCCGCCGACCTCCATGGGCTGCAAGCCGGTTTCCTTTGCCTTGTCGCAGTCTCTTCCGGAATTGGAGCCGCAGAAAGAGAGTGCGGGCTTATAGCCGATGTCAAAGAAGCTGACAGTAAACAGATCGTTTGCATCCAGGTACTTCAGGGTATAGCGGTTTGTGCGAACCACGCAGTGGAACGAGGGAACGCCCCACATCTCGCCCATTGCACCCCAGGAGGCAGTCATGGTGTTATAGTCCTCCAATGTGCCAGCCGTCAGGAGATACCACTCCTTTCCGATCATCCGAAACGGGTTGCACGCCAGCGAATCCAATTCTCTTTTCTTCAAGAACACTTGTCCCTCAACCATAATTCGATTCCTTTCACATTGAGATAGGAGCCCGTTTCGCACCTTTTTTC
The DNA here is from genome assembly GCF_020709055.1 of Ruminococcus callidus. GTDB lineage: Bacteria > Bacillota > Clostridia > Oscillospirales > Ruminococcaceae > Ruminococcus_C. The sequence goes on from NZ_JAJFCK010000040.1 coordinate 9,896, forward strand.
GTACGTCTTTTCGGCACATTTTGCCGCTGGCTGCGTCAGAGATCCTTGCCAGACACAAAGTATGCCTGCGAATCTCTTCCTTGTCACCGACAAAATCATGCTCAAAAATCCGCACAGAAAAAGATACAAAACAAGCTCTGAGGTAACACCGCACAGGGAGCGTGCAGCGTTGCCAGAAATAAGATAAATCTAACAGCAGGGAAACAATACCTTGCCATTTATATCCTACCACAAAAATCGTCAGACTGCAAGGGGAAATTGAAAATTTTCTGTCATTTTTGTATAATAATTTGAAATATCCATAGAAAAGACCGCCTTTTGGTCACGATTTCGGCAAAATGCCGAACTTTTTGCTGAGAAATGCGGAATTATGACCGGGGGGGAACCGGCGATACCGTAGATTATGCGTGCCGTTTCTTTCCGCTGCAGCCGTACTTCAGGCGCAGCTTATCGGTCAGCAGGGCGATAAATTCCGAATTGGTGGGCTTTCCCTTGCAGTTATTCACGGTGTAGCCAAAAAAAGAATTGATGGTGTCCAGATCCCCACGGTCCCATGCAATCTCAATGGCGTGGCGAATGGCACGCTCCACACGGGAAGAGGTAGTGTCGAACTTTTTGGCGACCGTGGGATAGAGCATTTTGGTCACGCTGTCCAGCAGGCTCTGGTCATCAATAGATGCCAGAATGGCGGCACGAAGATAGTGATACCCCTTGATGTGTGCCGGCACGCCCAGCTGGTGGATCATCTCCGTGACGACGACCTCCAGATTCTCCTCTTGAGATGCGGCAGAACGATTCCCCTCTGCCAGCCCCAGAATCCGCTTGCCCAGCGTAGAGATCTCAAAGGGCTTGAGCATAAAATACGACGCACCCTGCTCCATGGTCTGCCGCTCCAGAAATTCGTTCTCATAGGACGAAGTGATGATAAAAAGCGGTCTGTGCGCCAGTTCTTTGGATTTCGACAAAATTTCCAGCGCATCCAGATTTGGCAAAACGGCATCCATGACTACCACATCAGGCATGTCGTTCCGAATCGCATCCAGGATCACTCTTCCATCCCGCCGGCGGGTTACAACGTAAAGTCCCAGCGCACGCAGTTCATTGGCACAGGCAATCCCGTATTCCGTGCTGTCATCTCCGATCAGGACTTTCACTTTTTTGTTGTCCATTTTGTTACCTCCTGTTTTTTTGTTCTACTTGATAATTTTACCATAAAGCGTAGTACATTTACAAGTCAAAATTCTGTCGAAAAATGTCGAAATCTGTAAAAACTCAGAAAAACTTTTGAAATGTCATCACCGTTATTTTTGATTTTCAGTGACAATCCATGTCGAAATTATGTCGTACCTCAAATAATCGGCGGTGCCTGTGCTTTTTCTCCCCTTTTTCTGGCAAGACGCTTCTGCGTATCCGCCGGAGAAACGTGCTGGAGCACGGCGAGCACCGCAAGACTGCCATAGGTGACCCACGTGGGCAGGATCTCCATGCGGTAGAGCGCATCCGCCTGCATCTCCATGATCTTGCTGTAGAACCCGCTCTCCGCCGCATAGGAGGTCACCCGATACAGCGCCGCCATGCACAGCGTGATGCCCGCAGTCGCCGGAATCAGCGCCGTCCGGTTGCGGTGCAGCAGCACCAGCACAGCGCCAGCTGTCAGCAGCGCTGCGGCAGCGATCATGGTCTGCCCGTACGCCACGAAGTCCATGGGCCAGTTTTCTCCGGCACGGGCGTTCTTGATCCAGCCCCATGCGCAGCCAATGTCCGTGATCCAGACACACAGGACGGTACTGAGAATCAAAAGAATGCGCAAACTGATACAGCAAATGCGCAGCACCCGCTCCCGCCGCACACTGGCTGCGGTCTGTTTGCCCTGCGGCGCTTTGTCTTGCCCTTTCATCCTATGTATCTTTCCTTCCTTTGGTTCTGCATGTTTTTCAAATTTTTTGTGATATAATGAGAACCGCTTCCAAAATTTCACGCCGTTTCCACAGGAAATCTCCGGTTTCCTGGTTTTTGCGCTGATAAAATCCGCTGTGCCGTCCATAGTAAGGACAGCGCCACACAAGATCCTTCAAAAGAAAGCAGGTCTGAAATGTCATGATTCGAATCGTGCGAAAATTCGCAATTCTTTTTGCTGTGCTCACAGCGCAGCTCTACACCGCTGCCGCCTACTACGCATGGAGTCTGCCGGACAGCTACTACACCGCTGACAGCAGCACTCTGGAGCTGGATACAGCGCTGCACATTGCAGCCGTTCCGGCGGAGCACACGGTACAGGCGGCAGCCGATACCGCACCGGCATCAGAGCGCATCTCCCTCCGGCTGTTCGGGCTGATTCCCGTCAAAGAGGTGGAAGTCCAGCAGATCGAAACGCCTCTGCTCGTCCCCTGCGGTCAGCCCTTTGGCATCAAGCTGCGCATGGACGGAGCACTGGTGGTGGGGATGAGCGATGTGGAAACCGCAGAGGGTTCCCGCTGTCCGGCACAGGAGGCGGGCATCCAGACCGGTGACCTCATCCAGTCCGTCAACCGCCAGTCCGTCACCACCAATCAGGAGCTTCAGGCGGCGATCTCCGCCTCCAAGGGCAGCGCCGTCACCATTACGTTCTCCAGAGAGGAGGACATTTACACCTGCACCCTGACACCGGCGTTCGCCGAAAAGGATGGCTGCTATGAGGCAGGGGTGTGGGTGCGGGACAGCAGCGCCGGCATCGGCACCATCACCTTCTACGAACCGGAGAGCGGCAGCTTCGGTGGTCTGGGGCATCCCGTCTGCGATGCGGACACCGGCGGTATTCTGCCCCTCGGCTCCGGCGAGGCGGGCGCTGTCACCATCTCCCGTGCGGTGCGTGGCACGCCGGGAAATGCCGGCATGCTGCAAGGCAGCTTCACCAAAGAACCGCCGCTGGGCGAGCTGCTGTGCAACAACCGCTGCGGGGTGTTCGGCACGCTCTACCGATGTCCCTCACCGGAGGATGCCGTTCCCATGGGGCTGAAACAGGAGATCGAAACCGGTCCGGCACAGATCCTCTGCACCGTTTCCGGCGACACGCCCCGGAAATACGACATCGTCATCGAGAAGATCGACTACACCGGCACGGACAACACCCGCAACATGACGGTCTGCATCACCGATCCGGCACTGCTGGAGGCGACCGGCGGCATTGTGCAGGGCATGAGCGGCAGTCCCATTCTGCAAAACGGCAGACTGGTGGGTGCTGTCACCCATGTATTTCTTGACGACCCCACACGGGGCTACGCCATCTTCTGCGAAAACATGGTGCGCTACGGGCTGTGCGGTTCGTGAGCGTCCGGTCTGATTCGCTCCGGCGATGGGCAAACCATGCACAAAAACAAAAAACCTCACGGAACGCCCATCGCATTTGCGGCCGCCGTGAGGTCTGTTTTGTTTGCCCGTGCGCAGGATCTGACTCCCCGCCTTTCGGCAGCGCACTGAAACGATTCTGATTCTAATTAGTCGCTAAAACCGCTCTCTACCAGTTCTACCAGAGAGTTTACGGCAACCTGTTCGTCCGGACCATCTGCGATGATCTTGATGTCGGTTCCGCCTACAATACCCAGAGACAGAATGCCCAGCAGGCTCTTTGCGTTGACACGACGCTCTTCCTTTTCGATCCAGATCGAAGCCTTGAACTCATTGGCTTTCTGAATGAAAAAAGTTGCCGGTCTTGCGTGCAGACCTACCTGATTCTGTACTGTAACTTCTCTTACATACATAACTAAGCTCTCCCATCTGAAATTATGACGCAGGCGCCTGCATCATACATTGGATTTTTTCTACCATGTTTCCATTATACCGTCTTTTTTGCGTTCCGTCAACGTGTTTTTTGCAATATTTTCCCGATTTTTCGGAATTTTCTACGTGTTGACAGAACCGAAGATTCATTTCTTTCAAATCTTTGTGAAACATGACAACAAAACCAAAGCGTCAAAAAGGCATGCACATCGGTGAACACATTTTGTTAAACTATCACAAAGAAAACCGCTATTTTTTATCCAAATAGCAATCGTAAAGATCAGGGCGATGCGTCTTTGTGACCTCCAAACTCTGCGCAAGCCGCCATTCTGCGATGTTTTTGTGGTGTCCTGTAAGGAGCACCGGCGGGACTTCCTGCTCATGCCAGACCGCCGGACGGGTGTACTGGGGATATTCCAGCAGCCCGTTGAAGTGGCTCTCGTCCTCGAAGCAGAGGGACTCCGGCAAAACGCCCGGCAGCATCCGTGCCACCGTGTCGATGAGCACCATTGCCGGAAGCTCGCCGCCGGTGAGTACGTAATCGCCGATGGAGATCTCCTCGTCTATTATGGTATCCAAAATTCGCTGATCTACCCCCTCATAATGCCCGCAGAGCAAAAATAAATGGGGCATTGCCGCAAGTTCCAGCGCCCGCTGCTGGGTGAGGACGCTGCCCTTGGGGGAGAGGTAGATGCGGTGGGGCTGAGTGCCCGCCTCCGCCTGCACCGCCTCATAGCAGCGGTAGATCGGATCTGCCTGCATGACCATGCCGCGGCCTCCGCCATAGGGCACATCGTCCACACGGCGGTGCTTATCCAGCGTATAGTCCCGAATGTTCCAGCACTGTACGGTCAGTGCGCCGTTTTTCCGTGCCCGTCCCAGAATGCTCTCCGAGAGCACTGCCTCGCACATCTCCGGAAACAGCGTTGCCACATCAATCCTCATCGAACAGTCCCTCCAGCGGACGGATCTGCATGGTGCCGGCATCCAGATCGGTTTCCAGCACAACGTCCGGAATTGCCGGAATCAGGACGGTCTTTCCGGATTCGTCCCGCACCTCGTACACATCGTTGGCACCCGTCTGGAGCACATCGGTGAGCTTGCCGTAGCTTGCGCCGGTGTCGGCATCCAGCACCTCCAGCCCGATGAGATCCTGAATGAAGTACACGCCTTCCTCCAGCTCCACTTCATCCCGGTCCATATACAGGATATGCCCGCGGAGCTTTTCTGCCTCCTCCACGGTGCTGACACCCTCCAGACGAAGCAGCACATTACCCTTTTGCAGACGGGCATCCGCCACCTGTACCGGCTTGTGCTCCCTGCCCAGATAGAGCGTTTCAAATTCGCAGAGAAATTCCGGATCATCGCACCACGGCACGACCTTGACATCTCCCCGCAGTCCGTGGACGTTGACAATTTTTCCGATTTCCAGATACTGTTTCATACGCATTCCTTTCCGCATATAACAACAGGCGAACATTGCTGTCCGCCCGTCCGTTTTTTAGTCGATCTCCACTGCGATCTTTTCGTTGCTCTTGGCCGCACCGGCACGCATAATGACACGAATCGCCTTTGCGATGCGTCCCTGCTTTCCGATGACACGTCCGGTATCCTCCGGCGCAACGTGCAGATGAAAGACAATGACACCCTCCTCGTTGGGGGCATCTTCTGTGATCTCAATGGCGTCCGGATTTTCCACCAATCCGGCAACAATGGTTTTCAGCAGTTCCTGCATGTTCCCAGCTCCTTTCTCATGCTCGGCCGATTGCTCCACTGGTCAGCCGTCCCGGCACGCTCTGCGCCAGACAGTTCACCGGCGGAGCAATCCTTGCGCCGCTCCTGCGGCACAACCCCGCACTTGGGCATACGCTTAGAGTACGCCTTCCTTCTTCAGGATTACCTTTACGGTATCGGTCGGCTGTGCGCCGTTTGCCAGCCAGGTCTTTGCCTTGTCAGCGTCCAGGCTAACAACGGTCGGCTCCTTGGTCGGGTCATAGTAACCGATCTCTTCGATGAAGCGGCCATCTCTCGGATAACGCTCATCAGCAACCACGATACGATAGAACGGAGCCTTCTTTGCGCCCATTCTTCTCAGTCTGATCTTTACTGCCATGTTAAAATTCACCTCCGTGTTGTTTCTTTGACATTAGGGCTTGTTTGAAAAATCCGTACATTTGCTAAAATACCCATAAATCACTGTCTGTGTCGTCGAAAATCCTTGTCAGGCGATAGCCTGCCTGCGAATTTTCTCCTAACATACAATCATTTCTGTGCATTTTCCCAAACATCGCTATTTTTCAAACAACCCCTTCAAATCTATGTCCAGCAGTTTCCTGCGGGATTGCTTATTTCTTCGGCGGCATCAGCCCCGGCGGAAGTCCGGGGATCCCGCCGCCTGCCATTCCCTGCAGCTGTTCCGGACTCATTGCCGAAAGCTGCCGCATGGCACGGCGGCTCATTTTGCCGCCCTTTCCCGTCGCCTTTTTGCCCAGCTGCTTCATCATCTTCTGCATCTGGTCAAACTGTTTCAGCAGACGGTTGACATCCTCCACCCTGGTGCCGCTTCCGGCGGCGATACGCCGCTTGCGGGAGGGGTTGATGATGGAGGGCTTTTCCCGTTCCGCCCTGGTCATGGATGTGATCATCGCCTCAATGCGGACGAACTGTTTCTCATCCACATCCACGTCCTTGAGCTTGTCGCCCACGCCGGGAAGCATATTGATGATGGAGCGGATGGAGCCCATCTTCTGAATCTGCCGGAGCTGATCCAGCAGATCGTTCATGTCGAACTTGTTCTGTTCCAGCTTCTTAGCGATCTTTGCGGCATCCTTTTCGCTGACGGTGCTCTCCGCCTTTTCAATGAGGGTGAGCACATCGCCCATGCCCAGAATGCGGGATGCCATACGCTGGGGGTGGAACTGTTCGAAATCGTCCAGCTTCTCGCCCATGCCCACGTACTTGATGGGCTTGCCGGTGACTGCCAGCACGGACAGTGCCGCACCGCCACGGGTGTCGGAGTCCAGCTTGGACATGAGCACGCTGTCGATGCCCAGCGCATCGTCAAACGCCTTTGCCACATTGACGGCATCCTGACCGGTCATGGCATCCACCACCAGCATGATCTCGTTGGGGTGCGCCAGTTTCTTCAGATCTTTCAGCTCGTCCATCAGTTCCAGATCGATGTGCAGACGGCCGGCGGTATCCAGAATCACCACATCATGGCCGTGATCCTTGGCGAACCGCATTGCCTCCCGCACGATGATGCGGGGGTCGATCTGACCCATCTCAAAGACCTTGACGCCGGCACGCTCGCCCACCACCTGCAGCTGGTTGATTGCCGCCGGACGGTAGATATCGCATGCCACCAGCAGCGGATAATGCCCTTCTTTTTTCAGCATCTTCGCCAGCTTGGCGGCGTGGGTGGTCTTACCGGAGCCCTGCAGACCGCACATCATGATGACGCACGGCGGCTTGGACGGGAAGTTGATGCGTGCGTTCTCATTGCCCATGAGGCTGCACAGCTCTTCGTTGACGATCTTGATGACCTGCTGCGCCGGTGTCAGGCTGTTGAGCACCTCTTCGCCCACAGCACGCTCGGAGACCTTCTGCACAAAATCCTTGACGACCTTATAGCTGACATCTGCCTCCAGCAGCGCCATACGCACTTCCCGCATCGCTGCTTTGACATCGCTTTCCGTCAGCTTGCCGTGGGATTTCAGCTTTTTGAACACCTGATTCAATTTTCCGGAAAGTCCTTCAAATGCCATGTTGTCTCCTCCTCGCCTGTATTTCCAGCCGGCGCTTTACAGCAGCTTTTCTCCCTGCTGCACCGTTTCCAATGCCCGGCGGCATTCCTCCTGCACGGAGGCGTTGTCCGCCGTCTGCGACGCAATTGCCCGGATGGACTCGGAAAGCGCCGTGTAGTTCTCCCGCAGGGCGCACAGACGTGCCGCAAACTGAAGCGTGTCCTCCATTTTCAGGAGGATCTGTTCGCCCCGCTTGATGCCGTCCCGCACGCCCTGCCGGGTGATGCCGACCATTTCCGCAATCTCCCCCAGAGAGAGATCCGCACAGTAGTATAGCTCTGTCATGCGGTACTGGTGGGGTGTCAGAAACTCCCCGTAGCAGTCCAGCAGCATGGCGAACCGCAAATCCTTTGACATCCTGTGCCCTCCCTGTAAAAGCAATCCGCTTTACAAGTATACTCCATTTTTGCCGGTTTGTCAAGTCCGGTTTGTTCGTGATTCTGCACAAATTTCGGACTCCGCTTTTTCCGATTTGTCAATATATTTGCTTATTTTTCATGCTTTGTCTGCATTCGCCTTGACATCTTTCCGGTTTTCGCCTATAATATTGATAAGAATCGCAGTTTCCGACAGAAATTGTGCCATAGACGTGCGGTATCGGATACCGCACCAACAGAAAGGATGGGCATTATGACTTTTGATGAGATGTTTGCACAGGCAAAGGCACTGCTGGAAAACGCCAGTGCCAAGGACACAGACACCACCGTATCGGTGCAGTTTGATGTTTCCGGTGACGGCTGCGGCGCATTCTATGCGGTAGTTTCCGCAGACAGCGACGAGCTGACCATCGAGCCGTTTGACTATAAGGATCACGATGTACTGGTATCCGCAGATTCCGCTGCCCTGCTGGACGCTCTGCGCACCGCAGAAACCGCTGCGCTGGATCTCGCCGGCGAATGGGAGAAGATCGCCGCATTCCGCCGTGTTCTGGCAACCCTGCCGGCACCGGAGGAAAAGAAACCGGCTGCTGCGCCGAAGGCAGAGGCTGCTTCTCCGGCAGCTGCGGAGAAGAAGCCGGCGGCTGCTCCGGCAGCAAAGACCGCTGCGGTAAAGCCGGCGGCAAAGGCTACCGTTGCAAAGCCGGCTGTTTCGGCAAAGAAACCGGCTGCATCTGCCGCAAGAAAGTCTGCCAGAAAGAGCAAGTAAGAACCTGTCTTCACAAGCGTATACAAGTGCCTTTTCGGCAAATTTTGCTGCATCCTGCGTGAAAAATACTTGCCGGGCGACAGCCCGCCTGCGTATTTTTGCCTTGCCTGCAACAAAATTATGCTCGAAAATCCACATATATTTCTTGTGAAGACAAGTTCTAAGACGGACGAGAACGGTATTTTATATCCCATAAAAAAACCGGCTGTGACAGGCAATTGTCACAGCCGGTTTTGGTTTTCCTGTCAAGGCGACCCCGCACTACCGAATCAGCGTACTCCAGTCCGGCTCTTCTCCGGTCGCCTGAATTGCGTAGTATTGCAGGATGGCGAAAGCGTCATCCATTTCAATGGAATCGTTTTCATTCACATCCGCCGCCATCACCTGCGCCGGCAGCAGCGGACTCAGATTTCCGGCTGCCACATTGGAATAGGACTGGAGCGCCAGAAACGCATCGTCCAGCGTGATGTCCCCGTCCCCGTCCACATCGCCCCGTTTCCAGGTGGTGTTGGCGTACAGATAGCGTGGGTACTGAAGCACCTCCTCCTGTTCCAGCTCTGCCAGCAGATTTCGTGCAGCGTTGTCCAGCAGCGGCTGCGCAACGTTCTGCGGGAGCGCCGCCGCCTCGGTATACGCCTGATTCAGGCGTTCATTTCCGGCGGTTTCCAGCACATCGCTCTCCGAGACCGTCTGAAGCGCCGAGAGCAGCTGTGTCGGGTTGCTGCTGCCGTCGTTCTTAACGATCGCCTTGATTGCCATGTTGCCGATCTCTCCGCAATAAGGGTTGTCCGCACGGAACTTGGTGATATCCCACCAGTTATGGGCGTTGTCCTGCAGGTAGCTCTGTCCCGGCAGAATGCTGTGGTGCCGGCTGAGGGTTTCCTCTTCCACAGACTCCTCCAGCACCAGATACAGCGGTGCGCCCTTGCCGTTGGCACGGTCGGTGAGTTGCAATGTCACGGAAAAGCGGTCGCCCTTTTTCAGCGCCACAGGCGTCACGGGCACACTTTTATAACCGCTGTAGGAGAGACTGCCGGTGTTTCTGGTCAGCAGCTGTCCGTCTGTGGGATCTTTCGCATCCTGCGACAGACGATAGACACAGACGGTATAGTACGCAGTATCCGCATGCTCCATGTTGTCGCCGGCGTTGGGGAACATGACGGCGGTCAGTGTGCCGTCCTCCTGTGCGGTGAATACGTTGGCAGCGCAGGGCGTGCGCAGACCGCAGTAGGACACAGTGCCGTCATACTGGTAGCACGTTTCATCCTCTGCCGCCCGCATGTGCACGCTGCCGAACTCGCACAGGGACGGCTCCTCGTAGGAGATCCAGAAGTAGCCGTCATAGGCATCGTCGCCCCAGCTGTTCCGCACCAGCCATGCTCCGTCCTTCTTGGGGCGGCTCTCCAGCGCAAAATTCATGCGGGAATAGCTGTCGTCCCAGCCCACGATGAGCACGGCGTGGTCAGCGTAGGTTCCGTCGTATTGATTCTGGTAATAGCAGCAGGATTCCCCGTTGTCGTGGTACAGCGTCTGGTCAGAGTGGAAGGACACGCTGACCGCACCGCTGTCCATGAGCCAGTTTTTGACGATGGATTCCGAGCCGGATTCCAGCTGCCAGATGGTGTCGGAGCTTTCAAAGCGGTAGTAGGACACGAAGCGCTGGTACTCCGAATAGCCGAACTCCCAGCGGGAGAGCGGCGCATAGCAGTCCCGCTGTGTGCCGCTGCCGGAGGCGAGGGCTGCCGATGCGATCTCGATGTTGCCGCCGCCCAGCCCTTTCTTATCGTTGGCAGCTATGAGGTAGTCGCCGCTGGTGAAGTCCCCCGGCTGGTTATGGTCGGTAAAGGTGTACCAGCCCAGCGATGCCTCGGAGAAGTTCAGTTCGCCGTTTTCATCCAGCCACTCGTCCGGAATGTCCAGTCCCTGCTTCATGATGTTGGATTCGCAGGCACCCAGCGTGGAGAATGCCCAGCAAAGCCCTGTCGAGCCCTGATTCTTCGCCCTTGTGACGTAGCTCGTCCCGTCCACATCCCGCAGGTCATAGCTGGACGGCAGATTCGCTGCACTCCGCAGCCCCTCGGCACCGGATACGGATGTTTTGGAAAGCGTCTGCTCCGTGCCGTCCGCAGATGTCACATGCGGTGCAAGCCGTGCGCCGTTCTGCGTCAGGCTGGTGCGGATGATGTCCAGCGGTTCCGGCGTTTCCTGTACAGCTGCCGCAGGGACAGCCGCAAAAGGAAGACATGCGCACGCCAGCAGCGCAGCCATTGTGCGTATCACTCCATTTTTCTTCATAAAGACCTCCTAAATCGCATCTGCATGCCAGAATTCCCCGTGCAGATTTTTTCCGATGCTTCGGATGATTGTATATATTATACCATAATTTGTTGTACAAGTCAACAATTGCATTTGCTTTTTCACAAGTAAGCCCCTTGATGCAGTCACGAGGAGGTGGTAAAATCAGGAAAAAGCGTGCTGTGACGTGGGGGGGGGGTTATTGTGCGGCAAAAAGCAGCATGGAAAAGATGACACGAAAGAACCCCTCTGAGCGTCTGTTTTTGTGATACGAAACCAACGGACACGGCACGCCGTGTCCCTACAAGAACAAAAAGCATCGTGCAGAAACAGAGAGAAACGAAGTCGTTTGATTCGTCAGGCTGCTCCAGCTGAGCGCAGCTGGCGAGGTGTTCTTAGAGGGCACGTGC
>NZ_JAJFCK010000041.1 GCF_020709055.1 Ruminococcus callidus
TCTGCAAAAAAATTTGCTCGAAAATCCGCATATATTTCCTATGAACACAAGCTCTAAGTCGCTATAGCGTCTGATAAGAACCTGTGTCCGTGATTTTTCCAAAACGGATGCGGGCTTTTTTCATTTCTGCTGCCAGCTGGAGCCGGTGTGCCGGACTGCCAGCCGGAACGCCGGCTGCATCCATTAGATCAGCAAAAGAATCTGGCGGTGAAAAATCGCATACAGCGGTATCCTCAGAGAACAGCGGTAAGAATGCGCCACGGCAGGGAATGCCGATGTCGTAGTTGCGGAGCAAACCGATCTTTCCGGCGAGCAGTCCCAGAATGTGCCCGTATTTGAGCGTGCCGATGGAAACAGTGCAGTCGGAGCGGACGCAAACTCCCTCTCCGGTGTCGCCGTTCATACCGCTGTTGATGTCCACGCTGAGCACATATGCCGGAGATGCGTTGATCTGCTCCACAAGATTCCGCATGGCGGGACGCAGCTCCCCGTGGAATCCGGTGCCCAGCAGGCAGTCCACAATGATATCTGACTGCTGGAAGTCAGCTTCTGTGACGATAGGAATCCCCTCTGCCTGACAGTGCTGGAAAAAGTATGCGCCGTCCGGTGAAAATTTTTCGCTGGTGCAGACGATACGGCAGGGGATGCTGTGCCGGTGCAGCAGCAGCGCCAGTACGTAGCCATCGCCGGCGTTGTTGCCGCTTCCGGCGACGATGTCAATGTTGCCGTGCCAGTCGCAGCTGCGGAACAGCCCCAGCCCGGCACGATACATCAGCGTTTTACTCTCTGTGCCGCTGGCAATTTCGGCGGCATCGCTGTCACGCATGGTGGCAACGGAGATTAGTTTTTCCATATGCAGTACCTCCTATAATTGTTGGGATTTGATATGATGATGCGTGAAGAACTCCCGGAATTTCTCGAAGCTGCTCTTGCGGGGGCTGATGAGATAAGGCGATTCGCCTACGGTAAATAGATACGGCTCCTGCAAGGAGGGAAGATATGCGGTATAATATTGAATGGATGGCGACTTGACAGAGGGAAAAACGCTAAAGTCGCTGCCATAGGCATCGGAAACTGCGACCGGTGTTTTTGAGAACAGGCGGATCACTACGTAATAGGCACCCGCTTTTTGAGATGGTATCAGAGTGACACTGACGATAGAACCCCTTTCGTAATTCTCGAAAGTGGCAGATGAGGTCTGTACGGGGAGCGCATCTGCACGGTAACGATCACCGGATACGGACAGGCGCAGCACCGAATTGCTGTTTCCAGAGGAAATCGCCACGACCTCATTTTCGCCGGAAATGCTTCCGATGTAATCGCCACGTCCCAGATATTGGAACGCCGACTCCGGCGAAGCGTACCGAAGCACGAGATTCTCCAGATTTGGCGTATGTCTGGCACCGAGAAGCGAGAACAACACGATGAGAATGCTCAGCAAGACTTTCTCAAAACGCCGCTGGCTTTGTAGGGGCTTTCGCAAAAATAACAGAAAGATGAGGAGAAACAGAAGCAGCAGGAGGGCGGAATGGATACAGATAGCAATCAAATTCACAGACTCCTTTCCAAAAGCGGCAACGCTGCCGGGAGCGCTGCCGCTTTGTTTTTTGGGGGGATGATTGGTGTTACTGCAAGCCGGCCAGTGTGGCAAACTGTTCTTTCAGCGCCGGATAGATGTTCCGGTACAGCTGATAGTAGGACTCGTACAACGGCACATTTTCCGCCTGCGGATTCTGTGTCTTGTCGGTCTTGACAATGGCATCGCATGCCTCCGGCACGCTGCTGTAGATGCCTGCGCCAACCGAAGCCAGAATTGCCACGCCCAGCGACGGACCTTCCTTGGAGGCAACAGTCTTGACCGGACAATTGTACAGGTCTGCCAGCATGCTCCGCCACAGGGGAGAAGTTCCGCCGCCGCCGCAAGCCATCATGTCGTCTACGGAGATGCCCATCTCACGGAACACTTCGACGCAGTCCCGCAGAGAGTAGGTCACGCCCTCCAGTACAGCACGGAGCATGTCCCGCTTGGTGTGCATTGCGGACAGTCCGAAGAATACGCCACGGGCGTTGGGATCGAGGTGCGGTGTGCGCTCTCCCATGAGGTACGGCAGATACAGCAGGCGGTTTGCGCCGACCGGCACCTGTGCAGCTTCCTTGTCCATGAGGTAGTAGGTGTCCACATCCATCAGTGCAGCGGTCTGCTTTTCTGCAGCACAGAAATTGTCCCGGAACCACTTCAGCGAAAGACCGGCACCTTGTGTCACGCCCATGACGTGCCAGCTGTTGGGGACAGCTGCACAGCAGGTGTGGACTCTGCCCTTGCTGTCCATTGCCATGGCAGAAGTGTGTGCAAAGACCACGCCGGAGGTGCCGATGGTGGTGAATGCCTTGCCGTCCCTGACGACACCGGTTCCCACGGCAGCAGCTGCATTATCGCCGGCACCGCCGACAACAACTGTTCCCTCGCACAGTCCCAGTGTTTCCGCCATGTCACGGGTCAGCGTTCCGGTAACTTCGCAGGATTCATATACCTTGCCCAGCAGGCTCTTGTCGATTTGCAGCAGGTGCAGCAACTCATCAGACCAGCAGCGGTGCGCCACATCCAGCAGCTGCATGCCGGAGGCATCAGAAACCTCGGTGGCATACTCGCCGGTGAGAATCAAGCGCAGATAGTCCTTCGGCAGCAGAATGTGACGGCACTTCTCGTAGACCTCCGGTTCGTTGTTCCGGACCCACAGAATCTTTGCAGCTGTCCATCCGGTCAGTGCCGGATTTGCGGTGATTTCCATGAGTTTCTCCTGACCGGCCGTGCGGTTCATCTCGTCCACTTCCGCAGCTGTCCGCTGGTCGCACCAGATGATGGAGTTCCGCAGCACCTGATTGTCCTTGTCCAGCATGACCAGACCGTGCATCTGTCCGGAGATGCCGATGCCTTTGATTTCCTCTTTCGCAGCACCGCCCTTTGCGACTACTGCCTGAATGGTCTGGATCATGGCATTTTTCCAGTCTGCCGGATCTTGTTCTGCATAGCCGTTTTTCGGCTGATACATGGGATATTCCACAGTGGCACTTGCCATGACAGTGCCATCCTCCCGGAATAATACGGTTTTGGTACCGCTGGTACCGCAGTCCACGCCAATTACATAAGCCATAGTTGTTGCTTCCTTTCCACGCTGCCAACGCAGCTTCGATTTTGTTTTATTTTATCAAAAAAGTGCGGAAATGTCAAGCCGAAATTGTGCGAAATCCCGTCAAAATCGAATTAGTTTCCGTTTCCGCTTTCTGTTGTGCCGGTGTTGCCCTGATCCGGAATTGTGACGAGAATGCCGGAGTCGGAGGATACCACATTGGGATACTTGCCGTCCCACTTTTCGATCTGCTGATAGCGGAGTACGCCATCGCTCAGGGAGGCATTGATCTTCTCGTTTGCCGCAGCTTCCGCCTCTGCCTTTTTTAGAGTCGCTTCTGCCTCAGCCTCTGCGGCGATGACCTTTTGCTTGGCGGCAGCCTCTGCCTCAATGATCTGCTGTTCCTTTTCAGTTTCTGCCCGCAGCTTGTTCTGCTCTGCCACCTGCTTCTGCTCAATAGCTGCGTTGAACTCCTCGGAAAAGTCGAAGTTGATGATGTTGAACTTGTCGATCAGAATGCCGTATTCCGACACCTTGTCCGAGAGTGCCTGCCCGATCTCATCGCCCACGGCGGAGCGCTTGGTAATCATTTCCTCTGCGGTATACTGTGCCGTTACTGCCTTGACAGATTCCTGAATGGCAGGCTGCAGCACCGTGTCCGCATACTGTTCGCCGATGTTCTGGTAGATGTCGGAGGCGGCGTCCTTGGTGATATGGAAGTTGATGGCGACGGAGCTGGAAACCGTCTGTAAATCCTTGGAAACGCTGTTGGATGCCACCTCGGTCTTCTGAATCTTGTTGTTCATCAGAATGATCTGCTGGACAAAGGGCATCTTGAAGTGCAGCCCCTCGTCCAATGCCGTTTTCTGCACACGTCCCATGGTCACCACAACACCGGAGTGTCCGGCAGGGACAACAGTCGTAGCGCTGATGCCCAGTGCCAGCAGTGCCACAACGACAACACCGGCGATGATGCCGGCTCTTGCTTTCTTGTTTTTCATACGTATTCCTCATTTCAAAATGTCTGGCGGAAAATTCCGCAATTTTAGAACCTGGCTTCACAAGAAATATATGTGGATTTTCGAGCATAATTTTGTTGCAGACAAGGCAAAAATGCGCAGGCGGGCTGTCGCCCGGCAAGTATTTTTTACGCAGGATGCAGCAAAATTTGCCGAAAAGACACGTGTATACGCTTGTGAAGACAGGTTCTTAAAAAAAGCGCCTGTTTCGGATTCTGTGAACGACAGAAACTGCGGAACAGGCACTTCACTTTAGTATACCATAAATTTGTCGATTTGTCAAATGATGCTGCACAAAAAGTCGGTGACCAGCGCCGAGGCAGAGGCAGCGAGTGCAACTACGATCAGGGGGAGATTTCGATACGCCAGAATCACTGCAATTGCCGTGCCGATGACGGCAGAGAGCAGACTTCCGGTGGAGTAGAAGATGGCTGGAATCGTCATGGCGCTGAGTACGGTATAGGGAATATAATAGAGGAAGCTGCGCAGAAACGGAGAGCGAATCTTTTTCCGGAAGATGGTGAGGGGCAGCATGCGGATGAGATAGGTGACCACCGCCATCACTGCAATATAGATGACGATACTCACGTGGCACTTGCCTCCTGTTCTTCCGGAACGGGAAACAGCAGCGCTCCCGCTGCTGCAGCGGCGACAGCGCAGATGATAACGGCAAATCCGCTGGATACCGCGGGGAATCCATAGCGGAACAAAACGCTGCATCCGGCGGCGAGCAGCGCCGCCAGCAGAATCCCCTTGCTCTTTTTCGCAGCGGGGAGGACGATTGCCAGGAACATGGCATAGAGCACAATTCCCATGGCGTTGGTAATCAGTTCCGGCAGAATCTGTCCTGCCGCTGCGCCGAGCACTGTGCCCAGCGTCCAGCCAAAAAAGGCGATGACGATCAGACCGGCGAGGTAGGCGGCGGAGATCAAACCCGGCTGCGCTGAGGCAACGGCGAAGATTTCATCGGTGATGCCGTAGGCGGTCAGAAGCCGCTGAGGTGTGCGGAACGAGCTGTCTAGTTTCTGCGAGAGGGAGATGCCCATGAGGGCGTAGCGGATGTTGATGACCAGCTGGGTCAGTGCCATTTCCAGATAGCTGCCGCCGGCGGCGATGACTGCAACGCCTGCGACCTGTCCGGCGGAGGTGAGATTGGTGACGGAAATGCTGATGGCTGCCAGGACGGAGAGTCCGGAGCGGATTGCCAGAATTCCGAATCCGAAGGAAACCGGCAGATAGCCCAGCGCAATGGGGATGCCGTCGTAGATGCCTTTGACGAATGGTGATTTCAATGTAAGAACGTCCTTTCCCGGCGCAGAAGCTGCACCGATGTCATATCGACTTATTCTACCACATTTTCCGAAAAAAAGCAAATCGGAATTTCCGATTGCCGAAGCACTGGAAATTCCGAGAAGACGTGTCTTTTATTTGGATGGGAATACACTCTAATAAAAGCGGTATTCTGAAATATCTGCCAGCATGATTTCATAGAGCGAATCCTCGTCGCTTCGAAACCGCCGGACACCGCTTTGTAAGAACAGCGGTGCGGTTTCGTCGCAGAGCGGAATGCGCAGAACCGCCATCTTCTTCTGCTCTCGCTCCGCCGAGAGCAGCGTCGCCTGATAGCAGCGGCAGAAGTGGCGGATGATGACCTCCTCCTGGGAGAGCAGGTGCGTGTGGTAGAGCAGTACTGCGGGACTGTGGCGGGAGCGTGTTTCGTCGATTCCGCTGGATTCTGCGGAGAATGTGAGTTCTGCATAGCCGTCTGCTTTTTTTGCAGCGATGCGAATTAAAGTTGTGTCGCTGTATTGCCGCTTGATCTGCAAAATCAGACAGAGCAGACAGAGCAAAAGCCGCTGCGGATTGACGGAAATCGCCAGCTGCGATTCGCTTTCTCCTTGGATCCGCAGCGTTCGGCCGAGTATTTTTCGACACGATTCGACAAAATTCGACATTTCACGGTCAAGAAAAAAAGGTGATCCGGAAATATCCTTTTTTTGGCAATACTGCATCTGCTCTGCGAGGAGAACTGTGGGGCGGATAAGACGGCAGCAATTCCCTTTAATAATGTTCAGCTGTTGCATCTGTTCCTCCAAGAGTGTGCGGGGACAGGCATCGCTTTGTTCTTCAATGGCGCAGTAAAGTGCGGCAACCGCATTGGAGATTCCAAAAATCTGACTGCGCATTGCCGCAAGACGATTTTCCATATCGTTGCACCACTCCTGATTCTCCATGGATAGATCCGTATAGGGCAGCGCATCAATTCGAACCAGAAAAAGGGGAGTGCCGTCTGTGAGATTCCTGTCGCAGTGGACTCGGTAGAGTTCCCCGATGTGACAGATTGTTGAAGTTCTGGAAGAAGTTTTATCATTTTGAGAAAAAGGAAAGAAAGAGCCGAAGTCGGTGATGTTCTGAAGCATCGGGCATGGGCGGTTCTGCCAGAGCAGTTCCCATTGGCCGGAAAATGCCATGACATAGTCCGATGCCTGCTGATACCATTGTGCAATCCACTTGAGTTGCGTCTGCTGCATATCTTTTCCCTCCTGTCTATCTGTTTCTATTCTATGCTTTTATTATACTACATATTTAGAAAAATGAAAATAAAAAAAACGATGTTTTTGTTTGATTTTTTGGATTTGTGGAAAATGCACAAATAGAGCGGTCTGCTTTCGCCGGAATCATAGAAAAATATAGAACTTGCTTAAAACCACCCCGCTTTTTTTCAGAAAGTGCTTGAATTTCTTCCGGAAATGGTGTACAATAGAAATATAAAAATTTAGGAGGTAATTCCAATGTCAGTTAAAGTTGCTATTAATGGTTTTGGCCGTATTGGTCGTCTCGCATTCCGTCAGATGTTCGGCGCAGAGGGTTATGAGGTTGTTGCTATCAACGACCTGACCAAGCCTTCCATGCTGGCTCACCTGCTGAAGTATGATACTGCACAGGGCGGTTACGCAGGCAAGATCGGCGAGAACAAGCACACTGTTTCCGCTGATGATGAAGCTGGTACTATCACAGTAGACGGCAAGACCCTGAAGATCTATGCAAAGGCAAACGCTGCTGAGCTGCCGTGGGGCGAGATCGGTGTTGACGTTGTTCTGGAATGCACTGGTTTCTACACTTCCAAGGCAAAGGCACAGGCTCACATCGATGCTGGTGCAAAGAAGGTTGTTATTTCTGCTCCGGCTGGTAGCGATCTGCCGACTATCGTTTACAACGTAAACCACAACACCCTGACCGCTGATGACAAGATCATCTCTGCTGCATCCTGCACTACCAACTGCCTGGCTCCGATGGCAAAGGCTCTGAATGACTACGCTCCGATCCAGAGCGGTATCATGAGCACCATCCACGCTTACACTGGCGACCAGATGATCCTGGACGGCCCGCACAGAAAGGGTGACCTGAGAAGAGCAAGAGCTGGCGCTGCTAACATCGTTCCGAACTCCACCGGTGCTGCAAAGGCAATCGGTCTGGTTATTCCGGAACTGAACGGCAAGCTGATCGGTTCTGCACAGCGTGTACCGGTTCCGACTGGTTCCACTACCATCCTGACCGCTGTTGTTAAGGGTGCAGACGTAACTGTTGACGGCATCAATGCTGCTATGAAGGCTGCTGCTACTGAGTCCTATGGCTACAACGAAGAGCCGATCGTATCTTCTGACGTTATCGGCATGAAGTATGGTTCTCTGTTCGATGCAACTCAGACCATGGTTTCCAAGATCGCTGATGATCTGTACGAAGTACAGGTTGTTTCTTGGTACGACAACGAGAACAGCTACACCAGCCAGATGGTTCGCACCATCAAGTTCTTCGCTGAACTGGCATAAGGAAAGCACATTCTCGATAGGACAAGCAATTTGTCTGAATCTCGCAATTGAAAGCGGCGTGGCGTTCTGCCATGCCGCTTTTTGCGTTTTCTCTGCATAAAGTTCAATATATCGCAGAAAACAGATAGAAGATGCGATAAAAAAGAGCTTCTGATTTTTTGCGGTTTCGGCGAGACTGGCAGCTGTGCTTTACGGCAGCTTTTTTCAGAGGTCAAGGAAACCCTCAGTCCTTGCGGGATAGGGCAACGGGCAGGTGATACGGCAGACACAGGGAGTCCTCCTGGTGTCCGATGGCGGTAGTGCAGGCGATGGGCAGCGAAGGATCGTTTACGATTGTGCAGACCAGTCCGTAGAGCAGCGGCATGAAATGCTTCTGTTCTAACTCGGAGAAGTTTCCAAGCAGGACACCGCTGCACTGCCGGAATGCGCCGGCCTGCTGATACTGGTGCAGCATGGTTTCGATTCGCTTCAGACCGCCAGAGCAGCTCTCCAGAAACAGCACCTCGCCGGCGAAATCCGGCTGCCAAGGTGTGCCCATGAGTTTTAGTGTGCAGCGGATGTTTCCGCCAATCAGCGTGCCGGTCAGGGAATCTCCGTGCAGGAAGCTAATGGGAAATTCCGGAACCTGTGGCGGTTCGCCGAATATCGCTGCCGAGAAGCTTGCTCTGGCAATTGCTGAACTGCACAGAAAGCGTGGCTGGAAATACCAGACGGGCACGTCGGCGCATTGCCGCAGGGGGTTCAGCAGTACGGAGAGGTCGCTGTAGCCGAAAAATGGCTTTGCATGCGCACGAATTGCCGGGAAATCCAGAAACGGCAGGACAGCATTGGCAGAATCTCCGCCGGAAACGTCAAGAATGGCGCTGATGCTGTCATCCCGGAACGCCTGCATCAGTGCAGCGGCACGTTCCTGCGGCAGCTGTGTGACACCGCCTGCAGCGCAGTAGAGCGCCGGCGAGATCACTGCCTCCAGCCCCATTTTTTCCAGTTCAGCACACAGTGCGTCGATGGCCGGTTTGTCATGCCAATCTCTTCCGTCGGAGCACCCGACCAGCGCAACCCGTTTTTTCAAATGCAGCATAAAATTCCATTCCTTTCAGCGCTGTTTCCTTTTCCCATAGTATAGCATGTGCGCCAGTGAAAGTCAATCGCTGGAAGTGACAATTATTTTGCAAAAAAAACAAAAAGGGAGGTTTTCATTTCTTTTTTTCAAAATCGAAATGGGATAATGCAGGAGAAAAATTGAAAAATAAGGTTCTCTAAAAAAAATCTTGGAGAAATTTCTTGAAAGCTATTGACTTAGTAGTTGAGATGTGTTATTATTTAAGAGAAACAAAGCGCAGACGAAGTGCAGTGGAAAACTACGCCGGATTTCCGGCGGTTTCACCGCATTTTCTGTCTGTGATTTGCAAAAATCTATCAAAATTCTGCTGGTTTTCCAGCAAAGGGGAGATTTAAAGATGGCAGAGTCTATGACAAAGGCATGGGAAGGTTTCGTTGATGGTGCTTGGAGCAAGACAATCGACGTCCGTGACTTCATTCAGAAGAACTACACACCGTATGAAGGTGATGAGAGCTTCCTGGCTGGTCCGACCGAGGCTACCACAAAGCTGTGGGGCGAGGTAATGGATCTGTTCCAGAAGGAGCGGGAAAACGGCGGCGTTCTGGATATGGACACCAAGATTGTTTCGACGGTAAACTCTCACGAAGCCGGCTATATCGACAAGGATCTGGAAACCATCGTTGGTTTGCAGACCGATAAGCCGTTGAAGCGTTCTCTCCAGCCGTTCGGCGGTATCCGTATGGCAGAAGAGGCTTGCAAGGCCTATGGCTATGAAGTTGATCCGGAGATCAGCTACATCTTCACACACTACAGAAAGACACACAACGAGGGCGTATTCGATGTTTACACACCGGAAATGCGTGCTGCTCGTCATAACGCAATCATCACCGGTCTGCCGGATGCTTACGGCCGTGGCCGTATCATCGGTGACTATCGCCGTGTTGCTCTGTACGGTATCGACCGCCTGATCGAAGACAAGAACTATCAGAAGGCTGTTACTTCCGGTACAATGACAGAAGAAAAGATTCGTCTGCGTGAGGAACTGGCAGAGCAGATCAAGGCTCTGAAGGCTCTGAAGGCAATGGCTGCTCGTTATGGTTATGATATTTCCGTACCGGCTGCCAACGCAAAGGAAGCAATCCAGTGGACTTATTTCGCATATCTGGGTGCAGTAAAGGATCAGAACGGCGCTGCAATGAGCCTGGGACGTACCTCTACTTTCCTGGATATCTACATTCAGCGTGATCTGGACAACGGCACTCTGACTGAGGAACAGGCACAGGAATATATCGATCACTTCATCATGAAGCTGCGTATGGTAAAGTTCGCAAGAACTCCGGAATACAACGCACTGTTCTCCGGCGACCCGCAGTGGGTTACCGAGTCCATCGGCGGTATGGGTATCGATGGCAGAACACTGGTTACTAAGAACAGCTTCCGTTATCTGCATACTCTGGAAAACCTGGGTACTGCTCCGGAGCCGAACCTGACCGTTCTGTGGTCTAAGAGACTGCCGAAGGCATTCAAGCACTACTGTGCAAAGCTCTCCATCAACACCTCTTCCTTCCAGTATGAGAACGATGATCTGATGCGTGTGACACACGGCGATGACTATGCAATCGCTTGCTGCGTATCCTCCATGCGTGTTGGTAAGGAAATGCAGTTCTTCGGCGCACGTGCAAACCTGGCAAAGTGCCTGCTGTACGCCATCAACGGCGGTGTTGACGAAAGACTGGATGCAAAGACCGGTAAGCACAATCAGGTTGGTCCGAAGTATCGTCCGGTAGAAGGCGATTATCTGGACTACGATGATGTTATGGCAAAGTACACCGACATGATGGCTTGGCTGGCTAAGCTGTATGTAGATACCCTGAACTGCATCCACTACATGCACGACAAGTATTGCTACGAGGCAATCCAGATGGCACTGCACGACAGAGATGTAAAGCGTTACTTCGCAACTGGTATCGCTGGTATGTCTGTTGTTGCTGACTCCCTGTCTGCAATCAAGTATGCAAAGGTTAAGTGCATCCGTGATGAATTCGGCGTAGTAACCGACTTTGAAGTAGAAGGCGACTTCCCGAAGTACGGCAACAACGACGACCGTGTCGACAGCATTGCTGTTGAGATCCTGGACAAGTTTATGGACATGATTCGCAGCAACTACTGCTACAGAGGCGGCGTTCCGACCACTTCTATCCTGACCATCACTTCCAACGTTGTATACGGTAAGAAGACTGGTAACACTCCGGATGGCCGTAAAAAGGGTCAGCCGCTGGCTCCGGGCGCAAACCCGATGCACGGCCGTGACACCCACGGTGCAGCTGCTTCTATGGCTTCTGTTGCTAAGCTGCCGTGGAAGAACGCACAGGATGGTATCTCCAATACCTTCACCATCATCCCGGATGCTCTGGGTAAGGATTCCAAGGTATTCGCTGGCGATATCGATATCGAATCCATCCGCAAGGAAATGGAAAGCAAGTAAGGCTCTTTTTTGAAAAAGAAAGGAGGCGGATGTCATGGCAGAACATGAGGTCAAAGAACAGGATAAGTCGGATGAACTGGTGGATATGATCGAAAAGCTGATGGAAGACGGCAGCGGTCATTTGACCATTTCGGAGGACGATCTGATGGGCGGAGGCATGAGTGTGAAAACCTATCGCAGTATGGACTGCTCCAAGGGAAACATGGCATGCTGTCAGCCTACTGAGTTTATAGAGGACGAGTGAGTTTTCACTAGTCCCCGGCAACCCGTATCTGTAAATTCTGCGAGGAGGAATTTATCATGGCAAATGAAAAGCAAATTGAAAATCTGGTTGGCCTGCTGGACGGCTATGCTGAAAAAGGCGGTCACCACCTGAACGTAAACGTACTGAATCGTGAAACTCTGCTGGATGCTCAGCAGCATCCGGAAAAGTATCCGCAGCTGACCATCCGTGTTAGCGGATACGCTGTAAACTTCATCAAGCTGACCAAGGAACAGCAGGATGATGTTATCACCAGAACTTTCCACGCTTCTCTCTAAGAAAAAGCGGATTTTGCCGGAGTGCAGTGGGAATCCTATTGCAGTACGGCAGTGCTGAATTGTTTCATATGAAGTAACGTGTACTCTTTGCGGTCCGCAGTGGCACACGTGTTGTGCCCGTAGCGGTGACGCAAAAGGCAAGAATACTAGCAGTGGACGTGCAGAATTTCTGTGCGTCCATTGTTGTATCTGCCGGAAAGGAAGAAAAATGGAAGGACATATTCACTCAACCGAGAGCTTTGGCACGGTAGACGGCCCCGGCATTCGCTTTGTGGTTTTCTTTCAGGGATGCCCCATGCGCTGTTTGTACTGCCATAATCCGGACACATGGACGGTGGGCGGCGGAGATCAGAACCTGCGCAGCGTGGAATCGTTGTTGAAAGAGTACGACGGCATCAAGGAATTTCTGCACGATGGCGGAATCACTGCAACCGGCGGTGAACCCCTGTTGCAGATGCCGTTTTTGACAGAGCTGTTTGAGGCGGCAAAGAAAAAGGGAATTCACACCTGCCTGGACTCTTGCGGTATCACCTTTCGTCAGGAACGGCGTGCCGAATTTGACCGCCTTATGGCGGCAACCGATTTGGTGATGCTGGACATCAAGCACATTGACGATGCCGAGCACCAGAAGCTGACCGGACAGAGCAACAAGCACATTCTGGAGTTTGCGGAGTACTTGAAAGAAAAGAACGTGCCCGTCTGGATTCGCCACGTTGTCGTACCGACGATTACGCTCAACGACGAATACCTGTATCGTCTGGGCTATTTTATCGGCGGACTGGATAACCTCAAGGCGCTGGATGTGCTGCCTTATCACACCATGGGTGAGGTGAAGTACCAGAATCTGGGGATCGACTACCCGCTGAAGGGGATTCCTGCTGCCACCAAGGAGGAGGCAGAACATGCCAAGGAGGTTATTTTCCATGGCATGAAGGCACGCATTCGGGACGACATTGAAGCCAAAAAAGTGTGAGCAAGTTTCGAAGCTGCGCACTTTTTCGAGAAATTTACAAAAACCGCCTTGTCAAAGGCGGTTTTTTCTGTTATAATAAAAAGAGCGGCATTCGTTTTGCTGCTGATTTTGAATCGAAAAAAGGAGGTACGGCATGAACGCTGACCCATACCCTTTGCCGGAGCAGAGCTTTTGCAAATGGCGCAATGTTGAAAAATGCAAGGACAGCCCGTGATGTAACCCTCCGTACTGCCTTGCTGAAAGGTGGTACCTGATTTTGGTCTCTTATTACAAAACTGTCGCCAACCGCTTGATTGAAATCGATTCCATTATCAATGGCTGCTGGGTATCCGTTGTAGATCCCACAGCGCAGGAACGGAAGATGCTGATCGAGGAATACGGCTTGGACAGCGACTTTTTGAAGTCATCTTTGGATGAAGAGGAGTCCTCCCGTGTGGAACAGGAGGAGAAGCAGACGCTGATTATTGTGGATACGGCGGTTTCTGAGGTGCAGAAAGACGACACACTGATTTTCTACACCATGCCGCTGGGGATTATCATCACGGAACACCATGTGTTCACCATTTCCCTGCGGGAGAATAAGGTGATCGATGATGTGGTAAATGGGCGTGTGCGGAACATTCAGACGCAATTCCGGACGCAGTTTGTGCTGCGGCTGATGATGAACATCACATCATCGTTCCTGATCTACCTGAAACAGATCGATAAAACTTCCAGCGTGATGCAGCGGAAACTGCACGGTGCGATGAAAAACCACGAGCTGATTCAGATGCTGGAGTTGGAAAAATCCCTGATTTACTTCTCTACCTCCCTCAAGTCCAACGATGTCACCATGAACAAGATTCTGCGCGGACGAGTGGTGAAGCTGTACGAGGAGGATCAGGATCTGCTGGAGGACGTGCTGATCGAGTTAAAGCAGGCGCAGGAGATGGCGAGCATTTACTCCAGCATTTTGTCCGGCGTCGTGGATGCGTTTGGCTCTGTCATTTCCAACAATCTGAACATTGTCATGTGGAATTTGACTCGCATCACGATTATTCTGGCGATTCCGACCATGGTGTTCAGTTTTTACGGCATGAATACGCTGGATTTGCCCTTTGCGGAACACACCTGGGCGCCGACGCTAATTTCGCTGATTGCAACGCTTCTGGTTGCGCTGATTCTGTTCAAGTATAAGAAAAAATAGCCCATGGTTCTGATACAGCCGGAAAGCCCCCGAATTGCAGGAATCCGGGGGCTTTTTTGGTTGGAATGGGGGAAGATCAGTTTTCTTTGGCATCGCTGTCCGCTTCTTTTTCGGGGACGATTTCCAGACGGATGAGTTTCACAGTCTGGTTGTCCGCCTCCAGCACCTTGAAGTGGAATGTGCCGCAAACAGCAGTTTCACCCTTTTCAGGAATGTGTCCCAGCAGTTCCATGACCCATCCGCCAATGGTGGTGGAATCGGTCTCCGGAATCTGCGCTGGCGCATCCTCTTCGTCTACCGCACTGCAAACATCGCTGATGCTGAAAGAACCAACGACGGTGTAGGTGTGCGGGGCTGTCTTCATGAATTCGTGGATAACCTCGTCGCTCTCGTCATAGATATCGCCCACAAGCTGTTCCAGAATGTCCTCCAGCGTCACCATCCCCTTGGTTCCGCCGTATTGATCGACCACAATGGCAAGATGTGTCTTGGCGTGCTGCATCTCCCGCAGAATGTCGCTGATGCGTTTCGTCTCCGGAACATAGATAACATCCTGTAGAATCTCGTGCAGCGTGCGGTACTGTCCGCACATCAGCTGGAAAAAGCTGCGGTTGGTAATCATACCAATGATGTTGTCCAGGCTTTTTTCATACATGGGAAAACGGGAGAAGTGGCTGTTCAGGAACAATTCCTTTGCCTCTTCCACCGTTGCCTCCGAGGAAATGCCCACGATCTTGACACGGGGAATCAGAATCTCGCTGACGGATGTCTCGTCGAATTGCAGGGCGGAGATGACCAGATCGCTCTCCTGTTCTTCCAAAACGCCCTCCTCCTCAATCTCGTCAATGATGTATTTCAGTTCATCTTCGGTGACGCTGGGGGCTTCCTCCTTGGGCTTGATGGC
Organism: Ruminococcus callidus; assembly: GCF_020709055.1. GTDB lineage: Bacteria > Bacillota > Clostridia > Oscillospirales > Ruminococcaceae > Ruminococcus_C. Next base: position 15,129 of record NZ_JAJFCK010000041.1, read on the forward strand.
ACGGGAGAGCAGTCCGAACAGCAGGACAAAAGGCTTCATAATTGTGGTGAATGTGGAGAGAGCGGAACCCAGCACCAGTGCCAGCTTGTCCGCATGGGATTTGGCGTAGGACTTGGGGAGCACCTCGCCGAACGTCAGCACCAGAACGGTCATGACAACCGTGGAGATGGCAGCGCCGGCAGAGCCGAAGTACTTGGTGAAAAGAATTGTTGCCAGAGAAGAGGCACCGATGTTGACAACATTGTTTCCCACCAGAATCGCCGTGAGGGCATCTTCGTAGCGGTTGGCGATATCCAGCGCCTTTCCGGCACGTTTATCGCCGGAGTCTGCCATGTGCTTGAGGCGAATCTTGTTGACGCAGGCAAATGCCGTTTCCGTGCTGGAGAACAGCGCAGAAAAAGCGACTAGGATCAAAATGAGTACGACGTGAATCAAAATAGTTCCTCCTGATTGAACTTGAAAAAATAAGCGTTGGCACAATGCGTGACAACTTCTTACTTATCATACCATAAAAAGAAAAAAGAATCAAGAGAAACGGATAAATTTGTTGAAAAAGGGGGATTTCCCATGGAAAAAATGATTGCATGGATTATCGGTCATCTGCCGAAACCGCTGCAAAAGCTTTGGTACGCCCACGAATCGGTGTGGATGTATATTCTGGTGGGCGGACTGACAACGCTGGTATCTCTGATCTTCCAGATGCTGCCTACGGCGCTGTTCAATGCGGTGCACATGGTGAACTGGCTGAACACCGGACTTTCTACCACAATTTCTTGGATTTTTGCTGTGACCTTTGCGTTTTTCACCAATAAGAAATACGTGTTCAAGAGTGAAACGCATACCCGTGCTGCCTTTTGGCGGGAATTTTACATGTTTTACGGAGCACGACTGGTCACCTATTTTCTGGAGCTTGCCATTATGGAGCTGGGCAACCACTTTTTTGCCACAGTTCACGGCGAGATCATCACATGGCGTTCGCTGCTGGTAAAAATCGCAGCGCAGATTGTGATCCTGATCCTGAACTACATCTTCAGCAAACTGGTCATTTTCAAAAAGCGGGAGGATGGTGCAAAAAAATAGCGCACGGCTCCGTATAAAAGCAGTGCACTCCGGACATACTTCCGGTATGAAAGGAGTGCGTTTTTATGGGCGTGGTTTTGATTCGATCTCTCATTTTGTACATTGTGGTGATTTTTGGCGTGCGCCTTATGGGAAAGCGCCAGCTGGGAGAGCTTCAGCCCTCGGAACTGGTCATCACGATCTTGATTTCCAACATTGCAACGCTGCCGCTGGAGGATCCGGATATTCCGCTGTTCATCGGAATCCTGCCGATTTTGACGCTGGTGTGCTATGAGGTGATCATGTCCTGGATCACGCTGCGCTCGCTGCGGATGCGGCGCATGATCTCCGGCCGCCCGAAAATCATCATTCGGAACGGACAGATCGAACAGGCAACACTTCAGGACTTGCGGCTCTCTGTGGACGACCTGATGACAGCGCTGCGGAGCAACCAGATTTTTGATCCGGCGCAGGTGCAGTTCGCCATTATGGAAACAACGGGAACCATCTCGGTTTATCCGAAGCCAGAGTACCAGCCGCTGACGCAGGGCGATGTGCAGCTCAAACGTCCGCCGCAGAATCCGCCGGCAGTGGTCATTCAGGATGGCAAGGTGATGGAGAAATCGCTGGTCATGATTGAAAAGAACGACGCATGGCTGGAACAGCGCCTGGCGGAGCATCGGCTGACGGCGGAGGAAGTGTTCCTGATGCTGGGGGATTCCTCCGGCGCCTGTACCGTGATTCCCAGAAAACGGGGGTGTGCGGAATGAATCGGGTGCGGCTTGGCATTGCAATTCTGCTGGTTCTGGTGCTGATTAGCGGCGGAACAGTGTGGTATGTGCACCAGCAGACCACACGTCTGCTGGCACAGCTGGATGTGCTGGAGGACGCCATTGATAATGGCCCGCTGGAAGCAGCGGAAGAGCCGTTTGCAGAATTTGAGCGCCAGTGGGAGAAAACGGAGGTTCTGCTGAACATCATGGTGTGGCGGGAACGTGTGTCCGAGATCGATGTCTCCGTTTCCCATCTGGACCCTATGCGTGTGTCAGACTGCGATGAGCTGCGGTCGGAGATGACGGAGCTGCGTATGCGTCTGGTGCATCTGCACGACTTTGAGATGCCCTCTTGGAAAAACATCCTGTAATGGAAAAACCGTTCTGAAAACGACACAGAAACGTTTTCAGAACGGTTTTTTAGAACTCTTTGATCGCTGTCTTTGCCTTGCTGACAATGTTCTTGTCGTTCTCGTAGGTGAGGATGCTGGAGGCATAGCCGATGTCTACCCAGCGAATCTCGGAGATCTCCTCCTCCTGCGGAAAATAGTCAAAATTTTTGGCACGTGCGATAAAGTAGACCACAGTTTTCTGGGTGTCCCGCTTGGGAAAATAGGAGACGGTTTCCCGAAATGTGGGGTCGATCATCACATCGATCGAAGTCTCTTCTTTGATCTCCCGAACGGCGGTTTCGACTTCGGTTTCGCCGGTTTCCATATGTCCCTTGGGAAACGACCAGTGTCCGCTGTTAATATGCTTGATGAGCAGAATTTCGGTATTGCCATGGGATTTTCGATAGACAATGGCACCACATGATTTTTCGTGCTGCATAAGACAACTCCTTCATTTTGATGATTTGTTACCTCTAGTATAGCACATCTGATGCGATTTGTCCATAGGAAAACACGGAAAAAACAGAGAACCCGCAAACGAACGCTCAGGCATTTTGGTTGGCGGAGAACACGTCGGCAACTTCCGTGATGGTGATATAGGCGGCAGCATCTTTTCGGTGGACAATTTCCCGCAGCTTGCTGACCTGATAGCGGTTGATGACAACATAGACTACGGTTTTGTCTGTGCCGGAGTAGTAGCCCTGTCCTGCCATGGTGGTCATGCCGCAGCCAAAGACGGCGGAAAGCTCTGCACAGACCTCCTCCGGAACGGCGGTAATAATCATCGCCGCCTTAGAGCGGTCGAAGCCCTCTACAATGAAATCTACGGTTTTCAGGGCGGCTGCATAGGTGACAATGGAGTACAGCGGGAGAATCCAGCTGTTCATGACAATGCCGCAGACGATGTACAGCAGGACGTTGTAGATCATGACAAACGTCCCCACAGAGATGCCAAGCCGTTTGGCGAAGATTACCGCCATGACTTCGATGCCGTCCATGGCACCGCCAAAACGGATGGCAAGACCGCTTCCGGTGCCGGAAATCAGACCGCCGAACAGCGCACAAAGCAGCAAGTCAGAGCCGGCAAGAGGAGAGGCGATGCTGACATCGATGGGCAGCACATCGGTAATCAGCCATGCAGCAACGGAGTAGACTGCGACAGCAAAAATGGAGTAGACGGTAAACGCTGCGCCCTGCCGTTTGAGTCCGTAGAGGAACAGGGGGACGTTAAGTACCAGCAGAAACAGCGACAGACTCATCCAGTCCGGTGTCAGCTGCCCAAGCAGCATGGAAGTGCCGGAAATGCCGCTGTCGTATAGGTTGACGGGTGCCAGAAAGAGCGTGACGCCAAAGGCGTTGATGATGCCTGCCAGAAACAGCAGGCAGAACTTTTTCCATTCGAATTGCGGTTTTGTTTTCTCTGAGCGCATGGAGTTCCTCCTTTTGGTCCGGAATATGTTTTGATCGAAACAATTAGCATCTGCGATGCAAACTGCTTTATATCAGAACGAATTTCAACTTTGATGTTTGATTTAATTATCATCATACCATAAAAAAGAAAATTTGTCAAGAAACGGAAAATCAAACGGAGATGGAGAAAAAACAGCGTTTTCTGTAAAAAATGTAAAAATCGGTTTACGCCACACGAAAAATGTGTTATAATGAAAGATATCCGGACACAAGCGACCGCATAGAATAGGAGGCAGAAAATATTGTTATCAGAAGAAACCATGCGCCAGTCAGCACCGCAGCAGAACGAGATGCTGGATCCCAAAAATCCCTTCGAAAATCCCATGGAAAATCGGGAGTACCGGATGGATTATCGGCGTGTTTTACCGCAGATTCTGCTGCCGGGCTTTCAGGTGCCATTTGCACCGGAGCGGGAGGAACGGCGTGCCATTCGGAAGTGCCTGAACATTGCGGGATTGGGTATCCTGCTCAGCGATCTGATTTCCCAGCTCCTCGCCTTTGGACTGATGTTTCTGGTCACGTGGGTGCTCCAGATGCGCTACCACATGGAATGGAATACCGCCTCGGACTATCTCTCCAACTCCTCCATTCTCATCGCAATCAACGGGCTGATTTTTTTCACCATCAACACCGCCACAGCGTGCATCGGCTGTAAGAGCATGCGAATTCCGCTGCGCAGTCTGTTCCAGACGCAGGATTTCACGTGGAAAAGCGCCCTGAAGTACATCCCCATCGGAATCGGGTTGCAGTGTGTCGCAGCCTATTTGTATACGGCACTGTCCTGGTTTCTGGAGCAGGGCGGTCTGTCCGGCGTGGATGCGGATTTCTCCTATTTCTCCAGCGGAAAGTCCGTGCTGATGACCATTCTGTATACCTGTATTCTGGCACCGCTGACGGAGGAGCTGCTCTACCGAGGCTTCCTGATGAAGACGCTCTCCCGTGTCAGTATTCGGTTCGGCATCCTGATCAGTGCGCTTGCCTTTGGTCTGGCGCACGGCAATCCGGCGCAGTTCCTGCTGGGCTTTCTGGTGGGAATCTTCATGGGAAAGATCGACACACGGCACAACTCCCTGCTCCCGTCCATTCTGGTGCACATTGCAATCAACAGCACCTCCATGGCAATTGAACTGATCGGAGAACTTGTGCCCTCGCTTTGGGAAAATTATGTGAATTTCGGACTCAATCTGATATATCTGGGTGTCGCTTTCATTGGCATCCTGTTCTGGTTCTGTTTTGAGTGCCGGAAGCCTCTGCCGTACAACACCCAGAAGCAGGCGATGCGAAATCGTGTGGCATGGACGGCACCCTGCCTGCTGATTGCGCTGGCGTTCCAGATCGGCATGCTGCTGGCGTTTGGACTGCAATAAAAATCCAGGACCCTGTTTCAGATTTTCGTGATTTTGTAAAATCTGTGAAAATCCGGTTTCTGCCCTTGACGAATGGCGGAAAAAGTAGTACAATAGACCTAGGAAGAGGGCGCCGGCAGGCTGGTTTGACGGCATTTCCGGAACTGCTCTCAAATCTAAATCTGGAGGTTTTTGCAATGTCTTTTCAGTTTATCGTAGAAACATCTGCAAGACACGTACATCTGACAGCAGAAGCATTTGCCGTTCTGTTCGGCGAAGGAAAGGAACTGACCGTTAAGAAGATGCTTTCTCAGCCGGGTCAGTTTGCAAGCGAAGAGCGTGTTACTATCGTTGGCCCGAAGAAGGAACTGCCGAACGTTTCCATCCTTGGTCCGTTCCGCAGCGCAAATCAGGTAGAGCTGTCCGCAACGGATGCACGTTCTATCGGAATTGCTGCACCGATTCGTGAGTCCGGCGATGTCGCTGGTTCCGGCGCATGCAAGATCGTTGGTCCGGCAGGCGAGCTGGAGATCAGCGAGGGCGTGATCGTTGCCAAGCGTCACATCCACTTTACACCGGAAGACGCTGAGAAGTGCGGCGTAAAGGACAAGGATATTGTCTGGGTTCGTGTAGAAACCGAAGGCAGAAAGGCAATTCTGGGCGACGTTGTCTGTCGTGTATCTCCCAACTATGCAACTGCAATGCACATTGACACCGATGAGTCCAACGCCATTGCTGCACCCCGCAGCCTGATGGGTGAGATCGTCAGCGTAGACTAATTGCAGAATCTGTGAGTTTATCACCAAGAGCGGCAGATGCTGTGGAGTGCGGAAGCATTTTACATCTGCCGCTCTTGTCTATCTGTTGAGAATTTTCAGAGCTTGTGTTCATAGGAAATATATGCGGATTTTCGAGCAAATTTTTTTGCAGA
>NZ_JAJFCK010000042.1 GCF_020709055.1 Ruminococcus callidus
CTTGCGAGGACTAGCACCTGAAGCTAGCGCGTCTGCCAATTCCGCCATATCCGCATAAATCAGCTTTCTCTATTCAATTGCACCGTGAAGAACATGGTGCGGATAAGAGGACTTGAACCTCCACCCCCTTGCGAGGACTAGCACCTGAAGCTAGCGCGTCTGCCAATTCCGCCATATCCGCAGTTGTTTGTTTTTCTGTGTTCGCCGTAGCGACAAGAATTATTATAGCACAACAAAACCGGTTTGTCAAGCGTTTTTTTGCATTTTTTCAAAATTTTTTTGGGGAATCTGAAAAACTACGGAATTTCGCCGAAAAACCGCATTTTTTATTTTGAAGATCTGCGAAAATACGGGAAGAAATGATGCGGCACTTGCACAATTGGCGGGAATATGGTATAATAACACCTGAAACAAGAGGAGGCACGAACACAATGGAACATTATCTGGACAACGCCGCTACCACAAAGCCCTGCGCAGAAGCGGCAGAGGCAGTGGTGCGGTGCATGACGGAGCAGTACGGCAATCCGTCCTCGCTGCATCGCAAGGGACTGGAAGCACAGCACGTCATGGAACACGCCCGCCAGCAGATCGCAGCAGCACTGGGATGTAAGGCACAGGAACTGCTGTTTACTTCCGGTGCAACTGAAAGCACCAATCTGGCACTCCGTGGCGCAGTTGCTGCCCATGGCAGAAAGCGGAAGAAGATTATCACCAGTGCGGTAGAGCACGCATCGGTGCGCCAGACGCTGGCACAGCTGGAACAGCAGGGCTTTACAGTCGTTGCCGTGGCACCGGATGCAGACGGCAGATATCACGCAGAAGACTTCCTGCGGGAAGTGGACGGAAACACCTGTCTGGTCAGCATGATGCTGGTGAACAATGAGAACGGCTATCGGATGCCGGTGGAGGAGACATTCCGTGGGGTGAAGCGAAAGGATCCGGAGATCCTCACCCACTGTGATGCGGTGCAGGGCTTTTTAAAAGTACCTTTCCGCACACGTTCCCTGAATGCCGATCTGATCTCCCTCAGCGGTCATAAGGTACACGCCCTGAAAGGTGCGGGTGCACTGTATCTCCGGCAGGGTGTCCGGATTCGTCCCATTTTGTTCGGCGGACATCAGGAGAAGAGCCTGCGTCCGGGGACGGAGAGCGTTCCGCTGATCGCAGCATTCGGCGCAGCAGCAGAGAAGCTGTCCCAGACGGTGCAGGAACGCTACGAAAAAGCGGCACAGCTGCGGGCAAGTCTGATTGCACAGCTCCGGACGATGGAGGGTGTGCTGATTCGGGATATTCCGGATGCCTCGCCCTATGTGCTGAGCATCTCCATGCCGGGATACCGCTCGGAGATCATCCTGCACTATCTGGAACAGCGGGAGATCTACATTTCCAGCGGTTCGGCGTGCTCCAAGGGCGCCAGCAGCGGCGTTCTGGAGGCGTTCGGCGCAAAGCCGGCAGAGGTGGACAGCGCCCTGCGCATTAGCTTTTGCGCAGAAAATACGGAAGATGACATTGCAGCATTGGTACAAGGATTGAAGGATGCCCGTCAGGGTTTGGTACATTAAGGAGTTATCTATGGCAAAAGAATTGATTTTGGCAAAATACGGAGAAATGGCGCTGAAGGGCCTGAACCGTGGAACGTTCGAGGACATCCTCATGAAAAATCTGCGTCGCCGTCTGAAAAAGTTTGGAGTGTTCAAGCTGACACGGGCACAGTCCACGATCTACATGGAACCGATGTCGGAGGACATCGATCTGGACGAGGTGCTGGAACATCTCCAGTGCGTGTTCGGCATCGCATCCCTCTGCCGTGCCTGCGTCTGCGAAAAGACCATGGGGGACATCTCCGCCAAGGCAGTGCCGTATCTGGACGAGGTGCTGTCCGGTGCGAATACCTTTAAAGTGGAGGCAAAGCGTGCCGATAAGGCGTTCCCGCTGAAATCGCCGGAGATCTGTGCGGAGCTGGGCGGTGTCCTGCTGGAGGCGTATCCCCATTTGTCGGTGGATGTGCACAATCCGGATGCCACCATTATGGTGGAAATTCGGGATACCCACGCTTTTGTCCACGGCGCAAACCTGAAAGGTGCCGGCGGTCTGCCGGTGGGAAGCAGTGGAAAGGCACTGCTCCTGCTGTCCGGCGGAATTGACAGTCCGGTTGCCGGCTATCGCATGGCACGTCGCGGTGTCCACATCTCCGCCATTCACTATGTCAGCCCGCCCTATACCTCAGATCGTGCGCTGGAAAAAGTGGAGCAGCTCTGTCAGGAGATCACGCCCTATTGCGGGAACATCGCCTTTTTCTGTGTGCCGTTTACGGAAATACAGGAGGCGATCAAGGAACACTGTCCGGAGGAGTACTTCACCATTATCATGCGCCGTCTGATGATGGAAATTGCCCAGAAGATTGCGGAAAAGGACAACTGCCTCGCCCTGATTACCGGCGAGAGCGTGGGACAGGTGGCGAGCCAGACCATGCAGGCGATTGCCTGCACCGATGCCGTGAGCCGGATTCCGGTGTTCCGTCCGCTGATCGGCATGGACAAGACCGAGATCGTGGAAACTGCCCGTGCCATTGGAACGTTCGAAACCTCCACACTGCCCTACGAGGACTGCTGCACCGTCTTTACTCCCCGGCATCCCAAGGTGCGTCCGTCTTTGGCAGAGGTGGAAAAGGCGCAGGCAAAATTCGATTTTACCGCCTTGGTGGAAAAGGCAGTGGAGCAGACACAAATGCGTGTGTTTGAACTTTGATTTGAGAATGTTTCATAAAATTTGGTGTATAATTTTGTGAAAAAGCACAGAAAGCAGGCGCGAAAAATGAAATATTCTATTCTGGGAGAAGAAAAAATATGTCAGATCTATAAAGACACGGAAAAAGCACTTGACAAAACTGTGGGACATATTGTACAATTATTAGATAGAGAGAAACAAACGGTGGCGACTGCGGAAAGCTGCACCGGCGGATTGCTCTCGCAGCTTATCACGTCGGTGTCGGGAGCTTCCCGTGTCTTTGAACTCGGAATATGCACCTATGCGGAACGGATGAAGACCAAATTTCTGGGCGTTCCGGCGGAGCTGATTGCCGGGAAAGGCGTGGTGAGCGCCGAGGTCGCCATGGCGATGGCACACGGTTTGCGCCAGCAGTCGGATGCTGCGCTCTGCCTTTCTGTGACCGGCATCGCCGGCCCGGGCGGCGGAACACCGGAGCAGCCGGTGGGCACCGTGTATGTGGGGATGCTGCTGGGGGAGAAGGCAGTGGCTGCGCACTTACAGCTCTGGCGGTACGGCTTGTGTAACCGTGCGGAGATCCGCCACGGTGTCGCCGTATGCGCCTTTGGCATCGCAGAAAGTTATCTGATGGAGGAAGCGGAATGCAGGAAGAAGAAAACACTGCTGCAGTAGATTCCACGGATTCGCCTTCGGAGGAGCAAAGCACCCCGGACACCCCTCAGGGCGAGCAGAACACGGAGGAGAAGATCTCGGTGCTTCGTTCCAGCCTGTTTCACATTGCACAGGAGGAAGAGGCAGAACAGGTCTCCCTGCGGGTTGCCTACCAGATCCGGCAGGTGAAAGAACGGAAAGAGCATCCGGAAAAATTTCAGCCGCCTGCACCGGAGGCAGCACCGCCGCCCAAGCGAAAAAAGCATGCGCTTGGCAGCTGGGCAATGGGCATGTTGCCTCATCGGGGCGACTCCGGCGGCGAGATTGTCCGGAAAAGCGTCTTTCTGCTCTCCAGTCTGGTCTTTCTGGTGTGCATGGTGCTGATCGCACTGTACCTGATCGACCTGTACCGCAGCAAGGCGTTTTACAGCGATGTGGGAAGTTCCTATCATGCGCAGATGCCTAAGACGACCACTGTTCCGGTTGCAACGGAACTGACAGAGGAAGAGACGGAGGCGCCTACGGAAAAGCACTATACGCTTTTACCGGGTGCTGCCGACCTTCTGGCGATCAATCCGGAGATCAACGGCTGGATCACCATTGCCGATACGCCGGTGGATTATCCGCTGCTGCACCATCCAAACGATGTGGAAGGAGAGGAATACTACCTCTACCGCAACATGCAGGGCGAGGATTCCAAGCCAGGCTCCATCTTTTTGGACGGCAGATGCAGCTTCGATGAGGTGGGCAGGGACGGCACACTGTCAGAGCCGAATTCCGACAATCTGATCGTGTATGGGCACAACATGCGGGATAACTCCATGTTCGGCTCGCTGAAGTCTTACCAGATCGATGAGAATTACTACCAGCAGCATCCGATCATCCAGCTGAATTCCAACTACGAAACGTATCAGTATAAGATCTTCGGCTATTTTATCGCCGATGCCTCTGATAATACGGATACCCGTTTCGACTATTGGAACAAGATCAATTTTGCGGATGAAACGGAATTTTATGATTATGTCAACGAGGTGAAGCGTCGTTCGCTCCGCCTGACCGGTGTCGATGTGAAGTATGGGGATGCGCTGCTGACGCTCTCCACCTGCAACAGTTCCTTTGATACGGCTCGCCTTGTCATTGTGGCACGGCGGGTGCGGGACGGGGAAGACCTGACTGAGGGAACTGTGGGCAGTGTGGCAAACCCCAACACCAAATGGCCGAACATCTACTATCTGTGGAACAGCGACCATTACGACCCTGATGCCGGTTTTGTTCCCTATGGATAAGAAATGAGAGATGATTGTAGCATATGAAGAGAAATTGGAGAGCAGCTGCCTTTGCAGCTGCACTTTGCATGGCACTGACTGCAACCACGGGATGTGCCGAGAAGATTGACCAGACTGCCGGCGGCAATCTGATCACGACCACACCGGTGACGGAAGAGGCAACAGAAGCGCCCACCGCTGCGCCGGAACTGACGGAGCGTGCCAAGAAGCTGCTGGCACAGAATCCGGATACCGTTGGGTACATTACGATCGCAGATACACAGGTGGACAACCCTGTGGTGCAGACGATCGATAATGAATATTATTTGAATCATGGCTTTGACGGACAGGAGTTCCGTGCCGGTACAGTATTTATGGACTGCGCCGATTATTTCGGGGCAGATCCGGCGGACTGGTCGGAGAACATCATCCTCTACGGACACAACATGGCGGATAACTCCATGTTCGGTTCGCTCCGCCGCTATCGGCAGGATCCGGAGTACTACAAGCAGAATCCGTTTATCACCTTTAGCTCCAACTATGCAGACTATACCTATGTCATGTTCGGACTGGTGATTACAAGCGGTAATGCGGATGCCGATTTCCTCTACTGGCGGATGCAGGATCTGAAGGATCAGGCAGCGTTTGACAACTATGTCAAGACGGTAGAGTCCAAGAATATGATCACAAACCCCATTGATGTGAAGTATGGTGACGACATCCTGACGCTCTCCACCTGCTATTCCGATGAGGATAATTCCCGTTTCCTGATCGTTGCCCGCCGTCTGCGGGAGGGCGAGGATACCCAGACTCTTCTGGCGAAGATTCAGGGCGGTGCGACCGAGGAGACCACCGCTGCTGCACAGGAGTAAGCACGGGCTGCTTACGCTGTATGGACGACCGCAGCCTTCGAAAAGAAGGGTTGGCGGTGTACCCTGTGCAGTAAAAGGAATCGGTGCGATGCAGGAGAACCTGCCTTTTTCAGGCGGGCGTTCGAATGTTTTTTCGGGATCACTGCACCGATTCCCTGTGGCAGAACAGAGGCCGGCATGGCGAATGCGAATCCTGCGTGCGGACAAGGCACGACGGAACTGCACCGCCTGACCGCTGGCTTTGGAATGCCGCAAAATATCACCCGGCAATTTTGCCGGTACAAATTGGAGTTTTGATATGAAAATACGTTACCCACGTGCAAGTGTTGCAATTTTAGCTGCGGCACTGCTTGCCGGAACATCGGTAGTGACTGCATACGCAGTGACAGAATCCGCTGCTCCTTCGGCAGATACCGCCGCAGCCGAAAATGGCTCAACATGGTGGAAGGCTGAAATTTCAGATTACGATTCCAGCTTATCATTGGTTCAGTATGAAGAAATTAAACCGTCACAGGCGCAGATCGATGCGATGGAACAGGCGACCACTCCTGCCAAACAGGCTGGAAAGGTTGCAGGTTCCGGTGAAACGCTGGGGTCTTCCAGTGTGACGGGCTCTGCAAACGTCGGCGCAGCTGCCTCGATGGCACCGTCTGTGGAAGCCGGACAGTTTGCATTTACAACTTATGGATACGGGCACTGCGTTGGCATGAGCCAGAACGGTGCGGATTACTACGCAACCTATGGCGGATATGACTACCAGTCGATCCTCTTCCATTATTATCCGGGAACAAGTCTGGTGCAGACCGGCGCCGGTTCCATTACTGCGAACGGCGTGACCGGCAGTGCACTGGATATCCTCTCTCAGATCGTGTATGCAGAAATGAGTTCCACCATGCATCCGGAGGCAATGAAGGCACAGGCGGTTGCAGCCTATACCTATATCATGTTCAACGGCGGCAGCGTGACCGGCGTATGTCTGAAGGCAAATCCGCCGCAGAATGTTGTGGACGCAGTTTCCTCAGTGGTCGGACAGGCACTGTACTATGACGGGGATTATGCGCTCACCGTTTATGGCGCTTCCAGCGGTGGTGCAACTGCAAGTGCAGCCGATATCTGGGGCAGAAGCTATGACTATCTGGTCAGCGTTCCCTCGGAATACGATGCATTATACGACCCGAACTACGGGGAAGTGACGTACATGAGTACCGATGAAGTGCGTTCGAGAATCCAGGGCGCTTACGGAATCGCCCTTTCTGACAATCCGGCAAACTGGATTCAGATGGAGATCGGCGACAGCGGTTTTGTCCGCTCCGTCAACATCGACGGTCAGAAAACCGTCAATGGCTATTCTTTCAGCGGCGTTCTGGGACTGAAGAGTCCTCGATTTGCCTATATCTGTGGATAAGTTCGGTTCTCTTGGAATCATTTGATGCCGTTTCGTCATAAGATAACAGGGGAATGCCGCCGCAGAGGCATACGGCAGCGTGTGCAGATGTGCCGAAAGGCGGGCGGTGTTTTTCCGCATATGGAAACCGATGCTGCGGCAGGCAGACGCCTAGGGAGGAAATCAACATGGATTTTCGAGATCAGTTTCGAAAAATGAGCGGCGATGTGGGAAAGATGGCACGGGAAGTTGCCGACACTTCGAAAAAAGCAACGGCACGTGCCAGAATTCGCCGCATGATCAACATCTGCAACGATTCGCTGCAAACCATCTATCAGGAGATCGGCACAAGATACTACACAGAGAACCAGTGCGATCCGCAGGAACAGTACGCCGGACTTTTCCAGCAGGCTGCGGATACCATTGCACAGATCGACGTGCTGAAATCCGAGCTGGCAGGATTGGATCATGCTGTTATTTGTCCGTCCTGCGGTTCCAAAGTGATGGAAACACAGCGCTTCTGCCCGAACTGCGGATGCAAGAATGCATCCTACGGAAAGTGGAAGGCAGAGGAGGAAGCAGATGAAAATGCACGCCGTGCTGCGGAAGAAGCAGAACAGGCAGAACGGGATGCACACAGTGCCGTGCAGAAATCAGAAGAAGAGATTGTATCACCGGAAGGGACAGCAGAACAGTCCGCAGAGGCGGAGACTGCTGCACCCGCAAAAGAAAATACAGAAGCATAAACTTCGAGAGAAGAAGGAGGGCGCACACGGACAGTGTGCGCTTTTCTTCTAAGTGCCTGTTGTCGGAATAGGGAGATTAAACGGGAAGAGATGAAATGGAATAAGACCCTGACACCGGGACGTGTCATTATTCTTTGCTTTGCAGTGCTCATTGCATTTGGGGCGGTTTTGCTGGCACTGCCCATTGCTTACAAAAACAGAACGCCGCTCTCGCCGCTGGACGTCTGCTTTACCTCCTTCAGCGCAGTGTGCACGGTGGGACTGACAGTAGCACCCACCTATGAAACATTCTCCGCCTTTGGACAGGGTGTCCTGCTGTTCCTGATACAGGTGGGTGGCGTGGGAATCACCTCCATTGGTGTCGGTGTGATGCTGCTCGCCGGAAAGCGCATCGGATTGCGGGAGCGCATCCTCATCAAGGAAACGCTGAACTATCCCACCTTTGGGGGTGTGGTCAAGCTGCTGCGCTCTCTGCTGCTGGTGACATTTGGTATTGAAGGCGTTGGAGCAATCTGCTGTTTTCCCATTTTCTATGCGGATTTTCCGCTGGGACGGGCAATCTGGCTGAGCGTGTTCCACTCGGTATCCACTTTTAACCACGCCGGTTTTGACATTATCGGCGATGCAGGTATGCAGGAGTATACGCACCACGCCTCGCTGCTGGTTATCACAGCACTGCTGACGATTTTCGGCGGATTGGGATTCTTTGTCATTCGGGATGTGGCAAGAAACCGCCGGTTCCGGAAGTTCTCGCTGCATACAAAAGTCGTTTTGACTATGACAGCGATTCTTCTGGTGGGCGGTACGCTGCTGATGAAGCTTTCGGAGAGGGAACTTCGCTGGCTTCAGGCGTTTTTCTATAGCGCGATTTCCCGCACCTCCGGCTTTAGTATTTATTCGCTGGCGGCCTTCTCCAATGCGTCTTTGTTTTTGATGGTGTTCCTCATGTTCATCGGCGCTTCGACCGGTTCCACCAGCGGCGGTATCAAGGATACGACGCTGTTTGTCTGTGTCTGGTCAGCAATCGCCTATACCCGAAACCGCCAGCCCACCATTTTTCACCGGCGTATTTCCCAGACGGTACGGGACAAGGCAGTGATGATTCTGCTCATGGGATTGGGCGTTGTGATGGTGTCCACGTTTTTGATGAGCGTGTTTGAGCCGGATGTGTCGCTGATTCGGCTGCTGTTTGAGGTGGTGTCTGCATTTTCCACAACAGGACTTTCTACGGACCTGACCTCTCAGCTTTGCAGCGGCAGTAAGATTGTTCTGATGCTGACCATGTATATCGGCCGTCTGGGGCCGCTGACCGTGGCAACGCTCTGGATGATGCAGGGACGGAATAAAAATGCAATCCAGCGTCCGGAAGGAACCATATCTGTGGGGTAAGGAGAGAAAACGATGAAAGTAAGACGTACCAAGGAAAATATGTATGCCGTCATTGGACTGGGACGGTTTGGATTTGCGTTGGCGCAGCGGCTGGCAGAGTCCGGTGCTGAACTGATCGTGGTGGACAAGGAGGAGTCAGTCATCAACGACGCCACTGCTTTCACAGACAACGCCTTTCTGGTAAACGAGCTGACACGGGAGAACCTGAGCAACATCGGCATCCAGAACTGTGACACCGTCATTGTGGGCATCGGTGGTAAAATTGATGTGAGCATTCTCACCACGCTGACGGTCATTCAGCTTGGCGTGCCCAGAGTCATCGCCAAGGCAAACAGCGTGGAACAGGGCTGTGTGCTGGAGAAGCTTGGGGCGGAGGTCATCTATCCGGAGCGAGATATGGGCGTTCGTCTGGCAAACCGCCTGCTTGCGCCACGGGTCATGGAGTACATCGCCCTGAGCGACGACATCAGCATCACGGAAATCCGCCTGCCGGAATCGGTGAAAGGCGTGACGGTACAGGCGCTGAATCTCCGCCAGCGATACGGCTTGAACATCATCGCCGTGAAGCACGGTGACGAGGTGACCACAGATATCACCCCTGCCTTTCAGCTCTATTCCCATGATGTCATCGCCGTCGTGGGACGGCACGATCAGGTGAACTGTTTCGAAAAGTTCCTGCGCACATATCGGTAAGGTGTCGCACAAAACAGCAGAAATTATCCCATGCAGGCAGCAGATGCTTACATGGGATTTTTGTTTTGGGGAATATCCATTTCTCGTGCATCCCAAAAAATCCACCCGAAAGCGAATTCCTCTTTCGGGTGGATTTTGCCGGATTTGCACTTTGCGCTTCGGCAATCTATCTCAAAGCATCTGCAACCGCGGCTTGCACTGCTGCTACTGTCATTATATGCAGGAAGCCGTAGAATGCAACAAAGAAAATATTTCCATGCGGCAATCACTCAAAGTGCTTTGCGTTGCGGAAGTCGATGGCACCGGAGAATGCGTCATAGTGCAGATCTGTGTTGCTGGTCTGTGTGACAAGGTACTGGTTCTTGTAGAAGATGGGCAGGAACTGCGCTTCGTCCAGAATGGTCTGCTCTGCGGTGCGGCACAGCTGGAAGAACGTTGCCGTGTCGGCACAGCTGCGCAGGGAGGAGAGCAGCTGGTCTACCTTGGCGCTGCTATAGCGGAAGCGGTTGCAGTCCGTTGCAAACTGTGCCAGTACTGCATCCGGACTTGCCTCTGTGCCGGTGACGCCATAGACAGCGATGGTGTAATTTTTGTTCTCGATTTTGTCCCAGTACTCGGATTCTGTCACCTCGTCAATACCAATGTAGAAACCGAAAATCTCCTGCCAGTTTTGGATGATATCATGGAGATGATCGCAGTCCATGAGTGACGCACAGGTCAGAATTTTGGTGGAGTTCAGGGAGGCGATGCCCAGCTGCTGCATGCCCTTTTTCAGCATGGCAATGGCAGCCGACTCATCATAGGCAGGGGTCAGATCAGTTTCCGGAACGGCATCCCGATAGCTGGTGCCGTTGCAATACACTGTGGGCGGCACAATGGCAGAGGCACTCAATAGGTCGCCGTTGGAGGTCAGCCCGATCTTGGAACGGTCAATTCCCATGGAGAGCGCCGTGCGAATGGCATCGTTGGCGTACTCTTTTTCGTCCGGATTGAAAATCAGCCCCAGCGTGGTATCCCGTTCCGATGTCACAGTGTAGTCCTTGCTGTCTACGTAGGCGGCAGGGTATACCGAGGTGAGAAGCACGTCGGATTCGCCGGAGGAGAAATCCTCGTCCAGCGCCTGCTGGCCGTTGCGGATGTGGAAGGTCAGATTCGTGGGATAGGTGCGGCGAGCCTCGGCGTTGGCGGCGTTCTGGCGCATGTAAATGAGGTTGTCGCTGCCGTAGGGATCGTAGAACCAAAGCCGCATGTAGAACGCACCGCAGGATGCCACGGCGTTCTGCTCCAGTCCGTAGCTGCCCTTGGTCTGGAGGAAAAATTCCTCATTGCAGGGCATGGCTGCGGTGGTAGTCAGCATCGCCAGAAACTGTGCGTTGGGCTGGTCTAGCGTGAATTGCAGCTGATCGTCGCTCACCGCCCGAACGCCGATCTCCGAGGGCGCAAGTGTGCCGTTCCGGACGGCTTCGGCGTTGTGCAGACAGGAGAACGTCTCCGCATAGGGGGACTGTGTCTGCGGGTCAAAGATGCGCTGAAAGGCATAGGCGTAGTCGCTGGCAGTTACCAGCCATGTTTCCCCGTCGTCAACAGTATCATTGCCGTTTTTGTCGTAGAACCAGTAGCGGTCTTTGCGCAGCAGAAACGTGTAGATCAGTCCGTCCGGCGAAACGGTATAGCTGGAAGCTGCTGCAAGCTGTGGCGTGCCGGTGTCGTCCATTTCCAGCAGCCCCTCGTAAAGGTTGCGGATGATGGTCTTGGAGGAGGCATCCGTAGCGGATTGCGGGTCCAGACTTTTGGGATTGCCGATCAGGCTGGTGGTAAAGAGATAGCCGGAGCCGTCTCCATCTTTTTCCAACATCGGGATGTTGCATCCGGTGCAGAGAAAAAGAACGCAGGCAGCGGCGGAAGCAGCGGCAAGTCTGCGGAATATTTTGAAAAATGACATGGCGTTTGTCCTTTCTAAGAGCCAGTGTGTGCTGCCAAAACATATGAAGCAGCTCTTCCTATTATACCACGCTGCAAACCGATGTGCAAGGAAAAAACGTGGAATTTGCCGAAAAAATGTGGAAATGGAAAAAAGAAAGGCGGACAGCTTTCTGTCCGCCGTGAGAATCCGTTCTCAGAAAATGCTCAATCGTGCCGCTGCTCCGAATTGTCATAGGTTTCGCAGAAGCGTGCTGCAAACGCCGGCGGTTCTCCGTTGGCGTAAAGATGCGCCGTGTCGCCGAATGCATTCATTCGGAAGCAGGCGATGCCCTTCCGGCGCTCTTCTGTGATGAGCGAGGTCACAGAGGTTGGCGCAGCGCAGAAGTTGTGCCACAAAATCATGGGGGAAATACCGAGCAGGTGTCCCAGCATCACGCAGGTGACACCAAAGTGGCAGAAGATGGCGATGGTGTCCTCGTTGGGTGCGGTGACACGGTAAGTGTTTCCCTCACGGACATAGCCGTGGTCGGCGAGAATGCCGTCGATGCCGTCCCAGACACGCTTTGCCTCCGCCTGTACGTGACCTTGCAGCATGGGCAGCGTTTCGCTCCACTGCACACAGTCGTAATACTTCGGCTCAACCGTCCAGTCCTGCGGAAGCTGATCCCACGGAATACGTGGCGCACCGGTGTGAAAATCCGGAATGGGCGCATGAAATTCCCGCAGCCAGGGCAGTTCGATGGCATCCCGTCCCATTTTTTGCAGCGTCAGGGAAGCGGTGTCCTTGGCACGTCCCAGCGGAGAAACGTAGAATGTGCGAATCTTCAGCTTTGCCATGCGCTCCGCCAGCAGCGCAGCCTCTTTCCAGCCCTTTTCTGTCAGGGAGTCAATGTCATAGTTGGGGTCGCCGTGGCGAATTAGTAAAAGTTTCATGTGTAGCTCCTCCTTTTAAATGGAAGTGATCGCAACCGCCTGATAACCCAGCGCTGCATAGCGTGCTTCCACGACGCTTCGCTCGTAGGCACGGAGACCGTTGCTGTTGTAGGGGTCGTTCATGTAATAGTATTTGTCATCGTAGCCCACCAATACCAGACAGTGTTCGTGGCTTGTCCATGTGTAGAGCTGTCCGTTGGGGAGAATCCACTGGGTGCCGGATTCCGGTGCCATCATATTGATGGTTGCCCAGACGGCAACGGCAGTGCCATTGTCAATGTAGTCTGTCAGCAGTGTTTTCATCGATGTTCCGGTGATGTTTTTGACAGTGTGCTTGCTGGGGGTAACGATACGGTTCAAAGCGTTGGCGATGACCGGCGCATAACAGCCGTAACCGTATGTGGAACGGGGGTCGCCGATAAAGGTACTGTTGGGGTCCGGGCCGTGCAGGTAGCCGTCGCTGTCGTAGTAGAGATAGCCGATGTCCAGCGCTGTGTCAATGAACGTGTCGATGGAGGTGTTGTATCCGGCGTGGCGCAGCAGCATGACAGCGCTGGCACTCTCGCAGCCGGTGGGATAGCCCGCCTGACTGAGGTAGGGGGTGTTCAGCAGCACCTTGACAATGACGCCGTCGGCGTTGGTGGTGTAGCCGTTCTGGGTCTGATTCCGGAGCAGTGTGCCGGTCTTGGTGTCAAAATAGTAGTTCTTGCCGTTCAGTGCGATTTTTCCAGTGCACATGCCGCCGTTCTCTGCGAAATAGTAGGTGTTGCCGGAGATGGTTTGCAGTCCGGTGAGCATGGCGCCGTCTGCGCCGAAGTAGTAGCGCACGCCGTTGGCGTCGGTCTGCCAGCCGGTGATGCTCTTGCCGTTTCCATCGAAGCAGTACCGCTTTCCGTCAATGGTCTGCCAGCCGGTGCAGCGCAGTCCGTTGGTGTCGAAATAGTAACGGCCGTCGTCCAGAATCAGCCATCCCATGCGGGCAGAACCATCCTCCTGAAAATAGTACGTGCCCTGCGGCAGTGTCAAAAGCCCTGTCACCGCTGCGCCCGTGTCCGGGTCGAAGTAGTAGAGTTTGTCGTTGTGCTTGCGCAGTCCGGTTTGGAGTATGCCGGAGGTGTCGAAGCTGTAGAGTTTTCCGTCGATCTCGGTGATGCCGGTACAGCGCAGTCCGTTTTCGTGGAAGTAATACCGCTTGTCGTCAACGGTCTGCCAGCCGGTCACCATGGTGCCGTCCGCATCAAAATAGTAGACTTTTCCGCCGGACTGTTCCAGCCAGCCGGTGTGCAGCGAACCGTCTTTATAATAGTATCGGGTGATATTTGAATCCGGCAGTGTGCAGAAGCCCTCTTCGATGTAGCCGTATTCTGCGGAGAAGGGGTAATACTTGCCCTCTGCCTCCTGTGCGCCGAGATATTTTCCGGATTCCCGGGAAACATAATAGTAGCGGTCGTTCCAGACCACCCAGCCGTATTCCGCCTCACCGGTATTGGGGTTGTAGAACCGCCTTATCCCGTCTACTGTCTGCCAGCCCGTCCGCTCTGTGCCGTCCGGATGAAAACAGTAGGGCGTGCCATTGATCTCGAACACGCCGTCCTTGTAGATGGCACCGGTTTCGCCGGCGTAGTACACTTCGCCGAACAGCTCTGTCTGGAAGAAACCGGTTTGCAGAATGCCGTCCTCATCCAGATAGTACTGTTTGTCGTCCAGCGTCAGCCAGCCGGTCTGTTTTCCGGTGTCCTCCAGAATATAATAACGCTTGTCCCCGACTGTGACCCAGCCGAACTGGGATTCGCCGGTCTTGGAGTCGTAGTAATACTGCGCACCGCTGACTTCCTGCCAGCCAGTCTGGAGGATGCCGTCCGATGAAAACAGATAGAGCACGCCGTCGATTTCCACGGTGCCGGTTGCAGCGGCGCCGTTTTCCAGATAATAGCGGATGGTGCCGTCTGCTTCGACAGACCAGCCCGGCGTGCCGGTGGGGACAAGTGCCGTAGTGCCGGTTGCCGTTGCAATCGGAGGTGCTTCCGCAGCAGATACAGCCGGAGCAGCAGTGGCCAAAATAAGGGCGGCAGATGCAGAAAAAAGCAGACCGCCGCACAATTTCCAAAAATGATGTATCATAGAACACTCCTTTTTCCCATTGCGATTGTCGAACAAGTCTATTATACGCCAAAAGGCGAGGATTGTCAACCGCTGCGGAACGGGGGTGATCGGGGGGAGATGTCTGAGGGCTGAGGGGGATTTTTGGAGATGCTTGCAGCAGATTTTGTAACAGCATTTTGCGGGTGCGACGTGCCGTGTCCGCTTGGTTCCATCGCATGAAATAGCAGTTTGCAGGCTGTCAGCTTCCGAAAATTGCAGTGGATTTGCGTGAAAACTCTCATGCAAATACTTGACAATCGGGGCGGTTTTTGGTATGATAACAGGTGGACAGTATTCCGAAAGGAAATTGTACTATGGTTATGCGGCGGAATGCGCCGTACAGGAGGAAGTTATGAAACAAACCGTACAGACCATTCAGGCAAAAAAACAGCGGGGAGAAAAAATTACAATGCTCACCTGCTATGACTATACCACAGCAAAGCTGATGGATGCTGCCGGACTGGATATGCTGCTGGTGGGGGATTCCCTGGGAAATGTGATTCTGGGCTATGAAGACACGGTTTCTGTCACCATGGAGGACATGCTGCACCATGCCAAAGCAGTGGCACGTGGTGCAAAGGAAAACGCCATGGTCGTCGTGGATATGCCGTTTCTCTCCTACCAGACCTCGGTATATGATGCCGTTGTCAACGCCGGCAGACTGATGAAAGAGGGCCGTGCCGGTGCGGTCAAGCTGGAGGGCGGCGCAGTGGTTTGCGACCAGATTCGTGCCATTGTGCAGGCATCCATCCCCGTTGTGGCACACCTCGGCATGACACCCCAGTCCGTGAATACTATGGGCGGTTTTAAAGTACAGGGCAAGACAGCGGACGCTGCCAAAAAGCTCCTTGCCGATGCCAAGGCCGTAGAAGAGGCCGGAGCATTTGCGCTGGTGCTGGAGTGCGTTCCGGCAAAGCTTGCCGCCTGGATCTCCGGCAAGCTGACCATTCCCACCATTGGCATCGGCGCCGGTGCGGGATGCGATGGTCAGGTACTGGTATATCAGGATATGCTGGGGATGTTCTCCGACTATCAGCCGAAATTCGTGCGCCACTTCGCCGATGTGGGAAGCGTGATGCGGGATGCCTTCGCACAGTATCAGGAGGCAGTGCATGACGGAAGCTTTCCGGCAAAAGAACACGAGTTTGCGATCTCCGACGAGATCATGGCACAACTGGAACAGGAGGAAAAGTGATGAAAATTGTAGAAACCATTGCAGAAGTACGGGAACAGGTAAAACAGTGGAAAAAAGAGGGACTGACCGTTGCCCTTGTTCCAACCATGGGCTATCTTCATGAAGGACACCGCAGCCTGATGGAGCGTGCACGGAAAGAGAATGACCGTGTGGTCGTCAGCGTCTTTGTTAACCCCACCCAGTTCGGCCCTAACGAGGACCTCGCCAGCTACCCCCGTGATCTGGAACACGATGCGGCACTGTGCGATTCCGTGGGTGTAGATTTGATTTTCCACCCCGCACCGGAGGAAATGTACCCCAAGGGCTTTTGCAGCTTCGTGGACATGGATGTCCTCACCAAGGAACTGTGCGGTCTGAGTCGTCCGGTGCACTTCCGCGGTGTCTGCACTGTGGTTTCCAAGCTGTTCCACATCGTCACACCCGATCGGGCATATTTCGGCGAAAAAGACGCTCAGCAGCTGGCAGTCATCAAGCGCATGGTACTGGATCTGAATCTGGACATTGAAATCGTGGGCTGCCCCATTGTCCGTGAGGCAGATGGCCTTGCCAAGAGTTCCAGAAATACCTACCTCAGTTCGGAGGAACGCAAGGCTGCGCTGGTACTCAGCCGGAGCATCTTTGCCGGAAAGAAGCTGGCGGAGTCCGGCGAAACGGATGCGCACAAGCTGGTGCAGGCGATGACAGACATCATTTCCGCCGAACCGCTGGCACGCATTGATTATGTAAAGGTGGTTGACCTGCTGACCATGCAGCAGATCGACAAGCTGGATCGTCCGTTCCTGGCGGCGATTGCAGTTTATATCGGAAAGACCCGTCTGATCGATAACTTTATGGTGCAGGCAGGAGGTGCCGGCGCATGACCATTACCATGCTCAAGGGAAAAATTCATCGGGCAACCGTCACACAGGCAGAGCTGAACTACGTGGGCAGCATTACCGTGGACGCCGATCTGCTGGATGCCGCCGGCATTCTGGAATATGAGGCAGTGCAGGTGGTGAACGTCGCCAACGGTAACCGGTTTGTCACCTACACCATCGCCGGCGAACGTGGCAGCGGTGTGATTTGTCTGAACGGTGCAGCAGCACGTCAGGCGCAGACCGGAGATAAAGTGATTCTCATGTCCTATGCGCAGGTGACACCGGAGGAGGCAAAGACCATGCAGCCCAAGGTGGTGCTGGTAGACGAGCACAACGCCGTGGCGAAACTCTCCCACTACGAGAAGCACGGCGAGCTGGCGTAAGACAGGAGGAACTATGCTACAGGGAAAGACCGTTGTACTGGGCGTGACCGGCAGCATTGCCGCCTATAAGATCGCCTCTCTGGCGAGCCGTCTGGTGAAGCTTCACGCAGATGTGCACGTCATTATGACGCCCAATGCCACGCATTTTATCACGCCTATTACCTTTGAAACGCTGACGGGAAACAAGTGTCTAGTGGATACATTCGACCGGAATTTCCAGTTTCATGTGGCGCATGTGAGTCTGGCGCAGCGAGCCGATGTTCTGCTGATTGCACCGGCATCCGCCGATGTCATCGGGAAGATCGCCAACGGCATTGCAGATGACATGCTGACTACAACGGTGATGGCGTGCACGGCGCCGGTGCTGATCTCGCCGGCGATGAATACGCACATGTACGAAAATCCCATCGTGCAGGACAATCTCCAGAAACTGCGGTCGTTTGGCTATACAGTGATTGAACCGGCGGTGGGCATGCTGGCGTGCCGGGACGTGGGAGCCGGAAAAATGCCGGAACCGGAGGTGCTTCTCCAGCATCTGCTGCGGGAGATCGCCTGTGAAAAGGACTTGGCGGGCAGGAAGATTCTGGTGACTGCCGGCCCGACGCAGGAGGCGCTGGATCCGGTGCGATACCTGACCAACCACTCCACCGGAAAGATGGGCTACGCTGTCGCCTATCGGGCAATGCTCCGTGGTGCAGAGGTGACGCTGGTCACCGGCCCGACGGCAATCGAACCGCCGCCGTTTGTCAAGGTCGTTCCGGTGGAAACGGCGGAGGGCATGTTTCAGACAGTCACTGCCCGTGCACCCCGGCAGGATGCCGTTATCATGGCAGCAGCGGTGGCGGATTACCGTCCCACGGAAGTGGCATCCGAAAAGAAAAAGAAACAGGATGGCGATGCCTCCATTCCGCTGACCAGAACCAAGGATATTCTGGCGCATCTGGGTGCACACAAGCCGGAGCACCAGTTCCTCTGCGGATTTTCTATGGAGACGGAGCACATGCTGGAGAACTCTCGGGCAAAGCTGGAGCGGAAACATCTGGATATGATCGTCGCCAACAATCTGAAGGTAGCAGGTGCCGGATTCGGCACGGACACCAATGTGGTGACCTTCATCGAGCCGGACGGGGAACAAGCGCTGCCGCTGCTCTCCAAAGAAGATGTGGGCGATGCGATTTTAAACCGCATGGCAGCGTTCTTCCGTCACACAAAATAAAATGTGAGAGTCTGTTCCGTATCTTTTTATATGCGGATTTTCGAGCATGATTTTGTCGGTGACAAGGAAAAAATCCGCAGGCATACTGTCGTATGGCAAGGATTTTTGACGCAGTCAGCGGAAAAATCTGCCGAAAAGACGTATGGAAAAAAATACGGAACAGGCTCATAGAACAGTATTGCGGCAAACCTCTGCTGCAATGCTGTTTTTGTTGGAATCGGGGAAAGAATATGACTGTTTTCAAATCGATCTGGCGGTGGATTCGGCGGGAAGCGGTGCTCTCGGCGGCGATTCTGCTGGCAGCGGTGTCGATGTTTCTCGTACCGCCGGACAGAGCCTATCTCGGCTATGTGGACTACCGTACCCTTGCCATTTTGTTCTGCCTGATGGCAGTAATGGCAGGGCTTCAGCGGCTGGGAATCTTTGACCGTCTGGCGCAGGAACTGCTCAGCCGGGTGAAGCGGCGCAGTTCCATGGTGCTGATTCTGTGGGGACTCTGTTTCTTTTTCAGCATGTTCATCACCAACGACGTTTCGCTGATTACCTTTGTACCGTTCACCATGGTGGTGCTGCGGCGCATTGGCGGAGAGACAGAGCGGAAGCTTCTGGTTCCCGTGGTGGTGATGCAGACGGTGGCTGCCAATCTGGGCAGTATGCTGACCCCCATCGGCAATCCGCAGAACCTCTACCTCTACGGAAGATCCGGCATGTCCGCTGTGTCATTTCTCAGGCTGATGCTGCCCTATACGCTGCTCTCGCTGGGCATGCTGGCAGTTTGGAATGTTCTGCTCTGCCGGAAGCACCGGGGGAATGCGGTCATCGACCTGCCGGAGAAAAAGCCGCTGGACAGCCGGAAAAAGCTGATCGCCTATCTGGTGCTGTTTGCGCTGTGTCTGCTGACTGTGGCGCATCTTCTGCCGTTTTCGGTGACGCTTGCGGTGGTGCTGGCGTATTTGCTGCTGTGCGACCGGAGCGTGTTTCGCAGCGTGGACTACTCGCTGCTGCTGACCTTTGCGGGCTTCTTTGTGTTCATCGGAAACATGGGGCGCATACCGGCGTTTTGCGATTTTTTGGCGGGCATCATCGGCGGCAGGGAACTGCTGACCGCCGTGCTCTCCAGCCAGATCATCAGCAATGTTCCGGCGGCGCTGCTGCTCTCCGGATTTACGGAGAATACACCGGCGCTGATCGTGGGGACGAATCTCGGCGGACTGGGGACGCTGATCGCATCTATGGCGAGCCTGATCTCCTTTAAAGCAGTGGCACGGGAAAAGAAGCAGCAGGTGGGAACGTATCTGCTCTGTTTTACCCTTGCCAATCTGCTGTTCTTAGCGGTATTGCTTGGCTTGGCAGTGCTGCTGGGTGCGATATAGCTAAGAGCTCGTGTTCATAGGCGTCTATCTACGTCTTTTCGGCAAATTTTGTTGCA
>NZ_JAJFCK010000043.1 GCF_020709055.1 Ruminococcus callidus
TTCGTATGGCAAGAATTTTTAACGCAGTATGCAACAAAATTTGCCGAAAAGACGTAGATAGACGCCTATGAATACGAGCTCTCACAATGACAGCTAAAACAAAAGCGGGCAGAACCCAGTGAGTTCCGCCCGCTTTCAAATTCCAATTTACAAGTTCTAATGCTGAAAACAGCATCGTCAAATCAGCCTGCCAGTTCCTGACCGTCCTTGGTCTTCATTTTTCCGGTCGCAATCATAATCAGATCCACCAGCCACCAGATGCCCAAACCGCCTCCGGTAAGCAGCTTCAGGATTCCAAGTCCGATGTACCCCAGATAGAAACGGTCTATTCCCAGTTCTCCCAAAAAAATCGAGAGCAGCAGTGCAACCATTTTACTTTTCATCCTAAATTCCTCCTTTTATTCTTCGGTATAATCCAGATTCAGACTTGCATACAGATAAGCAATAATGTCGGTGGCATCCTCTTCGGAAACCTGCTGCATGCTAACAGTGCTGCCGTCCGAATCAGTCAGTTCCAGAACAGAGCCGTCCTCAGCAATATCCCAGCCGAAGCTGTAAACCGGCGCGTAGGAGTCATCGTACAGTGTCAGTGCATCGTAGTCCATACTCCACAGGCAGGACAGATCGTCCAGATTGCCCTCGGTGTCCACGCTGACCATCTCCAGCGATTTGCCGTCCATGCCCATTGCGATAGCGCCGTCATCGTCTACGCCAACCCAATAGGTGCCCTGCAGGAACTCCTGTACCTTCGCAGCAGTTGCCATCTGTTCCATTGCAGCTGCGGCATCGTCAAAGCTGTAGGAATCTGCCTGCGTCATAATAACAGTATCGTTGAGAATCATCAGATCGTTCTCAGTGTCGTAAGACCACGGCAGAGAAGCGACCTGATTGGTCAGATCTGCATCCTCAAAAATGTAGATGGTGGGATCGCCGGCAGTAACGCCCCAGTAACCGCTGACCGATGAGCCGTCGTTTGCCTCAAATACGATCTCCTCATCGTTAAAGCCGAGTGCATAGCAGTTGTATTCGCTGTCCATACCCAACCAGAGTGTTCCTGCCAGTGCATTTGCATAAGCTGCGGTTTCGTCGTCTGCGGAATCATCGGTATTCTCGTCTGCGTCAGTCTCATCCACTTCCGGCTCTTCTTCACTGCTCTCCTCCGCTGCCTCCGTGGCAGCAGCGGAAGAAGCCTCCTTGGAAGACTCCTCATCAGAACCACATCCGGTTGCAACAGCAGTCAGCATTGCCAGCGCAGCGGTCAGTGCAAGAATTTTTTTCATCATATCTCCAACTCCTCCTGAATTCTTTGCTGCCTTTGGATGTTCTTCCAAATTGCAGCATCTTGTCATGGCTGCTTAAAGTATTGCGTCATAAGGCGTCACACAATCTTCAAGTGATATTGCTATTATAACAATTTTCGTACAGCTGTGCAATACTTTTTTCGCAAAGCGCATATTTTTTTCACGAAAAGCAAAAAAAGACTCGATTTTTCAAGAAATATGTGGTATACTATAAGAAAGGCATTCCAGAGAACAAGGAGGTATCATTCCCTATGACGTTTGCCATCGTAGACGATTCTGCCGACGATCGGGAGGCATTGAAAAAGCAACTGCTCCCCTACCTCACACAAAACCATTTTTCCGCAGAGATCACGGAATTTGAAAATGCAGAGGAATTTCTTCTCGCTGCCAGTCAAAAGACCTTCTCTGTCGTATTTTTAGACATCTACATGAAAGAAAAAACCGGCATGGATGTGGCGCAGGAGTTATTCAACAGCGGCTGCAACTCCAAACTGATCTTTCTCTCCAGCAGCACCGACTTCTTCCGGCAGAGTTACGCTGTCCATGCGGTGTACTATCTGGTAAAGCCCATTGTCCCTGAGGAATTCAGGCTTGCCATGCAGTTTCTAAAGCTTCGGCCGGAATATGATGTGCCGTTTCTAGAGATCGTTCACAACAACGTCTCCCGCACCATTCCCACAGAACAGATTCTGTACCTGGAAGTACAGAACCACACCACGACCATTTACACGCTGGAGGAAACCATTCACCTCTCCGTCCCTTTTCGGGAGCTGGCGGAAAAACTGGAACAGGACGAACGGTTTCTCCGCTGCATCCGTGGTATTCTCGTGAATATGCAGCACATACGGGGTATGGGGAAAAATGTATTCTACCTGCCAAATGATATCCAGGTTCCCGTGAACATCCGGCACCAAAAGCAAATCGGTGACACATGGAGAGCCTATCTCTATTCCCACATGGAGGATTGAGCTATGACAAATATTCCAAAGCGCTGTCTTTCGCTTCTGACGGCAGCAGGACTATGCCTATGCCTGCTCCCCGGCAGAACAGCATTTGCAGAACCCGCAAAGACTGAAATCGACCACATTGCTTCATATGATGTATTTTTCAGCGGTCAGATGATCGCCGTAGACGATGAGGAAGAATACGAGAACATCCAGTACATGATGACGGACAGTATATCCTATCTGACAGGTTACAACGATAATGGCGCAGAAGCTATACTGGATGCCTACCTCATCGACTGGTCCAACATCGATATTCATACCGCAGGCACTTATTTTGTCACGGTCTTTCTGCGCATTGATGCTGCGGAGGAAGACAAATTCACGCTTTCGCCGGAACTAGAACAAATCAAGCTTCCCATTTGCATCAGCGATCCGGACGACTTTGAACTATTTCTCGCCAGAACCATTTCGGATCAGCACATCGTCTATTTCCTGCAAAATGCGGAAACAGAATCCACGCAGATCTACGCCTATTTCAGTCCCGCTGCCTGCGATTACACGGCGCTCCAAAACTGTTCATGGACGGTCTGCGATGAGAACACAGCTCTCTGCATGAACGAGGGATTTTCCATTCTGCGCAGCGCACTTCCCGTGGGACAATACGCCTACTTCTACATCCAGACCGCAGATCGCACCTCACAAATTCTCGAAATTTACGAAGACGGCAACGTAACCGTTTCCAAGGAGATTCGTGGCGACCGTGATGGCAGCGACACCAACCTCAGCTCCAATCCGATTCTGACACAGCCGGCACCGGCCATCCCCTCTGCAGAGCAGACGACAGTCACCGCAGTGGTCACCAATCCCCGCAACAATGCACCTGCACCGCCAGATGACATGGCATCGGAAGAGGACACTCACGGGCAGGCATACTCGATTCACGCAGAATCTGAACAAACAGAAACCACAAATCAGACGAAACAGCACAGTACCACTACAACCACGGCAGCAACAGCTGCAACTGTCGCAGCAACGACTTCCGGCGCACCGCAAATGGAGTACTCTGACAGCAACATGGACATTCTGTCCGGCTACCGCATTCACGAAATGATGAAGCAGAACGGAGGTTCTGCAACATTCTCCAAAAACGGCATCACACTCTCCATTCCGGAAAACGCCATCTCGTTTCAGGATACAGACATGGTGACAGTCACCCTTTCCGCCGAAAGCGAGAGCACCTATGTGGTGGATATTCTCGTCAATGGAGAGCGTGCTGTTCTCCAGAAGTCATTTACGCTTTGGTTTCCAAAAAATCTGTTCCAAAGCACAGAATCGCCTGTGGTAAAATGTGACGGCGTGAAACAGCTTATGGAATACGACAAACAGAGCAGTGCCTACTACATCCGAACCACCAATCTGGGAACATTCCGGATCGTGGGAGATGCAGCAACACAAGAAAAACAGCATGCACTTCTCTGGCTCATTCCGGCTGGCATTATTCTAGTGGCTGGAAGTGCTGTACTCCTCACAGTGCTCGTGCTCCGCCGGAAAAAAGCAAAACGCCCATGAGCCGTACCAAGAAACTCCGGCTCCGTGTTTATCTCGGCATGCTCCTCGCTGCACTCATCGCCTCGCTGTTTTTCTGCACACTGTACCACTACAATAACAAGTACAGCCAGCGCACCACACAGGCAATCAACGGGCTTCTGATTCTCTCGGAGGAGGATTTGAGCGAAAATCCCTACCGCTATCTCTGGAACGACTGGATGTATTATCCCGGCGTCCTGCTCACACCGGAGGATTTCTCCATGGGTTCGCCGAATCGTTACATGATCTATACCGACATCGACTCCTCCAACCGTCTGTCCGTCAGCAACCAAAGGAAACAGGCTCGGTACGGCTCCGGCACCTACGCCATGCGGATTCAGCTGCCGGATACAGAAAAGAGCTACGCCATCGACATGCCGGAAGTGTTCTCCGCCTATCGCATGTACATCAATGGCAGATTGGTGCTCTCCATGGGAAATCCAAATCCGAATGCATATCGTGGAGCGACTGGAAAACGTCTGGTCACCTTTGTGCCGGATGACGACGGCACTGTGGATATTCTCATTGCCGTCAGCAACTACACCTACTTTTACAGCGGCATTACCTATCCGCCGGCATTCGGCACACCGGCAGCGCTGAATTATCTCCGCTTTTTCTGTCAGGGACTTCGCCTGTGCGGTATCATACTCCTTCTGGTTATGGCACTCGTCTGCCTCTATTTTTTCCGGAAACTGCACCTCACCAACGCCGGGTGGTTTGCCCTGCTCTGTCTTTGTATGATCGGGTGGATGATCTATCCGCTTTTGCATATTCTCAAGATTCTCCCCATTTTCCCGACCTACTGGCTGGAGATCCTATTTTTCTACCTCACCCTGTTTCTGCTGGTATTTCTCTACAACCGCATCTGCGGGATTCCCAAATGGATTGCCGCTTGCAGCAATGGATTTGCCGGCGGCTTCTGCATCGGCATCTCCCTCTTCTACCTGCTCTCGCCGAAATTGCCGGACATTGCCATTGAATGGGCATCCGTCTTTATCGCCGGCGACAAACTGCTGCTCTCCGGCTATCTTCTGATCTCTTCATTTCTCATGGTGCGCCGCCGGACTGATCTGCACCTGCTCCTGTACGGCTCCACCTTTTTCGCCTGCGCCTGCATCTGGGATCGGATTTTTCCCAAGTATGACCCTATCTTTGGCGGATGGTTCTTGGAGTGGGTGTGCATTTTTCTGGTGTGCAGCGTGGGCATCTCTGTCTGGCACTTTCTCACAGAGGGCTACCGGCATGGGCTTCTGCTGGAACAGCAATACCGTGTCACGGAAAAACAGCTCGCCATGCAGACCAACTACACCCAGCAGCTCAACGAACAGGTGGAGATTCGTCGGCGGTTTGTCCACGACTTCCGCCATCATCTCCGCACCATTCACGCCATGGCGGAGCAGACCGAGGACAAGGCAATCCTGCAATATCTGGACTCCATTGAAGCGTATATAACGCCGAGTTCTGCAGCCTCTCCCACACACAGCAGCCGTCCGGCAGTTGATGCGCTTCTCGCTTACTATGAGACGCTGACCAGGACCAGGCAGATCACCCTGACGCTTCGGTTCGCATTGCCGGATAAAATTCCGCTCTCCGATGTGGAACTGTGTACCATTCTGGGAAATCTGCTGGAAAATGCTGTGGAGGCATGCGAACGCCTGCCGAAACCGGAGGAGCGCATCATCTCCGTTAAGACCTCTGTCACACCTTTGCTCTGGTGCATGACCGTGGAAAACACATTTGACGGCGTTCTGCAGGAACAGGAACAGAAACACTTCCGCACCCGAAAATCCGATGCAGCATATCATGGGATCGGGCTTTCCTCTGTGGAACACACTGTCAAACAACACGGCGGAACGCTGGATATCTACCACATGGAGAAAACATTTCGTGCGGGCGTGACCATTCCAAGCACCAAATAGCGCAAAAATGCTGCCGTACCGGTTCTGGTACAGCAGCATTTTTTACCAACATACGCTCAAACGATTCGATATCTTTTACTCTACATTTTTCAAAGCATCCGCCATCGGAATCTTTTTCACCTTTCTGGTTTGCAGGAACGCAATGCACAGATAAGAGAGCACACCGATAATCGCCATCTTCACATAAGTAGGTGCGCCCACATAGTACGGCAGGTAACCCGCATACTCTCGGAAAAAGTACTGGAAGATATACTTCATGGAGACGTTGACAATGGGAATCGTTACCAGCATGGAGAAAATAACCACAATTGCCGTCGGCATGATATAGATGCGGTTGATCTCCCGATTCTGATATCCCAGAATCTTCGCCATAGAAATCGACTGTGCGTTCTTCTCAACGATGATCTTCGACAGCAGATATACGATCAGCAGGAACATCAGGATGCCAAATGCCAGGAAGATGGACATCATATCGCCCATAGAGAGCTTCAGCTGACGAGAGGTTTTCGTCAGGTCATCCACAGTCACTTCCGTAGCGATGTAGTTGTCATCAATGTCCGTGATCTCGCTATCAGAAAAATAGCCGTTGAAATAGTCGGCATCCTTATCGAACGTCTCACAGAACTGCTTCCGTTCCATAAAGACGCAGACTGCTGCGGGATAGTCATAGATGCCGTCCACCTGAAATTCGTATTCCTTTGCGCCAAACTGTTCTTTCATCTGAATGGTATCACCCTTGTGCAGGCCGTACTTATTGGCATAAGCATTGGAGAGAAACACGCCATCGCTATCCTTGGAGAACCGGATTTTGACATAGGCACTGTCGTCCGAGATGCCGTAGACTGTGGCATCCTCTGTCTTGATCTTTTTGTCCTCGGTTTTCAATGCCGTTGCAGCGTATTTTTCTGCGCTGTTCTCTGCGGTTTCCGCCGGAGATTTCAGCAGATACTGATGAGATGCCAGAAGATCGGTGGTGATCATATCCTGATAGTGATCCAGCATCGGCGCAAACAGCAGACCGAACATCAAAATTGCATTGGCAAAGAAAACACCCACAAAAATTGTCACATAGTTGGGAATGTTCTGGAAAATCACACGCAGCTGGAACCGGTGCATGATGCCAATTTTGCTGTTCAGGCGAAACGCTTTCTTCTTAGTGCGACGACTCAGGTCACGGCGAATGAACTTCAGCGGAGGGAGACTCAGCTTCCGATTCAGCATGACAAAGTTGATGACCAGCATAATCAGAAGCGGAATAACAGTTGTCTTCAAAAATGCATCGGCATTCCAAAGAGTCTTGTAAGTGGGCAGGCTATAGCTGCCGTAGTAGGCGTTTGCTGCAAAATTTTTTAACGCCGTATAACCAAGAATGTTTCCGACAATCGCCGCAGCCAGCACCACCAGCATCGGCATAGTCATATAGTGCAGCACCAGCTCGCTCTTCTTATATCCCGTTGCCCGCAGTGTTCCGATGACGTTGGCTTCCTTGGCGATGGTATTTCCCGTAGTGATGGCGAATACAAATGCGATGATGACTACCACAATATACAGAAAAATATTGATAAATGTCTTATCGCCCTTGATGTCATCGCCGGTGAAAATAATCGCCTGATTGGTGTACTCCGGAATGTATCCGGTGACGGCGTTGCCGTGCATGGCGGTTTCCTCGCCCAGTGTTTTCAGGAATTCCTCGGAGAGCTCCTTTGCCTCTGCATCATCTTCCGGACGGTCTTGGTATCTCCACGAATAATTGTAGTGGAGATGGGTTTCTCCCAGATCCTCGAAGCAGTCCGGCGTTACCACAGCCACACCAAACTTCATCGCATCGAACATCATATCGGAAGGATTGGAGAAGAGGGCACTGTAATCGGAGAGAGCGACCAGTCCGCAAATTTCGTATTCCTTGCCGCCCAGCGTCAGCGTATCGCCAACCGCAAGGTCATTGTTGTCCGCATACATACGGTCGATGGCGATCTCATTCTCTGCTGCGGGGAACTTGCCGTCCATCAGGCATTCGAGATTGATCTTCTCCCGCTTCTGAAAAATACGCAGGGTACTGTCAACCTCTTTGGTTTCCTCTTCTACGTAAAAATTCTCGTAGATCTTTCGGGTATCGGTTTCCAGCGCAGACAGCAAATCGTCATCTGCCTCAGCTGCAAGCTGAAAGTTGCCGTCCTCAATGCTGTACTCTTCAAAGCTCTTGTCATATGCCGTCGCCATACTGCTTCCAGCCACATTCCAGCCGGAAACAATGGAGATCGTTCCAACAATAAACAGAAAGATGACCAGGTATTTTCCAAGCTCTCCCTTCAATTCCCGTGGGAGCCGTTTGATCAGCGGATTTCTCATTGCTTTTTCGCCTCCTTACCATTCCAGTTCTTCCACAGAAAGCTTGTGTTCGTTGCAATAGTTTCTCCGAATCTTTCCGTCGTGGAGCTGAAAGACACGGTCTGCCATGTCTTTCAGGGCGTCGTTATGAGTAACCATCACAACGGTGCTACCGTACTGCTGATTCAGGTCGCTGATGAGCTTCAGGATTTCCTTGGAGGTGTCGTAGTCCAGCGCACCGGTCGGCTCGTCGCAGAGCAGAATGTCCGGATTCTTGATGATCGCACGCCCGATTGCCGTCCGCTGCTGCTGCCCGCCGGAGAGCTGGTTGGGCAGCTTGTGGCGGTGCTCATAGAGTCCCAGACTCTTCAGCAGCGAATCCACATCCAACGGGTTATCGCTGAGGTATGCGCCCACTTCGATGTTTTCCTTGATGTTCAGGTTGGGAATCAGATTGTACATCTGGAAGATATACCCCAAGTGCTTCCGGCGATAGAGCGTCAGTGCTTTCTCGTTCATATCCACCGTCCGCTCCCCATTGATGGAGATGTAGCCGCTGTCCGGATTGTCAATGCCGCCAATGATATTGAGAAGCGTGGATTTTCCGGAGCCGGACGGCCCCAGCAGAACGCAAATCTCACCCTTTTCGATTTGCGCATCGATCCCCTTTAGCACATCCACACGGCTTTCGCCCTCTCCAAAATGTTTTTTGATTCCGCTGATTTCCAAAAACATAGGTAATCCCATCCTTTTCCTGATAAAATAAACGATGCTTTTCCGCATCTTATGTTAGCGTAAGCTAACTGTAATACAAATAAAATGGGGCAATCCGCCCCACCGGTCACAGATTTTGACACTCGTTCTCCTCCGCCGGAATCAGAATCATCTCTATCCAGCCTTTCACGAGGTAATCCATGATCTTCTGCATCTGATACAGCGCCCGTTCTTCGCTCGGCTCATGGGTCAGCAGATGAATGAACGCATCGATGTTCATGTGCGTCAGCCAGTGCATCATGTAATCATTCACACACATTCCCGGCATGTTCCGTGCCATTCCCTCTGCCATTACCCGATAATTCTGTTCCATCAAATCGACCAGCCGGTCAATGCAGTCCTCAAAGTACGTGCCCTGCGACTTCGTCAGCAGCAGCAAAAATGCTTCACGATTGGCATAGAGATGGTGAATCAGCATGTGCACCAGCGCCTCGTGATCTCCATCCGCCTGCGCATAGGCATTGGGTCTTGCCAAAAGCTGAACATCCTCCGCAAAATGCTCCTGCACCATTTTCAGAAGCTGCGAATACGGCTCCTGCACAATGGACTGAAACAAGTCCGCCTTGTCCTGAAAGAAAAAATACAGTGCCCCGGTTGTCACGCCGGCATTGGCGCAGATTTTCCGAAGGGACGCTTTCATATAGCCGTCCTTCGCAAATTCCTTTCGTGCACTCTCCAAGAGCTTTTCCTTGGTCTCACGATCTGATGCCATGAAAATCACCGCCTTTCACATAACCATGTTACGTAACAGTGTTATTTTATCACATTCCAACGCATCTGTCAATTGCTTTTCTCAAAATTGTTAGTTTTACCAAAATACGCCTTTGTTTTCAGAAAAAAGCACCGCACAAGGAACAAACCCTCGTGCAGTGCTTTTTGAACAAAATCAGCAGTTACGTTTCTTTTTCCTGTTTCTCTTCTTTTTTCATCAGCGGTGTCATGCTCTTTGCACAAATCAGCATGGTAGATGCGTTGTGCAGAAATGCCGATGCAGACGGCGACAAAATACCGAACAGACCAGAAAGCAGAAGTGCTGAATTGAATCCAATGATAAAGCGATAGTTGCGGTGAATCCGTGTCATCAGCTTTTCGCTGAGAGCACGCAGGGTTGCAAGCTCGGTCAGATCCGCACCACGCAATGTGATATCCGCAGCCTCTCTGGCGATATCAGACGCATCGCTCATGGCAATGGAAACATTGGCTGCTGCCAGTGCCGGCGCATCGTTGATGCCATCGCCGACCATGATAACACGCTTGCCCTCTTTTTTCATCTGCTCCACATAGAAGTGCTTGTCCTCCGGCAGCACCTGCGCACGATACTGCGTGATTCCCAGCTTTTCTGCGGTCAGGCGGGCAGCCTTTTCGCTGTCCCCTGTGAGCATCACAATGTTATCAATACCAGCCGCTTTCAAACGTGCAACCGCCTGCTGTGCCTCTGCACGCGGCGGATCGGAAATACACAGTGCACCCGCCAGTTTTCCGCCGATTGCCAGATAGATCACAGAGCAAGCGCCGGATTTCTCGCTGATCTCTGCCAGCTGTTCCTCCGAAATTTCCACGCCCTCGTCCTCAGAAACAAAGTGACAGCTTCCGATGATTGCACGCTTCCCGTGAAGGAGCGTTGCGATTCCGTGTGCCACAATATACTGCACCTCAGCATGCTCCTCAGCGTGATAGAGATTCTTATCTGCTGCGCCCTTGACAATGGCACGAGCCACGCTATGCGGAAAGTGTTCTTCCAGACAAGCGGCGATTTTTAGTACTTCGTCCTCGCTGTAGTCCCCGAACGCAATGACACGCTCCAGAACCGGCTGCGCATTGGTCAGTGTTCCGGTCTTATCAAAGACGATGGTATCTGCCAGTGCGAACTCCTCCAGATACTTTCCGCCCTTGACTGTGATGTCGCTGTCTGCTGCTTCACGAATGGCAGAAATCACAGAGATCGGCGTGGAAAGCTTGATGGCGCAGGAGTAGTCCACCATCAAAATGGACACTGCCTTAGTGATATTGCGGGTCAGCAAAAGCGTCAGCCCAAAACCAAGAAAGCTGAACGGAACGATGCTGTCCGCCAGACGCTCCGCCTTGCTCTGAACGCCTGCCTTGAGGTTCTCCGAGTGGTCGATGAGTTCGATGATCTTTTGCAGCTTAGTATCGCTACTCATAGCTCTGACACGAACCACAATCGTTCCCTCGTCTACCACTGTCCCGGCAAAAACAGAGGTTCCGGCGGATTTCATCACACTCAGCGGTTCTCCGGTCATGGAGGACTCGTTGATGGTTGCCTCGCCCTCTGTGATCTCACCGTCTACCGGAATGATGCTGCCTGTTCGAACCCGAATGCAGTCGCCGACTTTCAGCTGATCCATAGGGATCAGAACCTCCGTTCCATCTGCTACAAGCCATACCTTGTCCGTCTTTACGGCAAGGCTATCGGTCAGTGCGGCTCTGGTGCGTGCACGGGTATAGTCCTCCAGCAGCGAAGAGATAGATAGCATGAACATGATCGTTCCTGCGGTGCGATAGTTTTTTTGCAGCAAGCACGCTGCCACAGAAGTGCCGTCCAGCACGTCTACGTTCAGGTGTCCGCTTCCAAGGGTTTTCACTGCACGCCAGATATAGCGCAATCCCTTTACTGCAACCAAAAAATTGCCGATGGGCGCCGGCAGCAGCGCATTATATGCAACACGCTTCAATACTAGCTTTGCCAGATTGCCCTTAAATTCCGCATCGATCTCTGCCAGTCCGGTTTCTGCTGCAACGGGGGTCAACGTGGACGGACGCAGTGCACGAACAGCACGAATCACATCGTTTCGACAGCCGGATTTGTAGTATACCAGAATGCCGCCGTTGGCTGCGTGCACCTCTGCGCTTTTGACAAAGCTATGCTGCAAAACGGCGTTTTGTACCGCTGCCTCCAGCTCTTTTTCAAAGGCATAGGCACCGCACCGAAAGCGGATTCTGCCCGGCTTATCATATACAATTTTGAAATTCATTACTGAGTCACTTCTTCATCAGATCCTGCAGCAGCATCATCAATGCCCGCTTCTGCTCTTGCATCGCAGCAGATGTCAGATGCCTCGTCCTTCATGTTCTGGAAAGATGCCTTTGCATCGCTCTGGAGCTTCATGCCCTTTGCCAGTCCGCTTACTGCAACCTGGCGTGCAGTCTTCGAAGTAACAATCTTCTTGCCAACGATCAGTGCAGCAGCACCGCCAACAGCCCACCACAATTTCTCATTCTTAAAACAACTCCACATATGAAACAGCTCCTTTTCTGTTAAAAAACTGTTGGTACAATGTAATATCCCAACAAGTTCATTATACCCCAAATCATCCCATGTGTCAACCAAAAAGCCAAAAAAATTACATTTTGCAAAAATGCGAAAAAAGTACTTGACAAATGCAAAATAGTATGGTACAATAGATTTGAAAGTTAGTAATGACTAACCCGCAAAAGGAAAGTGCACTCCAAATTCTTTCGCAATTTCCAGCACTTTTTCCTTTTTTTCTTTCTGTTTCGGTTAGAAATATCTAACTTTCAGATCTGTGTGCAAATGATGCAGTATCACAAGGAGGGATTCGATGTCAGCTTCTGAATGTGCACGATTTGAGCAAAAGCTCGCATTTTTCGCTGCACCCTCCCTTCTGGGAATTAAGTGTGCCAGCCTGCTCTCACTCCGAAAAGCCGAGTTCCAGCTCTCTGAACACATCGAAATTTTTAACACGAGAGCACAGGTCAAAGGACTGCGGTTAAAAGTGCTGTGCGAATGTAAAAACCGGTATCTTGTCCTGATCTATCAGGAAGCCGCCCTGCGCCGCCAGCTGGCAAAGCCGACGGTACAGGCAATTTTACGGCGATACGGCTATGCCGCAGAAATGACGCTGGAATCGCTGCTGGAGCGCCTGTCGGGACGCATTCGGCAGTGTTCGCAGTTTCCCCACGAAATCGGACTGTTTCTGGACTATCCCACGGAGGACGTTCAGGGATTTATTGAAAATCAGGGGGAAAACTATGTGCTGTGCGGATACTGGAAGGTATATGGCAATGCCGAGAAAGCAAAGCACACGTTCGAAAGCTATGATAAGTGCAGAAAATTTCTGTGCAATAAATTAAATCAGGGCTATGATATCTATCAGGCGCTGAAAATTTCTTGAGGAGGAAAATTAACATGAAAACAGCAGTAATTTATTGGAGCGGTACAGGCAACACCGAGCAGATGGCAGCCGCAGTTGCTGAGGGCGCAGGTGCAGAACTGATTCGTGTCTCCGATTTCAGCGGCGACATTGCCGAATACGACAGACTGGCATTCGGATGCTCCGCAATGGGCGACGAGGTGCTGGAAGAAGAGGAATTCGAACCGTTCTTCGCAGCAATCGAGGGCGCACTGAGGGGCAAGAATATCGCACTGTTTGGCTCGTACGGCTGGGGCGACGGCGAGTGGATGCGCAACTGGGAGGACAGAGTCAAGGAAGACGGCGCTGTTCTGGTTGGCGGTGAAGGTCTGATTGCCAACGAAGCCCCCTCCGATGAAGATCTGGAAAAGTGCAGAGAACTGGGCAAGGCTCTGGTTCAGTAATTGTGTTTCACAGCTGAAATTCGCATTCCCTTTTCATATCATATCGCAAAAGGCTGCCGCACCGAGCTTGGTGCAGCAGCCTTTTATTTTATTGCGCTTGTATCAAATACAGCAATCCCTTACAGGAAAATATACTTCAGAATAAACAGAACTGTCAGGATGTACATCAGCGGCTTTACTTCCTTTCCTCTTCCGCAGATCAGGTGCAGCAGGGTGTAGGAGATCACACCGATGGAGATACCTTCCGAGATGCTGTAGAACAGCGGCATTGCCAGAATGCACAGGTACGCAGGAATTGCCTTGACATAGTCCTTTTCGCTGAACTTGATCTCGGTGATGGTGGTGAACATCAGGAAGCCGACAATGACCAGCGCCGGAGCCGTTGCGAAAGACGGAATGGCGATGAAAATCGGCGCAAACAGCATGGATACAAGAAAGAGCACAGCGGTTACCACGGCGGTCAGACCGGTTCTTCCGCCAACAGCAACACCGGCGGAGGATTCCACAAATGTGGTGGTGGTAGAAGTACCCAGAATTGCACCTGCCGAAGTGGCAATGGAGTCCGCCAGCAGCGCCGGCTTGATCTTGGCAAGTTTGCCATCCTTATCCAGCATGTCGGCCTTGGTGCAGACACCGACCAGCGTTCCAAGAGTATCAAAGATATCGACGAACAGGAACGAGAAAATGACAACGATAAAGTTTACAATGCTGATGCCATCAAAGTCCACACGGAAACACTGTCCGAATGTCTCCCCCAGCTTGGAAAAGTCCGTCATGGCAAATGTCGGGATCAGGCTATTATAGCCGGCTTCCGCATCCACCTGATACAGCCCCGTCAGCTGGCAGAGGATACCCAGAATCCATGTGCCAAGAATGCCGATGAGAATCGAGCCTTTGACATGCTTGAGATAGAGCACAGCGGTCAGAAAAATACCGATGATGGCGAGCAGTGCACAGATTCCGGAGGTGCGGAAGTGATCGGTAAAGGAAACCAGCGAAACCAGCGTGGAATCGTTGTTGACTACAACGCCTGCATTTTGCAGACCGATAAAGGCGATATACACACCGATGCCCACGGACACCGCCTGCTTCAGCGAGATCGGGATGACATTGAACAGCGCCTCCCGCACATTGGTCAGTGAGAGCACAAGGAAAATCACGCCCTCTACTAAAACTGCCAGCAGTGCCACCTGCCAGGGGTAGCCCATATTTCCAACAACCGTATAGGCAAAGAATGCGTTCAGACCCATGCCGGCAGACAGGGCAAACGGCAGATTTGCCATCATGCCCATGCACATGGTGCCAAGGAACGATGCCAGACAGGTCGCAAGCAGCACCGCTGTGGGATCCATGCCGGCTGCACTCAAAATGTTGGGGTTGACTGCCAGAATATACGCCATGGTCATAAATGTGGTCACACCGGCGATACACTCGGTTTTGACTGTGGTGTGATTCTCCGTCAGATGAAAGACTTTGTTCAGCATCACGCATTCGCCTCCTCATCATACTCTGCAATGTACGGCAGATTCCGATAGATTTCTGCGCAGTCCAGTCCATAGCCAATGACAAAGACATCCGGAATGGTGAACAGGGAGATATCCGCCTTCAGATCGACCAGACGGCGATCCGGCTTATCCAACAGCGTGATTACCTTGAGGGAAAGCGGATTTCTCGCTTGCAGCAGTTTGACTACATCATTCAGTGTACGGCCGGTATCAATGATATCCTCTGCAATGATAACGTGGTAGTTGCTGATGTCCTGCGCCAAATCCATTGTGATCTTGACGATACCGGAAGAGGTGGTTCCATTGTAATAGCTCTTGGCGCACATGAATGCGGTTTCACAGGGAATCCGGATGGCACGGCACAAGTCCGCCATAAACACAAATGCCCCGTTCAAAATGCTCACCAGCAGCAGGGGCTTTCCCTCATACTCCTTGGTGATCTGTGCACCAACCGCTTGAATTTTCTCCTGAATCTCCGTCTGCGGAATCAGGACACGCTTAATTCCCTTTTCAAATTCTTGTTTGGTCATGTCCTATTCTTCTCCTTCTTTCAACACTTTTTCCGACTTTTGAACGTCGCCTGCCGTCACCTCCATGTTTTTCGGAAGCACCAGATTCAGCAGAATCGACACCAAAAATACTACAGCAACACAATTCTGTGCGAACACATTCTGCACCATTTTCGGGAAAATCTGGAACAGATCTGCAACTTGTGTGAAGCCCAGACCAATGCTCAGGGAGAGCGCTGCAATGGTAATGTTCCGCTGTGTGAAGCCGCACTTGCTTATCATCTGCAAGCCGCTGACCACGATGGTTCCAAACATCATAATGGTACAGCCGCCAAGCACCGCATCCGGCAGTGTGGCAAGCAGCGCGCCGAAAAACGGAAAGATTCCGGCGAGCAGCATGATGACTGCACCCGTTGCAATGGTAAAGCGGTTCACAACCTTGGTCATTGCCACCAGTCCCACGTTTTGACTAAACGAAGTGATGGGCAGACAGCCGAAGAGCGAGGAGATGGAGCTGACAAATCCATCGCAGGCAATGGAACCGGAAGTCTCCTGCTGCGTTGCCTCCCGATCCAGTCCAGACGCTGCAAGCGCAGAGGTGTCGCCAATGGTCTCCGTGGCAGAAACCAAGAAAATCAGCACCACCGAGACAATGGCATCCAAATGGAATTCCATGGAAAACGGAATCAGATGCGGTACGGAAATGATCGAGGTGTCTTTCAATGCGGAGAAATCCACAACCCCCAGCACCAGCGCCAGCAAATAGCCCACAACCAATCCGAACAACACAGAGAGCTGCTTCAAATAACCTTTGGCGAAAATGTGGAACAAAATACAGCACAGAAGTGTCACGCTTCCGAGAATCCAGTTTTCTACAGAGCCGAAGTTTTCGCTTCCGCTTCCTCCGCCAAAGGAATTGGCACCGACAGTCAGCAGCGAGAAGCCAATGGCAGTAACCACACTTGCCGACACAATCGGAGCAATGATTTTCAGCCAGAACTTCGCAAAAAGTCCCAGGATTCCCTCCACAATTCCACCAATCAGAACAGCGCCCATAATTGCACCATAGCCATACTGCGTTCCGACAACGCACAGAACGGAAACAAAGGTAAAGCTAATGCCCATGACAATCGGCAAGCCGGAACCAATCTTATGGAAAATGGGAAACAGCTGCACCAGCGTTCCGATACCAGCGATGAGCATGGCGCTTTGAATCAGCGTGGCAAGTTCCTTGTCCGCCAGACTGCATGCACCGCCGACAATTAAAATCGGCGCAATATTCGCCACGAACATCGCCAGAATATGCTGCAAACCAAAGGGAATCGCCTTATAAATCGGAACTGTCCCGTTCAACTGATAGATATTTTCAATGGAACAATTTTTTTCCTGATTTCGATGTAATTTCATACCGCTGCAATTGACCTCCCCGCATTAAGCTTCCCGAAAAACAATTTTTCCGGTAGCAGCATCCATACCGTCCACAATCGCCAGCGACTCCAGCTGATACCCCAGATTCCGGATAATTCTTCCGCCCTGCTGAAATCCCTTTTCAATAGCAATGCCAATGCCCTCCACCGTTGCACCGGCCTGCTGAACGATGGAAATCAAGCCCTGAAGCGCACAGCCATTTGCCAGAAAATCGTCGATAATCAGCACATGATCCTCCGGATGCAGGAACTTCTTAGAGACAATCACCTGATTTTTACACTTATGTGTGAAAGATTCCACCTCAGCCAAATACACATCGCCGTCAATATTGACGCTTTTGGATTTCTTGGCAAACACTACCGGCACGCCAAAGCATGCCGCCACAATACAGGCAATTCCGATACCAGATGCCTCAATGGTGAGAATTTTGTTGATGGGTTTCTCTGCAAATCTTCGCTGGAATTCCTTACCCATCTGCTGGAACAAGGTGACATCCATCTGATGATTGAGAAAGCTGTCTACTTTTAGGATGTTTCCTTCTTTCACAATGCCGTCTTTCACAATCCGTTCTTCTAAGAAGTTCATTTTGTCTTTTCCTTTCCGCTGTACCAAAGATTTTTTGTTTTCAGGCACATATGTATTTATCGTATTATATCATGCTTTTCGACATAGTACAAGTATTTTTTGTAAAATCAAACAAAGAAAAACCGCTCCACTTTTGTCAAAAATTCTCACAAAAATGAAACGGTAATTCAGTTGAACTGGTGGGCCATCGGGGACTCGAACCCAGGACCGACCGGTTATGAGCCGGTTGCTCTAACCAACTGAGCTAATGGCCCGAAAACGAAACGAGGCGCAATCGGAATGATTGCGCCTCGTAAGAAGGGAGCCGGCATTGACCAATTTTCCCAGATCGAGATGATCAAGTATCGTAGGCGCGAAAGAGCTTAACTACCGTGTTCGGAATGGGAACGGGTGGAACCTCTTTGCCATAAACACCGGCAAACTAAAAAACAGAATCGAAAGAGTGTCGCAAGAATTTAAGACACGAAGAACAAAAGGAAAA
>NZ_JAJFCK010000044.1 GCF_020709055.1 Ruminococcus callidus
CATATGCCACAACAGAATACGTGGTACCGAGGTCAATTCCGATATTCAGTCCCATACTACACCTACCTGCTTAGTTTGCGCTCTTGGCTTCAGCAGTTGCTTCCAGTTCAACAGTCTTGCCGTTGGGGTCGGTAGCAGTCAGCTTCAACAGACCCTCTTCGTCGATTTCCAGATGCACATGCATCTTCGAACCAGCCGGCAGATTCGGGGTAATGTCACCGCTCTTCTCCTGCATCTCTTTCAGTCCGGCGGAAGTATCCTCCGGCGATACCAGCTGGTCTGGCAGACGGTGCTCATACAACGACAGGGAAACGTAGCCGGATTGCAGCGCCGTATCGGACAGCGGAATCTCCTGATCCTTGGAAACCGGCAACGTGTCGCCAGCTCTCAGGAATGTCAGAATCATGGGCTTTCCACCGACCAGCCCCTTAATACCGATGGAGCTGACAGAAACCTTCTTGATGTCGATGACTTCTTCTTCGGCAACAGTCTTGCCATCTGTCAGCGTAAACAATTCTTCCGTAGTCAGTGTGAATGTGTCGTTCGAAACATCCTCCGGCATAATCTCCTCAACGCTCTTTCCGGCTTCCTTTGCACGATCTTCGATTTCCTTTCTCCATGCGATCCACTTGCTCAGCAGTGTCTTACCGAAATAAGCAGCACCCTTGGAAACCGCCTTGTTCGGATCCATGGGGTTAGGCACTTCGATGTTCGGGAACTCCTCAGTCAGACGCTGCTGTACCTGCGGCATATAGCTGGAACCGCCGACCAGCAAAATCTTGGTAATGGTCTTTCCCTTGGCGCTGGCATCCTCTGCCACCTTTTTCGTCAGCTCGATAGTCTTGTCCAGCAGCGGTCTGGTACGGTCCTCGAATTCCTGCCGTGTGACCTCGATTTTTGCCTTGCCGACTTCCAGACGCAGATTTGCCTGTGCGGACTCCTGTGCGGTAAGCTTGATCTTCAGGTCTTCCGCAGCACGGCGAACTTCTGCCTCGTCCTCCGGACTCAGACCGCAGCAATCGCAGTCCTGTTCCTCCAGCTTTTCCTTGATGATCTTGACCATCTCGGTATCCCAGTCCTTACCGCCAAGCTGATAGTCACCCTCT
Organism: Ruminococcus callidus; assembly: GCF_020709055.1. Classification (GTDB taxonomy): domain Bacteria; phylum Bacillota; class Clostridia; order Oscillospirales; family Ruminococcaceae; genus Ruminococcus_C. The sequence goes on from NZ_JAJFCK010000044.1 coordinate 1,107, forward strand.
ACGGCGAAGCAGTCGTACTTGAAGCCGTCGATGTCCACTGCAACGATATCAAACGTACCGCCGCCGAGGTCGTATACCAGAACGGTTTCGTTCTTGTCGCCCTTATAGCCATAGTAAACCGCTGCTGCAGTCGGCTCTTCCAGCAGGGTAACTTCTGTGAAACCTGCCAGCTGTGCAGCTTTCTTGGTAGCTTCCTTCTGCTCTACGCCAAAATACGCCGGAACAGTGATAACCACTGCCTTTACCGCAGAATCAGTGGCATCCTCGGCATAGCGTGCCAGATACTTCAGAACCTCCGCAGAGAGCTGGATCGGCGTTGTCTGATGTTCCCCGCTCTCACCGTAGAAAATCACACCATCGCCCTTCTCCATCTCACGCTTGAAGAAATCGAGCACACTGTGGGGATAGAACGTCTTGTTGTCCTTTGCCACCTGACCAACCACCGGATTTTCCGGATCGCTCAGATCGACAACAGACGGCGTGATATCGCTGCCCTCCTGATTGCTGCATGTCTGAATCATCATGTTATCGTCCAGATAGGAAATCACGCTATAGGTGGTTCCAAGGTCGATGCCGAAAATATATTTGGTCTGTTTTTCGTCTGCCATTTTCTTTTTCTCCTCTTATCGTTTTTTGTTCGCCAAACATCGGCGAGTGTTTTTTTCTATGGTATCAGAAGTCAGCAGATTTTAAGATTCTGCCGGCTTGGGTGCCTTATACTGGTAGACATGCACACGTGCACGTTCCTCTACCTTGCCGTCAATGGAGTGCACCAGTGCTTTTCTGGTCTTGGCAATGGTCTTGTCCAGTTCCGGACGGTCAGTTTCCACCGCCTTGACGGGTTGGTGAATGCGGGGATCGTAGGCATCGCCCACATTGACCTGCTCGATCTGCACGCCATAGTGTTTGAATGTCCGTGACATCATGTCCACATAATCTCCCAGCATCTCTGCGGTCTTTTCGTCTGCGGTCAGAAGATCCTGCTGAATCTCCTCCTGAATGTCAAAGAACTCCACCAGAATCGGATTGACGATACGCCGATAGAAGTTATTCTTGTAATCATTCAGCTGGTTATTCAAATTGGTTTCCACTTCCTCGTGCATATCCGCCAGCTTCCGCAGCTTGGAAACACGTGCGAGCAAGTCGTTGAGAGTGGTATGGATGGACTGAACCTCCTGCAATACCGACGCATTTCCGGCATCCAGCAGCTGCGACAGCTCCTCCGGAGAGACACCCACAGTGTTCTGCGGTTCTGCTGCCGGCAGCGGTTCCAGTACAGGCTCCGGAGTCGGTGCCGGTTCTGGAGCCGGTTCCGGCTGTGCCTCTTGTACCGGTTCAGGCTGCGGTTCCGGTGCGGCTTCCGGTGAAACAGGCGGTTCCGGTTCTGCGGGTGACACCGGTGTCGGTTCAGCGACTGGTGCAGACTCCGGTTCTTCTGTTGCCTGCGGAATCGGCGGGACATCCAGATTCGGAATCTCATCCAAATTCGGCGGTGTCGCAGTGCCGATTGACGGCCAATCCGGATCTGAGGTATTGTCGCAACTGTTCAGAATACTTCCGTATTCCCGATCGAAGTTCTCATCTGTCATTTTTCTGCCTCCCAATCATGTGATTTATCATCGAAGCACACCTCACCGCTACGGTGAAACGTACAGCATATGCAAATTATTTCAGTTTTCCACGCACCTTCGGCAATGCGCCAGACAAAGGCCACACCTTAGAAAGCGCCGGCACAGCATCATAAAACATCGCCTGTGCGCCGGGGACTACATTGTAAATTTTTTCAGTCGTTCCGGTTCGGTAGAGAAAATAGTGCAGGTGTTCGATTTTCATTTCTAACCGCTGCACGGCGTCCTCGTTGCCGGAATCCATCAAAAACATACGGCATTTCTTTTCCATCTCCGCCGGATTATCTCCCAACGATGCGATCCACGCCTGCGCCTCCTCCATACGGTCGGCGCAAATACCCACCAGCACCGGATTTTTCCAGACGGCATGCGCCACATTCAACTCCTGCAAATCCAGCAGGAACGCATCGATCACGGCATCCCGTTCTCCCGCACCAGCTGCACCGTCCAGCAGCAGCATGGTTTCCTCACTGCTCCAGAGCTTCCGCTCCGTTCCCTTGACCGCAAAGTGCAGCCGAAATTCCGCACGCCGAACATCACGATTCTTCGTCCGAAATCCAAATATCAGCTCAGACGGGAGCGAAGTGCTCGCTGCAAGGTTCACACCGCTTCCGGTCAGATTGACGCTGCCAAAGCCCTGCGCCAAGAAATTGCGGCAATAGTTCATTGCCAGCTGCTCTGTACCGCTATACCACGAGAGGTTTATGATGTTCCCCATGTTGATTTCGTTTCCGCAGACACCGCAGAGAAAACTCTGCCGGCTGCGATTCCCTGCGCCATAGGGAAACAAACGGGAAAAGCGGGCTCTGGCGTTACCGCCATAGCTGATGGTCTTTCGCTCCAAACAGGCATGACTGGGGCACTTACACGCCAAAGTTCCCAATGGTGTCAGAAATCTGGGGCGGCGTTTTCCGTTACAGCTGTTACATTTTGCCAGCAGTTCCTGCGGTCGGATATATCTGCCGCATGTTTCACAGTAAAACGTCCTGCGGCGCTGCGGAATCTGAATCAGCATCAGCACCAATGCCACCAGTACCGGCACTCGCGGAACCATCCACGATTTTCCAAGGGGAATCGCATCCAAAAAGCTGAAGATGCAAATCAGAACATCTGCCAGCATCAAAAGCAAAAGAATTTTTCCAATCATGCGTTACCCCCTGCTCCGCTGCATTGCTTTTGACAAAAACTGTATCACCTGCTGCGCGCCATTCCAAAAGCCCTCCGGACGGAGAAAAAGTTCCAGAAACGGCCGGCGCATCCAGATGCTCCAAACCGCAGCAATTCCCACCATCAGGACAATGCTGCAAACCGCCAGTCCCCGCAGCAGTGTCATCAGAAAAATAGAGAGCGCCGGCTTTCGCAAGTTGGAGTCGATGCGATAGAGAATGAACGCCAGATATGCTACATACAGCACCGCCCCGATCACAATTGCAATGGGATGACCGCTGCCTGCGCCCCATTGTATCAGTTCAGACGGTACGACCAGCATTACCAGAAAGAGCACAATGATGCCGAAAAACTCCACCCCGAAAAGCCCCCTTTTTCCGCCAAATGCCTGCATTTCTATCTGGTGCAGGCTTCTTAGACAGCATTGCACGTCACCTGCTGCAAAGCTGTTCCAAAATAATCGATTTTTCTACGGATTATGACTGTTTTTATTTTACCATATTCCATGAATCATGTCAAGGTTTTTTATACCTTTTTCCGGCAAAAGGGACAAAAGAAAGCACAGAATTTCGGCAAAAAAACTGCTGCGCCGATTTTCACAGCGCAGCAGAAAAAATGTCTTTTTCTATGGTATGTCCTATTTCCAAAAAATCTGATCGTCTTTCCGCGGAATCGGCTGCGGCAGTGCGCCGTCTGCATAACCCAGAATGCAGAAGCCGATGCCACGGTACTGCGCCGGAATGTTCCATTCCTCCAACAGTGCCTTGCCGGATTCGCTGTCAAATGTCTCCCGTGCCCGATGAATCCAGCAGCTGCCGAGTCCCACCGCATAAGCGGCATTCAGCATTGCACCCATGGCAAGACTGCCGTCCTCCACCCATGTATGCACAGTAGAGTCTGCCAGCACCAGAATTGCCACCGGTGCGCCATAGAACGGGTCTGCCTCCGGCGCACCCATGATCTCCGCATTCTGTTTGGAAAGACGGTGCAGCAGGTCGGGATTCTGAATGACCACAAACTTCGTGGACATCCGGTTCCGTCCGGTGGGCGCATACTGTCCTGCCGTCAGAACTGCCTGAATCTTTTCCGGCTCTACCTGCCGTGCGGTATCATATTTCCGCACGCTTCTGCGAGTACAGAGGGCGTGCAGGACTTCGTTTTCTTCGTACATATTCCTTACCTCCGATTCCATTTGGCGCAAAGTTCTCCCAGCTGATCCGCCATTTTTGCCAGCTCCTTGTTGGACATGCCACGGCTGCTCTGTACCAGTGCCGTCAGACGTTCCAGCGTCTGATTCAGGCGCTCATAGGTGGATTCGTTCCGCTTCGGCTTCTGCGCAATGGGCACCGGCGGTGCATCGTATGTGATCTTTCCGGCAGCAATGTCAAATTCCGCACCGCTATAGGGGGCATAGGCATCCAGCCCTTCGCCGTACCACAGCTTATCCCGAAAGGCATCTGCCGAATCCGATGCGCCGTGGATGACGAACACCTTCTGCACACCGTGAATGGCACGAATCCAATCCAGCAGCCCCCGCTGATCTGCGTGACCGCTCATACCCTCCAGCTGGACGATCTGCGCCTTGACCTGAACACTCTCGCCGAAGAGCGTCACCAGCTTTGCGCCCTCCACGATTTTTCTGCCCAGAGAGCCCTCCGCCTGATATCCCACAAACAGAATGGTATTCTCCGGCTTCCAGAGGTTGTGTTTCAGGTGGTGCTTGATTCGGCCAGCCTCACACATACCGCTGGCGGAGAGGATCACCTTGGGACGTTTGTCAGCGTTGATCGCCTTGGAAGCATCGCTGGTCACCGCCGGAATCAGTCCGGAAACCCCGATGGGATTTTCTCCACGGCGAACATAGGAGAGCGCCTCTTCATCGAAGCAGCTGTTCTGGTTGCGCAGAAAGACATCTGTTGCCTCAATGGCGAGAGGACTGTCCATATAGATTGGAAAATCGCCGAATTCCGGCAGGAGGTTCTGGTCTTTGATTTTCTTAAAGTAGTACAGCATCTCCTGCGTTCTGCCTACTGCAAAAGACGGAATAATAACGCTGCCCTTGCGGGAGAATGTATCCCGCAATATCTGCACCAGTGCCGGCAAATAGCCCTTTGGCTTTTCGTGCAGGCGGTTGCCGTAGGTGGATTCCATGATTACATAGTCCGCCTCCTCCGGCACCTGCGGATCACGGATCAATGGCTGGTTGTAGTTGCCGATGTCGCCGGAAAAAACCAGCTTTTTCGTAGTTTCGCCCTCGGTCAGCCACAGTTCGATGCTGGACGATCCCAACAGGTGTCCGGCATCCCGAAAACGCACTTCCACCCCATCGCAGAGCGAAAATCGCTGGTCATAAGGGTGCGGGACAAACAGCTTCAGCGTTTCCAGTGCCTCTTCTGTTGTATACAGCGGCACATAAGGATCACCGCCCTTTCGCATTGCCTTTCGATTGCGCCACTCCGCCTCGAATTCCTGAATGTGGGCGCTGTCCCGCAGCATGATTTCGCAGAGAGAACAGGTCGCCGAAGTGGCGTGAATCTCGCCGGTAAATCCGCCGGCATACAGAAGCGGCAGCAACCCGGAATGGTCGATGTGGGCATGAGTCAGCAGCACGTAGTCAATTTGTGCCGGCGCACAGGGAATACGGATGTTCTCATAGGTGTCCCGTCCCTGCTCCATGCCAAAATCCACCAGAATCCGCTTTCCGGCAACCTCCAGATAGGTACAGCTTCCGGTGACCTCGTGGGTTGCACCAATAAACGTCATTTTCATTGTACTTCACTCCTTTCAGGATTCTCCAACACAAGCAACGATGGCGTATACCAACACCGCATGCAGACAAAACAAGAACGTCAGCCCCTGCACGCCCAGCACACAAATTCGGCGCAATCGTCCGGCACACTTCGCCCAGTTCCGACAGAGCATTCCCAGTGCAAGAGCACCAATGGGAATCAGCGGTACGACATAGCGGATATTCTGCGTGCAGGTGTGCGGATACACCAGACAAAAAATCAGATAGTTCAAAAACAGCCCCATACCCAGCAGCAGAAGTGCCAGACGCTGCCAGCGCTGTGCTTTGGCCGGCGTTCCCAGAAACCGCAGCACCGCCGCAGTTCCAGCCAGAGAGAGAAGCACCGACGACCAGAACAACACGATTGCCGGAACATGAATCTGCGGATAAAAGACATCCGTGACCAATTCGTCAAAGACTGCCGTTTTCCACAGTCCTATTGTGGGATTCCACTCAAAATAGTCTCCACCGTACCACACAAACTGCATACCCACGTGGCAAAACTGTTTCCAAGAGAAATCCAGCAGCCGCTTCCACGGGGCGATATTCCCCACGTACTGCTCCGAATCCAGTGGAAGTTCCGGCACATAGGCGATGGGCACGCCGAATTTTACGGCGTTACGCACCTCCCACCAGAGCGCAAGGGGCGCACAGAGCACCAGAAACAATGCCGCCTGCCCCACAAGCCGGCGATGTCCGCCCTTTTGCATCTGACAGAAGCGTGCCAGAAACAGCACTGCCAGCGGAACAGCCGCCATCCAGACGGAAAGCTTCGTCATCATCCCCAGCCCCATACACAGCGCTGCGGCAACCATTCGCCACAGGCACGGCTTCCGGTACCAGCTCAGCCCTGCTACCAGCGTTCCCAAAAAGAACAGGACAGAGAGCATATCATTGTTGACACTTCCCGCCAGCAAAAAGAACGTGGGATGCAGTGCCACAAGGGCAAGGGCAGTCAGGAACGCCCTGCCATGCAGGTGAAAATAGCGGAAAAGCCATGCCATGAGCAGCAGCGCAATCCAGCTGTCGCAGAGCGTCAGCATTTGCAGACTCTCGCAGGCGGCATCATGCGCCACACCGAGAAATTCCCACACATGCAGCCAAATCGCACAGCGGATGTGGTGCAGAGGCGGGTGGTAGTACTGCCACACCTCCCGCACATCGAAATCCGGCAGGTGTCCGTGCTGATAGAGATAGAGAATGTAACCGGCGTGTCCTTTGTTTCCCACAAAGTCGCCCACATCATGCTGCCGCTGAGTGACGCTGGTGCAGAGCACATAGCAAAACCGCATCCAGCCCCCCAGCAGCAAGAGCCATATCGTTTCCCCATTGCCGGCGGAGAAACGCTTTCCCGCCAGCAGCGCCAGACCGCCGGCGCCCAGCAGTCCCAAACCGCCCAGCGTCAGCACTGTTGTGGCAGAAAAACGCAGTGTCAGCAGCAGTCCGGCAATTCCCACCGGAAGCGCCATGCCATACCCCAGCAAATTCGCTCTCACGGAACGCCCACGCCATCCGGCAATCAGCGCTGCAAGTCCGGCATACGTCAGGGCAAGCAGCAGTCCCACCGCCCAAGGCGGTGTCTGTGTGCCGTCTCCAAAGGTTATAGGCGTCAGGCAGACGCACAGCACACAGCAGCAGACAATCCCCCGCCAGAGCCATCCCGATCTCCAGAAACGACGTTCCCCAACTCCCGTTTCTGCCGTGGTCAAGCCTCGTCTTTCTTGCTGTAGATCAGATACTTCCGTGCGAAGAAGTTCCACAGAAACGCCACGGCTGTGGATACTACCTTACTGATGATCTGGTACGCACTGGTCACATCTGCCATGGTGATCTCAAACAGCTTGGTAATGCCGATGGTCAGCAGCAGTCCTACCACGCCAATGGCAGCGAATGCCAGGAACTCCGCCAGACGGGATTTGATCTTCGAACTGCGGAATACCCAGAACGTGCTGAGAAAATAGTTGGCGAGCAGACCTGCCACAAAGGACAGTCCGTTGGCGATTACGGCGTAGCTCTGGTGAAATGCGAAGTAGAACAGCAGCGAGGAGAGCCCCCAGTCCACAATTGTTGCCGCACCGCCCACAAAGCAGTAGCGGAAGAACTGGATCAAGGTGTTCTCCGTTGCGCCGGCGAACAGCCGTCCCAGCTGTCCCTTCCGGAAAATTTCCACGATTTCCTGAAAATTTCCGCCGTTCTTGGTGGATGTTTCTTCTGCAATAGCGCCGTCATGTTTCTTCATAGGTCTTTGTTTCCTTCCTTAGAGTCTGCCGGTTCGGCAGTGCTCTTCTTATCTTGGAGTATGCGGAACAGCCGTTCTTTGGAATAGCATTTCCCGCCATGTCAGGTTTTTGATTGGGGTTACGCACTGGGACCCAACCGGTTGGTCAGATGTACCAGGAACCGCAGCAGCTCCATGCTGTCATTGGCATCGGTGACCTGATCGTACTTGCAGTCGGCACAGAACTTCTGGAGATCCGAAAGTTCTACCGCACCTGCCACCGCCTTATTCAGCAGCACGGCATCTGCCAAGTCCACATCGCCATCCAGATTCACATCGCCATAAAGCACATCCGCCGGTGTTTCTGTGGTTTTCCCATTGCCGGAAGTTGCGGTCGTAGTTGCAGTTGTCGTCGTAGCAGTTGTCTGTGTGGTCTCCGCACTGGAATCTGTGGTCTCCTCCGTGGATACAGTTGAAGCGGAGGTTGTTGTGGTGGTTGTCATCTGTGCTGTTGTAGTGGTCGGCGTTGTGGTAGTTGTGGTTTCTTCTGTCTGCTCCGGCTTCTTTCCGTTCGGTTCAACACCACCTACCAGCACGCCGTCCGAGTAAACGCAGATGTGGTCATTTCGCTTCTCCGAGCCGTCCTGATAGGTATCTGTTGCCTTGGCGATGCCCTCATAGCTCCAGTCGTTGGAAGGATCCCAGTTGTCGCCGTAGTACAATCCGATGGCGAACTGATATTTCTTGTTGGAGTTGGCAATTTTATAGCCATCCCACTTGACTTCTACATAATAGATATCCGGATCATAGGAAGCATCGTACTGATACGGGCCGGAGAGCACACCGTCTGCCGGCGCCGCCTCCGTGCTCGCCTGATCGTACAGTTCGCTGATGTTAAGGGTGCTGAGGTTGGACTTGTTTTCCATCTCGGCAATGCTAAAGAAGTAGCGCATAGACAGATCAGTCTTCGGCTTGACGGAATCGGTGCGCATGAGCGCAGTGATCTTGGTCACGCCCTCGCCGGTTTTTCTCAGGTCGTCTACCGCATAGGCATCCACCCAGAAGTCATTGCCGCCCTGATCGGCACCACCGGTTTTCGGCGGGAAATCCGGCGTTACATGCATGTCATCGGTGCCGTAATATGCGTACAGTCCGGCGCATGCGCCCACAAAAGCTGCGTTATAGTCGATGGTAACCTCATTATAAATATAATCGGCAGTGGTGTCCACGTGCTTATCCTGTCCGTCCGGTCCGCCGACCAGTGCGCCATAGAGCACATACCGATGCTTTCCGGTATCCTCGCACTTGGTCAGACCAGAGGCGGCACGGTGGTGGGGATACTGTGCAGATTTTTCGTTATAGCCCACGATATAGCAGCGATCCATGGGATTGTCGCCCATGAGGTACTCCATCTGTCCCTTTGCCCAGTCGCTGTAAGCGGAAGGCTTGTTGTTGTTCTTATACTTATCATACACCAGTGTGACATACTGCATCGCCGTATTATACCGTGCAGAACCCCACTGGTTCAGGAATGCATAACCGCCGGGAGTGGTATAGGCAGTCATCCACTTGTCAATTGCCTTTTCAATCTGTAGCCAAAAGTCCGCATCCTCGTACTGCGTCTTTCCCTGCACGGTACGGTACATGTTCTGGAGATCCAGTTCCGGATGTGCCAAATCGATCTCGCCCAACAGCGTCAGCGCACCGCTCCACACATCGTTCCAGCAGTATGCCCAGCCGCTGGGAGCGTAGTAATCCACGTAGGGCATGGCATCAGTGAGGTAGCTTTTGTCTTCCGTTGCGATGTACAGCCATGCTGCTGCCCAGACATAGTCATCCTGCCACTTCTCCGAACGATAATAGCCCTTGGGACCGTCGGCGTTGTCACTCAGCTGCTTTTCATGGTTCTGTGCAAAGGAGAAGAGCGCTTTCGCATAATCCAGCGATTTTGCTGCATAGTCCGGATCGGTGTCCTTGAAGTTCAGATAGTTCACCGCCAGAGAAGCTGCTGCTGATACCACATAGTCGGTCTGGGGCTTGTCGCCAGTGAGAAAGAATGCCGGGCGATCCATGTCGTCGATCTCCGGCGAATTCCAGTAGGCGTGGTCGATATCGCCATCCCCCACCTGATAGCAGTGTGCGATGACCTCACCGTTCTCATCCCGGAATGTGCAGCGCATGAGGTAGTCGTTGAAATAGCGGAGAATGGTTTCGATGTGGGAATCCTGTCCCAGTTTCACATAGGAATCCCGAAACTCATAGTAGCCCCATCCCAGTGTCGAGGCAGCGTAATTCTCCGGCATGCCAAACTTTACGTGGTCGCCGGCATCGTGAAAACCGCCCTCCACGTTGACGCAGCCGTCTCCGTCGGGATCGAGAATCGCCTTGTACTGGGTGATAAAACTCTCCGACAAATTGGTATGGGTACTGTCCAGCGGCACTTCTGCATCGTAGGTATGGCAGTTGCCACGCCAGTCATAGCGGTTGTTTTCCAACACATCTGTACCGCACATGTTGGCATCGTAGAAATAGATCGAGTATTGCAGCGCACGGGCAAAATCCACGTCTGTTGCTTCTGCCGAAGCCGACTCCGGCGCAAATCCGCCCAGCATTCCGGCAAGCATCACGCCGCCGACCGCAGCTGCCGCAAAGCGCATGCTGCCCTTCTTTCCAATTTTTTTCATAGATAACCTTCCCTTCTAAAAATCACGCCGGTGGTCGATTTTCCGGCAATTCGATACATACAACCAGTTCTATTATAAAGCATCTCCTCGAAAAAGTCAACAGTTTTTCCACATGATTTTTCCTGTTTTTATACGGATACAACAAACAGCACACGAGATGCTGTAGCCGTCGCAATATTTGCAGCAGTTGCGGAACAAATACATATTATTTTTTCATTTTACCCCTTGACGAATCCGGGAAAACATGCTATACTAAAGAAGTTGACAAAAGCCGTTTTACGGTGCTGTCAAGAGGTCTGGGTGTGGCGCAGTTGGTAGCGTGCTACCTTGGGGTGGTAGAGGCCGCCCGTTCAAGTCGGGTCACTCAGACCAAGGAAAAACCACGCAGTTTTGGGAGAATTCCTAAGGCTGCGTGGTTTTGTTTTTTATAGAGATAGATTGTCAAGTCAAGTACAACACAATCATTTTATGCGCCTGTGCCTTGGGTGTCAAGTTTTATTATACAAGATCAAATGTCATATCAGAACAAAATACCTTATGTCCCTGAAGTGTTCCGCAATTCGGCTTTGCCTGTCCATAGAGCTTTTCTCCTGCAAGTTTGATTGCAAGATGCAAAGCACCTGTACCGCTGGAAAGTGCAACTGCATATTTGCAGTCAATTTTCTCAGCGACAAGGATTTCTGTTTCATTGACATTTTCGCCTGTTGATGTTACGGTATAAATGTTTTTTCAGCCCCTTATCTCGGAAAATATTACTAAACGATCAAATTAATGACCATTTACTTGGTGATCGGAATATAAAAATATCGCATAATAGCTTGATATTACATAGCTTTTATGGTATAATGGTATAAAATAATGAAAACTAAGAAAGGAGTTCTATTATGAGTTTGAAAAGAAAAATGCTTCCAATTGGCGTTGAGAATTTTGAAAAGCTTCGCAGAAATGATATGTATTATGTAGACAAGACAGAAATGATCTCAGATCTGATTATGAATCATGGCGACGCAAATTTATTTACTCGTCCCCGCCGATTCGGTAAAACATTAACGATGGATATGCTGAAAACATTTTTTGAAATTGGACAAGATGCATCATTGTTTGATGGACTTACGATAAGCAGTCATTCTGACATCTGCGAGAAATATCAGAATAAATACCCCGTTGTATTTATCAGCTTAAAAGGTGCGACTGGTTCAACTTATGAAAAAGCCAATAGCATGATAAAACAACTTGTTGCAGAAGAATATCAGCGTCACAGTTACTTAGCTGACAGTGACATTCTCGATTCAATAGAAAAAGATCAATTCAATAGAATCAGAAGCATATCACTAAACGAAGGAGATTTGGAAAATTCACTTCGTACTCTTACACGCTTACTATGCAAACATCATAATCAAAAAGTAATATTATTGATTGATGAATACGACGTGCCTTTGGATAAATCATTTTTAAATGGATACTATGATGATATGGTCAGCTTCATACGAATCTTTCTCGGCGAAGCATTAAAGACAAATGATAACACAGAATTCGCTATTGTAACCGGATGCTTAAGAATATCAAAAGAAAGTATATTTACAGGAGTAAATAATTTTAAAGTATTTTCTATAAACGACACCAGGTTCTCTGATTATTTTGGATTTACGAACGACGAAGTAAGAGAAATGCTCTCATATTATGGTATAATTGATAAATACGAAACAACTAAAGCATGGTATGATGGGTATTTATTTGGAAAAACGGAGATTTACTGTCCTTGGGATGTATTGAATCATTGTGACACTGTTGTTAATACCGATGATATTGAGCCACAAGCATACTGGATCAATTCAAGCGGTAATGATATCATTCGTAAATTTATTGAAATGGCCAATTCAACAACAAAATCTGAATTGGAATTATTGATTGCAGGAAATACCGTGGTCAAAACAATAAAACAAGAATTAACTTATGCGGATTTGTACTCCAGCATAGAAAATATGTGGAGTATCCTGTATATGACAGGTTACCTTACAAAACGCAGCATTCCTGAAAGAAAACAGTTTGAATTAGCAATTCCCAATCTTGAGATTCGTGAAATATTTGAAGAACAGATCTATGAATGGTTCAAGGATTTCAGCAGGAAAGATTCCTCCACATTAAATGCTTTCTGCCAGACATTTGCAGACGGCAATGCAGAAGAAGCTCAAAAGCAGTTTACAGCTTTTCTCAGAAAAACAATCAGCATCCGTGACACTTATGTAAAAGCTGCAAAAAAAGAAAATTTCTATCATGGAATTCTTCTTGGTCTCCTCTCCTACAGAGATGACTGGATCGTAAAATCAAATGTTGAATCCGGCGATGGATATAGTGACATTGTCATAAAAATTCCTGATGATGAAATCGGCATGATTATTGAAGTGAAATATGGTGAAGATGCTGATATGGAGAAAGGCTGTGCAGACGCTCTGGCTCAGATTGAACGAATGAACTATTCTGAAATCCTCGAGGATGATGAGGTGCAAACTATTTATAAGTATGGCATCGCCTGCTATAAGAAAAGATGTAAGATCGTGAAAGCATAATAAAAAGCCCGGCGGGTAACCTTCCTGATCCAGGAAAACGACCCACCGGGCTTTTGGATTTCTATATATCCCCTATGTCAATTTTGATGTAGTATAATAAAACTTGACACCCTAACCTCAAAGAAATAAAATAGGAAAAGGAAGAAATGGAGAAAAAGAGAAATGAGCCAGATGACATTCAGCGATTATGAGTACAGCCTGAGAAAGCGGGAAGAATTCCTGGACATCATGAATGAGATTATTCCGTGGGAAGAATGGGTAGAATTTGTACGCCCGTATTACCCAAACGGCAAGCGTGGCAGACCAACAAAAGGAATCGAAAAAATGCTGCGGATGTATCTGTTGCAGATCTGGTTCAATCTCTCTGACGAGGGTGTGGAAGATGCCATCTATGACAGCTATGCATTCCGGAAATTCATGAATATCGACTTTATGGAGGAACAGGTTTCCGATGCAACAACACTTCTGAAATTTCGTCATTTGCTGGAAGAAAACCATCTGGGGGAAGTGTTTTTCAAGGCGATCAATCGTGTAATGGAAGCCACTGGGCATATCATGCACGGCGGTACGATTGTAGATGCAGCCATTATTTCTGCACCGAGTTCAACCAAAAATGCAGAGAAGAAACGGGATCCGGAAATGTATCAGGCCAAAAAGGGAAATGTATGGAAATTCGGGATGAAATGCCACATTGGTGTGGATTCCGGAAGTAGTTTGATGCATACAATCACAGCCACAGCAGCCAATGCACACGATATAACCGAAGCACACAAATTACTGCGGGAGGACGATCATGTTGTATATGGGGACAGCGGACATATTGGAATTGAGAAACGGGATGAGATCAAAAACAACGAACATTTTCGTAAGATCGATTTTCGCATCAATCGCCGTCCGAAAAGCCTGCCGCAAGTATCTGATCATGCGATTGACTGGGAACGTTACATTGAAAACCGAAAATCCGCTGTACGTTGCAAAGTAGAACATGCTTTTAAAATTATCAAAGACACATTTGGTTTTCGAAAAGTTCGATATCGGGGACTTGCGAAAAATTTCAACAAGCTGAATGTGCTGTATGCGTGTGCCAATCTTCTGATGGTAAAACGTGGACAAATAAAAAGTCAGAAGGCACTTATAAGGGGATAAGTGTACCCTTTTGCAGATAATCGGCTTCAAATGAAGCTTGAAAAGTTGAAAAGCAGCAGTATTTTAGTCAAAATACTGCTGTTTTAGTCGTAATCATCGATTTGCTTTTTCAACTGTGCTTTTGTTCAGTGTTTCCTTAAGTATGCGGGAAACAGTCATATGTGAAATAGAATCAATGTAATTCAACTCAACGCATTTTTCTGCAATTAGCCTGACAGACCACCTGCTATACCCTTCCGGAGGATCTCCGCAAGCCATAGCAACGATATGAGCTTCAATATCTCCTGTAACCTTTGCAGGAACAGGTGGTGTTTTACGCTTTTTACGGTTGATAGTTGCTTCAAGACCGTTATTTACATACGAGGTTCGAACTTTGTGTACGGTAGTAGGCGTAGTATTAAATGCAGATGCAATTTCTGCAACTGTCATATGTTTATTATTTCCTCTGTCTGAAGCGAGAAGTATATTGGCTCTCATAATGGTTCTTGCAGGAGAATTCCCTTTCTTAACAATATCTGTTAGACATTTACGGTCTGCCTCTGTTAACTCAATAATATATTTTGTAGTTGGCATAATAAATCTCCTTTTCTGGTGATAAGACTATTATACCACACATTAATATTTTATGCAATATTTAAACGTTACAAAGTACTAGTAAATACTCATTTATAGATATCATCTATTTAAGATGTGTTAATTTTTAATTTCACATTTTGTTAATATAGATATATTGATTTTTTTGTAGAATATGTTACAATAAACATAAATTCAAATAGTGGAACGGAATTATGCATTTATTACCTACACTCAGCAGTAAAGTTGATAACAGTCCATTAATTTGAATGATATGTACTGGAACAAAGTTAAATTCGAATTTAGTTGAATATAATGACAGTAGACATACCATACTTACTGTTTGTTTGTGGCACAAATTCCAAAGGAGGTAGATTTATGAAGCCAGCAGAAGTGTTAGATATTATACGAGATGTGGTTAATAAAGCAGGAGTAGATGGAACCATAACAGTTGGGCTTGATAAGAATGAAGAAGCAGATTTTATGTGGTATTCATGTAAAGGAAAAGAGGATTTCTTTGTAGTAAGCGAGACAAGAAATTTAGGTTTATTTGTTTGCCCTTTTTCATGGATTGAAAATGCAACCTACTCATATATAAAAGATTGGGATGTTGAAGATATTATATTTACTTTAAATTTTTATCTGAGATGCAATCGTAAACTTGTGATTGAATGCGACCAGGATTTCAATTTTGAAAAATGGTTTTATTATGGTGATGAATATGACCTCATAAGTAATAAAGACGATATTTCAAAATACAACCTTCTCATAGAAAAAAAGAATGTTTATGAAACCTTGATTTGTGCGTTGTTCGATAAGTTTGAAAACGGAAAAGTTGATATGGAATTTTGTGAAAAACAGCATTCTATTATTTTCGATTATCTGATGCAAAATAAAAACGATGAAGAAAATTTGTTTTTCTACGCCTATAAAGCAGCAGACTGTATTTCTCGTCATGGCTCTTATCCGTATTTTACAGATATTATCAATGAAATCAAAGCAAGAGAGTTAAACGACCAATTCCTTGTGTATACGAAAAAAAGATGTTGGGAAGAAGATGAGGATTCTCCTTTTGAAGATGTAAAGCGTTCGTATTTTCAGGATATTATCACAATAATATTTGATCAAATGCATGATGACAATGCAAATTTTTAATTTCATTGATTTCTAAAGAAGTGAATCTCATAGGCTCTGCGAAATTTGGCCCTGCGAAAAAATCTCTGTAAATTCAACAACAGTGATAAAAAACGATATTGTGGAGCGGCTTGAAAAACAGCCGCTCAATTTTTTTACAGTATACAATAAATACCGTAATTTGTCAAGTTTCTTCAACAGTCAGTCTGTCGGAGTACATGATCTCCAGCTCGCCAAGAACTCTGCCCCAGTTTCTCAGCGGCATCGTC
>NZ_JAJFCK010000045.1 GCF_020709055.1 Ruminococcus callidus
TATGCAACAAAATTTGCCGAAAAGACGTAGATAGACGCCTATGAACACAAGCTCTAAGTATCACAATTATTTTTTCGATTACTTCAGCTTTGCGCCGTCACTGAATGCGTTGCCAACCTTTTCGCCCAGCTTCAAATAGGTGTGGTTTGCCGGATCAAAGGCAATGGGCTGGAACTTGGTGAGGTCGATCGTGCCGTCTGCGCTGAGGATGGCTTCGTCTGCGCTGACATTGACAATTTCACCGATCATGCACTCCGACTCTGCATCGTAGCTCACCAGCTTGCACTCCAGCGTCAGCGGAAGCTCCGTAATCATGGGCGCATCCACCTTGTCGCTCTTTACGGTGTGCAGACCGGACTTCTCCATCTTATCCGGCGTATCGTTTCCGGAAACGATTCCCACATAGTCGGCTTCTGCCACGTGAGCAGCATCTGCCATGCTTACGGTGAAGGCTTTCCGTGCGAGGATGTTTTTCACAGTCTTGTGCTTGTGGCTGAGGTACAGTGCGACTTTGTCACTGTCGCAGACAGAACCCCATGCAGCGTTCATGGCATCGGCTTTGCCAGCTTCGTCATAGGAAGCGATGATCAAAACCGGCATCGGATATAAATAAGACTTTACTCCGAGATTTTTTCTCATGGTTCATTCCTCCTGAATATATTTGAAATATACCGGCATTTTCTGCCGGCACCATGTTTAGAATACCGCATAATCTTAGAAATTTCAAGACAAAAAAATGAAGGCAAAATAAAAAATGAGGTTCCGTTATGACGGCATGGCGAAATAGCAGTGTGCGAATTGATTGACATTCCGGATAAAATATAGTATAATAAATACAATTTGCGGTTTCAGAAGAAACGGAAAAAGAAAGGATGTATGTATGAAAAGCACAAAAAAGCAAGAGAAAAACGGCTTCGGCTCTAAGCTGGGGTTTGTTTTGGCAGCATCGGGTTCGGCTGTCGGGTTGGGAAATATCTGGAGATTCCCCTACCTCGCCGCAAAATACGGCGGAGGCATATTCCTCCTGGTCTATCTCATTCTGGCGGTGACCTTTGGATTCTCTCTGATGATTACAGAAATCGCCATTGGCAGACGAACCGGAAAGAGCGTTATGCAGGCGTACACGAAAATCGACAAACGGTTCAAGCCGCTGGGATGGCTCGCCGGCGCAATTCCGGTTATCATTCTCCCCTATTACTGCGTCATCGGCGGATGGGTATTGAAATACCTGACAGCATTTGCAAGCGGTTCGGGACACGCCGCAGCAGAGGACGGCTACTTCGCCAATTTCATCAGCGGTGCAGGAGCTACAACGCTGTTCTTTGCGATTTTCATTGCTCTGACTGCAATTATTGTCATCTTTGGTGTTCAAAAGGGCATCGAAACAGTTAGCAAGGTTATGATGCCCGTTCTTTTAGCGCT
Source organism: Ruminococcus callidus (assembly GCF_020709055.1). Lineage (GTDB taxonomy): Bacteria > Bacillota > Clostridia > Oscillospirales > Ruminococcaceae > Ruminococcus_C. Next base: position 1,423 of record NZ_JAJFCK010000045.1, read on the forward strand.
GATTATCGGCATCAGCATTTACACGCTGACACTTCCGGGTGCGCTGGATGGTCTGGTGTATTATGTGCGTCCCAGTCTCTCGGAATTCTCGATCAAAACGGTTATCGCTGCCATGGGGCAGCTGTTCTACTCCATGTCCCTGGCAATGGGCATCATGATCACTTACGGCTCTTACATGCGGAAAGAGGACAACATTGAAACGTCGGTTCGGCAGATCGAAGTGTTTGACACCATCGTTGCATTTCTGGCGGGAATGATCATTGTTCCGGCAGTATTCGTCTTTTCCGGCGGAGATCGGGACGCTTTGAATGCTGGTCCCGGACTGATGTTCGTCACCCTGCCAAATGTCTTTGATTCTATGGCAGGCGGTCAGATCGTGGGAGTTGTATTCTTCCTGCTGGTAGTGCTGGCAGCCATGACCTCCTCCATCTCCCTTATGGAAACCGTTGTTTCCATGATTCAGGATCGTCTGGGATGGAAACGTCTGCCCAGCTGTCTGCTGGTTGTGGGCGTTTCGTTCCTGCTGGGAATGCTGTCCATCTTCGGATACAGCATCTGGTCAGATTTCACTATTTTCAAAATGCAGTTCCTCGATTTCTTCGACTACATCAGCAACAACATTATGATGCCAATCGTTGCGCTGATGACCTGCATTCTGATCGGCTATGTTGCCAAAACCACCTATGTGGAGGACGAAATTTCCAAGAACACGGTGTTCCGTGCAAAGGGCATGTATCGCATTATGATTCGGTACATCTGCCCGCTCTGCATGCTGCTGATCCTGTTCTCCTCCCTGTTCCTGACGCTCTAAGCGCATCAATCAAACCAAAACAAAAGCACTGTGCAGTGGAACGCTTCCATGCTGCACAGTGCTTTTTGTTATTTCTGATGTTTTTCCAGCCAGTGAACTGCATAGGAACAGGTGGCCGTCACCTGTTTTCCCTGCTCCGTCAGGAGCGCAACGGCACGGCGCACCAATTCACCGGCCACGCCCTGTCCACGCAGCGAATCGTCCACAAATGTGTGGTCGATGCATGCCGTGTGGGCATCCGCATCCGGAAATGTGATTTCTGCCAGAAGCTTTCCTGCGGCATCCTCACAGAAAATGCGATGGTCTGCAATCTGATATTCCATGGTCAAAAGTTCTCCTTTCGGCGCTGTTTTCGAAGCTGCGCCCGCTTTTCTGCGGCGTTCCACTCCGCCTCCTCTTCCGGCGTTTCCAGGCGCAGCCGTGGCACCTCTGTAGGTTTTTCCTCGTCGTCCAAGGCGACCATCACCAGATAGGCGGTGTTGATCAGCGTTCGGGTGCCGTTCAGATTTTCCACATAGGTCTTAGTGCACACTTCCATGGAGGTACGGCGCACATAGGTGATATAACCGCAGATGATGACGGTATCATTGGCGTGTGCCGGCGCCTGAAATGTCAGGGTATCCACTACGGCTGTGGTCACGTTTTTTCCGGAATGCCGTCTGGCAACCACCGCAGCGACAATGTCGATCCACTCCATGAGCTGTCCGCCGAACAGCCGGTGATAGCCGTTGATGTTCGCCTGTGTCAGAATCTGCACCTGCTCAGAATACGAATCACGAACACGTTTTTCTTCCATGCAACCAACTCCTTTTGGTTATTATACCACATTTCTGCAAGCGTTACAATCTCTCAGAATAATTCTGCTGCATTTTTTGAAGTTCTTCCTGCATCTCTTGCACCAGACTCGGCGGAGAGATCACCTTGACCCACGAGCCTTGGGAGAGCAGGTACATGAGAATGCCTCTGCCATGGTTGATCTCCGCCTCGATGATGCAGAGCGCACCGTCTTTCTCCACGATTTTTGCGGTGGGAAGCCGATCCAGGATTGCCTGCACGGATGGGCCGGAAAAGGAAAACCGGATCTTCTCTGTCTTGCCGGGGAACATGAACTGGTTTTTCTCCCGCAGGTCGCCCTCATCAAAATCGTACTCCTGTTCCAGATGGAACTGTTCCCGATGCTCCGTCATGGAGGTGATGCGATCCACACGGAAATAGCGTGCCTCACACACAGCATCCTCCGCCGGATAAGCGATGAGATAAAAATAGTATTCGCTGAACATCACAGATGCCGGACGAATCTTTCGCTTGACTTCCTCCCGATTCATCTTATAATACGTAATGGTGACAAGCCGCTTTTGGTCAATGGCACGAATCAGCTTCCAAAGCGTATCGATAACAGCAGCACAGTCGGATCGCACCTCGTGGTAATGGTAGACCTCCTTTTGGATGAGCTTTTCCAAACGTTTGCGGTCTTGCACGGTGGTGAAACGCTTTAGCTTTGTGATGAGATTCAGAGCATCTTCTTTTTGAAAACAGCGACATCCGAGAATCACCTCCACCAGCGCAAACAGTTCCTTGTTTTTCAAAAATTCGTCGCTGGTCAGACAGTATGCCTTTTCCTTGTGCGAGTAGGTCAGTTCTGCATTTTGCATCAGGCTGCGGTTTTCTGCCAGAAAATTCTGGATGCGGCTGATATCTCTGCCGATACTCTTGGTGGAAACCTGGTATTCCTGTGCAAGGGCTTTTGATGAAATCGCCTCCCCATGCAGCGCACGGAAGAAAATCTCCAGCATACGGTTGCTTTTTTCAGATTCTATCATTGTAGAATGACACCTCATTTCTGCTTCTATTATAGCACAATCCGCAGACAGAGGGGTGTCTGTTTGAAAAAAAGTTACAAATCCAAAAATGCCGCCCCGCAAAAAAACGGAACGGCATTGGGATTAAGGAAATACTTGTTTTGTCTGGTGGGTCTGCGCCAGACGCTTTTCCCGATATTCGGTCGGTGTACATCCCAGACGTTTTCGGAATGTCTCCGTGAAATAGCTGGAGCCGCTGAACCCGCACTTCCATGCAATTTCCGTCATACTGCGGGAGGAATCCGCCAGCAGTTCAATGCTTTTGGAAATGCGGTACTCGGTCAGGTAGGACACGGGAGTCTGATTCAGGTAGCGCTTGAAGATGGAACAGCAGCTGCTGCGGCAGACAAATCCGGCGGCTGCGATATCCTGTAAAGCAATCTTACTGCTGTAGTTCTGCTGGATGAATCCCACCATCTTATGCATTGCCTCCAGCTGCTTGCTGTCGTTTGGTTCCCATGGATTGACGACGTTCTGCATCTTCTCCCACAAACGATAGCAAATGCGGTAGATACAGCTGTAGAGCTGCAGTGCGTATGCACCCTCCTGCTTCTGTGCACTGCGGTACAATTCCAGCACCAGATCGATCAGTTCTTTTTCCGACAACACCTCCGGATGCAAAATCAAGTACGGCGGAGAGTTGTGCAGGATGTAGTCCATCTGTTCTTGTGTACTCTCATGGGTGGCGATGGAGGGATGGAAAATGGTGCACTGAAATTCGCAATTGCAAGGCTTATCCCAGAATGCATAGTGCATCTGTCCGGAGTTGACAAAAATCATCTGTCCCTCCTCAAGAGGGCAGGGTTCTCCGTTAACGCTGTACCACATAGTTCCGCGGCAGACGTAGATAAATTCAAAGTCGTTGTGCCAGTGGTTGACAACAGAGAGCGAGGGATAGTCCTCCTGCCGGGATGCCGAAACTTTGATCGGCATGTGCGGGACATTGTAGCGAATGATTTCGGACTTGTTGTCCATCAGTTCAATGGTGTACATGACGCAGCCCTTTCAGGTCAGGAAACAGCTTTCTGCCGTGTGAGGTTTTTTACCCAGCGATATTTCTTATAGTTCCGGTAGACTGCCGGCAGTTTGATGATCTCATCCACGTTGATTAGAATGTAGACAGCGAGCACCGGAAGCTTCAGCACAAAAGCGGTAAGCAAACCAATTGGAACCGTAACACACCACATAGTCACGCTGTCGCAGAAGAAGCCAAACTTGGAATCTCCGCCGGAGGGAAAGATTCCGGAGATGACAGTCATGTTGATGGACTTTCCGATGACATAGTAGGAACATACCACCAGCATCACACGCAAATAATGCTGTGCCGTTTCAGTCAATGTGGAGAAGTGGGAAACAAACGGAATGATGCAGAGAATCAGCCCGCCGGCAATGGCACCGGCAAGAATGGAGGCCTTGGTAATTTTTTTGCCGTAGAGTTTTGCCTTTTCCAGTTCGCCCTGTCCCAGCAGTCCGCCCACCATGATACCGCCGGCTGTGGCAATGCCAGTGCAGAAGCAAATGACCAGATTCTTGATAATGTTGGCGATGGAGTTGGCAGCAGCAGCATCACTTCCCATGTGTCCCATAATGACGGAGTACATGGTGAATCCAACGCCCCAGACCAGTTCATCTCCCAGAATGGGCAGTGTGTATTTCCAGAAGTCGCTGCGCAGTGTTTTATCCTGAACAAAGGCATAGCGCAGGCGAATCTTGATGTAATCCTTTTTCAGCATCACAGAGAGTCCCCAGAACAGCTCGATCACCTTGGAAAGCACAGTTGCCAGTGCTGCGCCGGCGATTCCCATTTCCGGAAAGAAGCCAATGCCGAAAATAAAAGCGGCGTTCAGGAAAATGTTGATGACTACGGAAACGGAACTGATGACGGCACTCTCCACGGCGTGTCCGCAGTTTTTCAGGATGCACAGGTAGATCTGGGAAATACTCAGCAGGAAATACGAGATGCCAACTACACGCAGATAAGCCGCGCCGTCTTCGATCAGAACAGGGTCTGAGGCGAAAATCCGCATCAGCTGTTCCGGAAAGAATGAGGCGCCAATGGTAAACGGCAGCGAAATCAAAACCGATGCAGCCAGACCGATGCCCAGCGTTTTTTCCACAGAATCACGGTCTTGGATGCCCCAGTACTGTGCGGCAAAAATCGACACACCGGCGGTGATCGCAAACAAAAACAGGGAGTAGACAAACTGAATCTGTCCCGCCAGAGAAACGGCGGACAGCGCATCCTGACTCAGAAATCCAAGCATAAACGCATCTGATGCATTGACGAGCGCCAGCATCAGCTGCTGTAGAGAAATCGGGATCATCAGGTGCATTAATTTTTTGCGAAACTCCGCAGAAGCTTCATGATTGACCATAACTGTAATCTCCTTTTCGTTGAAGTGCGATTGATATTATAATCCAAAAAGCTGCGAATTTCTATAAAAATCGCATGATTTATTATAACAATCGTATATTCTCCGGAAAAGAACTGCGGAGCAGAAAAAATGCTGCAATGTGAAAAAAACTGGCGTTTCACAGAAATTGTGCGCTATCGCCAAAAGCGGAATGTGAAACAAAAAAACTGCTGTACCATTTGAAAACAGTACAACAGTTTCCGTTTTCTTTGTGTTCTGTTACGAACCGGAATACGATGTCAGTATAACCGCTTCCCCCAGCAGATACCGGCACAGGAGCACCACATCTGCAACGCTGAACACGCCATCACCGTTGGTGTCCTGCGGGCTGGCAGTCAGCACATCATCCGGATTTTGCCATTCAGTGATATTCAACCGCATCAGTGTCAGATCCGCACCGTTGACCAGCTTGTCGCTGTTCACATCGCCTGCGATTATTTTGCTGTCCGGCGATGCAGTCGTACCGCTTCCGCTGCCGTAGTAGTCGGAAAGGGAGATGCCATTCGAGCCAAGAGGAATGGTGTGATCCAAGCTGATGAACTTACCGCTGTCATTCTGCCACAGGGATGGCTTGACCAGGGCGTACTTCTCCTCGTCCCACTTGCCGAAGTTGTCATAGACCAGACCGCCGGTATCGCCGGAATTTTCGTTGAAGCACCAGAACGTATGGTGGATGCGGTGTTCGATCATGAAGTCCCGCAGATAAGTCATCCACGCCTCATTCTTTCCGCCGTCCATAAATCCGCCCCACTCGCCCATGAGCAGCGGTGCCACTTTCTCATCCTGTAAGAAATACCAGTTGTCATACCAGCAATCTTTCAGCAGGGTTTCCTGCGTGAAGCCATCGTAGAACCACTTCTGATCGTAGACCAGCGGACCGTAATCGTGGGGCGAATAGACCAGCTGGCTCTGGTATTCACCGAGGTCGATGGGATATTTTTTTGCGCCGCGGAAATTTCCGCCCCACCATGTGCCATAATAATATTCCGTCATGGTGGTATAGTCGATTCTCGGCGCTGTCCAGTCGTATCCCTCCTTGGGATATACTTCGGTTCCCTCCACCATAATCAGCAGGTTCGGATTCTTTTCCAGCACGCAGGCAGCTGCAGTTTCCGCCGCATATTTCCAGTTGGTGGGGTCTTTGGAATCGTCCCACTTTGCCATTTTATCTTTCACATCTGCCGTTCCGTGAGGTTCGTTTTTCAGGTCGATAGCAAGAATGGTGTCATCATCCTTATAGTAATCCGCAAACCACGCCAATGCTGTGCACCAGTCTTCAGTGCTGAACTTGTCTGTATACCAAAGGCTGATCTGATGTCCGGCAGAGGCGGTCTCAGCGCTGTGGATGTCGATCATGATCTTGATGCCTAGCTCTCTGCACCACTGCACTGCCTGATTCCAGATATCAAAGCTATACTTGACCTTACCGCCCTGCACGCCCTCCACCGTCAATTCCGGATTGGAGTACTCGTTGACCTTCGGCGTTGCCGGATCGGGATCGCCGTTCTTCCATTGCAGCAGAATTTCAGTGGACATGGGGACACGCAGAAAGTTGAATCCATGGTCGGCGATCTGGCGCAGCATATCGTGCATATTTTGCGACCAAACGCCGTCGAACACCTGACTCCCCACGTTATAGCCAAACCAGTTGCAGCCAGTGATCCAAACCGGATTGCCATCCCTGTCCACGATTTCAGCGTTGTCGTTAACGTGCAGCCAGTCATCGTGGTAGGCATCCGGCGTTGCAGCAGCGCTGGAAATGCTGGCAGCAGACGGCACCAGCAGCGATGCCGTCAAAAGCACCGGCAGCACAAGTCGGCGAAAAAATGAATATGACATATGAATATCCTCCTCACTCCAACAATTGATCGTATGATGTCATTTCATATCGTAACACATTTTCGGAAAAATGTCAATTGTTTTTTGTGAAAAAGCACAAATCAGAACGAAACGATCAGCTGCATCTTAAAGCGTTCCTGTCCGAAAACAGCATGGGGAATGTCTTTCGGCATAATCAGGGTCTCGCCATCCTGCAGCACGAACGCCTCTCCCCCAACGGTAAATTTTCCTGTTCCCTCCAGCACAGTTACCATGGCATCTCCGCCGGCAGCATGAGTGGAGATCTCCTCGCCCTTGTCAAAGGAGAAGATGGTCATGCTGACCTTTTCGTTCTGTACCAGTGTCTTGCTGATTACCTGTCCCGGCTGGTATTCCACCAAATCTTTCAGCTGCAGTTTGGTTTGCTTTTCAATATTTTTATACATGCGAAGTCCTCCTGCTTTTTTTATTATTATGTCACACGTGTATGTTCTGATACACAAAAGAACTGGGAAATCGAATGTGCAGCTCCGATTTTTCCAGTTCTTATTTCTGCATTTATTCTGCTTTTTCCAGTGCTTCCCGCAGGGTACGCCAGCCCAGAACGGCGCACTTTACTCTTGCCGGCATATGCGCGATATCTTTCAGAGCGGAAGCCTCTTCCAGCTCCTCAATTTCTTCCTCGGTTGCAGTTCCTTTGATCATTTTCAGGAACAGATCAGACAGGTGCAGCGCCTCTTCTTTGGTTTTTCCCAGGATCATGCCGATCATAATATCTGCAGATGCCTGCGAAATTGCGCAGCCGTCACCGCTGAAAGACGCATCCTGAATCACGCCGTCCTCGACCTTTAGGTTCAGCCAGATGTCATCTCCGCAGTTGGGGTTGACACCCTCCAGCTTGAGCGTTGCATCCGGCAGATCGAACTTAAATTCCGGGCGGACATTGTGTTCTGTGAGAATCTCATTATAAAAGTTATTCATCGCCAAATCCCATCCTCTTTCGAATATTTGCCACGCTCTCCAAGAAGCGGTCCACCTCTGCAACAGTATTGTAGAACATGACACTTGCCCGTGCAGTTGACGGAATGCCAAGATGCTGGTGCAGCGGCTGTGCGCAGTGGTGACCGGCACGAATGTCAATGCCGTCGCTGCTGAGAATTTCGCTGATATCGTGCGGGTGTACACGATCTACTGTGAAAGATGCAATTCCTGTGTGGTTGTCCGGCCGAGCCGAACCCAACAGGTGCACATGGGGAATGCTCTGCATGCCCTTGATGAGGTATGCAGTCAGTTCCTGTTCTGCCCGATGGACATTTTCCATGCCCAGTGTATTGAGATATTGAATGGCTGCTGCCAGTCCAACGGCACCGGCAGCGTTGACCGTTCCTGCCTCGAACTTATGGGGCAGCTCTGCATAAATGGCATCATAGCGGGAGACGGACTCAATCATCTCTCCGCCAGTGAGAAACGGCGGCATTGCCTCCAGCAGTTCCCGCTTGCCGTACAGCACACCGATTCCCATGGGGGCGAGCATTTTGTGACCGGAAAACGCCAGAAAGTCCACGCCCAGCTGCTGAACATCGATTGCCATATGGGGAGCGCTCTGTGCAGCATCCACCAGGATCACAGCTCCGCAATCATGGGCACGCTTTACCAGTGTCGGGATATCGTTGACACATCCCAGCACGTTGGAAACCTGTGTTACTGCTACCAGCTTGGTGTGCTCCGAAAATGCAGCGTCCATCTGCTCCGCAGAAATGGTGCCGTCCGGCTCGCACTCCAGAAAGACCAGTTTTGCCCCTGTCGCTTTGGAAACCATCTGCCACGGCAGCAGGTTGCTGTGGTGTTCCAGAATGGAAACCACGATCTCGTCCCCTGCTTTCAGATTCGCCATACCATAGCTGTATGCCACAAGGTTCATACTCTCTGTGGTATTTCGGGTGAAGATGATCTCCTCGGGACAGGCAGCGTGGATGAACTGCCGCACAGTCTGTCTTGCCTGTTCATAGCGCTCGGTCGCCTCCACACTCAGCGGATACAACCCACGCAGAACGTTGGCGTTGTACTTCTCGTAAAATTCTCTGGTGGCATCCAGCACCGCCTGCGGTTTCTGAGAGGTAGCTGCATTATCGAAATAGACACGGTCGGTATTTTCCAGCAGGACGAAATCCTTTCGCACAGACTGGGCATTCCATGCGGCCATTTAGAGCACCTCCTCGATCATCTGATGCATATATGCTGCGGTTTTCTCGTCTGCCACATCCTGACAGAGCTTCTCCAGACGTGCCTTGGCGACGATCTTCTCCGCCTCACTCTTGCTGATGCCACGGGACTCGAAGTAGAACAGCATACCCTGTTCCAGTTCGCCGATGGTTGCACCATGGCTGCCCTTGACATCCTCTTCAGAGCACAGAATCAGCGGAATGGTCTTGTTGATGACATCATCTCCCAGCAGCAGGACATTTTCCTCCTCCTTGCCCTCCGAACCGGAGCAGCCGCATCTGAGATCGATGGTGCCGCGGAATACCTTTTCTGCATGATTTTCCAGTGTGCCGTTTGCCTGAATGTCGCACATGGTATTCTTGCCGATGTGGTTGGCGATGACATTCATGTCCAGCTTCTTTCCATCATGTACCAGATATCCGCACTTGTTGGAGAAGCTGCTGTTGTCGCCGATCATATCCACACGAACGCCGGAGAAAATCGAGCCTTTCGCTGTATACAGGCGAACCAGTTCAATGGTAGCGCCCTCTTCTGCGACACCGCCAACGTCATTGATGATCTCCTCGCTTTGGTCGGTGAGAATCTGAATCAGACGAATGGTAGCACCTTTCTCAGCGTGCAGCATGGTGCGGAGTGCGGCACGGGGTGCATCGGCTTTCCAGATCTGCACGATGGTGAGGTTGCTGTTCTTTTCTGCCTGCCCGTTGACCAGCAGGGTGCAGTTTTTTCCGGCCGTGCTGCCGATCTCCATGCGGACGGTGTCCACGCACTCGTTCCACGCAGTGACGGTCACTGCCCACGGGAACAGATGATCGATGGCAGAACCGACACCAGTTGCAATGGTGCCGTTGTCCTCCCACTCTGCAACATCTGTGATCTGTGCGGTGCCGTTTTCAGTTTCGATCTGTACCGGACAGGGTGCCTCTGCCTCATATTGCTCCAGTACACTGTCGTTCACGTTCAGCCGGTTCCATGTCTTTACCGGAAGCTGGTTGACGATATTTGTCTTCTTTTCCATATCTTTCACCTCACCCAATACTGCCTTTCATTTCCAGCCGAATCAGATTATTCATCTCAATGGCGTATTCCAGCGGAAGCTCCTTGGAAACGTTGTCCGCAAATCCGCTGACGATGCAGGCTCTCGCATCCTCCTCGCTCAGACCGCGGGACATGAGATAGAAAATTGCCTCGTTGCTGATCTTGCCGATCTGTGCCTCGTGTCCGACATCGGCTTTTCTGGTGCGCACGTCAATGGCAGGGATGGTGTCCGATCTGGACTCGGAGTCCAGCATCAGGGATTCGCAGGAAACGGAGGACTTTGTCCCCTCTGCCTCCTTGGTGACAACTACGGAGCTGCGGAATGTGCTGACACCGCCATCCTTGGAAATCGACTTGGTGTTGATATAGGAGCTGGTTTCCGGTGCTGCGTGAACGACCTTTGCGCCGGTGTCCAGATTCTGTCCCTTTCCGGCAAACGTGATGCCGGTGAATTCCATTTTGGAACCTCTGCCCTTCAGAATGCTCATGGGGTACAGATAGGAGACGTGGGAACCGAAAGAGCCGGAAACCCACTCGATCTTACCGCCCTCTTCCACCAGCGCACGCTTGGTGTTCAGGTTGTACATATTCTTCGACCAGTTCTCGATGGTGGAGTAGCGCAGGGTGGCGTTCTTGCCCACGAACAGTTCCACACATCCAGCGTGCAGGTTGGCAACGTTGTACTTCGGAGCGGAACATCCTTCGATGAAGTGCAGGTATGCGCCCTCTTCCACAATGATCAGCGTGTGCTCAAACTGTCCGGCGCCCTTAGCATTCAGGCGGAAATAAGACTGCAGCGGAATGGTAACAGAAACGCCCTTGGGAACGTATACGAAAGAACCGCCGGACCATACAGCACCGTGAAGTGCAGCGAATTTATGGTCGGTGGGCGGAACCAGCTTCATGAAGTGCTTCCGGATCATCTCCGCATACTCGCCGTGCATAGCGCTCTCCAAATCGGTGTAGATAACGCCCTGGTCGGCAACCTCCTGCCGTACGTTGTGGTATACTAATTCCGAGTCGTACTGTGCGCCCACACCTGCCAGCGACTTTCGCTCTGCCTGCGGGATGCCCAGACGCTCAAAGGTATTCTTGATGTCCTCCGGCACTTCCTCCCAGCTGCCCTTCATCTTGGTATTCGGGCGGACATAGGTGACGATGTTGTCCATGTTCAGACCGTCAATGGAGGGCCCCCACTCCGGCACTTCCAGTTCGTTGTAAATCTGGAGAGCGTGCAGACGGAACTGCTGCATCCAAACCGGATCGTTCTTTTCCTTCGAGATCTGCTCGACCAGCGCAGGTGTCAATCCGGCATCGATTTTATAGAAATCGGTTTCCTGATCTTTGATGTCGTAGACGCTTCTGTCGATATCTGCAATCTGCTGTTTTTCTTTCATTGCTTTTTCACCCTTTCCGAACAGAGTCAGGCGTTTTCAAATTCTGCGAATCCGTTTTCATTGACCTCATCGATCAAAGAGCTGTCGGAGGTCTTGACAATCTTTCCGTTTACCATGACGTGGGTATAATCTACCGGCAGTGCCTCCAGAATCTTGGTGCTGTGTGTAATGACCAGCAGACTGCCCTTGGACTGCTTACGGTATGCAGCAATGCCCTGAGAAACGGTGCGAACAGCATCGACATCCAGACCGGAGTCGGTTTCGTCCAGAATGACAAATTCCGGATTCAGCATGAGCATTTGCAGAATCTCCGTCTTTTTCTTTTCACCGCCGGAGAAACCAACGTTCAGATCACGCTCTGCATAGGAGGGATCCATTTGCAGCAGTGCCATTTTCTCCTCCAGCTCTTTCTTGAAGCTGAACAGACGGACACGCTTTCCGGTCTTTGCCTCCAGTGCGCTGCGGATAAAGGCGCTCACGGTAATTCCCGGAATTTCGATGGGGTTCTGGAAAGAGAGAAAAATGCCGTTTTTCGCACGCTCGTTATCCGGCATGTCGTTGATGTTCTGACCCTTATACAGAATCTCACCGCCAGTTACGGTGTATTCCGGATTGCCCATTAGAGCAGCGCCCAGTGTGGATTTTCCGGTGCCGTTGGGACCCATGAGCACATGGACCTCATTTTCATGGATGTCCAGATCGATTCCGTGGAGAATCTCCTTTTCTCCAGCACAGACTTTCAGATTTTGAATACGAAGCAAAGCATTCTGACTCATGTTTTCTCTTCTCCTTTTATAATTTTGCAGCATCAGCAAGTGTGATTGCGTTCAGATAATCATTGATCACGGCGGAAAGCCCCTTCCAGATGGGAAGCGTGGAACAGGATTCCGCTGTCTCACAGACGGGAACGCCGTTTTCAATGCATGTGACAGGTTCTATGGATTCTTCCACCGCCCGCAGAATTTCCCCAACGCTGTAGGTTTCCGGAGAGCGGGAAAGACGGTAACCGCCGCCCTTTCCGCTTGTTGCCTCTACCAGCTTTTTTTTAGAGAGGATCGTGGTGATGCTCTCCAGATATTTCAGAGGGATGTTCTGCTGGGCGGAGATGAATTTCAAGGGGACGAATTCCGCTGAATTTTTCTTTGCCAGATACATCATCAGCTTCAGCGCATATCGTCCCTTTGTCGAAATAATCATCAGTATCACATTCCTTTGGCATCTGTCCGGAACAAATGTCCGAAAATTTATCCGGAAAATCCTGTATGTTCCGGATCGTTTTCATTATACACCTACTCACCCACTATGTCAATAGGGCAATTCGCACGTTTACAAAAATGTTAGACTTTTGAGCGGGGGAGGTCAGATGGACGGTTCTTCCGATTCATACGCCAGTTCGTTTTTTTCCAGATCTGCGACCGCCTCCGAAACCGGCCGATCCAGCGGGATCAATCCGAACTGCTTCTGGAAATTCACTTCCACCCTTTTCATGGTTTCATCATCGATTCTGGTGATTCCTTTGTCCAGCAGAATCCAAGATTTATCAATGGGATTGAGCTGTTCCGCCAGAATCAGCTGATTGTCGAACCACACATGCAGTTTCATGTGCTTATGGCGTGTGGTGCAGGGAATTATGTAGATCAAATCCGAAAAAAGATTGTTGACATCATTGGAGAAAATCAGACCTCTCCGCAGTCCCGCCTGCACGTGCGTTGCGCCCTTTAGTTCTTCCGGAATATCAATCCAAACGATATTGCCTCGCCGATATGGAAAATTCGGGTCTTTCATCATTCGTGCAATTTCCCTGGCGGATTCTTTTTTGGATCTTTTCTGTTTGACTTTCAAATTTTTGGACATATATGATACCGTCCTTTCTCAGTGAGATTTGTGAATGCGTCTTTTTACATTCCGTCAGAAGTTGTTCTCACAGGTTTCTCTCCATAAAAACAACTTTTTATATTATACCACGGGAACGTGTACATATTATTGTCGGTTTTCAAATAATTTAAGAGGCAGAGCGCCCATCACAAACACTCTGCCTCAGATTTCATGATTCTGTTTGTTCGCTGCCGATCAGCTCCGCCACAATGCGGCGGTAGGTGTCAGCGAATACGCTGTCCTTATTCCAGACGGCATTGAACGCATGTTCCATCTGAAAGTTTGGAATCTCAATCTCCCGCAATTCTCCGCAAAGCAGCAGCTTCTCCCCCACCGTCTGGTAGAGAAAACTGATGCCGGTTTTCAGCAGAAGCAGCTGGATGATGGTGTGCGGATCGTTGACGACGCAGCGGTTTGGAAAGTTGTTCAGCTCGTATCCCTGCGCCTTTAGCATACGCTCGAATACCTCTCGGTTTCCGGAACCGTTCTCACGGAGAATGATGCGGTGGGAGAACAGCTGTTCAATGGGAACTGTCTCCGGAATGTCGTAATCCTTTCCGCAAAGACAGAGAATTTTCTCCCGTTCCAGCTCCAGATTGTCGTATTTGGAGCGGTTAAAATAGCCCTCACACATGGCAAAATCCACTTCGCCGTTGTCCAGCATTTTCAGGAGGTCACGGGTGTCCTGAATGGTCAGGGTGACATTGTACTCCGGATGTGCGAGAATGTAGCGGCTCAGCTTTTCTGGCAAGTAAAATCCGCCGATAGACATGGTCGCTCCCAGCCGAATCACACGCTTGGTGTGGATGTGCCGCACCATGTCCTCGATTCTTGCACTGTCATGATGTACGGATTCAAAGAACTGCCGCAGCAGCTCCCCCTGCTCTGTCAGGATCAGCTTTTTCCCATTGTAGAAAAACAGCTTTGCGCCGTAGTGCTTTTCCAGTGATTTAATGTGCTGCGAAACGGCAGGCTGTGTGATGTACAGTTCATTTGCCGCCTTGGTATAGCTCATATTGCGGCAGACAGACAAAAAAGTTTCGATGCGAAAGTCCAGCATACTCCGTTTCCCTTTCTTTCTACAATATTAGAACCTGTCTTCACAAGAAATATATGTGGATTTTCGAGCATAATTTTGTTGC
>NZ_JAJFCK010000046.1 GCF_020709055.1 Ruminococcus callidus
TTCACAATTAGCGATTTTTATCCCCCCACCGGCAGCATTTCAGACACAATCAATATCGATAGACGGGATTTCGGTCTTCCGTCCATGTCTTGCGGTCATGGCAGGACTTGCAAAGAGCCTGCCAGTTGCTTTCGTCCCACATCAGATGCGGATCACCACGGTGGGGAATGATATGGTCGACCACAGTTGCTGCTGTGAACCGTCCCCGTGCCATACACTTCACGCACAGCGGATGCTTCCGCAGGTACGCCTTGCTGAGCCGCTGCCACCTGCTGCCATAGCCACGCTTGGCAGCAGACGGTCGGTCTGGGTGCAGGGGCTGATGCTCTGCACAGTACAAACCGTCTGTCAGATTGGGACAGCCTGGGTGCTTGCAGGGCTTCTTACATTTCTTCGGCACAGCAGTCACAGCCTTTGCAACTCTCTGTGGTTTCTGCAGAGAGTTTTTTCAATGCTTTTTGGTATTGTTCCTTCACCCAGGCAACGCTGTCATTCAGTTCATCTGCAATGGCATCCCATGTTGCAGCGTAAAGATACCGCAAACGAAGGATCTCACGCTGGTCGGCATTGTGATTTGCCATGATAAGTTCTTCCAGCTTCCGTTTCAACCGAATTGATGCAATCAGATCGTCCCACGCTGCCTCCACGATCTCATGTATTTCATCTTCATCGATTTCCATCGCCATAGCTTTCCAATCCTGATAAATCACACTCTGTTCCTTGATGCGTCTGTTTAGATCCATACTGTTTCTTAAAACTTCTTTTGCAAGCATATCGATTCTCCTTTATGGACACGAAAAACAGCCCTCGCAGAATTTCTTCTGCAAAGGCTGTTTCGCTTTTTCCTGTTTTCCTATTTTACAGTATACCACATATGCAAACTATCATCAAGTGTTATGAACTATCATGAACTATCAACTTTTCATCCCTGCCAAGGCTTCCCGGTGCAAACGATAACAGGAAGGTTTACTGTATCCCATTTCTTCTGCGATCTGATTCCAGTCCTTGAATTCCAGATAACGCTTTGCCAGAATATCATGATGCTCCGTATCTGTGACGGCTTTTATCGCAGTATCAAAAACTGCTTTCAGAGCTTCCAGTTCCTTTTTTGCAGTCTTTACTTCTTCCTCCAAGGATAAGATCTGAGAAACGCCGCTTTCCACGGTGTGAGATTCCGGCGATACGGGTTTGGGCAAATCAGAATAGGCAGGTGATTTGGGAAAAGAAAGTTTCTGACGAAGAACATCTGCTTCCTTTTGTTTTCGGTCAATCCTTCTAAGAAGTCTTTGTGCCTGTTTCATGTATTCTTTTGCTGTCATGCCGTGATCTCCTCCAGCATTCTTTTTACCTCCTCCACAGAACGGACGATGGCAGCGTTTCCGCCGCATTTTTGTATTTTGCGAAGAACCGATTCCTGCAAAGCAGTTGCTTTCCCTTTCTCCGTTTTTACTTCAAAGACAAAGAACCTGCCGCCAATGCAGGCGATCACATCGGGGATTCCTGCCGTTCCATACATCCCGCCATGCTCCTTCCAGCAAAAACAATTCGGCACGGTTTTCAGATACCTCAAAATCGCCCTTACGATATCCGCTTCTTTCAAACTGCTCACCTCTTACCTCTTTACTGATTTTACAGGGAAATTTCTATTATACTCATAAAAAATGAGAAAATATATGGGGATATAAAATAGGAAATATATAAAAGATTACGGGAATTCCCTGCAAAGCCTGTAAACCCTGTCAGAAAGCTGTGCAGACCTCTCCCCTGGCAAGCTACACATGGCTTTCTGAAAAGCTGATGCCTCTCCACGTTCTCCGTTTTCCGGTTCTGTCTGCTGCTTTCACGACCGTGGGAAAATTTGCTTCCAGTTCGTTGTTGAAATTCTGCTGACTGTATGGAGCCATGCCGCAGCTGTCACAGTATGCTTTATACCGTGCAAAGAACTCCATTCTTCCCACTTCTGCATCCATTTGCAAAGTACAACAGTCCCGAACAAACGCCAGCACACTGTTGCTGTCTTCCCGGTATTTCTGAAGTTCCTGTGCATTTGCCTTTGTTTCTGAAAAATGAAAATGATTCTGCATCAGCCGCCGCAGTCCTTCTAAGGCAAATTGAAAGATCCCATCTGCTTCACAGCGGAACTTCTCCAGAAGTTCCGGATCTCGCTTGTCCTCCGGCACAGAATGATTGAACCGGACAATGATCAGACGGCGGTAAAAGCCCTCCGATTTGTCCCCATAGTTCTTCGGAATGCTGTTGCAGGAAAAGAGCAGCCTCGCATAGGGCTGAAAAGAAAAGGGATTTTTGTTTTTCTTTTCCACAGTCAGATAATCCTCTCCGACCAACGCCTTGAAAATGCCGTTGTCTTCAATGCCCTTTGTGGGCAGCTCTGCACAGATATTCGCCCACTTGCCAAAAAGTTCTGCGGTCTTGAATCGATCATTCAATGCCTGCCATGCTACATTGGACACATTTTCTTTTCCCAGCAGAAGTTCATTCAGCACCCGTAGCAGCACAGACTTCCCGGCACCGCCTTTTCCCACAATGATAAAGCACTTCTGGGCATGATTGACCGGAATGAGAAAGTAGCCCAGCATCTCCTGAATCAGCGTCACCTGATCCTCCTCCACGGATTCATGCAGAAACTGCAGAAATCTGGGACACTTTGCACCGGACATATATCGCACATTCAGCTGTACCGTAGACAGATACTTTGCGGTGTGTTCCGATAAGGTTTCGTCCAGCACATTGTACAGTCCATTTCGCACATTGATGAGATAGGGATTGGGATTGAGTTCCCGAATATCCTTCTGCACCTGCATCTTCCATTGTCCTTCGGTATCATTGATCTGAGACAGCTTTGTGTATCTGGTCAGCATTTTATCCCGTACCATATTTCTTGCTGTCAGTTCCGTGATGCTGTGATAAACGCCGTTTTCATAGCAATAATACTGCTCGGCAGAATAAAACACAGGGGCATTCTGTGTCATGTATTCTGCAAGCACACCGGGCAGAAACTTCGGACCCCGTTCTGTCATTTCATACCAGTCGGGAATTTCCATGCCGGAGCGATGCTTCCGTGTTTCGGATTTGTTTTGAAAGGCTTTGTACAGTTCTTTTTGCAGAGCAAGCAGCGGCTTGACATCTGCATTTTTGAAACCGAAATGCTGCTTTAAATCGTAATGGATCATCGATTCGGCAGTCACGCTGTCCACATTGTAAAGATATTCCGATACAAAGTTTCGTGCAGTCTGCAAATCTTCCACCACGGCATTTTGCACCTTTTGCTGCTGTAGCAGTGCCCGAATGCCATCAATGGAAAGCGGCTGAAAACACAGAGCCGCAGGAGATTTACAGCTGCACTGTCCACTTCGCAGCTTTGGGCAGGAAAAGCCTTTCTCTGCAATGGTGCGGCAGGTCATAGGTTTTGTTCCGCTGTGGAGAAAATGCTGGATCTTATTCTGCGTTTCTTCAAAAGAATACTTCGGATACGGCTTGGAGTATTGATGTATGACCGCTGCACCACCTTCAAACACACTTAAATTGGAGATCATCGCATACCAGTCATGTTCAGAAAGTGCAGCTGCATTGTCCCGACAGTACTTGATAAAATCGCATTCTGCTTCTACAACGCCGATCCCTTTCTGTTCTCCATGCAGCGGCACTTTCGGTTGTTCTTCTGCTTCTTGCGAAACCGGCAGTCTTTCTATTAGCTGTTCCTGTGTGTATCTTCGTTCCGGGTGAAACGAGATGCACTCCACCAAGACCGGTTCTTTCTTGCAGTGATAGAATCCCGGCAGACGCATGACACGGCTTTCGTTGACGCAGGCAGGATCTCCGCCGAAATGCTGCACCAGTGCCTTTTGAATGGGGCGAAACAATGACACCTTTGCCTCTTTGACAAACCAGTATGTATGCAGCGATTTTCTTGTTCTGATAACCATAGACGGCGGCAGCGGAAACGCATCGATGAGTGTCTGCTGTTCCTCGAAAGTTTTATCGTCCATCTCCACAAACTGTGCATTGATGCGAGTAATGCTGTCATCGGTCTGACCACCGGAGTTCACCACAAAAAAGATGCCATGATTTTTCTGGTTATGTTCTTTCAGAGTGGACTCTACTGCAAAGAATTTTCCTGCCTCCACGGACATTTTGGCACCGGTAAAGATGCCTTCTTTCCGATCATCAAAAATACGCAGACATACGGTATCATCCGGATGAAAGATCGCATTGATCACGTCCTGTGCCGATATGTTCATACAACTTCCTCCATCTCTTCTGTGAAATATCGAATCGGCATATGCCTGCGTTTTGCCCATTGGATCTCCTGTGTCATGCCCTCAGAAATACTGCTGCCGAATACCCACAGCTGGACACATTTTGTCAGAAGCACATAATTCATGAACATTGCAGTTTGCCGGTCTTCCCCTAGGGTATCGTCCAGAAACTGTGGAAAAAGCAAATGCGGTGCAATGGGAATACTGTGATGTACTACCGCAAAACGACTGTATTTCCGGGCATTTTCAATGTTTTCATTGGTATTGCCACGATAGGGAGAACAGATATATACAAGCGGTCGGAATGCCGCCAGTCTCCGTACCTTTTTCTCCTCGCTCTCTATTCTTTTCATTGCTTCAAATTCGGTCGGCGAGAAGTATCCTTCCTTGTTGTGTGTTTCTGCCAAGTTCATTCCTCCAGTTCCTCTAAATTGCCGAAGCTTTCTCCGGCAGATGCTTCTGCCACAAGGGGCAGATCAAGCTCCGGAAACGGCTGCTGTTCCATACAGCCTTTCACAAAAGCCACTGCTTCCTGCAATCTGTCTTTCGGAATGAGAAACGTCAGTTCATCGTGAATCTGCAGGATCGGTCTCAGCCATGGGCGTGACGGCAGTCCTTCTAAAATACGGACAATTGCCAGCTTCAGAATATCCGCAGCCGTTCCCTGAATCGGGGTATTCAAGGCACATCGTTCCGCAAAGGACTGCAGTCCCCAGTTGTCGCTGCGAATATTGGGAAGATACCTTCTGCGTCCCAGCCAGGTTTCTGTATACAGTTTCTGCTTTGCGGTCATCTTTGTTTCATTCTGCCAGACCGTCAAAGCCGGATAGCCAGCCTTCAGATTGCGAATGATCTCTTCACATTCCGGTATAGATTTCTCTACGCCTGCTTTGAACTTCAATGTGCTCTGCAGTCCCTTTGGAAATAGCCCGTAAAATGTGCCAAAGTTCACGTTCTTGGCGATGGTACGCTGTTCCTTGTATTCCGGTCGATGCTTGTTTTGTGCTTCTGCATAGGTACAGCCAAAAATGACGGCAGTGGTTGCCGCATGAATATCCCCGCCGTTCTGATAGGTTTCCATCATCGTCTTGTCCCGGCAGTAGAATGCTCCCACACGCAGTTCGATTTGCGAAAAATCGAGAGACAAGATCAGATGATTTTCCGGAGCCTGAATAAAATTGCGGACACCGATGGGATCGTTGCTTTTTCTGGGACAGTTTTGTAAATTGGGATTGCGGCAATTCATGCGGCCTGTTTCGGTGGACAATGCAAAGAAATCCGGATGGATCCTGCCCGTTGCAGCGTTTCGGAATTTCAGATAGCCGTCAATGTAGGTGGACTTGATCTTGCTCCATTTCCGGTATTCCTGTACCAGTGTGAACAAAGGAGAAAGTTCCGGACGGTTGGCATCGCACCACTCCTTCAGCAAGATCATAGACGCATCATCTGCTGCTTCTTTGTTGGATGCTGTGACTTTCATAACAGGCAGCTGTAAAGTCTGATACAGATACTCCTTGAAAGCTTTAGTGCTGCAGTTTGCACCAATCGGAACATCGCCAATGCACATTGCAATTTCATTGCGGATACGCTCCATTTGCTGTCTTGACTCCTGCTGACGCACTTTCATCAAATCTGCATTCACAGGCACGCCGTTGTATTTCATCAGCCCTAAGTACACCGCTGCAGGTGATTCGATTTCTTCCACAAGGTACCGATGTTTCGGCAAAAACCGATCAAACCAGTTGTTGAAAATATGATACAACCGCAAGGCAAAATCAGAGTCCGCACAGCCATAGCGTATTGTTTCTGCATCCTGTGCATCCAGTTCGTCAAAGTGTCTGCCGTTTGTAACATCCGAAAAAGTGGGCAGCCGTTCATGACACAATTCTTCCGCCAGTTTTTTCAGACCGCTGTCAGCAAGTTTGCGAAATGCGTAGTTGCTTTTCAAGGTCATTTGTGCTGCACAAATGGTATCATACACCGGCGGCTGTATGACGATATTCTGTTGACAGGATATTGCAGATTCAAAGGCGATATTGTGAGCAACTTTAACGATACGCTTGTCCGTGAGAAAAGCTCGCAGAAATTGCAAAAAAGATGTCAGTTCGATATTTTCTCCTACTTTGTGAGCCACTGGGACATATATTCCGGTATACTCTTTGACAGAAAAACTGCATCCGGTCATATGGTTTTTCTGCGGATCCAGAGCCGCCTTTTCTTCGATGCGGTAAGGCTCATCCGGTGCAGTTTCATAGTCAAAAGCCACAACGGCGGCATTGCTGATATACTGCTGAATTTCCTGCACCGAAGTGATACATCTGTAATTCTCCATAGCATTCTCCTCAATTCAGCGGCTCCATGACTTCGCCGGTTTCCGGGTCCACACGCAGTGCATCTTCTGTATCATAGCCCACATTTTTACTAAGAGCCTTGACCTGTTCTGTCACAGCTGCGATCAGCGGATATTCTTCCGGAGACAATGCCCGTTCTACAGCAAACTGTGCCTGGGAATAGCTCATGCCAGTGCCGCTGACTGCTTTTTTCAGTGTGAACTTTGTCACCACAGCATTGGAATTCTTGTATTTGGGAATCACACGCATCAGATAACGGGTAAAGGACTTCAGAGAACCGGTAGGCAGAGACAGAATTACCGGAAAAATATCGCCCTCCCGAAGCAGATACAGACGACGGCGGTTCTTGCAGGCTTTTGCACCATTTTTTCCAGATCCATACTGATTCAGTGGGCAGGAATCGCAGCTGCCGCCGGGATTTCCTTCCCCATGATGCCCGTCAAAACTGCCGCAGTCCGGCGGATTGGAGCCGCCCTGATATTCGCTTTGGTAGTAGGCATTCAAAGAATGCTGATAGAGGATCACAGCTGAAAATGTTTTTACCGTGTCCGGTTCCTCCGGATTCTCACCGGGAATTTCAAACATCACACCGCCGCCAGATGGGATCTTGACTCGTTCAAATGCAGCAGATAAGCCGTCCATTTCTGCACACATCACATTGGCAAGATCAAAGTCCTGCAGAGCAAGGAAGCCTGTTTGGTTGGTTTCCATCATTTCATTTTTCATTGATTTCATCCTTTCATTTTGCAGATTGGCGAACAGATACAGAGGTCTGCTCATAGATATGGACAAGACCGCTCAGCCACTCTGGTACAGTATCCTGATTTTCTGCGATCTGCTCTTTGACAAAAGCAGACAGACTATTGGCATTGACAGTTTCATAGACCAGATCTCCGCAGCCGTTTTCTTTCAAGGCTGCATACAGTTCTTCTTTGCGTCCTGCCACAGCAGAGGCACGAATTTTGGTGGTCAGAGCAAACATCGTTCCGGCACGCGTGAAATTCTGTGTTTCTGTTTCTGCCATCAGCATAGAAAGCTGATAATCTGCCTGTTCAATTTCAGCGTTCATTTCTTTCAATCGCTGTTCTGCATTCTTCTTTTCCTCACGGAGTTGTTTCAGATGCTCCGCAAGTTCATACATATTCTGTGTTTGCATTTCAAACTCCTTCCTGAAATGGGTTCATTCCGTTCCGATAATCGTCTACCAGCGTTCTCGCTAAATCCACCTTATCCCGCAGAGAATGGAGGATTTTAGCATCCACAGTATTCTTTGCAATCAGATAAATGTACAGGCAGTTCTCTGTCTGAGAGACTCTGTGGATTCTTGCTTTTGCCTGTTCAAAGTTGCTCATGCTGTAATCAAGCGAATAGAACACCATCGTGGATGCTGCTGTCAAAGTAATGCCCAGTCCTGCCGCTGCGATCTGCCCAACAAATACACGGCATTCTGCATCTTCCTGAAATCTGCGGATTTCCTCTGCACGGTCAGAAATGCCGCCCCGTACAGCCGCATAGCCGATCTGTTTTTGTTCCAGTAGTTTCTGAATCTCGTTCAGTTCCGGCACAAATCTTGCCATGATAACAAGCTTTCTGTCTTCTGTAAGCATGGTGTCCAGAATATCGGACAGAGCATCCAGTTTTGCTGTGCTGACAGAAGTGATACTTCCGGCATCGTCTGTGAGATAGCCGCCTGTCATCTGCGACAAACGCAGCATTTTTGTCAGCACATTTACTGCCGAAATTTCCGAACCTGCAAGCTCCGCAAAGCTTTCTTTTTCCAGCTGCTTGTATAGTTTCATTGCTTTCAGTTCCAGTTCTACCGTGCGTATCTCCTCGGTAATTTGAGGCAAATCCAGACATTCTGCCTTAGTTACACGATAGGCAACGGAATGCAGTTTTTGCAGGAATTCATCCATCATCTGCTTTCGGAAAACCGGAATGTGATTGCCGTATCCGCACATATCGAAATAACGACTGCGAAAAGCATAGAAGCTTGTCCCGAAAATCTCTTTGTTCAGAAAGCGGTACTGGGAAAAGACATCCAGTTCTTTGTTGGTAATGAGTGTACCGGTCAGAAGCAGCTTGTATCTTGACTTGTCTCCGAGATGGTGCATGGCTTTAGACTGTGCAGTGCGGTTTTCCTTGATTTTGTGTGCCTCGTCTGCAATGATAAGGTCGGCATGAAAGGCAAGAAGGTCTTTCTCCAATCGCCATGCAGATTCATAATTGACAACAGCGATTTGCAAATCATTCCCGTGCAGCTTGGAAAGCTGTTCTTTTTTCTGTGTACTGCTGCCTTTCAGAACAGTCAGCTGATATGGAAAAGCAGCAAAACGTGCAAATTCCTGTTCCCAGACAGAGAGAATAGACAGTGGTGCTGTGATCAGGATTCTTCTGATATATCGATACTGATACAGAATTCCAACAATGGCAATGCTGGTGATGGTCTTTCCGCAGCCCATTTCCATGAGCAGTGCCACGCCATTACTGTGTGTCTCTGAGGGCAGGATGCCGAAGCGTTCGCAGGCAAAGCGGCAGGCGGATTGTTGATGGCGATAGAGAGTTGCTTTAAGTGGGATTTTTAGAACTTCTTTCACTTTTTCTCCTATGCTTTGTATGGACGATATGTATCTGGACCAAATCTGGCAAGAATTTGCTTTAGTATTCGGCTTTGGTATACATCCGCCTTTTGCAGCAGTTCTTCCAGAACTGTAACTTCTTCTTTTGACAGCAGATTTTTATTTGGAGCATACCATTCCGGTATCTGTACTCCGCCACCGTTTCCGCTAAAAGTTTCAAGGGGATATTTCAGCATGAGTGCTCGTATGTCCCGGCGAATCGTTTTTTCTGAAACATGAAATTCATGCATTAAAATTGGAACTGTGCTTTTCCGACGGGAAATCAGTAATTTCAAAATCTCTTCTCGCCGTTCTACGAGACCCATGCCTTTCACCCCCTTTCCGATGTATTTTTATTCTACAACCCAAACTGGTCAGGTCGTGACCAGTTTGAAAAAGATTCACAGAAGTTTCACAAAATGAATTCTTTCAAGAATTACAAAACACCGACAAGGTACAGAAAAAAATTCTGCACCTCATCGGATGTTCTCACTTTTTTACCAAACTGGTCAGCCACGGAGCAATGGGTCTTGCAATCATTCTCGCATTCAGATATGCCATTTCCAGTGTCAGACAAGTGCTGCCCAGATAATAGCCGTTTCGTTCTGCCAAGGTCATGGCAAGGTTCGGTTTTTCCATATCTGTTAAACAGATCGGCAGCAGAAACTGCAGTTGATTCTGGTATCCCTGCGGTACTACCAGCCCCGGCTCAATTGCTGCTTTTCGTCTGCCCAGTTCCACTGCTGTTTCCAGCAGCAATGGCAGATTCTTGAACCGAAGCAGCTTCTTCGGCAGCCGTTCTCGATTTTCCGGATCGCTGAGAATGTGTTCTGCATTTACCCGAATTGGCCATTCCGGATTGAAGTTTACACCATTTTGCATCATCGGGAAATATGGCTTTTTGGGCAATGGTTCTACATACCGCAGCTTGGAAGAAACAGCATCACAGAAGCCGGTGAAATACCATTTCAATGTGGTGTCTTTCTTTTTATTTCGTTCAAAGCAGGCGTAGATTGCCTGATACTGCCTTGTGTACAGCCCTGTATGAAAGCAGGCACAATTATTTTCCACATGGAAATATTCCGTTTCTCCGGTGTTGTAATCGATGCTCAGTTTCCGGAACATCATATGGAGATACCGTTCCAAAATCGGCGTATCTGTATTTTTACATTCGGTCTGTGGCTTTCGGAATCGCCATGCCTCCGGCAACGCCATTTCTGCCAATTGTTCTAACTGCCCGTACCAATCCGGCACATAGGCAAATTCAAATAAATCTGTTTCTATCATTTTTCTGTTCCTCTCCATTTAGGAATTGCTTTTATCAGCTTCAATTGTATTCGGGATTTTAGATCTTCGTCAATATATCGATATGTTTTCCCTTGTGCATCCTCCCCTTTTACCGTTGCCAATGCATTGATGTAATCGTCATAAAAGCGGAGAATTTCTTCCAAAGCAGTTTTCTCCCCATTTACTGCGGCACAGATCAATTCATATGTAAGGTCATTTTCTTTCATCGCCATTCCTTTCATAATACTTGCGGATTGCTGTAAACGCTTTTTGTCTCCAGTTGTAAATGGTGCGAAGCGTGACGTGAAAGTACGCTGCGATTTCCTGATCGCCATATCCATACCAGAACTCCAAAATCAACGTTTCTCTCTGTGTTTTTGGAAGTTCCAACATAGCATCATAAAGCCAGTCGCTGGCAATCAAACACGGATACTTCTCGTTGTCCAAAATGAAATGCTCTGACGGATACACATCTTCTATTTCCGGAACATTCATTAGGTCTGGTTTCGCCTCGCGGTTTTGGATTCTCTTTTTTTCTGCCGCTGCATCTCGATATTCATTTCGCATTACAGTTTTCACAAAGCAGTCAAAGATTTTTATTCTGCAGCTTTTATCGATAAAGGGAGTCAATCTGTTGGTTCCTCCCTTCTTATGCAGTTTTGCAGGTAGTGTGTATATCACCCCCTTTTAAACTACTAAGACGAATCAGGCAGAACGAAATCGGAAAATTTATTTGTAAATATTCTGTGTACTTTTATTTCTTATGCACAGCAACAAAAAAAGCAGCATACAAAACCGGTCATTTCGCCGGATTGTATACTGCTTGGAAAAATAGAAAGGGCAGTCCTGCCCAGCTGTTTGCCGGACAGAACTGCCCTTTTTTAGTGATATGATGTCGAAAAGTAAGTTGTGTTACCAATTGATGTTGTTTGAAAATATTTTAACACAAATTTATCATTTATAGAATAAAAAAATTATACCATATATATTTCTAATATTATTTTTCTAATTATTGCTGTATCACACAAAGATATTTGTGGTTGAGAATATACATCAAAACAATTCCCTACGAATTTCTTCCAATGTTGGCGTTTGTTTTCCCCACTTTTGAAAAGCAACTTCACATTTTTTCAGATCGATGATTTTGCAATCCATTCTCTCAATGATGTGAATGCTTTCGAAAAAATATTCTGGTATTTCTTCTACTTTGAATTGATACTGCAAATTTAATTTTTGAGCCATTTTTATGAGTGAAATGGATACAAAATCTACAACAGGCTGGTAATCAGATGGACGTTTTCTGTATTGATTGATTCGTTTAGCAAGTTGTTCATTCCATGCGTGTTCATCACCATTTAGCATTGCAAGATAAATTTTTTTTAAATATGGCAAATGAATAAAATAGGCTTCCTGACTTTCATTTGGTTCTTCTGTGTCCATCAACAACAATTCTTTTGCCTTTGCATAATTTTCATATAACATGGCTTGTATCACTGGGCATGAGGTGGAATTTTCCCTTGCAAGTTCCCATTCTCCAACTGAAATTGCTTGATAAAGAAATTTTTCATGTGTTTCGATGTCATTCATATAGTCCATCACAATTTCATCCACTTGGCAAGCCTGCTGCATTTCTTGATATGCCATTGCATAATAAATAGCACCCATTCGATAGTATTGAAAAGTAGTGTTGATATCATTATCAATATAGTATTTATATTTCGCTGCAAGGTTATAAATACTCTGAAAAGCATAATATAAACTTGTAGCATCTTGAATTGCTCCAGCAACTGGATAATTTTCTTTGTGAAAGAAACGATGCAATTCCTCATATATTTGCAGTTCAATGGGTTCATCAATACTTTTCGCGTATTTTTGATATGCGATTTTAGATCTTGCAATATCTTTTTTTCTTTTTGTCGATTCATACTTTATTTTCATTTGTATCTCCTTAAAATTAATCATATCAAATTAGTCTATGATTAAAATAATACAAAACAATTTATATGATTAAATTTAACGTCTTCGTTTCCAACCAAGATTATATTGTAAATTGGAACAAGAATCACATGATTTTCGTGAAACAACTTGTACTGCATTATCAGTAGGTATATTATTTTTCAACATATATTGTACTGCACGAGGTTCTGCATGATGAAGTCGACCAAAATCAATACCTTTTGTGCTAATGCCCTTGCTTTTTAGTAAATCCAAATCCAAATTGGCATTTTTTCCACCAGCAAACTCTACTTTTCCTTTTCCAAATATATTTTCAGCTTCTTGACGTGCTTTAGGACCAGGAACACCTCTATTTTTAGAAAGTACCAATCTGCCATCTTTTGAGGTTGTAAGTGCATAAGTATTAGAAAATCCCTTTTTGGGGTTAGGATGCTGAGCTTTTACAATTCTGTTAAGAGAATCTTGTAAATAATCTGCATTTCTAATATCCTTCGCTGCATCTGCAGCATCCAGAACTGCGTCGCCCTTCTTGGATACTGTAATAGCAACATCCGCTGCTTTGGACAAATCATGTACTGTATCAACAGCTTTGTATGCATCATAAGCAGTTTCTGCTGCATGCACACCCACTTTTAGTCCTGCACTTGGAACACCTGGTGTTACAAGTCCGACTACATCTGTCAAAATATCAACAGCACCCATCGGAGTGGGTTCGATGCAAAATGAAACAATGTCAAATGCTAAACTTGCCGCATCAAAAAATGTATCCAGAAAATGACCAGTACTATCTGTTCCAGAAACAGGATTGTTGTGGCAATAGGTATACAGATTCAGGCTTAGTGGATCATTATTGCTACCTGCAAAAGAATCTCTTGAGATAAATCGTCCAGTTGAAGGACTATAGTATCTCGCACGCAAATAAATGGTAGCAGTTTCCTTATCATAATATTCGCCACAATACCGAAATGCATTGGTGTCAGTGTCATCAATATTCTTTTCTACACCAAAAGCATCATACTGATATGTTTTAGTAACAGCACCATTGTTGTCTGTTAAATTGACAACATCACCATGAGCGTTTTGTGTGTAGTAAGTATAATCTGACTTAACTGCCTGTACAAACTCACACCCTGCCAGCAAATTCGTTCCACGAATATAGATTTGTGCTTTATATGGATTGCTTCCATCCGCATCAACTGCAATCTGTTTATCATCATTCCAGATTTGATCGATACTATGACCATCTACAGTTTTGCTAATACGCAGACCATCTACATCATATTTATAACTTGCTGTTGTTTTGCCATCAGTAAATTCAATCAGCTGATTCAGACTATCATAAGTATTTGTCTCTGTCTTATCTGCTGTGATCTTTGTGATCTGATTTCCATTGGCATCATAAGAATAAGCAGTTTCTTCTCTTTTGGCATTTGTTGTGGTGCCTGTAATCAGATCTGTTGGACTAATTGCTAATCCATTATTTGAGGTTACAGCACTAGAAGCTTCTTTAACTGTCTTGATTTCTTTCTGAAGCAAGGCAGTATACTTGCCATTGACAGTATAATCATAGACAGTTTCATATTCTTCTGAACCATTAGCAACCATCTTAGAACGATTGCCATAGTCATCATATTCGTATGCATATGTGTCAGCTATCTTACCATTAGAAATGGATTCCTTGGTCAACCGCTTCAAACCATCATAGTCATATGATGTTGTTTCTATTGTACCATTTTCATTGCGTACTTTGCAAGCATCTGAACCATCTAAATAGTATGAATATTCGTAACTGGATATGTCTGATTTTCCTGATTTGGTAACAATCTTTGTAACTTTGTTGCATCCATTGTAGGAATAAGTCGATACCACACCATTTGCAAGTGTTTCAGAAATCTTATTACCATTTTCATCATAGGCATAGGAAGCTGTCAGATTTCCACTTTCCTTAACCTGAACCACACGCATTTCATCATCATAGGTATAAGAAATATTTTCATATACAATTTGATGATTGCGTCCGATAAAATAAGAACTTACATTTTGAGAAATACCCTCATAATAATAGCCCTTGAAACCTGTACTGCTTTCCTCTGTGATTTTTCTTCCAAGATCATCATAAAGATACAGCGTTTGCTCATTATTGATGTTGATACACTGTACTCTTCCCATTTCGTCATATTCATATGACTTATTTACATTTTTATCTGAAACAAAGTAAGTATGGAAATCAGCGACTTCGAAGTTATAAACTGCAACATACTCGCCTTCCGGCAGTTCTACAATTTCAATGTCATCTACGCATTGTGTAGAACCATCCTTCAGCCAAA
>NZ_JAJFCK010000047.1 GCF_020709055.1 Ruminococcus callidus
CAGTATTTCACCGCACAGTAATTCACAGTAACTCACTGCAATTCATTGTGATGAATCGAATACGGGATTTGAGCCAAGGTTGATCTCGACTCATTTTTTTGCCCGCTGGTCTGGTTGGCGGTTACGCTATTTCAAAAGGTTTTTTAACAATTCGTCCTAAGGACTGCATAGGGTGGTTTCATTCGTGTAATTATGTGCAATAATTTATTGGATTGCTATAAGCATTATACCTCATCTTCCTTTCCCAGATCACAAATAACACTTACCGCTTCGTTATTTTCCTCTGGCCATCCTGTCGTATTATACACTTTAAACGCTGCTACTAGGGAATTAATCAATTTATGATCTTCTACTATCATGTTTACTGAAATATCAATACGACCTAAAGTTTCCTTGTGTGTATAACAATGAGCTAACCACATATTACTGCTATTGTCTATTGTGATATATGAAGGTGTGATTCCTTCCATTATATCCCTATAGCTTCCGTAGGGATTTTTTATCTTCATATCTGATATCTTTTTCTTCTCAGAAATTGATAACTTTTTGTTTACAAACGCCATAATAAAGACCTCTAATGTACTAATTTAATTGTACATATATTTTTCCAACTATAAATGAGCATCCCTAAAAAATGCAAAAAAAGATAGGACAACAGTCCCAAAAAGAGTTATAATGTACTTGTAACCTACATTAACTCAAAGGAGTGTTGTCCTATGAAAACAAGTATACACTATTCTGAAGAAATTTGCAAGAGATTGGAAGCAAAAAAATTGACGGAAACCATTTCGCCCTATGCGATGGAATACATCAATACGATCATGCTTACGATATTTAGTACAGGATACCATGGAAAAACAGTTGATATGGAGAAGTGCAGTGACAAGCATCGTACCAGTATCTCTCGTTTTTTGCATAACGATCAATGGAATGCATCATCGCTGGAAAAGGCAATGAAGGAGCTGGTAATCCACACAATTTATGAGGAAGCCGAACGCAGTGGAAAACCGATTCTTTGCATCGTTGATGATACGATTGCATCCAAGACAAAACCATCATCAAAGGCAATCCATCCAATGGAAGCAGCAAATTTTCACTTTTCACATTTGAAAAGAAAACAGGATTATGGTCATCAGGCGGTAGGCGTTCTGCTTTCCTGTAATGGGATTACGCTGAATTACACAATGATTATGTATGATAAATCGGTTTCCAAAATCGATATTGTAAAGCAAATTGCGGAAGAACTTCCAACGGCTCCGACATCGTCATATCTTCTTTGTGACAGTTGGTATGTATGCGAAAAGGTCGTAAATGCGTTCATTTGCAAAGGCTTTCACACTGTCGGAGCTTTGAAGACGAATCATATCCGATATCCATACGGCACAAAAATGAATGTCTGTGAATTTGCCGGAAAACTGATAGAAGCAAAGTGCAGGGAACTCTTTCACCTCGTGACCGTGAAAGGGCGAACGTACTACGTTTACCGATAGGAAGGCAATTTGAACGGAATTGAAAATGCAGTTGTTTTGTTATCTTATCCGGCAAAGTCGTTCGGTAAAGAGAAAGCTCTGCGTGCATTCATCAGCACAAATGCAGCTCTTTCGGATGAAGAAATTCTGGATTTGTATGTTGTACGTTGGGAGATTGAAGTCTATTTCCGTGATTGCAAGATGAAGCTTGCTGTTGATAAGTATCAGATTCGATCCGCAAATGGAATCAAACACTTCTGGCTCATTGCATCTCTTGCTTACATGATCGCTTGCTTCGAATCAAAACGGTACAATTTCTCGGAAGGATATCATTTGCTGTCCCAAACGATTCGAAGAGAGCAGATCTCTTTCATTTTTGACTATGCTCAAAACGGTGGGGATAAGTCTGCCCTTTTGGAGAATATTGCTTAACCACTTTTGTGCATTTTCACGAAAACGGTGTTGGGATGCTCATTTATAGCTACTTGCTTTTTGAAGAAGGGTGTGGTATGATAAAAAGAAAAAGGGGTAAATGAAATGCTTAGGATTGCTGTAATTGATGACGATAAAACACTGTTATGTGATATGCACAAGCTATTTGATCGATTTATCATTGCTTATGATTTTGATTTTACCGTAGAATATTTTTCATCTTGTGAAGATATCTATGCAAAATTCAAAGCAGGAGAAAAATATGATTTACTTTTCCTTGACATTGAGTTTCCGGAAATGAAAGGTACAGAATTTGGGCTGCAGCTGCGGAGACAAATGAAAAATTATGATACGCAAATTGTTTTTATTTCTACGATTCGGGATTATGCCATGGAATTATTCAAGATTCGACCGATTGCTTTCTTGATCAAGCCAATTACTTATGAGGACTTATGCAAATGTTTGCAGGATTATATGTTGGATTACAGTAATTCGGATAGTTTTTTGGAATATATATCGGAAAATACAAAGCATAAAATCAAATTGAAAGAAGTTTCGTATTTGGAATCTAACGGGAAAAAAGTGATTTTTCACACAAAAACAGAAGAGTTTGCCGTGAATGGGAAAATCAGCAGTATCATTGAGGGAAACGGTAGTAAATTCCTTTGCATATCAAGAGGCGTTTATGTAAACATAAAACACATCATTAAGGCAACATCAAAGGAAGTAACATTGGAAGACGGCACATCACTTTTTATCAGCCGAGGGCAGCAAAGCATTGTAAGAGATCGATTGTCTGAATTATAAAATTGGGAGGTATATATGGAAACTTCTTTATACTTAGTGTCAAATGTAATTCGCATTTATGCTATTAGTATTTTTTTAGATTCGTTCTTCGGTAATTTGAAATGCAAAAGGATAATAAAAATAATTGCATATATATCCTATTATTTTATCGGAAGTCTGGTTTGGATTATATCACAAAATACGAATATCAATCTTGTTATCAATACAGCAGCAATCATCTTAATTTCTATTCTATACCGTGCAACTTGGAAGAAAAGAGTTTTTTCTGCAATATGGGTTTGTGCGGTTGGAATGTTTATAGATTGGATTGCGTTTTCTATTTTAGGTAATTCTCAATTTGTGCAGAGCGGCTTTTTACAATATGTTCTTCTGTTAGATCTCGCTTTCTTATTTCGTCATTTATATCATCGTCATATAGAGTATTCTTCAAAGTCTCCATATTTTTTGCTGATTCTTTTAGTTTCTCTTGGAACAATTGCAGTAGGAATTCTGACAGTAAATGATAGTTCCAAGCATGACATCATCGTTGCAATTATCCTGCTTCTTATTAATCTTATCAATTTTTACACGTATCATCTGGAACAAGACCGACTGAAAAACAAACACATGGTGGAATTGATTCAGGCATCAAATGATGCTTATCAAAATCAGCTTAAAATCATGGAGACTTCCCAAAGAGAAATGCGGTATTTGCGGCACGATATGCAAAAGCACTTGAACACCATGCGTAGGATGCTGCAAGAGAAGGAGTATGCGGAGGTGCAGGAGTATCTCACGACAATCGAGAACGCAATTATTGTGAAGGAAGAATACTCGAAAACAGGCAATCGTGATGTGGATAGCCTGATTAATTATGAGTTGGCTTTAGCGTCTGATTTAGGTACAGCAATTATGTGCAGAATTGACTTACCGGCAGAATTGAATATTTCATCCTTTGATATGACCGTGATACTTGGAAACTTGTTGGATAATGCGATAGAAGCTTTGCGTCAGTCAGAAAACAAACGGCTTCTGCTCTCCATGAAATTGACTCGTGGAATTGTACGAATTGATATTGAAAACAGCTACAACCCAAAACAGAAAAAGAAAGCGGATCAAAAACAACATGGAATTGGTCTCCTAAGTGTTTCACATACGCTTGAAAAATACCATGGTGATCTGAAGCACTATGTAGAAGATAACAACAAATATCATACAACAGTGACCATGTTCAATGGAACAGAATGAAGAAATCGGACGTTCTAAAGCGTCCGATTTTTGCATTTCATACCCAAAAGTCATACAGTTCATGCCATAAGTCGGTTTTAAAAGTCCTATTTGTGCTATCATAAATTAGCGAAGAAAGAAGGTGCATGGGATGTTTGAAGAAGCATCAAATCGGATTACAGTATGGCTGTCCAAAACCAAAATCATAAGTTCAGACCAAGAAGTTGTATGCAAATGGGGAATGACACACATATTGGATACCCTTTTCAACATTGCAACTTTTACTGCAATCGGATTGCTTTTTCGAATGCTTCCGGAAACAGCTGTATTTACAGTCGCATATATTCCGTTGCGGTCATTCGCAGGTGGCTATCATGCAAAAACACCATTTCGATGCTGGGTTATTTCCAATTTTCTTTTAATCGCGGCATTGCTAATAGTTCGGTATATTTCTCATTTTACTGCCTTCTTTTTATTGCTGACAGCTTTGAGTTTGCTCTGTCTCGTTGTTTTGATGCCTGTATCTGATATCCATAAAAAGTTATCGGAAAAGGACAGAAAAAAGTATCGAAGAAAAGGACTCATGATATTGATGGTAGAATTATGTGCATCTGCTATGCTCTATTATTTTGCCTTAATAAATTTCTCTTACAGCATTTTTAGTGCATGGATACTGTTGTCCATCATGCTCATTGGCGGAATGATTAAGAATGGCGTACAAGCGAAAAAATGAGAAAAAGTGCATTTCATACCCAAAAATCATACAGTTCGTGCCATAAGTCAGTTTTTTTCTTGACTTTGTGTTACAATGTAGGCAGACCAAATGAAGGCCTAAATATCAAATTGGAAAGGTGGTGCATTCACATGAAAAAGAAGATTTGCTCTTTCATTACACGTTTTGGCGGTACAATGGCAGCATTGGCACTTGTTGTTGCTACCATGACAGCAAATTCAACTTGTGCATGGTTGGCTTATCAGCCGGAAGAGCCGGAAGAAGTGAAGATGCTGAAAAAGGATTGATGAGGCACTGTATTTTTAGATATGCCGATAAATTAATCCACTTTTATATTGATTCTAAAAGAAATAATTTTTCAAGATGATAACCACTGTACAGGACAACAAAAGCTTTTGGATTTCTATCTTACTAAAATTTTTCTTTGAAGAATAAATTCGAATATCTGTTGCTGATTTCAATAAGAATTCGCCTGACTGAATGAAAGGAGGTGAAATCAAAATGACCAAACTTAAAAAAGTGGTAGCCGGCATTCTTGCGGCGGCAGCTATGGCAACGAGCGTTGTTGGTATGAGTGCAAGTGCATATAGTCCTACTGTTTCCAGAACTGTTGGTAGCGTTACAGGAACACTTTATTCTGATACAACGTATGGATACGGTACAACAGCTTGCAGTAATCAAACGTGTTATGTCAAAGTAAAACACGGTGGAACAACCTCAGGTTGGGCAAACTCATATGGCTATGCAAGTTGCAAAAACTCTGCCACTAATGGAACAACGAATGCACAATCATGGCACAGAACAGCGTCAACATCATCATTCAGTCTTTATTTCTAAAAAGCCTGTTTATTGACTTAATCCATTTTTAATCAAATGAGGGGATTGTATTTCACTTGATGTACACTCCCCTTTTTGAGTATAATAGACATTTTGTTTAAGAAAATCGTAACTATTCAGAACCCCGCCATAGCCGTGACTGAATTTCGTATACATGCATAATAGAAATTTACCTTTCAGACCGATAGAAACCGTTCAAGTGAAGTGAAAACAAAATCTCGATCTATTATTGGCTGTAAGCCCCTAAAAATCAGCACTTGAAAATCTGCGTTGATCGCAATTCGTCAATATGCCGACACCGATTATTCTGTGCATTTGCGATATGTCTTTAATCGTGATATAATGTAGATAGACATTATCATGGAGGTGAGCATATGCCGGATTATAAGGATCAGATTATTGAGAATCTTCAAAAAGAGGTAGAGGAATTAAAGCGCATTGTCGAGATGCAGAACGATATTATCCGTGACCTGAGAGAACAACTCCGCAAGAATTCCAGCAACAGCTAAAAACCTCCGTCATCTGATGGGCTTAAGAAAAAGCCTGTCAACAAGAATAGAAGTTTGCGTGAGAAAAGCGGGAAGAAACAAGGCGGTCAGAAAGGTCATTCTGGCACACATCTTGCTGTGCTTTCAGAGCCTGACCATGTCATTAATCATCTGCACGCTGACTGCCAGCACTGCCCGAAGCGTGAGATTTGCATGATGAATTCTGAGGTGAAAGAAATTCGCCACGAAATTGATATGATTGCTCAGGTTGATGTGACCGAACATGAGCTTATTACAATACCCGTATGCCCGATTTGCGGTGAAGCAAAAACGGGTTCTTTCCCTGCGGAAATTAAGGCGGTCGTTCAGTACGGACAAAACCTTGAAGCACTCGCTGTTGCTTTGAACACCATTGGCGCAGTCAGCTTTAATCGTACTCACGATATATTAAGCGGCGTGTTTAACGTTCCGATTTCTGTCGGGACGATAAAGAACATGGTTTCTCGTTGTGCTGCTAAAGTCGAGGAGGCTAATACTGTCTCGGCTGAGAAGCTGAAATCAGCACACCACAAGCACGGTGACGAAACTGGTTGCCGCGCTGACGGCAAAACGCGATGGACGCATTGTCTTTCAAACGAACTCTACACAGTTCTGTTTCTTCACGACAAAAGAGGGCATATTGCTATGGAGGAAATGGGTATCATTCAGTATAGCGGCGGCACTCTTGTCCATGATTGCTGGGCTCCTTATTGGTGCTTTACGAATGTTAAGCACCAGCTTTGCGGTGCCCATTTGCTCCGAGAGCTGAAGGGAATAGTGGAGAATCATCCAAAACAAACATGGGCTAAAAAATTCACAACTCTACTGCTGAATCTTAAGCGCGCAAAGGAAAAGGCGATTGCAAAAGGTAAAACCGCTCTACATCGAAATACCTTGAAGCGGTATTCCAACCTCTATGATGAGATCATGAGAGCAGCTTATGAGGAGAATCCGCTTCCGGAACGAAAGCCGGGACAGAGAGGAAGAACCAAGCGCGGAAAGGTGCTGTGCCTTATAGATCGGCTTTCTGCACACAAGGGAGAGGTCTGCCTTTTTGCACATGACTTCGATGTGCCTTTTGACAACAATCAAGCTGAAAGAGACATTCGTAACATTAAGGTGAAAACCAAAGTGTCCGGCTGTTTCAGATCAGTTGACGGGGCAAAAGAATACCTGAAAATCATGTCATATGTTTCCACAGCAATCAAACACGGCTTTACCAGTTTTGATGCGATTCGTCGTGCTGTTATGGGCAATTCTATGTCTATCTTTGCTCAGGACTCTGAATAGTTACAGAAAATCATAATTTAGAGGTGCAAAATATGAGTAGAATTCATAAGCTAATTGTTCCTATCATGCTGACAATGAATCTATGTGCCTGTGGAAGCGAAAGCATACAAAAGGGGAGCAACATTCAAAACTTCGAGCAAAATCACTATATCACACATGCGAATACTTATCAGAATGGCGTAATCTATACCGGTTCTGAGGGCAGTTCCACAGCAGCTTACTTTTTAGACTATGAGAGTATGCAAGCTGTTCCACTTTGTAATAAGCCAAATTGTGCTCACAAGGACACCTCGTGCTTGGCATTTCAGTGTGTTCAGGATAGCATCATGCCATTTGTTTATCAAGGTATGGTGTATTGGTTTCATACGGATTCTAAAATCACGGATTCCGATGATGGAAGAAGTACAGCATATCAATTTCAAACTACATGCTACTGTGGGAATATGACTACGGGCGAAGTAGAAAGCTTCGTGGAAATTCCGGATGTCAGCATGAAGGATGCCATTGAATTTGTCATATCCAATCACACACTCTACATCATCGGCTGTGATTGTGCATATCAGGAAGAGGATGGATCGTGGACGGAAATGTCTCGAATCGGAGACCAGTATCTTTATGCGATCAATCTGGATACAGCGGATGTCAAGAATTACGGTCTCATCAATGATGCACCAACTGCATCCTACAATTGGACACTGAATGGTGCAATGTTTGCAGATGTAGAATTGACAGGTATCTATCAAAATAAACTTTATCTGTCTTATCGCTATGTAGATGATCCCAATGATATTATTGATTATGTCAACACCGGAGACCCGGATAGTCCGGATTGGTCGGATGCCGGAACAGCAATCCCCTGGCATCGGGTGAACAAATGCCTCAATTTAGAAACGGATACCATAGAACCAAGCGAATATCCCGCAGCAGACTTGATTCAAGACGACACATATATTTATTATATGGATGGGCAATACCACGTAATGGATGCAGATGGAACAGAGACAGTGAGTGCAGATATTCCTGCAAATAATTCTCGTAATCTAACTTTTGTCAATGGAATCTTTTGGGATGGTCCGCAAAGCACCTGTTTTCAACCGAAAACCGGAGAAACACATGTCTTATCCGAAACATATTCCGATACAAATCTTACCGTAATTGCCTATTACAAAGAAAGATACATTATTAACTATACAGATGAAAACAACCTCATTCATTTTGAAGCTGTTCCGGAATCGGATTTGATTGGAGGCATAGTAGAATGACACTGGTTCTTCGTCATTGCAACAAACACTATGGCAAGAAGCACGCCCTTAAAGATTTCACATTTTCCTTTGAAACGGGTGTTTATGGATTGCTTGGTCCCAACGGTGCGGGAAAATCCACGCTAATGAACTTAATCACGGACAACTTAAAGCCAGACAAAGACGGCGGCGAAATACTCTGGGATGGACAGCCGATTCGGAAACTTGGAAAAAGCTATCGTGCTTGCTTGGGTTTTATGCCGCAGCAGCAGGAATTATACGCCAATATGACAGCACGAGATTTTCTGGGGTATCTGTCGGCACTCAAGGGCATTCCTCGGAAAGAGGCGAAAGACCAGATTGCAGATGTTTTGGAACAGGTAGAACTTTCTGAGCAGGCAGCACAAAAAATCGGCGGCTTTTCCGGCGGCATGAAGCAGCGGCTTCTGATTGCACAGGCATTGCTTGGAAATCCGTCTCTGTTAATTTTAGATGAACCAACTGCCGGATTAGATCCAAAACAGCGTGTGATTATTCGCAATCTGACTGATCGTTTGGGACAAGAGAAAATCATTCTCATTTCTACGCACATCATTTCCGACATTGAAACCATTGCAGACCAAATTCTGCTTCTGCGGAAGGGAACGCTTTTGACGCACGGAACAGTTTCTGAACTGATAGAGCAGGTACAGACCGGCGAAAAGACGCTGGAGAATCTCTATCTGCAATACTATGGAGGTGAGGCAAATGCTGCGAGCGGAGCTTAAAAAATGCCTATCCTTTCGAGTCCTTTGGATTCTGCTCTTTTGTCTGCTCTGCATCAATGGCTATTCCCAAATCACAAATGCTTACAACCGGTATTACACACCTTCGGAATATAACGCTTTATACGAGCAGTTAGACGGGATGTCTTTGCAGGAAGCAAATGCGTTTGTCAGTGCCAAAATCGAGGCTGCTTCTCCGGACTCGGATGCAGACTACAACGGCTATCTCTACTATGACACATTGGAAATTATCGAGGGATTGCAAAATTATCCGGCATATTTGGAGAGCATTCAAACCAATGCAGAGAATATGACAGCAGTTTCTATTTGGGGCGGTACCGACACTTTTTCCTATCGGAACATTCAAAAAACGCCATCCGCCTATACAGCCCTTGCTGGAACCACACTGGTTTTGGATACCTCTCTTGGCGTAGAGGATTTGCTGTCCAGTCCCTTGACGGATTTCTTGGCGGTGCTGTTGCTATTCTTTTGCGTCTGCCGTATTTTTTTACGGGATCGGGAACAAGGCATTTTGCCGCTGCTCTATGCGACGCCCAACGGAAGACTTCGACTGATGAGCTGTAAACTGGGAATAGCAGTGCTCTGTGCCATCGGATTGATACTGCTTTTTTATGGCGAAATTGCACTGATTTCCTGTAACTTGTACGGACTTGGTGACCTTTCCCGTCCAATTCAGTGCATCTATGGCTATGAAACCTGCAACCTTCCGGTTTCTGTCGGAACTTACATTAGCATCTATCTGCTGTTCAAAATGGCTGCCTATGCCGTATTTGCTGTGCTGTTCGGTTTTTTCTGTACGATTGCCAAAAATAATCTTATGGTATACGGTGCATCCATTGGCATTGTTGGAATATCCTACTTACTCTATGCGAAAATTTCCGTTTTGTCTCCCATTAGCCTATTGCATTTCTGGAATCCCATCCAGTTTTTACAAGGCAAAGAAATTCTCGGAACCTATACCAACGTCAACTGTTTCGGCTATCCGATTTCTCTGAAAATTTCTGCTTGCGTGGTCATAGGACTATGGCTCTTTCTTTTTATGGGCGGCAGCCTTGCAGTGTTTGCACACGCCGGAAATTTACAATACCGCAGCTTCTCTTTCCGTCATAAATTGCATATTCGGTTTCGTGTCCATCAAAAATTTTGGTACACTTGCTATCGGATTTTGATTTTGCAAAAGGGTTTGCTTGTAGTATTTCTGTTGCTTTTCCTATCGGTTGGTTTGGCAAAAACATATACTCGAACTTACAGCAATGAGGATATTTACTACGAAAATTTTTGTAACGAATATGCCGGAGTTGTAACAGAAAAAACCGAACAATTTTTCACGGAAAAGCGAGCTTTCTATCGTGAAATCGAAGCACAGATCGCAGAGCTGGAACAGTCGGAATCGCCGAATTCCTATCAGATTGGACAATTGACCGCACAACTGAATGACAAGGCAGCTTTTGAAAAATTTGCACAGCGAGTAGAACAGATTCCCGATTCTGCGGAGATTTTCTACGACACCGGATATGTTCGCTATTTCGCACTGGATGGCAACCGGGAGGGCATGGTACAAGTGCTGCTTTTAACGGCTGCACTGACACTTTTATTGTGCCCCACTACATCTATGGATTGTAAAACCAATCTAAAGCAGATTTATCACGCCACGAAAATAGGGAGATTTGGATACCTTCGGCAGATGTTTCGTTTTGCGATTCTGAACGGCATACTATTTTCCGCTGTGCTGATATTGCCCTACTTGCTGCAAATTTTGAATCATTACGGAATGCAGGGCTGGAACACACCGCTTGCCGGAATCGAAGCATACAGTACTTGTCCTGCTCGCATTTCCGTTGGTGCAGCGGCAATTGGTGTCATGGGAATCCGCACAATTGGAGCAGCTCTTACCGGATGCAGCATCACATGGATTGCCTCTCATTGCAAGAGCCTTGTCACGGCGTATTGCATCAATGGTGTCCTTTTCGTTCTTCCGGCGGGATTGTGCCTGTTGGGGCTGGATATGTTTCGCTACGTTGGGCTAACGCCGATGTTGTATGGGATAATTTAGAGTTTTGAAATGGATTTCTTTCCATTGCGGAGCAACTTCGGCTGCTCCGCAATTTTATGTGTGTTCAATGGAACATATTTCTAAAAAGTGAAAATTCCAAATCCACCTGACGAAAAGAAATCGAATCAGACCATGTACAAAGTTAAAAGGGTTTACTGACGCAGGTAACGTTGAGCGATGGCACTGCAAATGGCGAAAAGAATATCACCAAGTATTTCTACAGCAATGGCGGTATTCAAACCAAGATGGAAACCGGTCTGAACAGTGCAAATGATTCGGACTACATGACCACCAATTACGCATATGATGCGTGGGGACATCTGGTAAATACCACCGACAGCACGGGCTACAATTCTGGCACGACTACTTATGACTTGAACGGCAATGTATTAACTGTTACAGATGCAAACGGCAATGTAACAACCAATACTTACGATGCACTGAATCGTGTGTTGACTGCGAATACAGTTTGCAGTGATACCTCCAAAAATGTGTCGAAATCTTATGTTTACGACAATATGGGAAGGGTACAGAGTAAAACTGCCAATGGTGTACAGACAAGTTATCAGTACGATATCTTTGGACGTGTTTATCAGGAACTTAGCCCAAAATCTTTTAAGGGCTATTTCTACGAGGGTGTATCTCAGTATGCGAAGGAGCAGCTGGTTGGTATTAATCATCAGACAATTTATTCCTCCACGCAATATGAATACGATGCTGAAATGCGTGTTATTAAGGTAAAGGAAAGCGGCAATGAAACAGCTTCCTATACTTATGATGCAAATGGCAACAAAGCAAGTGAAACGCTGGCAAACGGTGTGGTTTCGACTTACACATACAATGGCTGCAATAAGATTACAAAGCTTGTGACGAAATCCGGCAATTCGACGATTTCTGAGTACGAATATTCGTACTATTTAGATGGTTCTGATGCTTGCAAAGTACGCAGTGAAAGTGGTATAATAGAGACAACATCCTACGAGTATGATGGGTTGAAACGGCTGACGGAAGAATCAGTTTCCAATGGCACAACAATGGACACCTATGCGTATGAGTATGATGACTACGGCAACCGTTCCAAGATGACGGCAACTAGCTCGGAAAGTTATGTAACTGATTACAGCTACAGCGATTTCAACGGAAATTATACTGCTTTACTTCAGAAAGAAACCAAAACCGTAGATGGCACTTCCGAAGAAATTGTTGCAAATGGCTTGGCAACGAGTCCGGCAGACTTGCTGACAACGGATAATTCTGACGTAGAACAGACAGTTTACACCTACGATGCCAACGGTAATCAGATTACAAAGACTGCCGATGGCAAGACGGAAACCAACACTTACGATGGCTTGAATCAGTTGATTGGCTTCACAGATGGTGAAACGACTGCAAGCTATACCTATGATGTGGATGGCTTGCGACTGAGCAAAACTGTCGATGGTAAAACGACAAAACACGTCTGGGACGGCAATCAACAGCTTGTTGCAGATGTGTTGGATAGCGAGCTTTATAGTGCAAATTGCTATCTGCGAGGCACAAATCTGGTAGCGACTTATAGCTATCAGAACGGCGAAAAGTCCGGGTATACCTACTATACGCAGAACGCACATGGCGATGTGGTGAATCTAACGGATTCGACAGGTGAAATTACCAAGTCCTATACCTATGATGCGTTTGGTGTGGAGAAGAATATCGATAACTCCGATACGAATGCGTTCCGGTATTGCGGTGAATATTACGACTCTGAAACGGGTACGATTTATTTAAGAGCTAGGTATTATGATCCGAGTATGGGTAGGTTTATCTCAAGAGATTCTTATGCAGGTAAGAATTCTGATCCACTGAGCTTGAATCGGTATACGTATTGCCATAATAATCCAATATTTTATGCCGATCCCAAAGGACATTCTGCTTGGACAAAATTTCAAGAGGCGGCATTTGCGGTTGAGCATCCGTTTATAGCATCAAAAATTGGAACGGCAAAACCGGATGATGCAAACAGCAATACTATATCTTCAAGAGCAGCTCGCTTTGCAATCAATTCTAAAGTATCATATAATTACAAAAAAGGTCAAGAAAATGAAGGCGGTCAAAGGAACGCTCTTAGACATGCAATCTGGTCTACAACAATAACTAGATATTACGGTAAAGAAATAATGAAGCAAGTTGGTTATTCTCACGAAAACCTTTCTGAAATGCTGAAAATAACATCCGATCCTACGAAATGGTATTTTTCAGATATGCACACTGCCGACACACTTTGTGACATTATGAATAATGAAACAGGTATGAAAATTGCAGCTTCGGGGGATGCCACCAATATGAGAAGCATCACTTTAGAGGTACTAGAGTACTATCATACTAATGGTTTGTACGTTGCTGTTGAATATGCTGATAACCTCTATATTGTACAAAATCAAAAATTATCAGATCAGGAATATGCGTCAGCAACATATAATGTATTTTTCTTGGATCAAAATGGACTAAGAGGCAACATTAATACTGTTGCAGATATCGTAAGACAAAGAAAAAAAGAGGCTAACTCGCCATGAAGAAATTAAAGTGTGTTTTTATCATTATATTTCTAATCATAGCATTTACAACCGTTGTATCTATTTCAAAATGCCAAGAAAACGAACTTGGTTCGGTAGCTCAAGGTATAATAGATGAGATCGAAACTTCGGGAAACGATGAATGTATGGTCGAATTGAAGACTGTTACCAATTTTGAATGGGATAGAGCAATTATTGCTTCAGCTGATTTTTTCGCAATGGGATATTCTTCTGAAACACTGGAAGATATTTGGAAAATTGAGTATGATCCTCAGTCAGATTTTAGATCAAGGATTTTATTTGTAAAAGATAATAAAGTAGTATATGAAGAATCATATGCGGCATCTATTGAGGAGTCTGCGAAATTTAATATTTCGGTATCACCATCTCTGGATTATTATTGTATATTGCCATATGATGATTCTTTTGTATTTGTTACAAAAGAAAAGCACAAATCAAGTACTTGTTACAGTTTAATAATCTACCCAGAAGATAAAATGAATTAGTAGCAGGTGACAGAAAATTTGTTACGGAAGATGTAACGAATATCCCCAAGCAAACAGCTAATCCCATCTACTTCTGAAATAATAGCGACTTTGGTAATCTGTGAGAGGCTTAATGCCTTTGTCAATAAAAAACTGAGCCACCTCGCTAATAAAAAAGTGAGCCAGTTGTGATAAAAAAATTTTGAGCCACTAATCGT
>NZ_JAJFCK010000048.1 GCF_020709055.1 Ruminococcus callidus
AAATTGCAGGAAAGCAGAACAGTACACTGGCACAGCATACTGCCGCAGTCAGTCCTGCCAGCCATTTTTGCTTGTTCATACAAAAATTCCTCCTTCTGTTATTTGAGATTATCGTTTCTATCAAACTATCTCTATTGTAGCAGAATCTAAGATGTTTGTATAACATATTTGTCATGCGATTTGCATATTTGTAAAAGAATTTTTGCAAATACACCATGAAAAAACGGAAGTTGTTTCATAGAAAAAAGAAAAGGTTGAATTTTATTCACAGTGTATTAGTATTTATGTGGTACAATATACTAGCCACTTCAAA
This sequence comes from Ruminococcus callidus, assembly GCF_020709055.1. Classification (GTDB taxonomy): domain Bacteria; phylum Bacillota; class Clostridia; order Oscillospirales; family Ruminococcaceae; genus Ruminococcus_C. Next base: position 314 of record NZ_JAJFCK010000048.1, read on the forward strand.
AAAATGAAACGGGGGAATCATTCTTATGTGGAAAAAAAGAAGTATTTTGTTATTGTTTGCGCTGACCATAGCGTGCAGCAGCACACTGTACGGCTGTGATGTCATGAAAACTCCGACAGAATCCGACGCAAACGCCAGTGAGGAAAACTCAGGCGAAACATCTGGAGAGGACAAGGATTCAGGCGGTGCAGACAAGACGGACTCCAACGGGAAAGAAAAATCAGAGGATGCCAAAGGCGGTCTGTCCGCCGAGGAGTGCAATGCACTTTGGAAAGAATATCTCGGACAGCAGACGCTCTGCCAGATCAACAAAAAATTCGAAATATCGGATTCTTTGGAGGTGCAAAACGCACCCAGCGGATTGGCAGCAGCCGTTCAGAACGACTTCGACGGCGATGCTCAGAACGAGCTGGTCACATTCACTTTCGACAAGAACAGCACCGACGGCGACGACATCCGGATAGATTTGCTGGAAATCGAGGGCGGCGCAGTCAAGGTTTCCGACAGCAAGTATCTGACGGAGATTCTGGACATCAGCGACAAGCAGCAGGCGGTAACCAACTCCATCTATTTTTCAAGAGCCAACAGTATGGAAATTGCAACCTCATCGTATCAGGGCAATCTGTATTTCGGCAGCCTTCTGACGAGAGAGTGCTATTTCTATGCGGGAGAAACGTATCCATATGTGAAAAGTTTCAATGTATTCACCATAGAGAACCATGAGATCACACCCTGCACCATCGCTTCTACAGACATGGAATGGGCTACTGTCGCATATCCTTTGGACGAAACGGTGATCTATTCCAAGCTGCTTCCGCCCAGCATTCGGGAGACGCAGGAACTGGGCAGCTGTTCCGTTGACGAAGAACAATCCCCTTACCCGGAGAGTGCGCAAAGAGTCAAGGATGAGGTGGATGCCATGACCATCCGGCAGGGAAAATCCAACTTGTACACCAATCTTTTTTCTGCCTTTGAAGCAGGCTTTCATGTGGTTGGCGGGACATGCTCCTCTGCTGAGGCAACTTATTCTCTGCTGCTGAATGAATTCGGCTTGGATATCGCATACGACAGTCAGGAAGAGTTGCAGGAAAGATCTTCAGAGGAGTGCAGCGCTCAGTTTGTTGCCAAAGGAGATGCGCAGGTAACGCCAATCGTGAAAATCAGCTTACTGAAAAAATATCACTACCAATCTATGGAATACGAGGAATACTTGAACAAACTCACGCTTACCTCTGACCTCAACGAGATTCTCGGCGATGAGAACTTGTTCACCGAAACCTTTGAGAATGAGGATGCGCTGTTTGAGGACATCCTCCGCTATCCGGAATATCACCATGATATCTGGGATACATTCGATTCCATGAATCTCATGCAGTGCATCATGGATCTGGATCAGGACGGAAAAAAGGAACTGCTAATTGAAGGCACCAATGACAGCGATTATAAAAGTGTCGGCGTTGTGAAAGCAGACGGCAGTTTTTACTTCCTGAGCGATGCCGGAATGAACACAGAATATTTCTCCAACGGCTTTATCCGTGGAAACAGCATGAATTCCGTATTTGGCTACACGTATCTAAACACAACGAATGGCGAAACATGGAGCGCACAGCTGGAAAGTGGGCAGAGTTCGGTGCGTATTTTGGAGAACGGTGATGGCAGCCAGGTATTAAAGGGCACACAGGCAGATGAAAAAGAAAAAACCATGTACTCTGCCGATACGGTTACTCCGAACTTCCAAAACTATTATGTATGGCAGCCGGAACAAAACCTCCAAAATTTCACTTCTGTTTCGAAAACAGACAGCGCTGCTGCCAACTGGAAAAGCGCTTACTTCAGCATTCTGGACGAATTCCAAAACAGTCTGGACTATAAGATGGACGGTGTCACATGGAAATATGCGCTGCTCTACATCGATGACGATGACGTGCCGGAGCTGTATGTCACTTGTGAGAGCATGGATTTCGGCAGTGCCATGTACAGCTACAGCGATCAGAAAGTCACTCGAATCCTCACCTCTCCCGCAGTCCGCGACAACGGATTTATGGGATACATCGAACACACAGGGCAGTTTGTCACATTGACACACGGCGGTTCTATGCACTATGAATACGATGTATACCAGCTGAAAAAAGGGCAGGCGGAAATCGTGCACAAATTGCGCTGCGACGAAAATGCCGAACACCTCTATGACATTGACGGCGAGGAGTTTAGCAAGGAAGCATTTGATGCACGGTATCAGACTTATCAATCACAGTATACGGAAGTCACGTACATGACACGTGACGAGATCGAACACACGCTAAATCAATAAAAAAATGCATGCGGAACGGGAACAGTCTCCGTGATACTGCTGCAGCTTCCGCACCCGATCGGCGTAGTCCAGAATCATGTGATACTGCAGATTTTTGATACGGTCAATATCGACAAATGACTCGTCTTATTATGCCGTGATGTTTCAGAAAAAATGCGATAAAACAAAAACATTATGGAAAACTGAAACATTCCTTTTATGCTACTGCATCATTGCATAAAAAATCCGTCCTGCGTCACAGCAGAACGGATTTTTCGTTTTGAAACTGCGGAACTTCTTAGCCAATGGGAACGATGGGCAGTTCGTTTTCATCGGGGTTCACACCACTTGTGGTGATAACATCCTCGCAGTCGAACTCTACGACCTCCAGCTCCGGTGCTACGTATGTCTCCTTCATGAATTTCACCTCGCTTTCTACATGAAATGTGCTTGTAGATTTATTATAACATATCGATAAAAAATTGTCAAGATGTATTTCGCAGAAGAAAAAATTTACGCAGGACGCAAAGCGCCCTCCCGCAGCGCCGGACGGCAGGAACGGGAGGGCGTTTCCAAGCGCCGGAATCACCGGCACCGCATCACGATTTCTTCATTTTCCCCAATTAGTATCCTCAAAGCGTTTCCACGTTGTGCATCAGGAACTGCATCAGGAGCTGTGTATCATCCGTGGTAACACTGCCGTCCTTGGTGCAGTCAGCGTTCTGTTTCTGCTGATCGTTCATCTCAACGCTTCCGCTGATGATCTTGCCCAGCATAACAGCATCGGTCAGGTCGATATTGCTATCCAGATTGACATCGCCAACGAGGGTGGACACTTCGTCTTCCTTGGTATCCTTGTCGTTGGCAATCACTTCGTCAATGGTAGGCAGTGTTGTGCCGGAATCCTGCACATTGAGAATTTCGCCATCCACATAGACAGCGACTCCCGTCTTGTAGTCCGGCGCAACATATTCGCCAATTGCGATGTTTTCGCTCTTTTCCAATGCTGCCTTGATAACTTCGGTCTGTTCCTTGGACGTGCCATTGTTCAAAACCCATGTGGAGTTAGCCACAGAGTAATCGGCGAATTCCAGTACCGTCAGCAAATCGCCGTTATAGTACATCGGAATCTTCACACGATTGTCATGGTCCAGCTTGAGCCAGCGAGAGCCATCATACAGATTATAATTGTAGACGTAGACATTGCCATACGTTACACCATCTGCAAAAATGCTGTCCGGCAGTGCAACGTCATCTCCGCCATAGAGATCGTTGAGCTTCTGAATGACCTCATCGTTCAGGTAGTCAAAATCGACCTCAACAGGAGTTCCGTCCGCAGTAACGCTGAAATGTTCATCCGTTTCCTGTTGGATTCTCTGCATGAAAGCTTCCCCAGTGTAGTCGGTCAGGTAAGTCGGCACAGTGTTTCCGTGAATCGTCACGTTATTGACGGAAACTTCCGCTGCATTTGCGGAAAGAACACCAAACGAGGATACCATTACGCTTGCTGCCAGTGCAGCTGCAATCATTTTGCTCTTTTTCATAATAAATTCCTCCTTTTACCGGAAAGAGAAAGTAGCAACCCATGTCGTATAGATTTCAGCACCTTCGCCATAGAAGTCATAAAAATCGCCGTCTGTTGTTACAACTGCTTCAAAATCAATTCCCTGCTCACCATCATACACATTATATATTGCTTCTCCACGTGTCGGATAGTATTTTGAACCGAAAATCAAGCCATCAACTTCAAGAAATCTCTCAGCATCAGCAGTGCTCACACCCATACGAATCATAACAGGATTGTCTTGATTCAAATTTTTGTACACTTGTTCAACAGAAAGCTCACCTGTTTGATAAGTGCTTCTCAATCTGTATACTGCCAACAAATCCTTGATTTGCGATGCAGTACCTCCAGGATTCTGAGCACCAGACATTTCTACAAGGCGATCGAAAACTTCATTTGTCGTCAAAGCTTCAGCATCGGTTGGCTTAAGCTGTTTTTTGTAATTATACTTACTAGCAATCGAACAAGCCCAAGATACATTCCCATACCGGTCATAACTTGGCTTTGCGCAATAGTCTACAAAATAAGGCAATTCTTTTGCGTAAGTCATTGCAGTTGCTCTCATTGCATACTGTGCCAAATCAGAATCGGCGATTTCCAATTCCTGCAAATCTGCCTGTTCCGGCGCTGCATCAACCGCTTCGCCATTGGATACATTGGTGAGGGTGTCACCATCATACACCATTACAGCATTGCCATCTCTGTAAAAAGCGACCGGTGTGTCGGTATCTGCTGCGGACTGAAGCGCAACATCATCGGTTTCGTGATAAGTGGAAAGTACCTGATTGTCGCTTCCCTTGAGTTCGCTGACAACACCAATTACCTCCGAGTCGTGGTAAACAGTGTACAGATTTCCAATGAGCGTGTTGCTTCCCAGATCACGAAGTGCGGTTCCTTCGCTAATGCTGATGCCCTCCATAGAAGCATATTCCGAACCAGCAAGAAGAGAACCAAGGGTTTCTTTTGTACTTTCCAGCTGTGCATTTTCTGCGGCAAACGCAGGTGCTGCAACAGCGGAAAGTGTTGCCGCCATCGCCAGTGCCGAAATACCGGCGACAGCCTTTTTAAATACTCTGTGCATTTTGAAAACTCCTTTCTTAAATTCTGCACGTTCCAATTATGAATATTTTTTGACTGTTTTCAAGCATTCCCCCTTTCTATGAAAAGGCATAATACAAATCAGAGCCATAACATTTTATGGAAAATAATTCGCATAATCCTTTCTTTTTTCACCTTCAGTATAGCATGCTATGATGCCTTTGTCAATAGCCCAGCACCAAATGGTCGATTTTCGCCTCTATTTGGTCAAGTGCACGAGAGCAAACCACAGAATATACCAGTATTTGGAAAATAAGGGCGTACTCAAAGCGTTTCCACGTTGTGCATCAGGAACTGCATCAAAAGCTGTGTGTCGTCCGTGGTAACACTGCCGTCCTTGGTGCAGTCAGCGTTCTGTTTCTGCTGATCGTTCATCTCAACGCTTCCGCTGATGATCTTGCCCAGCATAACAGCATCGGTCAGGTCAACTGTTCCGTCCAGATTCACATCGCCACGAATGGTAGTATCAATTTCGGCATCCTGCAAAACATAGGAACAATGATAATGTTCCAGCATAGAGGCATCAAACGTATCACCGGAACTTCCATCCAAACGGAATGTATCACGATAAAGATATGCCGTTTTTTCCGATGTTCCGTCCTCCTGATTCACCATCAGGCGAATCAGCAGCGACGACGGAATACGGATGTTCTGATTGGCAATCTTGATCTTATCATATCCGTCTTTCAGCATCGCAATTTGATTGCAAGCGTCCAGATTGACAGAAGCCGTACCGCTACCCTCAATCCAAAGTGTACGTTCCGCATCGTCATACCGCCAGGAAACCGTATCACTCAGCTGTCCGGAACGAGTATAGAACGGTGTCATATCGGTTCCATTGGTAACAAGCTCCGTCGTATCACTCCAGCGCACACACCAATCGGCAAAACTATCCGCCTGTGCATATACGGTGTCCGCACGGTTCAGCAGTTCCCGATATCGCTCCACATCCTGTCCCTCTACATTGGAGAGAGAGTACTCGTCCACATAAATCGCCTTGAGATGATCCAGACCATTGTAGACATATGCCCCCATATCCGTATTCATGCAGGAGATATTGAAATCCTTGAATCGAATCGTGTCGATCTGATCACAGAACTGGTACCACGGAATATACGAATCCGACCAGGCATCCAGACAGCCGGTTTCATTCCAGCCGTAGAAATACTGTCCGGAAAGTGTCAGAACATTTCCGTCTACCTCCCAGCGGTTCGGCGTATCTCCGGCGAAGTGTCCGCCAATTACACCGGAATATACCCCATTCTTCTCTGTCATCTGATCGAACACAAGCGGAGTTGCATGTACAGAAACCGGCACAATTGCTGCTGCCATCATTGCGCAGGAAGCAAGCATGCTGGTAAGTTTCAAAAAGTTCTTACGCATATGAACCCTCCTCTCTAGATGTACGAATTACAATGTGCTAATCGCTCCATTAATAAACTTATTCAACAGAACTACATCCGAAACATCTACAATATCATCTTGAGTTGTATCACAAGCCATGGGATTGGTGATATACGAATAGTGATTGCTTCCGTCAGCATAAGTGATATTCAAATCCTCTGAACCCATAGCATACTTCAACAGCAGTGTAGAATCTGCTTCATTCACAATGCCATCATGATTTACATCACCCAACGCATAAATTTCATGCGAAATAGCTACATTCGCCGTCGGGCAATAGCTGTCAACACTGATAACATTGTTCAAAGCTGCCTCACTAGTGCAGTTATTTCTATCCGGAGTAATCTTAAATCTAGTGATTCCTCTTGCATTGGATACACTCAAAGCAGACACATTAGAAAGATACTGAGTATATGTCCATTTTGTTGTATTAACGCCTTCAAAATTTGCTTCATTAGTGAGGTATCCTTCGCTAACATAACCGATCTTTTCCTTATACGGACGGCAAACTGCATAGCCATTATTTTTGTCATAAGTAACCATGTTAGAATAAGACGATGTGCTAATGCGAAGCATCGGAAAACTCTCTTGCGGAGTAGCAACGATCAACATTACAAAATGTGTTGTAGGTGCCAGACGACTTACATTATAGTAATTCGGAGCACTTGTTGTTGAAAACGTTGCAATTTCAGATTCAGAGAGCATTTCCTCGCCTCTCTGATAAATTTCAACTGCCTCCTTAGTTTCGTCCAAGGACAAACCATTGTCCAAACAGTACTTTACAACTTTCTGTGTTTCAAAATCTGCAAAAGAGTCAACATATTCCTGTACTTCTACCGCTTCATATTCCGATGCAAATGCGGGAACTGCTGTTGCAGACATCGTTACAGCCATCGCCAGTGCCGAAATACCGGCGACAGCCTTTTTGAATACTCTGTGCATTTTAAAAACTCCTTTTCTAAATTCTGCACGTTCCAATTGTGAATATTTTTCGACTATTTTCGAGCATTCCCCCTTTCTATGAAAAGGCATAATACAAATCAGAGCCATAACATTTTATGGAAAATAATTCGCACAATCCTTTCTTTTTCACTTTCAGTATAGCATGCTATGATGCCTTTGTCAATAGCCCAGCACCAAATGGTCGATTTTCGCCTCTATTTGGTCAAGTGCATGAAAGCCGGCACGTGATTTTTTTCAATATTTAGCATAAAATTATGATAAAAGAATATTTTTGGCAATCCTAAAATAACCGTCCTGCGCCGAATCTGGAGCGTCGTTCGCCCGGCAGAGGTTTTTTGATCCCCATTTTCCGCCTGCTGCATTTTACCAGATTCTAGTTGATTCGCTCGTGCGTATTCGACGGAATTGACCAAATGAAGACGAAAATCGACCATTTGGTGCTGGGCTATTGACAGAGGGGACGGTTTGTGATACGCTACCAGTAGAGCGGAACACCTGCGTGCCAAAAAACGGAAATCCCCATCTATGAGGAAATTGTGAGCACGGCAAAAAGCACATTTGAAAAAAGCTTTCTGTTTTTTTCGGTTTGCTTTGAAAAGTACGATGTTTGTACACAGGGTACTTAAAAAAATAAGAATTTGTGAAAATGTGTTGACAAATAGGTGTTTGCTGAGTATAATAAAATTACAAAAAAGGAAAGCGATAATACTCAACAACTTTTTCCATTTTCTGTAATTTTAAAAAGGAGGAATGCTTGGAAATTGTCGAGGAACATCCGCAGCTAAGACACAAATTGAAGAAAGGAAGTTTTCAATGCATAAGACAATCAAAAAAGCCATTGCCGGCGTCTCTGCATTGGCAATGACAGCGGCAATGTCCGCAACCACAATCCCTGCGTTCGCATCTGAATATGAAGCAATCGATGCGCAGGAATACGTAAACTCTTCAGTAAAAAATCATAGGCACCGCAATCGCTTGTATGTTACCAATGATTTTTCCTTTTTCTGCGCAAGCAACGGAAAGTACCATTTCTGAACCGACTATCTACACCGGCACTTGTGCAGCCGAGGGAAGCGATGTCACATGGGAATACAACGCAACCGAACAGATTATGACATTTTCCGGAACCGGCGAAATGCCGGACTATATCGCCGACTGGTTGTATGACAAAGCAATCACTCCTGAATGGAAACAGGGGGAGTTTACCTACAATCCGAAACAGGTTATCATCGGTGATGGCATTACAAAGGCTTCCTCTTTGACTGACCTGTTTGCACCAATCGCAGACTGGGATGGAACCGTTTCCCTGACCGCCGGAGAAGATCTGCTGGGTTATTCCACATCAGATTCGGGCGGTGACGCATATTGGGGCGTTCTTTCCAAGTATGATAAAAGAAAAATTCGTTTCTATGGATATTACGGCTCAAACTTCTACTATTTTGTTCCCGGAAAACAATTTGTAGGTCTGGGCGTTGCGGAAAATCCTGTCATGGAAACCAGCGGCACCACAGAAGACGGGATGACATGGGATTTCCACTATGATACTGCGACCATGTATCTCAGCGGTAATGGTTCAAAAATGACCTCCGCAAAGCACGGATATCCGGGAGAAATCTCCCAAAAAACGCAGACCTTCGTGTTTGCAAAGGATTTTATTCCGCCGGAAGACGATTCCATTATAGAGCCGTATCCAGAGTTAAATCACAGTTCTTATCTATACGAGCGTGTAAGAAGTTCGAAAAAGGTCTACTGCTATCAGGGCAGTGCCTTTGATATTGCATATCAGAGAATGCTGAATAATGAACTGGTCGAAGGCATGGTGACGCATCCTGCTTATTATGTCAGCGAATCTGCACTTCTCGGCGATGTTAACTTGGACGGCGAAGTTGATCTGAAAGATGCGGTTCTGCTGAACAAGTGCGTCAACGGCAGCGTTACCTATAATGAAATTCAAAAGGCGAACATGGACTGCAACGGCGACGGCGTGATCTCCGCAGATGATTCCCTCACCCTGTTGAAGTTCCTGATCCAGCTCATCAATCAGCTCTAAACTTTTGCCTTTTCACAAGGCGGAGCACAGCCCCATTTCCGGCGGGACTGTGCTCTTTTTTTCGCCTTTCTTGACAACCCGCTGCCGGTGTGCTACAATAATTCTACAGAATCTTACTTCACTGGAGGTATCCCCCTATGACTGCAACCGAAATCGCCTGCCTTTGCATCGGCGCTGCCGGCATCCTGACGGCGCTGCTCTCCCTGCCGTTCTTTTGCCGTGGGCGTGCGCTCTCCAAAAAATGCTCCGCCCGAACCACCGGCACTGTCCAGCGCTACCGCATCGGCGGCGGAAACCGCAAAGCCATCTCGCCGGTGGTCGCATATCTGGTGGACGGGAAACCCTACACTGCCTACCGGCACTACAAGGGCGTTGTCACCTCCCACAAATCCGGCGCTTCCGGTGCGGGAAACCGCCTTTTCGTGTCAGAGCGGGATGTTCTCCACATCCACACCGCCGGCACATTCTGCAACTGCGGGGAACTCGCCGCAGCGCTCTGGCCCATTGGCAGTACCATGCCCGTGGTCTACAATCCCCGCAATCCCAAGCAGGGCTTCGTGGAAAAGCCGGTCAGCCTTGGCGGTACGGTAGGCGTGACATTGCTCTGCACCGGCGTGGGACTGGTGGTTTTCGCCGGCGCAATGTTTTTGCTCTTTCAATAACAGAAAGGAATCTGCACGATGATCTTACTATCCGCACAAAATATTTCCAAAACATACATGGAGCGCAAAGTCCTCGACAATGTGTCGTTCTTCCTCAATGAGGGCGACAAAGTCGGGATCATTGGCATCAACGGCACGGGAAAATCCACGCTCCTGCGCATTTTGGCTGGCGCAGAGGAGTCCGACAGCGGGAATGTGATCCGCACCAGCGGTGTGCGCATCTCCTATCTGCCGCAGATTCCGGAATTCGCCCCCCATGGCAGTGTTCTGGAACAGGTGATGCTCCACCTCCCCGCCGACCTGAAAGAGGCAAAGGAATTTGAGGCGAAGTCCATCCTGGGAAAGCTGGGTATCACCGACGTTTCACGGGACATCGGAACGCTCTCCGGCGGAGAACGCCGTCGTGCCGGTATCGCTGCGGCACTCATCCAGCCCAGCGATGTGCTGCTGCTGGACGAGCCGACCAACCACATCGACAACGAAACCGTACAACTGCTGGAAGAGCAGCTGCAAAAGTATCGTGGCGCAATTGTCATGGTCACCCACGACCGGTATTTCCTGAACCGCATCACCCGGAAAATCGTGGAGGTTGACCGTGGCAGTCTCTTCTCCTACGACGGAAACTACAGCACCTATCTGGAACAAAAGGCACAGCGTGAGGCAGATGCCGAGGCGCAGGAACGGAAAAACCGCTCGCTCTATCGGCAGGAACTGGAGTGGATCCGGCGTGGTGTTCGGGCGAGAGGCACCAAGTCCAAGGACAGAATCGAGCGCTTCCATGTGCTGGAAAATCGGGAGATTCCGGCGGAACAGGAAAAGATGCAGCTGCAATCGGTTTCTTCCCGACTGGGAAAGAAAACCGTGGAATTGGAGGGCGTTTCGAAGTCCATTGACGGAAAACTGCTGCTCCACGATTTTTCCTACAAACTGCCAAGAGATGCACGCATCGGCATTGTGGGACACAACGGTGCCGGAAAGTCCACGCTCATCAAGCTGATCTGCGGTGCACTACAGCCGGACAGCGGAAGCATTACGCTGGGCGATACGGTGCGCATCGGGTATTTTTCGCAGGAATGCGAGAGCATGGATCCCACGCAGCGTGTCATCGAGTACATTCGGGAAACCGCCGACCGCATCCAGACTCCTGAGGGAACTGTCACTGCGGCAACCATGCTGGAACGATTTCTTTTTACGCCGGAATTGCAGTGGAACCGCATCGAAAAGCTCTCCGGCGGAGAGAGGAAACGCCTGTATCTTCTCAAAGTGCTGATGTCTGCGCCAAATGTTCTGCTGTTGGACGAGCCGACCAACGATCTGGACATCGCTACGCTGACCATTTTGGAGGACTACCTCCGGAACTTTGCCGGTGCAGTTATTGCCATCTCCCACGACCGTTATTTTCTAGACAAGATGGCGTCGGAGATCTGGGAACTGTCTGGTAATGGCGATGTGCACCGCTACAACGGCAACTACAGCGACTATGCTGCGCAGTGCATACCGGCAGAATCCGCAGAAAAGGCTGCCAAACCTACGGAAAAGAAAGAGCGCACTTTTGTGGGGAAAAAGAAGCTGAAATTCTCGTATCGGGAACAACGGGAGTTCGAGAGCATTGACGATGACATCGCTGCGCTGGAACAGCAGATCCAGGAAACGGAAGCACAGCTTGGCGCATGCACCTCCGACTATGTGAAGCTGCAAGAACTATCCGAGAAAAAGAGCGCTTTGGAAACGCAACTGGAGGAAAAGATGGAACGCTGGGTTTACCTCAACGACCTTGCGGAGCGCATTGCAAACGGCGAGATGGTTTAATTCCCTATTACAATAGTATATGCTATTATAATAGGGAACTCATAAGAAACTACCAAAAGAGGAGATCTCCCAATGAGATCTCCTCTTTTTTCATCTCTGAAAGTTCCGGACTTGTTCCAGCATCTCCTCGTGCAAAACTTGCAGCCTTCTTTGAATGTGTTCTTCCGGCATGAGCTTGGGAAGCCACACATGACAAGAAATTCCAAATGTCAGCAGCAATGCCAATTCCAAAATAGAACTAATCAAGGCAAGTGTCACAAGATTTCGAAAAATAGAGAAAAACAAGATGAAAATATAAATTCCCACAAGTGCGAGTAAACACGCTATCACGCACCAGAACTTTTTCGTTTGGTATTGCTTTTTCTCCTGTATCACATGAGCGGTGTATGCCTGATATATTGCCGTCAATTCCGGATGCTGCAAAAAAATCGTGTCCATGCTGCTACAATGACATTGCACATACTCTATCGGATCTTCCCCGAAAATTCCTTGAATCATCAAAACATAGTTTTCCCCATATGGAAAAAGCCGATGGATTTCCACAATGTCCTGCACACGATACTGTGCGGTATCTCTAGACAAAATTCGAAGCCCTATGCTCATTTTCTCCCTCCATTATCCGCACTGCACTGACGGCCGGCTGCGAAACGCCTTTCGCCATACTATAAAAAACGTGATGAGAATTATCGTCGAAGTGATAACCCAAGTGGACGGGAAAGAGAAGTACAAACTCTTCAGCGTGCCAAAGCGGGCGAATACGGTAAACAGCCAGAGAATCCGCACCACACAGATTCCCAGCATAGTTTCTGCTGCCGGAAGTGTGGAATAGCCAAGACCGCGCATCGACCACGCCGGAATCTCATAGCAGGAACAGATGACCTGAAGCCCCAGAATAATTCGGATTCGTTCGCAGGCGTAGGTGATTTCTTCTGAAGAAGTGGTAAACAAACCGGAAGCCTGCCGTGAAAACAAAACCACCGGAACAATGATTGCCGCAGAAAACAGGGTTGCTGCAAGGAAACAAATCCCCACAGTTTTCTTGCACCGCTGTCTGTTTCCGGCAGCGTAATTCTGGCTGATAAATGTGGTCGCTGCCTGTCCGAATGCTGTGTCCATGTAGTAGGCGATGTATTCAAAGTTCATGGAAACTGCCACACCGGCAGCTGCAGCGCTGCCGAATGTGTTGATGGCGGACTGTACAAAAATATTGGCAATGCAAAAGACGGCGCTCTGAATTGCCGCCGGAATTCCGATGCGCAAAATTGCCTGCAAGTGCTGCCTGTTGAGCTTCAGCTTTCGCAGAGACAAGCGGAACTCCTCGTGCTCCCGCAGCATCCAGAATACCACCATAGCTGCACTGACTGCCGCAGAAAGATCGGTTGCCAGCGCCACACCAACTACGCTCAGCTTACAAACCACCACAAAAAACAAGTTGAGAAACACGTTGATGACACCGGAAAAAATCAGTGCGCCGAGAGGACGCTTACTGTCCCCTTTCGCACGGAGAATGGCTGCGCCGAAATTGTAGATCATCAGGAACGGCACACCGGCAAAATAGATTCGCAGATAGTTGTCAGCAGAAGTCAGGATATCCGCCGGCGTATGAATCAGCATCAGCAGCGGTTTGGAGATCAGCTGTCCCAGTGCGCCGAACAGTACACCGTACAGCACAGAAAACAGCATTCCGGTATGTACCACATCCGGAATTTTCTTCTGCTCTCCCGCTCCGATAAAGTGGGCAATGCGCACATTGGCACCGACCGCAAGTCCTGCCGAAAGTCCGACGATCAGCGCCACGATCTCCCCGTTGGTTCCCACGGCTGCCAGTGCGTCCGGACTGCCAAACCGACCGGCAACCGCTGTATCTGCTGCATTAAACAGCTGTTGGAGAATGCTGCTCAGCGCAATGGGGAGCGCAAATAAAATAATATTTTTCAGCAGCGGACCTTGAAGCATGTCCATCTGATGACTTTTCTTCATAAAATATTTTCCCTCCGTTAATCCATTGCTTTGATGTTAGAGCTTGTGTTCATAGGAAATATATGCGGATTTTCGAGCAAATTTTTTTGCAGA
>NZ_JAJFCK010000049.1 GCF_020709055.1 Ruminococcus callidus
TCTGCAAAAAAATTTGCTCGAAAATCCGCATATATTTCCTATGAACACAAGCTCTGAAAATTATCCCAGCGCTGTGTCCAGCGTCATCATTGCCACGAAGCCCATGGCAAAGGCGATGGTGCCGGTGTTGGAGTGCGCTCCCTCGGACATCTCCGGAATCAGCTCTTCCACTACCACATAGATCATTGCGCCCGCTGCAAAGCTGAGCAGATACGGCATGATGGGGACAAAGAAACCGGATGCAAAAACGGTGAGCATGGCACCGATCGGCTCTACAATGCCGGAGAGAACACCATAGACAAACGCCTTGGAGCGCTTCATGCCGGCAGCACGCAGGGGCATGGAAATGATGGCACCCTCCGGAAAATTCTGGATGGCGATGCCGAGGGAAAGCGCCAGTGCGCCGGCAGCAGTGATCTGGACGTTGCCATAGAGAAATCCGGCGTATACCACGCCCACCGCCATGCCCTCCGGAATGTTGTGCAGCGTTACCGCCAGAATCAGCATGGCGCTCTTGGAGAGCTTCGTATGGATGCCCTCTGCCTCGCTGCTGTTCATGTGCAGATGGGGAATCATGCGGTCTAACAGCAGCAGGAAGAAAATTCCCAGAAGAAATCCGCCGGCAGCTGGAAGAAAGGCAAGCCGTCCCATGGTGTCCTGCGCCTGTTCCAGCGCCGGAATGAGAAGACTCCAGACGGACGCTGCTGTCATCACACCGGCAGCAAATCCGGTCAGGATTCGCTGGACGGTGCGGTTGAGATTTTTCTGTAAGAACAGGACGCAGGCAGCGCCCAAAACCGTTCCCAGAAAGGGAATGAGAATGCCGCGGAATGTGTCGAGCATCGTTGTTTCCTCCTTTATGGTTAGTATAGGCTAACTATAAACCAGTATACACGAATTTCAATGATTTGTCAATCGGAAAATTGTCCGCATGATTTCGCCGATTTGACATACACTATTTTTGAGGTGATACAGAATGCGGTTTTCCAATCTACAGGAGCTTTTACGAAACAGCAGTTCCTCCCGTCAGTACCTGCTCTCCCTGCCCACTGCGGTACAGCTTCAGCTGCACACCCAGAACAGCTGGATCCATACGCAGTATGAACTGCGGCGCAATGCGCATGCGATTCTGAAATTTCAGAAAATAGAGAGGGGAAACAGTGCGTTTTTCTGAGAAATGCGGGAGAGTTTGCCGCAAATACAGTTTCTTCGACTATCTTTTTTTCGGATTTTTATGCCTGCCACTTAAAAAAAGACGGTATTCCCAGCAATGAAAAGAATTTTGACGGAAATTCTTTTTTATAAAAAATAAAATTGCGAATCGGATTATTTTTTTCGGAAAAAATCTGATTTTGCTATTGACAAACCGATGCAGATGGTGTAAAATAAAAAATAAGAAAGCACTCATATAGAGGGTAAACATCGAAAAGCAATGGCGCTTGTGAACGGGATACTTGTATCCTGATTTCGCAAGCGCCTTTTTTGGTTCAGGCTCTCGGAGACGGAATCCATCACAAAGGAGAAATGACCATGGATAACTACAGAACACAAGAACCGTTTGCAAAAAACGGCCTGTATGATCCACGTTTTGAACACGAGAACTGCGGCATTGGCGCTGTTGTCAACATGAGCGGTAAGACCGACCGGAAGGTAGTAGACAGCGCACTGCGAATTGTGGAAACGCTGGAACACCGTGCTGGTAAGGATGCAGAGGGAAAGACCGGCGACGGCGTCGGCATTCTGCTGCAAATTTCCCACACTTATTTTTCCAAGGTGGCGAAAGAAGCCGGCATCAAGATCGGCGGAAAGCGGGAATATGGCATCGGCATGTTCTTTTTCCCGCAGACTAAGGAAAAATACGAGGAGGCAATGCAGACCTTCGAAGATGTTCTGAAAGAGGAAAAGCTGGAGTTCCTGGGCTGGCGCGAAGTGCCGGTAAATCCGGATGTTCTGGGTACCAAGGCGCTGGACAGCATGCCGCACATTATGCAGGCATTCATCAAAAAGCCGGAGAATTGCGCAAAGGGTCTGGAGTTCGACCGGAAGCTGTACATTGCCAGAATGGTATTTGAAAAGCGTAACCATGAAACCTACGTGGTATCATGTTCCAGCCGTACCATTGTGTACAAGGGCATGTTCCTGGTCAATCAGCTCCGTCTGTTCTACCACGATCTGAACAGTCCGGATTACCATTCGGCAATCGGTATCGTGCACTCCCGTTTCAGTACCAACACCAACCCCAGCTGGCAGCGTTCGCATCCGAACCGCATGATGGTACACAACGGCGAGATCAACACCATCACCGGCAACGTGGATAAGATGCTGAGCCGTGAGAATATCCTGCACTGCGATACGCTGGATGCACGGATGAAAGACATCCTGCCTATGCTGGATGTGCGTGGTTCTGACTCGGCACGTCTGGATAACACGCTGGAATTTATGACCATGTCCGGAATGGATCTGCCGCTGGCAGTGATGATGACCATTCCGGAGCCGTGGCAGCACATTCCCACCATGAGTCGGGAAAAGCGTGCGTTCTATCAGTATTACGCAACTATGATGGAGCCGTGGGACGGCCCGGCCTCCATTATCTTTACCGATGGCGATGTGATGGGTGCTGTGCTGGACAGAAACGGTCTGCGTCCGTCCCGTTACTATGTAACCGATGACGGCTACCTGATCCTGTCCTCTGAGGTCGGCGCACTGGATGACATTCCGGTAGAGCGCATCATCAAGAAAGAGCGTCTGCATCCGGGAAAAATGCTTCTGGTGGATACCGTACAGGGCAAGCTTATCGACGATGAAACCATCAAGAACCATTATGCAAAGCGCCAGCCCTACGGCGAGTGGCTGGATCACAATCTGTTCGAATTGCGGGAACTGAAAATCCCCAACAAGCGTCCGTTCCGGTACAGCGGCAAGGAACTGCTCCGCCTCCAGCGTGCGTTTGGCTATGGCTACGAGTCCCTGTATCATGTTATGGTGCCTATGGCACTGAACGGCGGAGAACCGACTTCGGCAATGGGTGCAGATACCCCGATTCCTGCAATGTCCAAGAAGAATCCGCCGCTGTTTGATTACTTCAAGCAGATGTTCGCACAGGTCACCAACCCGCCGATCGACTCCATCCGTGAGTCTGTTATCACTGATACCACAGTATATCTGGGCGTTGCCGGCAATATCCTGAAAGAAGAGGAGCGGAACTGCCGTGTCCTGAAGGTCAACAATCCGATTCTGACCAACCTGGATCTGATGAAGATTCGCGGCATGAACATCGAGGGACTGCAAACCGCAGATATCTCCATGCTCTATACCAAGGATGTTTCGCTGCATGATGCCATTGAAACCTTGTATCATCAGGCAGAAAAGGCACACGCAGACGGCGCCACCATTTTGATTTTGACTGACCGTGGCGTGGATAAGGATCACATTGCAATTCCGTCGCTGCTGGCAGTTGCAGCACTGGAAACCTATTTGGTAAGAACCAGAAAAAACACCGCAATTTCCATCATCGTGGAAACCGCAGAGCCTTGCGAAGTACACCACTTCGCAACCCTCCTTGGTTTCGGTGCAAGCGCAGTCAATCCGTATCTGGCACTGGATACGCTGTATGATATGATCAACCGCGGTCTGGTGGATAAGGACTACTCGCAGGCAAGCAAGGCGTACATTGATGCCGTGGTTTCCGGTATCGTCAAGATCGCCTCCAAGATGGGTATCTCCACCATCCAATCCTATCAGGGCTCGAAGATTTTCGAGGCGCTGGGCATCAGCGACAGCGTGATGCAGGAGTATTTCCCGGATACCGTCAGCCGTGTTGGCGGTATCGATCTGGACGATATCGCAGCACGCAGTCTGAAAATGCACAACAGTGCATTTGACCCCAACGAACTGGGCATGGACGAGGGGCTGTCCAGCATCGGCTGGCATAAGGAGCGCAGCAATCAGGAAGAGCACCTGTACAATCCGGAGACCATCCACCTTTTGCAGCAGGCAACATGGCGGGATGACTACAATCTGTTCAAGCAGTACTCCGCCTGTGTCAACGCCGAGAATCGGCACATCACCCTCCGGAGCACACTGGACTTCCAGTTCGCCGAGGACGGCGGTATTCCCATTGAAGAGGTCGAAAGCGTGGAGTGCATCATGCGCCGGTTCAAGACGGGCGCAATGTCCTACGGTTCAATTTCGCAGGAGGCACACGAGTGCATGGCAATCGCCATGAACCGCATCGGCGGTAAGTCCAACAGCGGTGAGGGCGGTGAAGATCTGGAACGCATTGTCACTGCCGGCAGTGCTGTGGATAAGTGCTCTGCCATCAAGCAGGTGGCTTCCGGACGGTTCGGTGTTACCTCCAAGTATCTGACTTCCGCCAAGGAAATCCAGATCAAGATGGCACAGGGCGCAAAGCCTGGCGAGGGCGGTCATCTTCCGGCAAAGAAAGTGTATCCGTGGATTGCCAAGACCAGACATTCCACACCCGGTGTGGCACTGATTTCTCCGCCGCCGCACCACGATATCTACTCCATTGAGGACTTGGCACAGCTGATCTATGATCTGAAGAATGCCAACAAGAAGTCCCGAATCTCTGTAAAGCTGGTATCGGAGGCCGGTGTCGGAACAATCGCTGCCGGTGTTGCCAAGGCTGGTGCAGGTGTCATCCTGATCTCCGGTTATGACGGCGGTACCGGTGCAGCTCCCGGCAGTTCTATCCACAATGCCGGTCTGCCGTGGGAACTGGGTCTGTCCGAAACCCATCAGACACTGATTCAGAACAACCTGCGTTCTAAGGTTGTCATCGAAACCGATGGTAAAATGATGACAGGCCGTGACGTGGTCATCGCAGCAATGCTGGGTGCAGAGGAGTATGGTTTTGCAACTGCTCCGCTGGTAACCATGGGCTGCGTCATGATGCGTGTCTGCAATCTGGATACCTGTCCGGTTGGCGTTGCCACACAGAATCCGGAGCTGCGCAAGCGGTTCCACGGCAAGCCGGAATACGTCATCAACTTCATGCGCTTTATCGCACAGGAAATGCGGGAGTACATGGCAAAGCTGGGCATCCACACCGTGGATGAACTGGTGGGACGTTCGGATCTTCTGGTACAGAAGCACTATCCGGAGGGAAGCCGTGAGAGCAAGATCGATATGTCCCGGATCCTGAACAATCCGTATGCTTTGCCGGAGAGCCATGAGAAGATGCACTTTGTGCCGGAGGATATCTTTGACTTCAAGCTGGATCAGACCATTGATGAAACGGTCATCATTCCGGAAATGAAGGAAGCGCTGGCAAAGAAGCAGAAGAAGCGCATTGAGATCAATGTCAGCAACCTGAACCGCGCGCTTGGCACGCTGTTTGGTGCTGAAATCACCAGAAAGTATTACAATAATCTGGAGGACGACACATTCGTTATCAAGTGTAACGGCTCCGGCGGTCAGAGCTTCGGCGCATTCATTCCAAAGGGTCTGACACTGGAACTGGAGGGCGACAGCAACGACTACTTCGGAAAGGGACTGTCCGGCGGTAAGCTGGCAGTATATCCGCCGAAGGGTTCGAAGTTCCAAGAGGACGAAAACATCATTATCGGAAACGTCGCACTGTTTGGCGCAACCAGCGGTAAGGCATTCATCAACGGGGTTGCCGGCGAGCGTTTCTGTGTCCGCAATTCTGGCGCTTCGGTTGTCGTAGAGGGCGTTGGCGAACACGGATGTGAATATATGACTGGCGGATGCGCTGTCATCCTCGGTGAAGTGGGCAAGAATTTTGCCGCAGGTATGAGCGGCGGTATCGCCTATGTTCTGGACAATGAAAATGATCTGTACACCAAGCTGAACAAGGCACTGGTCGGCTTTAGCGGTGTGACCAAGCCGGAGGATCAGAAGCAGCTGCACGATCTGATCGAAGAGCATGTCGCATGGACAGGTTCTCAGCTGGGTAAGAAGATTCTGGCAGACTTTGACGCATATCTTCCGCACTTCAAGAAGATCGTCCCCCACGACTATGCAAAGATGATGGAAACGATTGCAACGCTGCAAAAGGACGGCATGAGTCTGGAAGATGCACAGATCGAGGCATTCTATGCCAATACGAGAAATTGACAGGAGGAACAACTGATGGGAAAATCAACTGGATTTCTCGAATATGAGAGAGTCGAAAATGCAGGGCAGGAACCGCTGGAACGAATCAAGACGTACCGTGAATTCCACACGCCGCTGGCGCTGGAAGAACGGCAGAAGCAGGGCGCACGCTGCATGGACTGCGGTGTTCCGTTCTGTCAGGCAGGCAAGCCGATCTTTGGCATGGTTTCCGGATGCCCGCTGAATAACCTGTGTCCGGAGTGGAATGACATGGTGTACAAGGGCTTTTGGGATGAGGCAGCAGATCGTCTGCTCCTGACCAACTGCTTTCCGGAATTTACCTCCCGTGTATGTCCGGCGCTTTGCGAAAAGGCGTGCACCTGCGGACTGAACGGCGATCCGGTCACCGTCAAGGAAAATGAGTATGCGATCGTTGAACACGCTTTCGAAACCGGACACATCAAGGCGAATCCGCCGAAGACCCGTACCGGAAAACGTGTCGCAATTGTTGGTTCCGGCCCCTCCGGTCTGGCAGCGGCATTGCAGCTCAATAAGCGTGGTCATAGCGTCACCGTGTTTGAGCGGGAAGACCGTGTGGGCGGACTGCTGATGTACGGCATTCCTAATATGAAGCTGGAAAAGACCGTGGTGCAGCGCCGTGTGGATATGATGAAAGCAGAGGGCGTGGAGTTCCGCACCGGTGTGGATGTGGGAAAGGATATTTCCGCAGAGCAGCTGAAGCAGGAGTTTGATGCAGTCATTCTGGCGTGCGGTTCCTCCAATCCCAGAAATATCAATGCAGAGGGTCGGGATGCCGACGGCATCTACTACGCTGTAGATTTCCTGAAAGCAACTACCAAGAGCCTGATCAGTTCCAACCTCTCCGATGGTTACTATATCAGTGCCAAGTACAAGAATGTCATCGTCATCGGCGGCGGTGATACCGGAAACGACTGCGTAGGTACGGCGATCCGCCACGGCTGCAAGTCGGTGATCCAGCTGGAAATGATGCCGAAGCTGCCGGATACACGGGCAGAGAATAACCCGTGGCCGGAGTGGCCCCGTGTCTGCAAGACTGACTACGGTCAGGAGGAGGCAATCGCTGTCTTCGGACACGATCCGAGAATTTATCAGACGACCGTCAAGCGGTTTCTCAAGGATGAAAAGAACCACGTGCGTGCGGTGGAAACCATCAAGCTGCAGTCGGTTCACGATCCCAAGACCGGGCGGATGCGCATGGAGGAAATTGCAGGAAGCGAACAGGTGCTGGACGCAGATCTGGTGCTGATCGCAGCAGGATTCCTTGGCGCACAGTCTTACGTAACCGAGGCATTCGGCGTGGATGTGACACCCCGCACCAATGTGGCAACAGAAGCCGGACACTACCGCACCAATGCAGACCACGTGTTCACCGCTGGCGACATGCACCGTGGTCAGTCGCTGGTTGTCTGGGCGATCCGTGAGGGCAGAGAGGCTGCACGGGAAGTGGACGAATATCTGATGGGATATACCAACCTGACTTAATTATTTCAGAACCCGTTTCCATTCGAACCTTGTTTCGGATTGGAAACGGGTTCTTTTTTTGGCATGCGATTCGACTGGATTCGACAAAATTCGACATTTTAAAAACAATCTTTTTTGAAACCGTAAAATTTGCAGTTCTTTGCCAAAGTGAATTGAAATTGCAGATATTATATGATAAAATGAAGTGGAAATCAATTGGAGGTGAGAATCTTATGAACGTTCGAAAACGAATCCTTTCTGTGATTGCTGCTGCGGCAATGCTGGGCAGTGCCTGTTTCTCCGCTGGCGTACCGCTTGACACGTTCACCGCACCGGTAGCAATTTCGGCATCGGCGGAGGGAGAGTTTACATGTGATGTCACCGAAACTGGTGTAACGATTACGAGCTATTCTGGAAGTGCCACTTCTTTGGAAATTCCAGATACCTTGGATGGAAAACCGGTGGTGGCGATTGGAAGCCGTGTGTTTCGAGATCATACGGAGTTGGAGTCGGTTGTGATTCCCAAAGGCGTTACTTCAATTGGGTTGCAGGCGTTTTATGGTTGCTCTAATTTGTCTAGTGTAACGCTTCCTGAGGGGTTGAGAACCATTGTTCGAAAAGCATTCTATAATTGTACTTCATTGATAGAAATCACAATTCCAAAAAGTGTAGATGACATTAATGATGATCAATCACTGGGATACAGTGATAATGGTGCAATTCCGGGATTTACAATATACGGCAAAGCTGGAACGGCTGCTGAAACATATGCAAACACAAATGGTTTTACCTTCATAGACACCGGCAATTCCAGAGAAAAAGGTACACTTTCCATCAGGGATACCTATCCCACGGTGTACTGTCTGGGAAACGAGATTCCGCTGCCGGATGATACCCAGATCGAAACCACCAATGTTGGCGCAGAGCGCACCTGTACATGGTATCGTGGCAGAAGTACAGACGGAATGAGCGAGCAGATAGAATCGCCGGACGCTGCGGGAGATTACACGCTGCTGGTACAGGTGGCGGAAACCGATGCGTATACTGCTGCGGAAGCGCTGGTTGATGTGCATGTGCAGGAGCATCAGTTTGTGGAAGGGATCTGTCAGGTCTGCGGCGGATATGAGGACGGAATCGGGGCAAGACTTGCCGGAAATTCGCTGAGTCTGAACGGCAACATCGGCGTCAACTTTTACATGGAACTGGATGACGGGGTTCTGGCGGATTCCGGCGCATATCTCCTGTTCACCTACGCCAACGGGACGACGAAAAAGGTGCTGGTTCAGGAGGCACGGGTAGACACGCAGACTGCTGCGGGGAAGACATATTATGTGTTCCCGTGCGAGGTGGCAGCGAAAGAGATGACCGACACAATCTTGGCGCAGATGCATTTGAGCGATGGCAGAACGGGAAAACGCTACGCCTACACCGTAAAGCAATATGCGGACTATCTGCTGGAACATACGGAGGAACAGCCGGCATATGAAAAAGCGGCACCGCTGGTTCGGGCGATGCTGAATTACGGCGCTTATGCCCAGCTGAATTTCCAGCACAGCCTGATCACACTCGCCAATGCCAATTTCTCGGAGAGCGAGAAGTCGGTGGAGCAGGTGACAGCGCAGACACTGGAGGCATATCGGAATCAGACGGTGCAGCAGTCCGATTTTGTGAAGCTGGAGGGCGCAAGTCTTTCCCTTGATTCTCAGACCACGCTGCGCCTGTATTTTTCCTGTCAGGGAGATGCAGCCATTGAGGATCTCCGGTTTTTCTGGGGAGAGCAGGCACTGACACCGCAGAAATCGGGGAACTTTTATTGTGTGGAACTAAGCGATATTGCTGCAAAAAATCTGGGCACAGCATACACGGTTCGGGTGACCTGCGGTGAAGCGTCGCTGGATGTGCAGTACAGCGCTATGGCGTATGGCTACCACGTGCTGCAGCGGGATGTTTCCGCCACACGGACGCAGGCGCTAAAGGATACCATCGCAGCAATGTATCTGTATTATCAGGCGGCAAAGGACTATTTTGCATAAGGAGGGGAAATGACATGGACGAAAATGATGAGAAAAAGGAACCGTACGAAACTCCGATGCTTGAGGTAGTTCATTTTTCTGTTGAAGATATCATCACCACAAGCGGAGGAAACGACACACCGTTTGAACCGTGCGACTGGGAAGAAGAATACTAAGAGCTCGTGTTCATAGGCGTCTATCTACGTCTTTTCGGCAAATTTTGTTGCATACTGCGTTAAAAATTCTTGTCATACGAAAATATGCCTGCAAATTTTTGCCTTGTCTGCAAAAAAATTTGCTCGAAAATCCGCATATATTTCCTACGAACACAAGCTCTAAAACGCATCCCAAACGGACGGAGAGAAATTCTCCGTCCGTTTTCGATTTTTTGCTTGCCAATTCGGGGAAGATGTGCTATAATGGAATAGCATATGATTTCAGTCGGAATTCGAAGGAAGGATCAGATACCACTATGTTGAATGCATTTTCCAGAACAGAATTGATGTTGGGAAAGGAGGCAATGGAGCGTCTTTCTCAGGCACGTGTCGCAATTTTCGGAATCGGCGGTGTGGGCGGATATACCGCAGAGGCACTTTCTCGAAGCGGTGTCGGCGCACTGGATTTGATCGATGATGACAAGGTCTGCCTGACCAATATCAACCGGCAGATCTACGCCACCCGCAAGACCGTGGGACGCTATAAGATCGAGGTGGCGGAAGAACGGATTCACCAGATCAATCCGGATTGTCAGGTGCGTACCCATCAGACGTTCTATATGCCGGAAATCGCCGATCAGTTCGACTTCTCCGCCTATGATTATATCGTGGATGCCATTGATACGGTGACGGCGAAAATCGACCTCATTGTTCAAGCCAATCGGTATCAGGTGCCTATCATGAGCGCCATGGGTGCCGGAAACAAGATGGATCCCACGGCGTTTGAAGTGGATGACATTTACAACACCTCTGTTTGTCCGCTGGCACGTGTCATGCGTTACGAGCTGCGCAAGCGTGGCATCCCCAAGCTGAAAGTGGTGTACTCCAAGGAAAAACCGGTGGAGTCGAAAGAGGATATGGCAGCAAGCTGCCGTTCCAACTGCATCTGTCCGCCGGGCACTGCGAGAAAGTGCACCCAGCGCCGGGCGATTCCGGGGAGCAATGCTTTCGTTCCCTCGGTGGCAGGTCTGATTATTGCCGGAGAAGTGGTGAAAGATCTGATCGGCTGGAATCCGAAAAAGTAAGCGTATTTTCCAAAGAAAAAAGACGAATCGTTTTTGTGGAACGATTCGTCTTTTGTGTGTTGATTTAACCGTGTGATTATGCGTTCAGGATTGCCGCAAGATCTGCCTCCGGTGTGGTGATGAGAGCGATGCGGAAGTGTTCCACCAGATATTGCAGCACGTTGGGGGAGAGGAATGCCGGCAGCGTCGGGCCAAGGCGGATATTCTGGATGCCCAGATGCAGCAGCGTCAGCAGGATGCAGACCGCTTTCTGTTCATACCAGGAAAGTACCATGGAAAGCGGCAGTTCGTTGACACCGCAGTCAAATGCCTCTGCCAGTGCCAGTGCGATCTGGATGGCGCTGTAAGCGTCGTTGCACTGCCCGATATCCAGCAGGCGGGGGAGTCCGGCAACAGTTCCCAAGTCCAGATCATTGAAGCGGTATTTTCCGCACGCCAGCGTGAGCACAACAGAATCCGGCGGTGTCTGGCGGACAAATTCCGTGTAGTAGTTTCTGCCGGTGCGTGCGCCGTCGCAGCCGCCCACAAGGAAGAAGTGGCGGATTTTTCCGTCCTTGACGGCTTGGATGATCTCCGGTGCGTGCTGGAGCACGGCGTTCTGTCCGAATCCGGTGGTCACGGTAGAACCGCCATTGATGCCGGTCATCTGGTGCGCCTCCGGATAGCCGCCCAGTTCCAGCGCTTTGGAAATCACCGGCGAGAAGTCCTTGTCCGCACCGATGTGCTGCATCTCCGGATAGGCAACCACTTCGGTGGTAAAAACACGGTCAGCGTAGCTTGCCTTTGGCGGCATCAGACAGTTGGTGGTAAAGAGAATGGGTGCCGGAATGTCTGCAAATTCCCGCTGCTGATTCTGCCATGCTGTGCCAAAGTTGCCCTTGAGATGGGGATACTTTTTCAGCTCCGGATAGCCATGTGCCGGCAGCATCTCTCCGTGGGTATAGACGGAAACGCCGGTGCCGGCAGTCTGCTCCAGCAGCAGCTTTAGATCCCGCAGGTCGTGACCGGAGATGACGATGAACGGCCCTCTTTCAATGCAAAGCGGCACTTCGGTGGGCACTGGTGTGCCGAATGTCTCCGTGTTGGCACGGTGCAGCAGTGCCATGCAGTCCAGATTGACTTTGCCGACCTCCATGACCAGGGGCAGCAGTTCTTCCATCCCACGGTCCTCGCCAACTGCGAACAGTGCACGGTAGAGAAAACGATAGATTTCCTCGTCAACGTAGCCCAGCACCATGGCGTGATATGCGTAGGCGGCAATGCCGCGGATGCCGAAGAGAATGAGAGATTTCAGGCTGCGGATGTCCTCCTGTGCCTGCCAGAGATTTGCCATATTGTACTCGTCATTTCTGCCGCAGGGCGAACTGCAGCTGCTGCATTCCGGAACAAGGCGTGCCTTTTCCTGCCGCACCCGCTGGATGCAGCGGCGAATGGAATCCTCGTCAAAGCTGACGTTGGTCATGGTGGTAAACAGTGCTTCGATCACCAGTTTTCCGGTGGTTTCGTCCGGCAGCGTGTCGCCATCGGTGGCACGTGCCAGACCGATGAGCGCACCGGTCAGCTCGTCCTGCAGCGCAGCGACTTGGGCGTTTTTTCCGCAGACGCCAGCTTTTCCGGTACATCCGGAACATCCGGCAGTCTGCTCACACTGATAACAAAACATATTCTGACGCATATTCAATTCCTCCGATTTTTTCAGGTCTGGTTTAAAATGATGCCGTCGATGGAGATGGTGGCAACGTGGAATGGCAGCGCTTTTCCGCTGTTTTGAACTGCCTCTCGTGCAGCGTGTTCCAGTCCGCCGCAGCAGGGGACCTCCATACGTACCACAGTGACATCCTGAATGTCATTGTTGCGGAGAATCCGTGTCAGCTTTTCGGCATAGTTGACATCGTCCAGCTTGGGGCATCCGATTAACGTAGTTTTCCCACGCAGAAATGTTTGATGCATGGCAGCGTAGGCGTAGGCAGTGCAGTCCGCTGCGATGAGCAGAGATGTACCCTGAAAGTAGGGCGCATGCTCCGGAACCAGCCGAATCTGGCACGGCCACTGTGCCAGCTGGGATGCGCCGAAAATCGGCGGTGCATCCTCGGTGTGATTTCTCTGGCGCATTTGCCGCATGCGTGTGCCGGGACATCCGCCGGCGTGGCGGGGATGTGCTGCCTGCTGGGCTGCAAGCTTGTTCGCCTGCACTGCCTTTTCGTCGTAGGCAGCGGCCTCCCGATGGGTGAATGAGATGGCATTGGCGGGACATGCCGGCAGGCAGTCGCCAAGCCCGTCGCAGTAGTCGTCCCGCAGCAGTTTTGCCTTGCCGTTCACCATGCCGATGGCACCCTCGTGACAGGCAGCTGCACATGCACCGCAGCCATTGCACTTTTCCTCGTCGATGACGATAATTTTTCGAATCATGCGGAATCCTCCTATTGTGATTTTTTATGATCTGCATTTGCTTGTCTTGACTTTCTGAATATAGTATAGTACAATATTCAGAGAAAAGATGTTGTTGTAACAACAGAACGGAGAAAAAATGCAAACAAATTTATGTCAGACGCCCCTTTTTCTGGGGATCAAAGAAGAGGAGCTTCCCGCCATTTTGCGATGCCTTGGCGGGCAGGAACGGCGTTATTCCAGAGGAGAAGTGATTTTGCCGGAGGGCGTTCCCATTACCAAGTTAGGGGTTGTTCGGCATGGAAAAGTGCTCATGGAGCACAGCGATGTCTGGGGCAATAACAGTGTGCTGGGACACGCTGCATCCGGTGCGGTATTTGGGGAGGCATATGCCTGTGCGCCGGAGGAATCGCTTTTGATTCGAGTAATCGCAGCGGAGGAAACGACGGTTTTGTTTCTGGATATGCAGCGCATCTGGAATCCCTGTTCCGATGCGTGTCCGTTTCACATCCAGCTGCTCCGCAATCTGCTCACCATCAGCGCCAAAAAGAACCTCCAGCTCTCCCGCAGAATCCTCCATACCGGTGCCAAGACGATTCGTGGCAGACTGCTGTCCTATTTTTCGGATTGCAGCAAACGTGCCGGAAGCCGGACGTTTTCTATTCCCTATAACCGGCAGCAGCTGGCGGACTATTTGGGCGTAGACCGGAGCGCCATGTGCAGCGAGCTTTCCAAGATGCAGAAAGACGGCATTCTCTGGTATCAGAAAAACCAGTTCCGGTTGGAAACCGCCGAAGTATAAGAGCTCGTGTTCATAGGCGTCTATCTACGTCTTTTCGGCAAATTTTGTTGCA
>NZ_JAJFCK010000005.1 GCF_020709055.1 Ruminococcus callidus
CAACAAAATTTGCCGAAAAGACGTAGATAGACGCCTATGAACACGAGCTCTTATAATAACAAGCATCACGGTGCAAACTTCTCCATGCTGCAGGAAAGCCTGCTGCACTGGATTCGCAACGATAACAGCATGACGATTCGGCTGAGTACCGGTGACTGCAATGTCACCATTGACAATGCGCTTGCAACACCGGAGAACTATCAGGTGCGCTGGTATGTTCTGAGAACCTGTCTTCGCAAGAAATATATGTGGATTTTCGAGCATAATTTTGTTGCAGACAAGGCAAAAATACGCAGGCGGGCTGTCGCCCGGCAAGTATTTTTCACGCAGTATGCAACAAAATTTGCCGAAAAGACACGTGTATACGCTTGTGAAGACAGGTTCTGAAAGATCAGAAGGACGGCTGGCATGTGGATGGCATTATGACGGCAACTACAAAAGAAATGACTGTCACCAAAGCGTTTCGAAATCTGAGTGAGGCAGAAGTAAACAAGATTCTGGCAGATGGCTACGGGATTGATATGAAGGTCGGAAAGGGTGTCTATCTCTACTTGAAACCGGAGAACACGGAAAGCACCAAAGGACAATATGTGTACACCGGCTCCTATGATGCTGCCACCAAAACCTATACTTGTGTCTGGACGGTGCGGGTTCTGAACGGCGAGCACTATGTGATACAGGAAAAGGGGTATGCGTATGATACGAACAATTACAATGTTACAGCATTCAGCACGCTCAACAATCAGCCGGATACACAGCGTTCCGGCGACACAGCCGGTCTGGCGGGAAATGTGACGGATAAGAAATACGACGTGGTCGGCGGTCCGACACGAACTGTCGCCTTTACCAACCTCTACTCGCCGATGGAAACGGCGACCTTGACCATCATGAAGACCAACGCAGACACCAACCTCACCATGCAGGGTGTACACTTTACGCTGACACCCATTGACGGGGACGGCGGCGCAACGGGGGATGCTTCGGAGGTCATCACCAACGCCAACGGCTATGCCTCCTTTACCGGTCTGAGAGCGGGAACACGCTACCGGCTGGAGGAGAAGCTGACCATGAGCTATTTCAAGCCCAATACGAATACCATGATCGTGGACGTGACCAAGACTGCCGACAGCACCATCCCCACTATCACGGTGACAGAAACACCGGAAAACGGCGGGGAATCCAAGACGTACACCAGCTCGGACGGCAATCCGGTACTGCTCTACACCGTCAAGAATTACCTGTCCAGCACCACGGCAGTTATCACCAAGAACTTCGAGAACATCACCTCTGACGAGATCAAAAAGATCCTCAACGGCAACGGGAACAGCGGCAACTGCTACCGCATTGTGGTCAGGGCAGAAAACGGGACAGTCAAGACAACACTCACCGCTGCCAGCGCCGTGCGCATTTCCTCGGACTGCAAGCAACTGATCTGGTACGTGGGCGGCCTGACGGAGGGTGAACACTATACTCTGACGGAGGAGCACTACCAGAGCTATTCTACCGCCTATGAAAACGTGACGGTGTCTGCGGAACAGAGCACGCTGATGAGAAACCAGTCGGGGCCGGAAGTTATTGTCGCCGGAAAGGGCGAGGCGAAAACGGCATCGGTCATTGTGGAAAAGGGCGCAGAACACGAGTGGATCAGCATCACCAATTCCTATTCCAACACATACGACCTCCGGCTGCGCAAGGTGGACAGCGTCACCGGAAAGCCCCTGAGCGGCGCAGTGTTCGCCCTCTACGGCAAACACGAGGAGTCCACCGACCCCAGCCGGACGGTGCACTACACCAAGGACGGCAAGACTATCACGCTCTACTATATCAAGGACGCAGAGAAAACGGCTTCTGACGGCTTCACCACCATTCGTGGGCTGAACTTCTCCGGCACGGCAAAGGCATATCTCTATGTGTTACAGGAGACCACTGTGCCGGACGGCTATGCTGCTCCCACGGAGATTACGCCGGAGCAGGTGCTAGAAGTCACGCCGGATGATGTTGGCAACGGCGACTATGTCCTCTCGGTGCACAACACCGCCAAGACAGCACCTCTCACCATCCGGAAAACCGTGTCCGACGATTTGCAAACCAGGAACAATACCTATACCATCCGCCTTATCCTTACCGACCCGAACAAACAGCAGGGAATCGGGGAATACCCGTTTTCATACCAGATTCTGAATGCTGACGGGACGGAAGCCGGAAGCGGCACGTTTGAGGCCGGTACAGAAACCGCCATCTCCCTCAGAGCAGACCAGCAGATACAGGTGCTGAAAGTGCCCGTCGGGTTCACCTACCAGATTACGGAGGAGATCACTGACGCCAGCGGCAACACCCTGTACAAGCCCAATATCACTACTGCGGATCGCTCCGTCTGGTCGAATACCATCACCGGAACGATGCGGGAATCGGCGGTGCAGCTGTCGGAGAACTGGGTCAACATCAAGAATTACGAGGAAATGCAAGTGCCGGCGCAGAAGAACCTGACGGTGCAGAAGCAATGGTCAGACCTGACCGCAGCGGCACATCCCGCAGTCACCGTGCACCTCTACCAGATGCAGACCGACGCTGCAACTGGGGAAGTTCTGAAAACAGTGGAATACGGTACGGCAACGCTGGACGAGTCCGGCAACTGGACGCACACGTGGGAGAACGTGCCGCAGTGCAGCGGGGACAAGACGCAGAATTACAGCTACTTCGTGCGGGAAGAGGCGGTGAGCGGCTATGACACACGCTATTTCACCACAGGGGAGGAAACGACCGAACTGCTGTCTGCGAAGTGCACGGTAGACGGTGCGGAACTTCTGGCGGCACCGGTGGACTGGGAAAAGGCGAGCGTCACCATCGTGAATCGGGAATGCCCCAGACTGCCGTATACCGGCGGAACGGGTGTCACACGGTATCATGTGCTGGGACTGCTGCTGACACTCGGCGCAGGCACAGGCATCGCATTCCGGTACCGGAAGCGGAAACATTCGTAATCCAAAGGGCATCCTCATAAAATGGGGGTGCTCTTTTCAAAAATATGCTGGATTTGGCTTGTGTAAAGTCATAGTGTGACCAATAGGAGGCTCCCCTGAAAGGGGTGATTCCCCATAGAATGGGGAAATGTCACGAAGTGACAAAGGGGATCGCTCGGTAAGAGCTGGCAGTGCGCAGCACTGACTGAGGGGTTTCTGATTCTTATTGAAAACATTATGAAAAGATTTCACCAAAGGACCTCTCCACCGCCTAACGGCGGTCCCCCTCCCCTTTCAGGGGAGGCTTTCAGGAAATTGCTTTGTGCGATTCTCTGAAAAAATCCCTTGCAATTTTCGTGGATACGTGGTATAATGGAAACATTCCTGTGCAGGGAAACGCTGCACAATTGGATTTCGTTCCGGCACGACCGGAAACGGCAGAAATATGAAAGGAAAATCATCATGATGAAAACATATGGCATGCGCAGCCTTGCGCTGACACTGGGCGCTGCCCTGATGCTCGGCGCATTTGCCGGCTGCGGTTCTACAAAAGGCGAGGGAAACGTAAAGGTGAAAAAGGATTCCTCCTCCGCACTGGAAGACGTGGCAGAGCAGGAGACCACACAGGAACTGGGCTATTCCACAGAGCCGGGCGGCACGTTCACCATCACCCTGTATCCGGATGTCGCTCCGCTGACCTGCGAGAACTTCGAGAATCTGGTCAAGGACGGCTTCTATGACGGTCTGACATTCCACCGTGTGGTAGACGACTTCATGGCACAGGGCGGCGATCCCCACGGCGACGGCACCGGCGGAAGCGACAAGACCATCAAGGGCGAGTTCGGCTCCAACGGCGTGGAGAACAGCCTCTCCCACCAGCGTGGCGTAGTTTCCATGGCTCGTTCCTCTGATCCGGACAGCGCCTCCAGCCAGTTCTTTATCTGCTACACGGACTGCTCGTTCCTGGATCAGCAGTACGCTGCATTCGGCGAAGTCACCGAGGGTATGGACACGGTGGACTCCTTCTTGCAGGTGTCCCGTTCCATGGGTACCGACGGCGCAGTTTCCTCGCCGGATGTGCCCATTGTTATTCTGAAGGCAGAGATGGTGGACGATGACGCCGACGGCAATCCGAGAGTCCAGTTTACCATGAACGATTTCTTGAGCGAATAAGAGCCGGCGCCGAGATGCGGGGCTTTCACGGCAGGCACGGAATCAGACTCCGTGCCTGCTGTGCTGTCACGGGAGGAGAATTCTTATGAATCACAATATCACACGTTTTTTTGAACAGATGAAACAGAGCCGGGTCGCTTTTATCGGAACCGGTGTGACCAACGGCGACATCATCCGCCTGTTCCGGAAAAAGGGCATTGAGGTTACTCTGCTGGACCGCAAGACCGCAGACAAGCTGGGCGCAGCCTATGACGAGTTCAAGGCGCTGGGCGTACAGTTCTGTCTGGGGGATGCCTACTTAGACCGCCTGACGGATTATGACGTTGTCTTTCGTTCGCCGGGCATGTACTACCACAACGAGAAGCTCCAGCAGGCACGGGCACAGGGTGTTGTCATCACCTCGGAGATGGAGGTGTTCTTCCAGCTCTGCCCCTGCAAGATCTATGCAGTTACCGGTTCGGACGGAAAGACCACTACGACCACGCTGATCTCCGAGTTTCTCTCCCGTGCCGGCTATCGGGTGCACAAGGGCGGCAATATCGGCCGTGCCCTCCTGCCCATCATCGATGACATCCGGGAGGAAGATGTGGCTGTGGTGGAGCTGTCCAGCTTCCAGCTGCTCTCCATGCGCCAGTCGCCGGACGTTGCCGTCATCACCAACATCGCTCCCAACCATCTGGACGTGCACGGCACCATGGAGGAGTATATCTACGCCAAGACCAATCTCATCGCCCATCAGGACGCTTTCTCCCGCACCATCCTCAATCAGGACAACGAGGCAACCATGAATCTGGCATCCATGGTGCGTGGCACGCTGACCACCTTCTCCCGTAAGACCCAGCCGGCATTCGGCACGTTCCTGCGGGAGGACGGCATGCTCTGCTATGTCAAGAACGGCGAGGTAACACCGGTGGTGCACAAGGACGACATCCGCATTCCGGGCATGCACAACGTAGAGAACTATCTGGCAGCCATCAATGCCGTTTGGGGCACCGTGTCCATTGAGGACATTGTCTATGTGGCAAAGAACTTCGGCGGCGTGGAGCACCGCATTGAATTTGTGCGGGAGCTGGACGGCGTAAAGTGGTATAACGACAGCATCGCCACCAGTCCGACCCGTGTTCTCGCCGGACTGCGCTCGTTCTCCCAGAAGCTCATCGTCATCATGGGCGGCTATGACAAGAAGATCCCCTTTGAACCCATGGCGGATACCGTCTGCCAGCAGGTGAAGCTGGTGCTGCTCATGGGCGTGACTGCCGACAAGATCGAAAAGGCGATCCGTGGCAGTCAGTATTATCAGGAGGGCGCACCGGAACTGGTGCACGTTTCCTCCATGGAGGAGGCAGTACAGGAGGCACGGAAGCGTGCCAAGGCAGGGGATATCGTCACCCTCTCGCCCGCCTGCGCAAGCTTTGACCTCTACCCGAATTTCGAGGCACGCGGCATCCACTATAAGAATCTGGTAAAGGAGCTGCACTGAGTATGGACTTGAATACACTGCTACAAAAGCTGACGGCGCCGGCGTGTGTTTCCGGCAGCGAGTCCGCCATTGCAGAAACCGCAGCGGAGCTGCTGCGCCCGTTCTGCGACACAGTGGAGATCGTCAGCGGCAATGTCTGCGGCACACTGGGCAGCCGTCAGGCGGGAAAGCCCCATGTGCTGCTGGATGCGCATCTGGATCAGGTGGGCTTTGTGGTCACGGAGATCACGCCGGACGGCTTTGTCCGTGTGGGAAATGTGGGCGGTCTGGAATACCGCTTCATGCCGGCGCAGCGTGTGCTGCTCCACGGCAGACAGAACATCGCCGGTGTGATCTGCTGCATTCCGCCCCATTTGCAGAGCGGCAAAAAGGAACACGTGGCAGAGGTGACAGAACTCGCCATCGACACCGGCTATTCCAGGGAGCATCTGGAACAGCTGCTTTCGGTGGGGGACAGTGTGACCTTTGATATGCCGTTTCGCACCATGGCGGGCGGCTATGTTACCAGTCCCTCGCTGGATGACCGCTGCGGCATGGCGGCAATTCTCTGCGCCATGGAGGAATTGCAGGGGCAGGCGCTGCCGTGCAGCCTGAGCGTGCTCTTCTCCACACAGGAGGAACTGGGGGAGCGTGGCGCCAAGATCGGTGCCTATACCATTGCGCCGGACATTGCGCTGGCAGTAGATGTCACATTCGGCGATGCGGGAGAAAAGGTGGGCGTCTGCGGAAAAGGCCCCCTCATCGGCATTTCGCCCTCCCTGTCCCGTGATGTGAGCGATGCACTGATCGCTGCGGCAGATGCGGCGCAGATTCCGTGGCAGCCAGAAGTCATGGCGGGAACGACCGGCACCAATGCCGACCGCTTTGCTGTCACACGGGGCGGCGTGCGTGCCGGCACCGTTTCCATTCCGCTGTGCCACATGCACACACCGGTGGAGAAGATTCGAACAGAGGACGTGGCGCTGACAGGAAAGCTGCTGGCGGCATATGTAAGGGGGTGCGCATCATGCTGAACCATTTCGAGGAACTTTGCAATTTGTGCGCCGTTTCCGGCGACGAGGGCGCTGTGCGGGACTATGTGTGCCGTGCGCTGGAGGGAAACCCCACAGTTTCGTGGCAGATCGACCCGCTGGGAAATCTGCTGGTGGAGAAAAAGGGCGCACAGCGTGCTCCGCATCACCTGATGGTGAGCGCCCACATGGACGAGGTTGGCCTGATCGTCACTCACGTTCAGGACGGCGGTCTGCTGGAGATTGCAGCCGTGGGCGGTGTGGATGCCTCGGTGGTCATCGGCAGACAGTTCCTGGTGGGCAGACAGCATATTCCCGGCATTGTAGGAACGAAACCGGTGCATCTGCTCTCCAAGGAACAGCGCAGCCAGCTGCCCACCTTTGACGGACTGGTGCTGGACATCGGCGCATCCTCGGCAGAGGAGGCACGGAAGCTTGCGCCGGAGGGCACGTGCGCCTATTTCTGTCCGTACTTCCGGACGCTGGGGGACGGCAGAGTTTGCAGCAAGGCAATCGACGACCGTGCCGGCTGCGCACTGCTGCTGGGGCTGCTGGAACAGGAGCTGCCCTATGACATCACCGCTGCATTTCTGGTGCAGGAGGAGATCGGACTGCGTGGCGCAACGGCTGCTGCCTATACCGTTGCACCGGAATTTGCGCTGGTGCTGGAGGCGACCACGGCGGCAGATATCGTCGGCGCATCCGGCGGCGAACGGGTCTGCACGCTGGGCGGCGGGCCGGTGATCTCTTTCATGGACCGCAGCACCATGTACGACAAGGGCATGTATCAGGCGGCGTTTGCGCAGTGTCAGGCACAGGGAATTCCCTGCCAGACCAAGACACGCATCGCCGGCGGCAACGACAGCGGCGCCATCCATGTCAGCCGTGGCGGTGTGCGGACGCTGGCAGTTTCTCTGCCGTGCCGCTATCTGCACTCGCCGTCCTGCGTGGCAGATCTGGCAGATCTGGACGCCTTTGCTGCATTCCTGCCCCAGATGATTCAAAAACTCATGGAAGAAGACGTGTGACCGTATGATACAACAAATCGCAACATTTACGCCGGAGGAAACGGCGGTGCTGGAACAGACATGGCGTGGACGGCAGATGCTCTCTTACCAGCGGGCTTACGGCGGCGGCTACGATTTCTGCCGGTTTTTCCGGCTTCAGTATTCCGAGGGGACGGGCTGGATGTTTCTGTTTAATGCAACGCTGCTGATCTGTGCGGCGCAGCCGATTCCCAGCGAGGAGATCGTCACGTTCGTCCGGATGCATCTGCCGTTTCGCATCGAGTGCCCCCAGTTTCTGCTGCCGGCGCTGGCGGAGATTCCCAACTATCAGAAACTGCATCGGGCGACCTTTGAACTGGTGCCATCCCAGCCGTCAGCGCAGTTCTCGCCGGAGGAGGTGGCGCTTCAGCCGAAATTGCAGGATGTCTATGGCATCTTGCAGGAGGGCTTCCCCAATCTGCTGGACTATCCCATCTGGCTGACCGACGTGTCCCACCGCTGCCGGCACGGCATGAGCCACGTGCTCACCTACCGGAACAGCTCCACCCTGACGCTGGTCTTTGACTGGAAAGATCAGGTGCTGGTGGGACAGGTGGCGACCCGTGCGGCGCAGCGTGGAAGCGGCTACGCCCGTGATTTCCTGCGCTGGACGGCGCAGTGGCTGGCGCAGCAGGGCAAGCATGCCGTGTTGTTTGCGCTGGACATCCGCATCAGCTTCTATCGGGAAATCGGGTTTCGGGAAATCGCCTCGGAGTACGTGCTGGAGCGTACCGACGTCCAAAAAGAAGAACAGAAGAAGGGAGCACTGTAAATCATGACAGAGCTGCAAGACTTTTTTTCCATTGATCAGCGCCTGATGGAGGCGGCGCAGCAGGCAGAGGATGCCTGCAAAGCAGATTTCGAGCGCATTGAAAAGAATGCCGCTTATAATAGCGCCAAGGTGCTGGCAGCATTTCAGAAGAGCCGTGTGAGCGAGCCGTGTTTCTACGGCACCACGGGCTACGGCTACGGCGATCAGGGCCGGGAAGTGCTGGATCAGGTATTCGCCGAGGCATTCGGCGCAGAGGATGCGCTGGTGCGCCATAATTTCGTGTCCGGCACCCATGCGCTGACCGTCGCCCTGTTCGGCGTGCTGCGCACAGGGGACAAGATGGTCGCTCTCACCGGCAGACCTTACGACACGCTGGAGGGCGTCATCGGTCTGACCGGTGATGCCAAGAGCGGTTCGCTGCAAAACTTCGGCGTACAGTACGGGGAGATCCCGCTGCTAGCGGACGGCACGCCAGACTATGACGCTGTGGCAGATGCCGTACAGGGGGCGAGGGTGGCGTACATCCAGCGCTCCCGTGGC
Source organism: Ruminococcus callidus (assembly GCF_020709055.1). GTDB lineage: Bacteria > Bacillota > Clostridia > Oscillospirales > Ruminococcaceae > Ruminococcus_C. The sequence goes on from NZ_JAJFCK010000005.1 coordinate 8,982, forward strand.
TACTCGCTGCGTCCGGCACTGACCATTGCGCAGATCCGCCGGCTGGCGGAGATCGTGCGCCGTGCCAATCCGGATGCCGTCATCATGGTGGACAACTGCTACGGAGAGTTCGTGGAGACGCAGGAGCCGGTACAGGCGGACTGCGACCTGATGATCGGCTCTATGATCAAGAACGTGGGCGGCGGCATTGCCCGCACCGGCGGATACATCGCCGGCAGAAAAGATCTGGTGCAGCAGTGCGCCGAGCGTCTGACCTGCATTGGCATGGGCAAGGAAGTCGGCTGTACGCTGGACATGAACCGTGAAATGTATCTGGGCTTTTTCCATGCGCCGGAGACTACGGCACAGGCGCTGAAAACCGCCGACTTTGCAGCAGCCCTGTTCGGTAGCTTTGGCTTCGCCTGCTACCCCCGTGTGGGCGAGACCCGTGGCGACATTGTGGAGGCGATCCGGCTGGGCGACGAGGCACGCCTCACGGCGTTCTGTCAGGGCATCCAGCAGGGATCGCCGGTGGATTCCTACGTGGTGCCGGAGGCGTGGGACATGCCGGGATATACCAGCAAGGTCATCATGGCAGCCGGTGCGTTCACCATGGGCGCATCCATCGAGCTGTCCGCCGATGCCCCCATTCGGGAGCCGTTCGCCGTTTGGATGCAGGGCGGTATCACCTACAACAGCGGCAAGATCGGGATTCTGCTGGCGGCGCAGAAGCTGCTGGAGCAGGGACTGATCACGCTGTAAGACCGGAAAAATACAGCCGATTTTTCGGAAAAAGCTTGACGAAAAATTATCGAAATCGTAAAAACAGTATCAGAAGTGTTACAAATGGCTACAATTTCCGTCGATTCCACGGGAATTTGCAGAAAAACAGTTGACATCCGCCAGGGTTGCTGGTACAATAAAATGAGCGGAAAATGCCCTGCGGGCGAATCCGCAAACTGCAATGAGAATTAGGAGGTATCGCTTTGGGAGAACGGAAGTTATGCTATGGCTGTATGGAACGCACGGAATTTTCTCGTGGCGTTTGTCCGAACTGCGGATATTATGACCAGTCTCCGAGTGACCCGTCTTTTATCATCCCCGGCACCACGCTGAACAACAACCGCTATATCGTGGGTGTTGCGCTCTCAGCAAACGGCGAGGGAATCACCTATCTGGCATATGACCAGTCCATTAGCTGCAAGGTACTCCTGCGGGAGTACATGCCCCGCAACCTGTGCAACCGTGTGGTCGGCTCGCCGGTCATCAGTGTCATTCCGGCACGTCTGGCACAGTACAAGGCGCTGATGGCAGAGTTCACGGAACTGCACAAATCTCTGGCACATTTGCGGGGACAGGTGCGCATCAGCACTGTGGTGGATCTGTTCGCTGAGAACAACACCACCTATGTGGTCAATGAATACGTGGACAGCATCCGCTTTGTGGACTATCTGAAAGAAAACGCCGGCGAACTGACATGGGGACAGCTTTCCCACATGCTGCCGCCGCTGCTGACAACGCTGAGTCTGCTCCACAATACCGGTGTAATCCACCGTGCCATCTCTCCGGAGACCATCTATGTGACACGCAAGGGCGAGCTGCTGCTCACCGCCTTTTCCAGCGCTGCTGTCCGCACCGCTAACACAGAGCTGGAGTGCGAGATCTATAACGGCTATGCCGCACCGGAGCAGTACTCTGTCAACAGCCGGCAGGGCACATGGACAGATGTCTACGCCATTTGTGCGGTGATCTACCGTGTCCTCACCGGCAGCATGCCACCGTCTGCCATCAGCCGGATGGAGAACGACAATCTGGTAGCGCCGAATCTGCTGAATCCCAATGTGCCCCGCCACGTTTCCAACGTGATCATGCAGGGACTGAGTCTCAATGGGAACGAGCGGATTCAGACGGTGACGGAGCTTGTGACACGGCTTTTTGATGAGCACGCCGCAGAGGCAGGCGCTGCCTATGCCGGTTATGTGCCACAGGGCGGCTACAGGCAGCCTCAGCAGAATCCGCCTTACGGGCAGCCCCAGCCCCAGCAGTACCGTCCGCAGCAGCAGATGCCGCCGCAGGAACAGCCCTACGACAACGGCTATGCCGCACCGGAGGACTACGGCTATAATGAGGGCTATACCGATGACTATGCCTATGACGATTACGGCGGGGAAGAGCAGTATGAGGACGACGCTCCCCAGAAAGCCGGTGCAGTCGACCGGCTGAAAGTGCCCATTATTGTGGGAATCGTGCTGCTTCTGGCGTTTTTGATCTGTCTGTTTGTGTTCGGCGGCAATTTGTTCGGCGGTGAGGAGCCCTCCTCCGGAGCCAAGGTGACGGCGACTACTGTCAGCGTTGTTTCCGGCGAGACCACCACCGAGGCAACGGCTGCTGCCACCGGCGACAGCGTGATGCCCGACCTGCTGGGCAAGAACTACGATGCCCAGAAGGAACGCTACGCCTCCTGGATCACGTTCGACGTGGAAGAGGTCTACAGCGATGTCTACGCCAAGGGGCAGATCTGCTGGCAGGAGTTTGAGAGCGGCGATACGTTCGATTCCTCCAAGCCGGTGAAGATTCAGGTGAGCAAGGGCTCGGCAACCGTACAGATCCCCAGCTACTCCGGCTATGGGCTTCAGTCCTATAGTGCGCAGCTGGACGAGCTGAACATCCCCTATACCACCGCCGCAGAGATCAACGAGGGCTACACCAATGGCAGCGTTACCCGAATCGTTGTGACCAAGGGCGGCAAGGAAGTGGACATTTCGGCAGGCGCATCCATCAATCTGAATGATAACTACCAGATCACCGTTTACTATGCGAATAATCCGGTAGTTACCACGGAAGAACCTACAGAAGAACCCACCGAGGCAACCACTGCAGCCGCAGCGGAAACCACCGTTCCGGCAGAACAGCCCACTGAGGCACCGGCTACGGAAGCACCGCAGCAGTAAAAATATCCGGATCATACAGCAGACTCAGGCGTCATTTGGCGCTTGGGTCTGTTTTTTTGCCGGAAATCGGGAAAAATCGGGTGATTTCTGACCACGCATCCGTGTGTTTTCAGCAGAACGTACCATGTTTTCTAAAACCGGAGTATCTCCTGAACGTGGTAAATAGATGTAACACCAAATGAATCAAAAGAATTGGTGACAGATACGAAAGATTATCACGCTTTCACGAAAGAAAAATAAGGAAAATGTGCCGATTTCTTTCTTTTGTGAGAAATGTGCAATTTTTCCGGAAAACATCGAAAAAACTGTTGACATTGTACCGGAAGTGTGGTATGATAATAACAACGAAAGGGAACAGCGAAGAGAAACCGGCGAGAGGGTTCAAAGCGAGTGGTTCCCGCACGATATGCTTTTCAAGGTCTGAGGGTTTCCTCTTGGAAAGCGAATCTACATCAAAAAGGAGGGCGAAATCCGATGGCAAATGAAGAGTCACAGCTGCATATGCTGTCAACGTCGGATCGAGCACCGGCTGCACAAAGATAAGAGCGTAGCGAGGGTTCAGCACAGACTGGGCGAGGGCACGAAAGTAATGATAAAGAACGATGTGAGCCGAGGAAGACCGATGGATTGACGTGAGCAACTGTTTACGTTGAAAATCTGTTATTTGCATTGGCAGCATAGAAGAACGTAATTCAGCATGATGACGATGCTGAATCTTCGACAGAAATGTCTTAGAATAGATATGCTGGAGTAATCAAGTAACGACCATTAGGTGATACCGATGCAGTAGTTTTGAGTTGATACCGCCAGAGCAGCGGTTTTTGGAAAAACGAGATCAAGTTGAAAAAGGTGAGTCCCATGGAAAGCAGCACTGATTTTTCGAAATAAAACCGAAAAGGTGAGTCCCATGGAATAAGGCGAGAGTTCATTTAAGTCCGCAAAATGGTTCGTCTGCGAAAGGGCGTGGTTCATGATGTGGCTTCGAACAAGAGTTTTTGTACCGGATAAAACGACGTGAGGAGTGAGTCCAATCGAAACTTATGCGAAGGAATGAAAGTTCTTTCTCCTTTTTATAGTGCATCAAAATCCCTGAACGGAGGTCTACCGTTCAGGGATTTTTTTGACGTTATGGTATGAAGTTTTTCCCCTGCCAGGTGTCCGTGTACTTTAGATGTCTGGCGATGGCGTTGCGGACGGCGGTCTTGTGCAGACTCCAGCGTGGGGCGAGAAGTTCCTCCGCTGCGCCGTCACCGGTGAGCCGTTCGATGACGGTTTCCGGCGGAAGCAGCGCCAGCTGTGCTGCGGTGATCTGGACGTATTCCCCCTGAGAGAGAACGGGAATCCTGCCGGCACGCCACTGCGCTGCCAGAGGTGTGCCACGGAGGATGTGCAGCAGGTGAATCTTGACGGCATCCGGCCGGAGCCGTCCCACGACACGAGCGGTTTCCAGCATGTCCGCATCCATTTCGCTGGGCAGCCCGTTGATGAGGTGGACACAAATGCGGATGTGCCGCTCCCGCAGCGCCTGAAAGCTGTGCAGGAACTGGTCGAAGCCATAGCCACGGCGGAACTGTTCTGCCGTGGCGTCGTGGATGGTCTGGAGTCCCAGCTCCACGGTGAGGGCAGTCTGTTCGGCAATGTCCGACAGCACGTCCAGCACAGGCTCCGGCAGACAGTCCGGACGAGTCCCGATGGCGAGCGCCTCCACACCGTCCTGTGCCAGCGCCAGCGTGTAGCAGCGCCGCAGGTGTTCCGGCGTGCCGTAGGTGTTGGTGTGCGCCTGAAAATAGGCGATGATGCCGGCATCCGGATGGGTGTGTGCAATGCGTGTGCGCTCTGCGGCGATCTGTTCCGGAATCGTGCCGGACGGGGTGAAGTGTCCGCTGCCGCCGCTGCAAAAGGTGCAGCCGCCGTAGGAGAGCGTGCCGTCCAGATTGGGACAGGAGAAGCCGGCGTCGATGACCGCCTTCTGCATGGGCTTCCCGAAGCGCTGGAGATAGTAGGCACCGGCGGAAAAATAGCGGGGATGATCCATAAAAAACACCTCCAGACAAATAGAACCGGTGGGGAAAGGAGAGGTAACCCACCGGTTCTTCATGTATCTTGCGGACATTTTTTGGAATGTACGCTTGGAAACGCACGGAACACAGGATGCCTGCACGAGTCCGCAGCCGGCTGGAGCGGCGGTGATCTCAGAAGAAGCTGCAGGGGAATGCTGCGTTGACGCACGAAATTGTTGGTCCGCTTCTTGGAAAGAAACGGTAAGAAATTTATGTTCAGATGAAACGGTTGCTTCAAATGACGATGGTTGTATTATACCGGAGTAATGTGATTGCCTTGTGAAAATCCGTGGGAATTTTTCTGAAAAAGTGCGCCGCTGTCCGCCGCTGCGGCACAGGGGAATTTGCTTGGAAATCTCGAAAAAAAGCTTGCATTGCCGGACGAATTATGGTATAATAAAAAACGTAATGTCTTTTCTCGGACGACAGTTTTTCGTCCGGCGAAAAAGGAAGATACGGTAATTTTCAGGAAGAAATGAGGACAAAACGGGATGAAGATACAGGATACCGTGCTGGCAGAGGCGCTGCCGGAATCGCTGCTGGCGCAGCTTCGGTCGCACTTGTTCGCCGGACGGGAGGAGATTCGTGCGTATGTGCACAGCTTTGGATGTCAGCTCAACGTCTCTGACGGCGAGCGCATCCGTGGCATGCTGCGAGAGATCGGATTTACGCTCACGGAAAAACGGGAGGAGGCAGACCTGATCCTGCTGAATACCTGCGCTGTGCGGGAGAGTGCGGAGGATCATGTGTACGGCATCCTCGGCAACATCAAGCATGAAAAAGTACGCAATCCCGACCTGATCCTCGTGCTCTGCGGCTGCATGGCATCGGAGGAGCAGACCTCGGAGTATGTGCGGAAGCACTATCCCTTTGTGGATATCGTGTTCGGTACGGCATCGCTCAGCCGCTTCCCGCAGCTGCTGCTGGATCATCTGGAGGGCGTGAAGTTCGCCTGCGATACCGGCGAGTATGACGCCATGTACGAGGGCATTGTGCCGTCACGGGAACACCCGTTTAAGGCGGCAGTGCCCGTGATGTTCGGGTGCAATAACTTCTGTACGTACTGCATCGTGCCCTATGTCCGTGGCAGAGAGCGCAGCCGCCGGCCGGAACAGATCCTGCAGGAGGTACGGGAACTGGTGCGGGATGGCTATCGGGAGATCATGCTGCTGGGACAGAACGTCAACTCCTACGGCAAAGACCTGCCGGAGCCCATCACATTCGCCCAGCTGCTGCGGCAGGTGGAGGCGATTCCGGGTGACTTCGTCATCCGGTTCCTGTCCTCTCATCCCAAGGATGCCACGCCGGAGCTGCTGGACACGATTCTGGACAGCCGGAAGATCGGCAGACACCTGCACCTGCCCGTGCAGTGCGGCAGCAACCGCATTCTGAAAGCCATGAACCGCCGGTACACCGTGGAGAAGTATCTGGAAACGGTAGACTATCTGCGGCAGCGGGATCCGGACTTTTCCCTGACCACCGATCTGATCGTGGGCTTCCCCAATGAATCGGAGGAGGATTTTCAGGGCACACTGGATCTGGTGCAGCAGGTGCAGTACGACAATCTCTATACTTTCATCTATTCCAAGCGCCGTGGCACCAAGGCGGCGGAGATTGAGGACAAGACTCCTGATGCCGAAAAACGCCAGCGCATGGAACGCCTGCTGAAGCTCCAGCGGGAGGTCGCCACAGCACACTATCAGCGCTTCCTCGGCAGAACACTTCGGGTGCTGGTTGAGGGAGAGAGCAAGCGGGAGGGCTTCCTCATGGGCAAAGATCTGGCGTTTATCATCGTAGAATTTCCCGGTGATCCAAGTCTGATCGGACAGTTCGTCTCTGTCCGTGTGACGCAGACACGAAACTGGGCAGTAGAGGGTGTCCTTGTGACACCGGAGGAGGAACAGCAATGAATGCAGTAGAATCAGCAGCCAGAGCACTGGGCAAGGCCGTTCAGGCAGATCCACGCTATCTGGCATATCACGCAGCAAAGAACGAGAACGACAGCGATGCCGCATTGCAGACGGCGATTCAGGACTTCAACCTGCTGCGGATGAACTATCAGCGGGAGACCGAGCGTGCCGCAGAGGAACAGAACACCGGGAAGATTCAGAAGCTGGAACAGAAGATCCAGGAGCGCTACCTCGAAATTCGGGAGAATCCCCACATGGCGGCGTTTGAAGCGGCAAAGCAGGAGATGGATGCCATGATGCGGGAAGTGGATCTGATTCTGACCATGTGTGCAAACGGGGAGGATCCGGATACCTGTCATCCGGATCTGAGCAGCTGCACCGGTAACTGTTCGTCCTGCGGCGGCTGTCACTGAGTATCACAGAGAGAGCGGAGGGAAACCCTATGAATCTGGCGGATGTGCCAAAGGAAAAATTGTCGCCCATGATGCAGCAGTATGCGGCAACCAAGGAAAAATATAGCGACTGCATCCTGTTTTTCCGGCTGGGAGATTTCTACGAGATGTTTTTTGAGGACGCCATTCTGGTGTCCAGAGAGCTGGAACTGACGCTGACAGGAAAGGAGTGCGGTCTGGACGAGCGTGCGCCCATGTGCGGCGTGCCCTACCACAGCGTGGACTTGTATCTGAAAAAGCTGGTGGACCGTGGCTATAAGATCGCCATCTGCGAGCAGATGACCGATCCGGCGCTGAGCAAGGGACTGGTGGAACGGGATGTCATCCGTATCGTCACCCCCGGCACGCTCATTGAAAGCAGCATGCTGGACGACAACGCCAACAACTACATTTGCAGCCTGTACTACGGGACAGACGGCAGCTGTGCCCTCTGCTTCGCTGACCTCTCCACCGGTGAGATGTCCCTCGCTGTCCCGCAGGGCACTACCGACCTGACCGTCCGCATCATGGACATGCTCTCCCGCTATACGCCGGCGGAGCTGGTGCTGAATGCGCAGGCGCTCTCCCTGAAATCTGTGATGGATTTCGTCAAGGTGCGTTTGCAATGCGCTGTGACGCTGCGGGATGATGCGTGCTTCTCGCTGGACACCGGCAGGGAGCTCATCTGCCAGCAGTTCGGTGTGGACTCGCTGGAGCTGCTGGGCATCGAGGAGGACGGCGCAGGGGCTTGCGCTGTGTGCGGGATGCTGGACTACATTCGGGAGACACAGAAGCGGAACATTGCCCGTTTTATTTCCATTGACGTGGTGGACAGCGCCGAGACTATGGGACTGGATCTGAACGCACGGCGGAATCTGGAACTGACCGAGACCATTCGCGGCAAGGAGCGCAAAGGCTCCATGCTCTGGCTGCTGGACGATGCCCGCACCGCCATGGGAAAGCGCCTGCTGAAAACGTGGATGGAACAGCCGCTGGTGCAGCCGCTGAAGATCATGGCACGTCTGGATGCCGTGGAGGCGTTCTATAAGAAGAGCGTGTCCCTCATGGAGGTGCGTGCGCTGCTGGATAATGTGTACGATTTGGAGCGTCTGATGACACGGGTGCTCTTCCAGAAAGCCACACCGCGTGACCTGAAATCCCTCTCCATGACAGCGCAGCAGCTGCCGGCGCTGAAAGCGGAGCTGAAAAAGCTCTCGTCTTCTCGTCTGCTCGCCGCACTGGAACAGCAGATCTCGCCGCTGGAACGGGTGGTGACGCTGGTGGAAAACGCCATTGTGGATGACCCGCCCATCACACTGAAGGACGGCGGTGTCATTCGGGACGGTTTCCACGAGGAACTGGATCGCCAGCGCCGCATTATGAACGGCGGAACGCAGATTGTGGACGAGATTCTCCAGCGGGAACGGGAGCGCACGGGCATCAAGGGACTGAAGATCGGTTACAATCGGGTGTTCGGCTACTATCTGGAAGTCACACGCTCGTACTACGACCTGATTCCGGCGGACTACATCCGCAAGCAGACTCTCGCCAACAGCGAACGGTTCATCACCGAGGAACTGAAACAGGTGGAGAATGAGATTCTCGGCGCAAAAGACCGGGTGCTCCGGCTGGAGGAGGGCATCTTCACCGAGGTGCGGGACTGTCTGGCTGCCATGCTGCAAAGCGTGCAGGAGACGGCGACTGCAGTGGCGCAGGTAGACGTGCTGGCATCCTTTGCCAACATCGCACTGGAAAACGACTATACTAAGCCGGAGATCGCCATGGACGGTGCGATTCAGATCACCAACGGCAGACATCCGGTTGTGGAGCGCATGCTGACAGACGAGGTGTTCGTGCCCAACGACACCTATCTGGACTTGAAGTCCAACCGGATGCTGATGATTACCGGCCCGAATATGGCGGGAAAATCCACCTATATGCGTCAGGTGGCGCTGATTACCCTCATGGCGCAGATCGGTTCGTTCGTGCCGGCGGAATACGCCCGCATCTCTGTGGTGGATAAGATCTTCACCCGCATCGGCGCATCAGACGATCTGACCGCCGGACAGAGTACCTTTATGGTGGAGATGAAAGAGGTTTCCGACATTCTCAATTACGCCACACAGAACAGTCTGGTCATTCTGGACGAGGTGGGCAGAGGCACGTCCACGCTGGACGGTGTCAGCATTGCCCGTGCTGTGGCGGAGTACATCAGCAGCCGGAAGATCGGCTGTAAGACCCTGTTCGCCACCCACTACCACGAGCTTCTGGACATGGAGCAAAAGACCGACGGCGTAAAGAATTACAGCGTCGCTGTCAAGAAGCACGGGGATTCCATTCGCTTTCTGCGGAAGATCGTTCCCGGCGGTGTGGACGACAGCTACGGCATTGCCGTGGCAAAACTGGCGGGACTGCCGGATCAGGTGGTGAAGCGTGCCAAGCAGGTGCTCTCGGAACTGGAACAGCAGAGCGCATCTGCGGCATCTCCGGCGGAGCACGCAGCCGGACAGATCAGCTTCGCCCAGATGCAGCAGGAACGTGTCATCGCAACCCTGCAAAAGACAAATCTGGCGGAGCTGAGCGACAAGGAGTGCCGGGAGCTTTTGACGGATCTGACAGAGATGCTGTCTTAACGGAACTGCGGCGGATGCCGCTTAGAAAGAAGGTGTTTGTCATGCCGCATATTACCGTATTGCAAAAGGAAATTTCGGAGCTGATCGCTGCCGGCGAAGTCATCGAACGGCCTGCCTCTGTCATCAAGGAACTGGTGGAAAACGCCATTGATGCCGGCGCATCGCACATCACTGTGGAGATCAAGCGTGGCGGAACGACCTACATGCGCATCGTTGACGATGGGTGCGGTATGGCACCGGAGGATGTCCCGACGGCATTCCTCCGCCATGCCACCAGTAAGATTTCCACCAAAGAGGACTTGGACCGGATCGGAACGCTGGGCTTCCGTGGCGAGGCGCTCGCCTCCATTGCGGCGGTGGCAAAAGTGACGGTGCTCACCAAACGAAAGAGCGATGCCTACGGTTCCAGCTATACCATTGCCGGCAGCAGCGAGGGCACGCTGGAACAGACCGGCTGTCCGAACGGAACAACGCTCATCATCCGGGACTTGTTTTTCAATGTGCCGGTGCGGCAGAAGTTTATGAAGCGTGACGTGACCGAGGCGAACGCCGTCAGCCAGATCGTGCAGAAGATCGCCCTCTCCCATCCGGAGATCGCCTTTCGCATGATTCGGGACAACCGGACGGAGTTCCGCACCGACGGCAGCGGCGACCTCTACGGTGCGATCTACGCCATCTGCGGCAAGGAGTTTGCCCACGACATGATTCCGGTGGAGTATGAGGACGGCATGAATCATGTCACCGGCTATGTGGGAAAGCCGCTCTACTCCCGCTCTAACCGCACGTTCCAGAACTTTTTCATCAACGGCCGTTATGTGCGCTCACGAGCGTGCAGCGTGGCGCTGGAAAACGCCTATCAGAATCTCATCATGGTGGGGAAGTTCCCAACCTGTGTGCTGATGCTGACGGTACCACCCTCACAGGTGGACGTGAACATCCATCCTGCGAAGGCGGAGGTGCGGTTCTCCAACGAAAAGGCGGTCATGGACAGCCTGTATTTCGGGGTGAAAAACGCCCTCATGAAAAACGGGCTGATCTATGAATTCCAGATGGAGCGTGTGCCCCAGAAAGACTGGACAGCGCTGGTGGAGGAGCCGCAGCAGTTCACACAGCCCACGCTGCCGGAACTGACAGCACCGGTGTCGGCGATTCCGGAAATGCCCGCAGAACCGGAGCCGGAGGTGTTCCTCCCGCCGGAGTCCGCACTGCCTGCAAAGACAGCGCCGGCAGAATCTTCACGGCAGGTGGTGGCACCGCTCGCCACGGCAGCCGCTGCCTATACCGTGCGGATGCCGGCAGAATCAAAGCCGGAACCGAAACCGCCGCTGGAACTCATCCGGCGGGAACCGGTTTCCGTTCCGGCACAGCCGGCTGCACCTGACGCAGAGGAATCGCCCTACCAGTTTCTGAGCGCCAAGGCGTTCCAGCGCCGTCCGGAGCCGGAACAGCTTCCGCCGCCCAAGGCGGAAGCGCCGGAAAAGGTGCGTGTCATCGGTGAGATTTTCCAGAACTATATTTTGGCGGAGCTGGACGACCGTCTGCTGATCTTCGACAAGCACGCTGCCCACGAGCGGGTGATTTTCGAGCGCCTGAAATCCGGCGCATCCCGCCAGACCAGCCAGATGCTGCTGCGGGAGAGCGAGACGCTGCTCTCCATGGACGAGTTCTCTGCTGTGCAGGAAAATCTGGAACGGCTGGAGGCGATGGGATTCCAGTTCGATTGCAGTGATCCGCCACGCCTGCGGGCAAAGGCAGTGCCGTCCTTTGTGCTGGATCTGAACATCGACGAGGTGGTGACGGAGATCGCCCACAATCTGGCACTTGGAAAATCCGACCCGCAGGTACATACCTTTCAGGATATGCTGCACACTATCGCCTGCAAGTCGGCGATCCGTTCCGGCGATCACAGCACGCTGGAGGAATTGCAGCAGCTGGCGCAGGAGGTGTGGGACAACGAGGCGATTCGCCATTGTCCCCACGGCAGACCAGTGCTGTTCGTCATCCGGAAATACGACTTGGAAAAACAATTTCGGCGGAGGGTATAGCCCATGACAGAAGCAACAAAAATCCCGGTTCTGGCGGTAGTTGGCCCCACTGCCTCCGGAAAAACGGCGGCAGGCGTGATGCTGTCCCAGTGCTACCACGGCGAAGTAGTCTCCGCCGACTCCATGCAGATCTACGAGGGACTGGACATCGCCACGGCAAAACCAACGCCGGAGGAAATGTGCGGGATTCCGCACCACCTCATCGGCTGCGTTCCCATGGATGCGAATTTCAGTGTGGCGGATTATCTGGCACTGGCAAAACCGGTGATCGCCGACATCCATCGGCGTGGGAAACTGCCGGTGCTGGTGGGCGGAGCAGGCATGTACGTCTCCTCGCTGCTCTCCAACGTCCAGCTCGCTCCCACACGGCAGGATGCCAGGCTGCGGGCGGAGTTCCAGCAGTACGCTGCGGCGCACGGCAACGAGGCGCTGCATCAGAAGCTGGCACAGCTGGATCCGGAGGCAGCGGCTGCCATTCACCCAAATAATCTGGTGCGTGTCGTGCGGGCGCTGGAGGTCTGCACCCTCACAGGAAAGACCTTTACCGCATGCAAGGCGGAAAGCCGTATCATTCCCAGCCCTTACCATTCTCTTCAGATCGGTTTGATGTACGAGGATCGGCAGGTGCTCTATGACCGCATTGACCGCCGTGTGGATGAGATGGTGCGGGCGGGCATGGTGGAAGAAGCACATGCCGTCTATCAGAACGAGGCGCTCCGGACGGCTTACCACGCTATCGGGTACAAGGAACTGATTCCGTACTTCGAAAATACCATGCCGCTCGGCGAATGTCTCGACAAAATCAAACAGGAAAGCCGCCGGTACGCCAAACGGCAACTGACGTGGTTTCGCAAAAATCCTGATATTCAGTGGATAATTCTCAGCAAGTTTGACAAGAAACAAGAAATTTTGGAAAAATGCAAAAAAACAATAGCCAATTCCGATTTATTGTGCTATAATATAAGTTGAGTCAGGCTCTCTTTGCGGAAAATGGCTCATTGTACTGCAAAAATCTCATGCGATTTCCCTCGGAATCCAATTCGGCGGGAATGCGGAAACTAGGTGATGAAACGAACAATGGCTTCTATTTCCAGTAACAAAATGTCCAATGTCCTGCTGGGACTTCTCTCGGCATCGGTGCTTGCGACGTTCGGAACGATCTTCTACCATTTTGTGGATACCAGCTACGAAACGGAAACGGCGATTCGTGCCACCGCAGATGAAGCTGTTGTCTTTCAGGGTGTGTATGTGCGGGACGAAAACGTCTTGACCTACAGCGGAACCGGTGCGGTAAGCTACCGGATCTCGGACGGCGGAAAGGTTGCCGTGGGCGACGTCATTGCGGAAATTTATCCCGATGAGTCCGCCATTGAACAGAAGCAGCAGATCGACACGCTTCAGGAAAAGCTGGACACGCTCCAGCGCATTTCCAGTCCCGGCACCCTGGAACAGGCGCAGCCCGCCGACCTCTCCCGACAGGCGACACAGTATTATAAGGATATTGTGAAGGGTCGGGAACAGGAGAACCTGCGCAGCGTTTCCGCATCCCGCCAGAAGTTTCTGGAGGCACTGAGCATGTACCAGATCGTGGTGAGCAAGGGCGCAATTTCTTTTGACAGCCAGATCGCCGACCTGAATGCGCAGATTCAGACGCTGCAGGCGTCCCAGAGTCAGGCGGTGGGAGACGTGGTCTCCGATGCGTCGGCGTATTTTGTCAGCCATGTGGATGGTTTTGAATCTCAGCTCAATGAAGAATCTCTTTCGGATATGACACCAGAAAAATTGAACGATATCATTCAAGAGGCGAGCAAGGGTTCTAATGCATCCGCAGACGGCGTGATCGGCAAGACGGTCTCCAATTACGACTGGTACATGCTGGGCGTGATCGACAACACCGATTTGAAGTATCAGGTCGGCGATTCCGTGACGCTCCGCCTGATTTCCACCGGCGCAGAAGCACCGGCAACCATTCAGGAGCTGCGGAGCACCGGTACGGACGGCAAAGTCCTCGCCGTGGTTTCCTGCGAGACCATGACCTCCGATTTCGTGCAGAACCGCACGGAGCGTGTGGAAATGATCCGCGGCGAATATGAGGGGATCAAGGTTCCCCGAAATGCGATCCGGTTCAAGGATGTGGAAGAAACTACCACCGACGAAAAAACCGGCGAGGAAAAGACGGAGACTGTGAACTGCCGTGGTGTCTATGTGCTGGACGGCGAAAAGGTAGAGTTCCGCCGTCTGGATGTCATCTACGAGGGAAAGGATTATGTCCTGTCCAGCCTGAACGCAGGGGACGGATATCTGATCCAGTATGACTCGATTATCGTGGAGGGTATTGATGCAGATGGAAACTAGTTTTAAGTATATCGACGAAAATTACAAGCGAATCGCTTACGAGATCGGCGAGGCAAAAGCAAAGTACCGCAAGCCCGCCGATGAGATCACATTCATGGCTGTGACCAAGACGGTTGCGCCGGAGGCGGTAAACCACGCCATTGGTTGCGGTATTCATGTGCTGGGAGAAAATCGGGTACAGGAATACCTCTCCAAAAAGGAGCTTTACCTGCCGGAAGCGGAGGTGCACATGATCGGGCACCTGCAAACCAACAAGGTCAAGTATATCATTGAGGATATGGCGCTGATCCACTCGGTGGATAGCCTGCATCTGGCACAGGAGATCGACCGCCATGCGGCGAGAGTCGGCAAGGTGCAGAATATTCTGATCGAGGTCAATGTGGGTGCGGAATCCTCCAAGAGCGGCGTTTCGCCGGATGCACTGGAGGAATTGTTGTTGCAAATCGGACAGATGTCCAACGTGCATGTACAAGGTCTGATGGCAATTCCGCCGGCTGCCGGCAGTGAAAAATTTCTTTGCGAAATGCAGGAACTTTATCTTGACATTTCCGCCAAAAAATTAGATAATATAGATATGAAGATCCTGTCCATGGGTATGTCCGGCGATTACGCTGCGGCAATCCGCTATGGATCGACAATGGTTCGGATCGGCTCCGCACTGTTTGGTGCGAGAAAGTATACCTAAGGAGTCAGTTCAGTATCTAGCGATATCTGTTTTCTCTGAAAAGACGAGATGAAAGCCTGCCGCATCCGCACAAATGGCGGCGGGATGATACTAATCATATGTGCGGGGAATGGAGAACATTATGAGTTTTATCGATGGTATTAAGAATTTTTTTATTCCTGAAGAAGAGGATGGCAGAGATACAATTCCCAATGACACTCCGGCAGAGGAGCCGGCAGCAGAGGCAGCGCCCAGAACCGCACCCGGCAGCTATGGCAGACCCTCTGGCTCTATGCCGTCTGCATCTTCCTTTGACGAGTCCCGCGGAAAGGGCGACCGCTACACCACCATTAAGACGACCGCACAGTTTCAGGTCGTTCTGGTGAAGGCGTCCGTCTACACCTCGGACTCCAAGAAGGTTGTGGATTACCTGATGCAGAATAAGACGGTCGTTCTGAATCTGGAGGGTGCCAAGGAACCGGATATCCGCCGCATCATCGACTTCGTTGTCGGCGCAGCTTATGCAATGCATGGCCGGATCCGCCCCATCGCAAACCAGACGTTCCTCATTATTCCGCAGAATGTGGGCTTTGACGGCGACAGCATCGTCGGCGAGCTGCAGGACAGCGGTCTGGTTTAAACACAAGTATTTCCGGAGGACAGAAGGGGAGATAAACACGATATGTCGTATCTGGGGAAGGGGAGGACTGTGCCGGAATCCCAGCAGCTGTTAGAGGCGCACTGGGATGATCTGGCACGGCGCTCCGATCGGGACAATCGGCCGTATTTTTCGGCGTTTTACCCGCAGGAGGATCTTCAGGCGGCGGAGCGTATTGCAGCTGCAAACGGTGTGACGTGCACCGCTTGGGGCGGTACGGAGGGAACTGCACGGGTCATGTTCGGCTTTGCGCCGGAGTGGAGCGTGCCGGAGTTTCCGCAATTTCCGCTGACCTGTCTGACATTCCGCTGGCGTGGCGCAGAGAACCCGGGACATCGGGACTTTCTGGGCGCACTGATGGGATGCGATCTGGCACGGGAGACCGTCGGAGATATTCTGATTGCCGATGGGATTGCGCAGGTCTTTGTCTGTGTTCCGGCAGCTTCTGTGATTTTGCAGGAACTGCATCAGATCGGACGTGTCGGCGTGACCGTGACGGAAGATGATCCGGTCTGCTTGTCGGCGGAGACGGCGTACCTCCTGATCGAAGGTTCTGTCGCCTCGCTGCGGGCGGACGCAATTACGGCTCTGGTGACGAAACAGAGCCGGGAAAAAGCAGTGCTGCTCATTCGACAAGGCCGGCTGACCTGCCGTCACGCAGTGATCAATGCCCCTGCTGCACCCCTGCAAGTGGGAGATGTGTTCTCGATTCGTGGCTACGGAAAGTTCCGGCTGGCAGAGGACGGCGGACTCACCCGAAAGGGAAGACATCATATTACGATTCAAAAATATCAGTGAGAGGAGATCCCAAATGATTAGTGCAAGTGAAATCCACGAACTTCGGTTCGAAAAGGCTGCTTTTGGATATAAGCAGGAGGACATTGATGAATTTCTGAACCGCCTGGAACAGGAGGTCGCTGCCGCACAGCAGGAGCTGGACGACAGCCACAACAAGATTCAGGTACTGGCGGATAAGGTTCGGGAGTACATGCGGGACGAGGACGCACTGAAGGATGCACTTCTGGGCGCCCAGAAGGAAGGTCACCGCATTGTTGCCGAGGCAAACGCACGTGCCGATGAGATCATTGCGCAGGCGCAGCAGAAAGCGGACGCAATGATGGACGAGGTGACTGTGCAGCACGATGCCCTCATTGAAAAGAATGAGGCAGAGATCGAGGAGGAGCACAAGAAGCTGGCCGCTGCCAGAAAGCAGGTCGCTGACTTCAAAAAGGCACTTTTCGACATGTACAAGGAACATCTGAGCATGCTCTCCGCAATGCCGGAAGAGGATGATACCACATTCGGCGTATCCGCAGAAGCTCCGGCAGACGACAGCACCGCAGAGGATGCTGCCCCTGCCGCAGCACCGGCAGCATCTGCAGCCGCAGATCCTTTTGCCGGCGCACAGTTCTCCGCCAAAACCATTCAGGGTGCTTATGACTCCCGTTTTGGCGACCTCGGTGCACTGGATTCCGAACACAAAGACTAATTTCAGGGAAAGGAGCGGCTTTTCCCGACGGGAAGAGCCGGAAGCAAGCTATGTCACAGGATTATAACAAAACCTTAAATCTGCCCAAGACAGATTTCCCCATGCGTGGAAACCTGCCCAAGCGTGAGCCGGATACTCTGCAAAAGTGGGAGACCGAGGATCTGTACGAAAAGATGATCGCCAAGAATGAGGGCAAGCCCCGTTACATTCTCCACGACGGCCCGCCCTATGCCAACGGCGAGATTCATCTGGGTACAGCGCTGAACAAGATGCTGAAGGATTTCATCATCAAGTACAAGAACATGAACGGTTTCTGCGCTCCCTACGTACCCGGCTGGGATACCCACGGACTGCCTATCGAGCTGAAGGCAATGAAGTCCATCGGTGTGGAAAATGGCGCAATTCCGCCGGTTGACCTGCGGAAGCACTGCCGTGATTTTGCCATGATGCATGTCAAGAATCAGATGGCACAGTTCAAGCGTCTGGGAAGCCTGGGACATTACTGCGATCCGTATCTGACCCTGAAGCCGGAGTATGAGGCTCGTCAGGTCGAGGTGTTCGGCGAGATGGCAAAGCGTGGCTATATGTACAAGGGACTGAAGCCGGTTTACTGGTGTCCGGACTGTAACACCGCACTGGCAGAAGCTGAGATTGAGTACGAGAACGATCCGTGTTATTCCATCTATGTCAAGTTCCAGGTAACCGATGACAAGGGTCTGTTCACCAAGCTGGGCATCGACAAGAAGCAGATCTACTTCGTCATCTGGACAACCACTACCTGGACCATTCCGGGCAACCTGGCAATCTGCGTTGGTCCGGCATATGAGTACACACTGGTACATGTGGGTGATGAATATTACTGCATGGCAACCGAGCTGGTTTCCGCAACCATGAAGGCTGCCGGCATCACCGAATATGAGACCGTTGGTACTTTCATGGGCAGTGAGCTGGAGCACATGAAGACCAAGCACCCGCTGTACGATCGCCTTTCTCCGGTCATCGTGGGCGACCACGTCACACTGGAAAGCGGTACCGGCTGCGTACACACTGCACCGGGCTACGGCGTCGAGGACTTTGAAGTCTGCAAGAATTACGACGATATCGGCATTCTGGTTTGCGTAGACGACAAGGGACGCCAGACCAAGGAGGCAGGCGAGTTCGAGGGCATGGATACCGATGAGGCAAACCGTGCCATTGCTGCAAAGCTGACCGAGGTCGGCGCAATGCTGGCAACCGAAAAGATCGTCCACCAGTATCCACACTGCTGGCGTTGCCACAAGCCTATCATCTACCGTGCAACCGAGCAGTGGTTCTGTTCCGTCAATGGCTTTAAGGATGAGGCAATCAAGGCAATCGAATCCGTCAAGTGGATTCCGGAGTGGGGCGAAGAACGCATTAAGGGCATGGTTCGTGACCGCAGCGACTGGTGCATCTCCCGTCAGAGAACATGGGGCGTACCGATCCCGATCATCTACTGCAAGTCCTGCAAAAAGCCCATCGTCAACGACACCACCATTCGTGACATCGCCGCTCTGTTCCGCAAGGAGGGCGCTGATGCTTGGTGGACAAAGGATCTGTCGGAATTCCTGTCGCCGGAAGTACAGTGCGAGTGCGGCTGTAAGGAGTTCACCAAGGAATATGACATCATGGACGTCTGGTTCGACAGCGGTGTTTCCCACACTGCTGTCATGGAACAGTACGATTGCCTGCAGTGGCCGGCTGATCTGTATCTGGAGGGCGCCGACCAGTATCGCGGCTGGTTCCAGTCCTCTCTGCTGACCTCTGTGGTTTACAAGGGCAGCGCACCGTACAAGGCAGTCTGCACCCACGGCTGGGTCGTTGACGGTGAGGGACGCAAGATGTCCAAGTCGCTGGGCAATGGCATCATGCCGGATGAGATCGTCAAGCAGTACGGCGCAGATATCCTCCGCCTGTGGGTCGCTTCTTCGGATTACCATTCGGATATCCGCATCTCGAAGGCAATTCTGGGACAGCTCTCCGATGCCTACAAGAAGATCCGGAATACCGCAAGATTCATTCTGGGCAATCTGGGCAACGGCGATGGCTTCCATCCGGATCGTGACAGCGTGGCAGATGACCAGCTGCTGGAACTGGATCGCTGGGCACTGATGCGGTTGGATCGTGTCATCGAAAAGGTACACGAGGGCTATGAGGCATTCGATTTCCACATCGTATTCCATGCCATCCACAACTTCTGCACCACCGATCTGTCCAACTTCTATCTGGACATCATCAAGGATCGCCTGTACTGCGAGAAGGAGGATTCGCTGGAGCGCCGTGCTGCACAGACCACCATGTACCGTATTCTCAGCGCAATCACCCGTCTGATCGCACCGATCCTCTCCTTTACTGCAGAAGAGATCTGGTCTTATCTGCCCCACGCAGCTTCCGACGATGCACAGAGCGTGTTCCTC
This sequence comes from Ruminococcus callidus, assembly GCF_020709055.1. Taxonomy (GTDB): domain Bacteria; phylum Bacillota; class Clostridia; order Oscillospirales; family Ruminococcaceae; genus Ruminococcus_C. Next base: position 28,592 of record NZ_JAJFCK010000005.1, read on the forward strand.
AATGAGATGCCCAAGACCAGCGGCATTTCTGAGGGTGAGGCATTCCTGGAAAAGTGGAATCTGATCTATCAGACCCGTCTGGAAGCAAACAAGGTGCTGGAAGAAAAGCGCAACGAGAAGCTGATCGGCAAGTCTCTGGAGGCATGCGTGACCATCGCTGTTGCCGACGAAAAGCAGTACGAGACTCTGTCTGCTGCGGTAGATGTGCTGGCAAAGGTGCTCATCGTTTCGGAAGTGCATGTGGAAAAGGCAGAGAGCGGCGAGACCGCTTATACTGTCACCCGTGCAGAGGGCGGCAAGTGTGAGCGCTGCTGGATGTACCTCAAGAGCGTCGGCACAAACGCAGAGCACCCGACACTGTGCGCACGCTGCGCCGCAGTGATCGCACAGTCCTAAGCGATAGGAGGAGCAGCGAGTGCTGATTGCTTCTTTGCTGGGGATTCTTCTGCTCGCCGGCGCAGACCAGCTCATTAAATACTGGGCGGTAACGCAGCTCCAGCCGGTAGGCGAAAAGCCGTTTCTGCACTTCGGTGATTTTCAGATTCTGGGCTTTCGCTATCTGGAAAATGACGGCGCTGTGTTCAGCAGTTTTTCCGGCATGCGCTGGCTGCTGATCGTCTTTACCTCCCTGATGATGGTGGTGTGTCTGATCTATCTGATTCGGGAGTACCGGAAATCCAAGCTGCTGACAGCAAGCCTGACACTGATCATTGGCGGCGGCATCGGCAACCTGATCGACCGGATTTTTCGGGACGGTCTGGTGGTGGACTATCTGGATGTGAAGCTGTTTCACTTTGCCGTGTTCAACTTTGCGGATTGCTGCGTGGTCGTCGGTGTTGTGCTGCTGGCGTGGTATCTGCTGTTCGGCGAGCGCCGGCAGAAACCAGCGGAAAAACAGGAGTCGAAGAATGCCTGAACATGTAACTTTTACGGTACCGGAGGAGTTCGCCGGCGAACGTCTGGACAAGTGGCTTGCCGCACCGGAGCGTGATCTGCAAATGACACGTTCGGCAGTGCAATTGCGCATGGAACAGCAGGCGGTGCTGGTGAACGGAACGCCGGTTCCCAAAAACTACCGCCAGCGTGGCGGCGATGTCATCGAGATCACCCTGCCGGAACCGGAGCCGCTGACGCTGGAACCGGAGAACATTCCGCTGGATATCGTCTATGAGGACGCCGACCTGCTGGTGGTGAATAAACCCAAGGGCATGGTGGTGCACCCCGCACCCGGCCATGCCACCGGAACGCTGGTGCATGCGCTGCTGTATCACTGCGGTGACCAGCTCTCCGGCATCAACGGTGTTATTCGTCCCGGCATCGTTCACCGCATCGACCGCAACACCAGCGGGCTGCTGATGGTGGCGAAAACCGATGCAGCACACCATTCCCTATCTGCACAGATTCAGGCGCACTCGTTCACACGGGAGTATCAGGCAGTGGCGGTGGGACGCTTTCGGGAGCCGTCGGGCACTATTGATGCCCCTATCGGCAGGCATCCGGTGGATCGAAAGAAAATGTGCGTGACCCAAAAGAATTCCAAGCGGGCGGTGACGCACTACGAAACGATTTTGGCGTACCAAAAGGCAACCCATCTGCGGCTGCGGCTGGAAACCGGACGCACCCATCAGATTCGGGTGCATCTGGCGTATCTGGGGCATCCGGTGCTGGGGGATGACGTCTACGGAAAGCCTTACCCGGGGCTGGAGGGACAGTGTCTGCATGCAGCGAAAATCGGATTTGTCCACCCTACAACGGGGCAGTATCTGGAATTCGAAAGCCCGCTTCCCGACTATTTCCGGCGGGTGCTGCGGCAGCTTCGCACCTGAGGAAAAAAGGAGTGCTGTTGTATGAAACGATTGGATACCACGTTGCTGATGACAGATCTGGACGGCACATTGCTGCCGTCCACAAAAGAGATCCTGCCGGAGGAGCTGGAGGCAATCCGGCAGTTTCGGCAGCAGGGCGGAAAGTTTGCCATTGCGACCGGACGCACCCTGCAGGCGGCGCAGCGCTATCTGGATCGGGTGCAGGCGGATGTTCCGGTGATCCTGTTCAACGGCGCCGGCATTTATGATCCGCTTTCCGGAACGATGCTGGACACGGAGTCCCTGCCGGCAGAGGCTGCATTTCAGATGACCCGGCAGGTGCTGGAGGCATTTCCGGAGGTTTCTGCAGAGATTCTGCGTGCAGACGGCACCTATGTGCCGCGGATGACGGAGTACGAGCGGGAACATCTGGAGATCTGTCGGGTAGAGCCGGTTCTGCTGCCGCTGGAAGAGATTCCCCGCGGGGAATGGCTCAAGGTGCTGTTTGCCATTGCGCCGGAGCGCATGCCGGAATTGACGGCATTTATTCAGGGGCAGGGCTGGCAGGAACAGGCTGATTTTATGCAGTCCGAGGCACGCTTCTATGAGATGCTGCCAAAGGGCGTGACCAAGGGCAGCGCCCTCCGGAAATACCGGCGCTTGTGCCACATGGAGGAATTCCGGATCGTGGCGGCAGGCGATTTTGACAACGATTTGGAGATGCTCTGTGTCGCTGACATCGGGGCGTGTCCGTCTAACGCACAGCCGTGTGTGAAAGAAGTTGCGAACATCCAGCTGACGCAGTCGTGTGAGACTCATGCGATTGCTGAGCTGATCGCACGTATTATGACTGACCTGTAAACAGGTTGCATATCCAACAAATTGGAGGTTCCTAGAATGGATGAAATGACCAAAAAGCAACTGCAGGCGATTGCCTGCCGTGTGAGAATGGGTGTCATCGAGGGCACTTATCACGCAAAATCCGGCCATCCGGGCGGCTCTCTTTCCATCAGTGACACGCTGACTTATCTGTATTTTGCAAAAATGCATGTAGATCCGAAGAATCCGGAGATGCCGGATCGAGATCGTTTTGTCCTCTCCAAGGGACACTGCGCACCGGCACTGTATGCAACGCTGGCAGAGCGCGGTTTCTTTGACAAGGAGGAGCTGAAATCCCTGCGCCACATCGGTGCAATGCTGCAGGGACATCCGTGTATCCACATTCCCGGTGTGGACATGTCTAGCGGCTCTCTGGGACAGGGCATCTCCGCAGCGTGCGGTATGGCGCTGGCTGCCAAGATCGACAACGCACCCTATCGGGTTTACACCATTCTGGGTGACGGCGAGATCGAAGAGGGTCAGGTCTGGGAGGCTGCAATGTTCGCAGCACAGTACCGGCTGGATTCTCTGGTTGCCATCGTGGACAACAACGGCCTGCAGATCGACGGCAAGCTGAGCGATGTCTGCTCGCCGGAACCGATTCCGGAGAAGTTTGAGGCATTCGGCTGGCACGTGATCCGCATGGATGCCCACGATTTCGATTCTATCGAGGCAGCAATGCAGGAGGCAGAAACCATCGTCGGCAAGCCGGTTGCCATCATTCAGAAGAGTGTCAAGGGCAAGGGCGTTTCCTTTATGGAAAATCAGGTCGGCTGGCACGGCAAGTCTCCCAACGATGCGGAATACGTACAGGCAATGGCTGAACTCACAGCACAGCTGAAGGAACTGGAGGGTTAAACAATGGCAGAGATGCAGAAGAAAGCAACAAGAGAGAGCTACGGCGAAGCACTTCGGGATCTCGCTGAGAAGTATCCGGAACTGGTGGTTCTGGACGCCGATCTGGCTGCCGCAACCAAGACCGGAATCTTTAAGAAGGCATATCCGGAGCGGTTCTTTGACTGCGGTATCGCCGAGGCAAATATGATGGGCGTTGCAGCTGGTCTGGCAGCCTCCGGAAAAATCCCGTTCGCCAGCACATTTGCCATGTTTGCCGCCGGAAGAGCTTACGAGATCGTCCGCAACTCCATTGGCTATCCCCACCTGAACGTCAAGATCGGTGCGACCCATGCGGGAATCTCCGTGGGCGAGGATGGTGCAACCCATCAGTGCAACGAGGATATCGCACTGATGCGCACCATTCCGGGCATGACCATTCTCAATCCGGCAGACGATGTGGAGGCAAAGGCAGCTGTAGAAGCAGCCATCCGGTACGAGGGTCCGGTTTACCTGCGCTTCGGCAGACTGGCAGCGCCGATCTTCAACGATCCGGCAACCTATCAGTTCACCATCGGCAAGGGAATCACCCTGCGGGAGGGCAGCGATCTGACACTGGTTGCCACCGGTCTGATGGTTTCCGAGTCCCTCAAGGCTGCGGAACTGCTGGAGGCCGAGGGCATTCACGCACGTGTGCTGAACATCCATACCATCAAGCCGCTGGATGAAGAGCTGATCTGTCAGGCAGCATCGGAAACCGGTCTGCTGGTAACTGTAGAAGAACACAGCATCATCGGCGGTCTGGGCGGCGCTGTGGCAGAAGCTGTGACATCCTGCTGTCCGGTACCGGTGGTTCGCATTGGTGTCAACGACGAATTCGGTTACTCCGGTCCGGCAGTAGAACTGCTGAAGAAGTTCGGTTTGTGCGCAGACAACATTGCCGCAGTGGCAAAGAAAGCATTTGCAGAGAAGAAGTAATCGTACCTTACAATCCATATCAATGTGAAAAGCAGGCGTTTCTCATCATCTTAAACGCCTGCTTTTTTTAAGAGCTTGTGTTCGTAGGAAATATATGCGGATTTTCGAGCAAATTTTTTTGCAGACAAGGCAAAAATTTGCAGGCATACTTTCGTATGGCAAGAATTTTTAACGCAGTATGCAACAAAATTTGCCGAAAAGACGTAGATAGACGCCTATGAACACGAGCTCTAAAATATGCGATAAAATGCGCGAAGGGAGAAGATGAGGATGGAAACAAAAACAAAAGGAAAAAAACTGCAAACCGTACAGCGGCTGTTTCTCTATTTCATGATGGCCGCAGTCATTGGGTGGTGCTATGAGGTCTTTCTGGAAGTGGTTGTGTATCACTGGGGATTCCATAACCGGGGCGTGCTGTTTGGCCCGTATTGTCCTGTTTACGGTGTAGGGATGCTGGCTTTTCTCATCTGTTTTGGAAAATTTGTACAGATGCCCATGCGCTGGAGCGTTCGCTGGATGCGTCCGATTTTAATTTTCCTGGGATGCGGCGCTGTGGCCACTGGAATCGAACTGATCGCCAGCTACCTGCTGGAATGGACAACCGGCAGCTGGCCGTGGCAGACTTATGCTGATTATGCGTGGAATTTCCAGGCCAGAATTGCACTTTCTCCGTCAATGCGGTTTGGAATCGGCGGTGTCCTGTTTTTGTATTTGCTGCGGCCGCTGTTTGCTAAAATCACAGGCCGGATGTCGGAAAAAGTGCTGGCATGGGTGAGCGGCATTGCAGCAGCAGTATTCGGAATCGATCTGGTTGCAACCATACTTTTTGCTGTTTTTTCGTGAAAGTTTTCGCCAAATTTGCATAAACTAGCTTTGAGGTGAAAATGCAATGGTTTGTACGCTGGAGGAACTGCGCAGCAAAGATGTGATCAACGTGGTGGACGGGGAGAATCTGGGGCGTGTGGACGATCTGGAGGTAGATGCGGAAACCGCAGCCGTCACTGCGCTCATTCTCTACGGCAGACCACGCCTGCTGGGGCTGTTCGGATCGCGGGATAACTGCGTCATCGGATTCCGGCAGATTCGTCTGATCGGCAGGGATGTGATTCTGGTGGAGCTGGGAACTGCGGGAATGTATACAAAATGCACAAAAATTAAGCCGTGAGCATCCAAAAAATCTACACTGCAAAACTTGACCAAGTCCGTCGGTTTTGGTATAATAAAAAGGCAGTTCGCACGCCTGCCTTGGAATCTGCGGGTGCTTTTCCGAAATCTGGAGGAGTTGTAGGTTCGATAAGGGCGGCGGAGGAAGCAAAACCATTTTATTTAGGAGGACTACACAATGGGCGTAGTATCAATGAAGCAGCTCTTGGAAGCTGGCGTACACTTTGGTCATCAGACCAGAAGATGGAACCCGAAAATGGCTCCGTACATTTTCACCGAGCGGAACGGTATCTATATTATCGATCTGCAGAAGACCGTAAAGAAGCTGGACGAAGCTTACATGTTCGTTCGTGATCTGGCAGCACAGGGCGAGTCCGTTCTGTTTGTCGGCACAAAGAAGCAGGCTGGCGATTCCATCAAGGAAGAGGCTACCCGTGCCGGTGCGTACTATGTAAATGCACGTTGGCTGGGCGGTATGATGACCAACTTCACCACAATTCAGAGAAGAATCAAGCGTCTGGAACAGCTCCATGAGATGGAGACTGACGGCACATTCGATCTGCTGCCGAAGAAGGAAGTCGGCAAGCTGCAGCTGGAAATCGAAAAGCTGGAGAAGTTCCTGGGCGGTATCAAGGATATGAAGAAGCTGCCGGGCGCTCTGTTCATCGTTGACCCCCGCAAGGAGCGCATCGCTGTTGCTGAGGCAAAGAAGCTGAACATTCCGATCATTGCAATCGTAGACACCAACTGCGATCCGGATGAGATCGATTATGTAATTCCGGGTAACGATGACGCAATCCGTGCCGTAAAGCTGATCGCTGGCGTTATGGCTGATGCAATCATCGAGGGCCGTCAGGGCGCAGATGCAGAAGCAGCAGAAGCTGCTGAGGCAGACGCAGCAGCTGCAGAAGAGGCAGCTGAATAAGGTTCGCAGATTCTGCGGACACATTAAGACAGAAAATGTGACCGAATATGTAGTGCTTGTCATGGCATATTCGGTTTTTCTGAAAGAAAGAAAATTCTAGGGAGGAATCATCCAATGGCTAATTTTACAGCAAAAGATGTTAACGAACTGCGTAAGTCCACCGGTGTTGGCATGATGGACTGCAAAAAGGCTCTGACCGAAGCAGACGGCAACGTAGAGAAGGCAATTGAGCTGCTGCGTGAAAAGGGTCTGGCAACACAGGCGAAGAAGGCTGGCCGTGTTGCAGCAGAGGGTATGGTTGTTGCAAAGGTAAATGCAGACAATACCGTAGGCTGCGTTGTCGAGGTAAACTCCGAAACAGACTTCGTTGCAAATACTGACGAATTCAAGACATTTGTGAATCTGGTTGCAGATACCATCATTGAGAAGAATCCGGCTGACGTAGAGGCTCTGAAGGCTACTACCGTTGCCGGCGGCACAATGACTGTTGACGAAGCACTGCAGGAACTGTTCCTGAAGATTCGTGAGAACCTGCAGATCCGTCGTTTCGTTCGTCTGGAAGGCATTCTGGTACCGTATATCCACGGCGGCGGAAAGATCGGCGTTATGGTTCGTGCAGAGTCTCCGGCTGGCGCAACTCCGGAAGTTCTGACCGTTGCTAAGGACTGCGCACTGCAGGTTGCAGCAATGAACCCGCCGTACCTGAAGCGTGAAGATGTTCCGGCTTCTGTTCTGGACGAAGAGAAGAAGATCGTTCTGGCACAGATGGCAGAAGACCCGAAGATGGCAAGCAAGCCGGATCAGGTTAAGGAAAAGATCGCAGCTGGTAAGGTTGGCAAGTACTACGAAGAGAACTGCCTGCTGGAGCAGCCTTTCGTGAAGGAGCCGAAGGTTTCCGTTCAGGAGCATGTGGCAAGCGTTGCCAAGGCAGCTGGCACCTCTATCGCAATCGCTGAATTCGTTCGTTTCGAGCGCGGCGAGGGCATCGAGAAGAAGGCAGACAACTTTGCAGAAGAAATTGCAAGCATGATCAAGTAAATCTTTCTGCCGAAAATCAGAAACAAAAATGGGAGCATGGCGAGTGTCATGCTCTTTTTTTGATTTTTTCCCGGAAATGGCTTTACATTTCGTGAAAAATAGTGTAAAATAAAAGCAGGAGATTTGTGCGTCCGAAAGCAGCGCTGCATTCGGACGGAGAATCATCTGGAACGAGAACGTAGGAAAGGAATTGGAAGCATGGAACCAAAATACAAGCGTGTACTTCTGAAGTTGAGCGGTGAGGCTCTTGCCGGCCCGAAAAAGACCGGTTTGGACATGGATACGATTCGTCCGATCTGCGAGAGCATCAAGCATTGTGTGGATGCCGGTGTGCAAATCGGTATCGTCGTAGGAGGCGGAAACTTCTGGCGTGGACGCTCAAGTCAGAATATGGACAGAACACGTGCAGACCACATTGGAATGCTTGCAACCACAATGAATGCACTGGCAGTGGCTGATGTGCTGGAATCGCTGGGACTGGAGGTTCGTGTGCAGACTGCCATCAGCATGCAGCAGATCGCAGAGCCATACATCCGCAACCGTGCGATCTCTCACCTGAAAAAGGGAAGAGTCGTCATCTTTGGCTGTGGCACGGGAAGTCCGTTTTTCTCCACCGATACGGCGGCAACCCTGCGTGCCGTGGAGATCGAAGCAGACATCCTGCTGAAAGCAACCATGGTGGACGGCGTATATGACAAGGATCCCCATAAATTCGACGACGCTGTGCGCTATACCCGCCTGACATTCAGCGACGTGCTCAACAGCGCTCTTCAGGTCATGGACAGCACCGCTGCCTCCATGTGCCGGGATAATGAAATGCCCATGCTGGTATTCGATCTGAGCCGTCCGGAAAATATTTACGATGCAGTGATGGGCAAGGAAATCGGAACTGTCGTTGCCGAATAAGCCCTTTAAAAACCGTTCAAAAGAGAGGAAAAAGAAATGAAAGCATTACTGAATGAAACTGAAGATAAGATGAAGAAGTCTGTTGCGCGTCTGGAGCACGAGTTCACCACCATTCGTGCAGGCCGTGCCAATCCGGCAGTTCTGGAGCCGGTTGTGGTAGATTACTATGGCGTGCCCACCCCCATCCAGCAGATGGCAGCTGTTTCCGTTTCGGAGGCTCGCATTCTGGTGATCCAGCCGTGGGACGCTTCGACCCTGAAGGCAATCGAAAAGGCAATTCTGGCTTCGGACATCGGTATTACGCCGACCAACGACGGCAAGGTGCTGCGTCTGGCATTTCCGCAGCCCACAGAGGACCGCAGAAAGGAACTCTGCAAGAGCATCAAGAAACTGGGAGAAGAGGCAAAGGTCGCTGTCCGCAACGTGCGCCGGGACTCCATCGAAAAGCTGAAGGCAAAGAAGAAGGCTTCGGAGCTGACCGAGGATGAGGTCAAGGATGGCGAGAAGAAGATCCAGAATCTGACCGATAAGTACTGCGCTTCCGTAGACCAGCTGGTTTCCGAGAAGGAAAAGGAAATCATGAGCATCTGACGAGATAGGAGCTGATCGAAATGGCGCTGCCATTTTTGAAAAAGTCCCCCCCGAAAACTACCGCTGCCGGACTGCCGGAGAATCTGCCGCAGCATATCGGCTTTATTATGGATGGCAATGGCCGCTGGGCAACCAAGCGTGGGATGCCCCGTAAGTTCGGCCATCGGGAGGGCGCAAAAAATTTCCACGATATCACACGGTACTGTCGCTCCATTGGCATCCGCAACATCTCTTTCTACGTGTTCTCCACCGAAAACTGGAAGCGACCGCAGGAAGAAGTGGATGCGATCATGAATCTGCTGTGGGAATATCTGAATGACTGTGACGAATACCTGGAACAGGAAGTTCGTATGATTTTCATTGGAGATAAAAGCCGCCTGCCGGAGCGAATCGCCAAGCGCATGGTGGAACTGGAACAGGATTCCGCCAAGTATGACAAGATGAACCTGATCCTCGCCATCAATTATGGCGGACGGGATGAGCTGAAGCATGCGGCGCAGCTGATCGCACAGGAAGTGAAGAACGGCAAGCTGGAGGTAGCGGACATCACCGAACAGACCATCGCAGACCATCTCTATACGGCTGGGCTGCCGGATGTGGATCTGCTGATTCGTCCCAGCGGTGAGCTGCGGCTCTCCAACTTCCTGATCTGGCAGTGTGCCTATGCGGAGTACTATTTCACCAATGTCCTTTGGCCGGATTTTAATCGGGAGGAACTGAACAAAGCTCTTGTCGATTTTTCCACACGGGGAAGACGATTCGGAGGCGTTTAAACCATGAAAGTTCGTATTATTTCTGGCGTGGTGGGTGGTATTCTGGCAGTTCTGATTCTGCTGCTGCACAAGACTTTTGTATTCCCTCTTGCCATTGCAGCGCTGACCTGCATCGCCCTGTTTGAACTGTGCCGGGCAGGAAAATGCCTGCACTGCCGCATTTCCGTGGGTGCCGGTATGCTCTACGGCGCAGTGATGCCGTTTCTCTGTTACTACGGCAACGCTTCTGCCATGACGGGAATCGCATTCCTGTGCGTCATGGCGATGTTCCTGGAAATGGTGCTGCTGCACAAGCACGTGCGCTGTCAGGAGGTACTCTTTGTGGCAGTGGTGAGCCTTTTGGTGACGGCATCCTTTGACATGCTGATCTCGCTGCTCCACGGAAGCGCCTATGGCTTGGCGTGCGTGATCCTGGCGCTCTGTTCGGCATGGATCTCGGATACCGGCGCATACTTTTCCGGAACATTTCTGGGCAAGCACAAGCTCTGTCCGGAGATCAGCCCGAAAAAAACCGTGGAGGGATTTTTCGGCGGCATTATTGCCGATATTGCGGTAATGATCGTTTTCGCCCTGATCTGCCACCTGATTACCGGCGCACACGTCCACTATCTCTGGCTGGCATTCGCTGCCGTTCTCTGCGCTGTCATCAGCGTGCTGGGCGACCTGAGTGCCTCGGTGCTGAAGCGGCAGCAGGGACTGAAAGACTTTGGCAACATCATGCCCGGTCACGGTGGTGTGATGGATCGGTTTGACAGCGTGCTGTTCACCATTCCCGCATTCTATGCGCTGGAATGCCTGTACCCCATTTTTTATTGAGGATGAATCAGCCTGTCGCATGACAAAATATAAGGCAAGCTTTTTAGAAACACACGATGTAGAGGCAGATCAGAATGAGAAGCTTTTCTGCATCGTGTGTTGTACTGTACGCTGGAAGGAAGGCAGTACGTCTGCCAAGCGGAAAGGAATTTTGACATATGGAGAAGAAACAGATTTCCATTCTCGGCTCCACAGGTTCCATTGGAACACAGACGCTGGAAGTGGCACAGGCACACGGCATGGGCGTCTATGCCCTTGCTGCCCATCATAACATCAGGCTGCTGGAACAGCAGGTGCGGCAGTTCCGCCCGAAAAAGGTCTGCATCTACGAGGAGGGACAGTACGCTAAGCTACAGGAACAGCTGGCAGATCTTCCGGTGCAGGTGCTCTGCGGAATGGAGGGGCTGTGCGAGATCGCCGGCGACACCCATGCGGATATTCTGGTGAATGCCGTAGTTGGTATGGTGGGACTCCTTCCCACGCTGACGGCGATTTCCGCCGGATTGGATATTGCGCTGGCAAATAAGGAAACACTGGTCGCCGGCGGTTCGCTAGTCATGGAACAGGCGGCGAAAAAAGGCGTTGCCATTTACCCCGTGGACAGCGAGCACTCCGCAATTTTTCAGTGCCTGCAGGGCAATCGGCGGGAACAGCTGCATAAGATTATTCTGACAGCCTCCGGCGGGCCGTTCTTTGGCAGGACACGGGAGGAGCTGGCGAACGTCACCGTTGCCGACGCTCTGAACCACCCCAACTGGAGCATGGGCAATAAGATCACCATTGACTCTGCCACCCTGATGAACAAGGGGCTGGAGTTTATCGAGGCGAAGTGGCTCTTCGACCTGACACCGGATCAGATCGAGATCGTGGTGCACCGTCAGAGCGTGGTGCACTCCGCCGTGGAGTATCAGGACTGCTCTGTCATCGCCCAGCTTGGCGTACCGGATATGAAGATTCCCATTCAGTACGCCCTGCTGTATCCGGAACGGATGCCCTGTCCCACCAAACGACTGTCCCTGACGGATTATAGCACGCTCACCTTTGAGAAGCCGGATCCGGAGACATTCACCTGTCTGAAGACAGCCATCGCCGCAATTACCGCCGGGGGAACGGCGCCGTGTATTGTCAACGGTGCCAACGAAGTGGCAGTTGCAGCATTTCTGGCGGGGAAGATCGGATTTCTGGACATCGGCGCACTTTCGCAGCGTGCCATGGAGTCCATCGAGAAAACGGAGATCACTTGTTACGAGGATGTGATTGCAGCCGACACCAAGGCACGGGAGTTTGTCCGCAGTGCCATTTCGAAATAAGAAAGGACACCAGCCATGCAGCATATTGTAACGCTTTTGATTGCGATTCTCATTTTCGGGTTGATTATTGGGATTCATGAGTTCGGACATTTTATCGTGGCGAAGCTGAACCATATTCAGGTCAACGAGTTCGCCATCGGTATGGGACCGAAGCTCCTGCACTTTCGGAAAGGGGAGACAACGTATTCCCTTCGTTTGTTCCCCATCGGCGGATTCTGCTCCATGGAGGGGGAGGATCAGTCCAGCGAAAATCCCAACGCATTCGAAAAAAAGGCAGTCTGGCGCAGAATGCTGGTGGTACTTGCCGGAGCGTTTATGAATCTGGTGCTGGGCTTTGTGCTGATCGCGGTTCTGCTGTGCACCTCCACGAAAATTCCGTCCACAGTGATTGCGAGGTTTGCGGAAACGACAAACTCCGCCGGCGAAACAGTCACCGCTTCCGAGAGCGAGCGCTCCGGCTTGCGGGTGGGCGACAAGATCATCGCCATTGACGGCAGCCACATTCTTTCCGCCACCGATCTGATCTATAAGTTACAGACCACGGAGACCGATTCCTACGATGTGACGGTAAAACGTGACGGGGCACGTGTGGTCGTCGAGAACGTGAAATTCCACAACGACAACACAGACGGACTGCTGGACTTTGCCGTGGAGGGCAAGTCCAAAAATCCTGTGAACGTCGTCACCTACGCTGCCAAGGATACGGCAGCCACAGCGAAACTGATCTGGATGTCGCTGGTGGAGCTGATCAGCGGAAAATATAGCCTGCAAGACCTTTCCGGTCCGGTGGGTACAGTGAGCGTCATCGAACAGGCGGCATCCAGCGGCGAGAATCTGTTGGAACGGGTGCAGTCGGTAATGAACCTGACCATTTTCATTACGGTAAACGTGGGTGTGTTCAATCTGCTGCCCATCCCCGGACTGGACGGCAGCCGGTTTGTCTTTTTGCTGATCGAGGCGATTCGCCGGAAGCCCGTGCCCAAAAACCGTGAGGCAATGGTGCATCTGATCGGTATGGCAGCGCTGTTCCTGCTGATGATTCTGGTAACGGTGCAGGATATCACACGCTTTTTCCGATGAGGAGGAGAAGAACCATGAGAAATGTAAAACCGGTTTCCGTCGGCAGCTGCACGCTGGACGGGAAACATATCTATATCCAGTCCATGCTGAACACACGCTCTGACGATATCGCCGGAAGCGTGGCGCAGGCAGTAGCACTGGAACAGGCGGGGTGCGAGATCGTGCGTGCGGCAATTCCGGACAAATCCGCCATTGCGCTGATTCCCGCCATCAAGGAGAAGATCTCTATTCCGCTGGTGGCAGACATCCACTTCGACTATCGGCTGGCGCTGGAAGCAGCAGCTGCCGGAATTGATAAGATTCGCATCAATCCCGGAAACATCGGGAGCATGGAGCGGGTGCGTGCTGTGGTAAAGGCATGTCAGGCACGGAAGATTCCCATTCGCATCGGCGTCAACTCCGGCTCGCTGGAAAAGGAGATTCTGGCGAAGTACGGCGCACCCACAGCGGAGGCGCTGGTGGAGAGCGCTATGGGTCACGTGCGGATGCTGGAGGCGTGCGACTTCAATGACATTGTAATTTCTATGAAGTCCTCGGATGTCAATACCATGATCGAGGCGTACCGTCTTTGTGCGCAGCAGTGTCATTATCCGCTGCACCTCGGTGTGACGGAGGCCGGCACAGAGCGCATGGGACTCATCAAGTCCGCCATCGGCATCGGAACGCTGCTGCATGACGGCATTGGCGAAACCATTCGTGTCTCCCTCACAGAGGATCCGGTGCGGGAGATCAAGGCAGCGCAGGACATCCTCAAGTGTATCGGAAAGCGTGGCGGGCCGCAGATCGTGTCCTGTCCCACCTGCGGCAGAACCCGAATTGATCTGGTCAAGACCGCCAAGGAAGTGGAAGCAGCGCTGGAACATGTGGAAAAGGACATCAAGGTCGCTGTCATGGGTTGCGTCGTCAACGGCCCCGGCGAGGCACGGGAAGCCGATATCGGCATTGCCGGCGGGGATGGCTGCGCCGTGCTGTTCCGCAAGGGGACGGTGCTGCGAAAAGTGGCAGAAGAGGAGATCGTGCCGGAGCTGCTGGCAGAAATTGAAAAGCTTTAGGAGTTGAAAAAATGGAGTTGAATTTTGCGGCATTTTTGGAAGAGTATGTGCCGGTGCTGCCGGATTCGCTACAGGACGGTATCTTGCAGCGCATGACATATTCGGAGAATTTGACGAAAATTTCGTTTTATGTGCATTTCCCGCATCTGGTGCTGGCGCAGGATCTGCTGGCATTGGAGCACGAGCTGGAAATTCGGCTGGAGATTCACTCGGTACGGCTGCATCCCCGATTTGCACCGGAGCTTTTCTCGCTGGAGTACTTTGCCGATCTGGTGGTCTTTCTCAAACGGGAGATGACCGTGGTCAACGGCTTTATCAATGATGCTGATGTTTCTATGGACGAGGACACGCTGCACATTACCCTGCACAACGGCGGATACGACATTCTGGAGAAGTACCATGTGGCGGATTATTTTTCCGGTATGCTGGAACAGATGTTCTCCCGCAGATTCCACGTGGTGTTTCACGGCGCTGCCAGCGTGACAGAAGAGGAGTTTCAGGCAATCATCGACAAGGCGGAGCAGGCGCTGCCCAAGCACGACGCCCAGTTCCAGCAGTCCGCAGCCGCTCCCGCTACAGGCGGTGCAGCTGCCAAGGCACCTAAACCTGTGGCGCAGAGTGTTGCCATGAACGAGAGCATCTCCGGCATTGTGCCGGACAGTGCTGTCCTCATCAAGGGACGGCAGATTCGGGACGTGCCCATGCCTATTCGGGAGGCAGTGGAGGTGCAGGGTCAGCGTGTCGTAGTGATGGGCGATGTCTTTGCCATGGAATCCCGTGAGGTGCGTGGGGAACGCACTGTTATGACGTTCCAAATCACAGACGGCACATACTCCGTACTGATGAAGCTTTTTGACTCCACCGAAAATCTTTCCAAGCTGCCGCTGGGGGACATCAAAAAGGGCAGCACCCTCCTGGTGCTGGGACGCATCGATTACGACTCATTCGCCCGGGAGGACGTGCTGAAACCGGACTCCATTGTCATGGTCAAGCGGAAGCGGAAGATGGACAACGCACCGGTAAAGCGTGTGGAGCTGCATTGCCATACCAATATGTCTCAGATGGATGCTGTCACGCCCTGTGCCAAGCTGGTGGAGCGTGCCCACGAATGGGGGCATCCGGCGATTGCCATCACCGACCACGGTATCGCACAGGCATTTCCGGATGCGATGAACGCATGGCGTGGGTTCAAGGACAAGGACTTCAAGGTGATCTTCGGCTGCGAGGCATATGTGGTCAACGATCTGGATCGCCAGCTTATCATTGACGAGCCGGGGAATCGCACATTGCAGGATGAGATCATCATCTTCGACGTGGAGACCACCGGACTCAGTCCCGCTAACGACCGTCTGACGGAAATTGGCGCAGTGAAAATGCGGGGAATGCAGGTGGTGGATACCTTCGGCATCATGGTCAATCCGGAGCGCAAAATCCCGGAGAACATCGTGGAGCTGACCGGCATTACCGATGCCATGGTGCAGGATGCGCCCAAGGAGGAAGAGGCACTCCGGAAGTTCATGGAATTCTGCGGAGAGAATCCGGTACTGGTGGCGCACAACGCCCGATTCGACACCGCATTTGTCCGCAATGTCTGCCAGCGCCACAACATTGACTTTTCGTTTGCCACATTGGATACCCTGATTTTGTGCAAGGCGATGCTGCCCAACATGTCCCGCCATAAGCTGGACGGCGTGGCAAAGGCGCTGAAGCTCGGCAAGTTCGATCATCACCGTGCTACAGATGATGCGCAGATGCTGGCGAAAATCTATAAGGAACTGGTGAGCCGGCTCATCCAGACCAAGAAAGCAGCGCTGCTCTCCGACCTGAACACCAAGACGCAGGAAATCGATGTCAAAAAGCTGAAGTCCTATCACCAGATCATTCTGGTGCGGAACAACATCGGACTGAAAAATCTGTACAAGCTCATCTCCTACGGCCACATCGAGTGTTTCTACCGGAAGCCCCTGATTCCCAAGTCAGTGCTGATGCAGCATCGGGAGGGCTTGATTTTCGGCAGCGCCTGTGAGGCGGGT
Organism: Ruminococcus callidus; assembly: GCF_020709055.1. Lineage (GTDB taxonomy): Bacteria > Bacillota > Clostridia > Oscillospirales > Ruminococcaceae > Ruminococcus_C. The sequence goes on from NZ_JAJFCK010000005.1 coordinate 44,776, forward strand.
GAGCTGTTTCGGGCGATGGTGGAGGAGAAGTCCCACGAGGAACTGGTGAAGCTGGCGAAGTTCTACGACTATCTGGAGATCCAGCCCGTTGGCAACAACGCCTTCATGATCCGCAATGGCACCGCTCCCAATGTGGAGGCACTTCGGGATTATAACCGGCGCATTGTGGCGCTGGGCGACGAGCTGGGGATTCCGGTCTGTGCCACCTGCGACGTGCACTTCATGGACAAGGAAGATGCCATCTACCGTGAGATCTTGCAGGCAGGGCAGGGATACGACGACGCAAAGTTCCAGCCGCCCCTGTATCTGCGCACCACAGAGGAGATGCTGGAGGAGTTCGCCTATCTCGGCGAGGAAAAGGCGTACGAGATCGTGGTCACCAACACCAATGCCGTTGCCGATCAGATTGAGAAAATCCAGCCGTTCCCCAACGGCACTTTCACTCCCACCATCGACGGTGCGGAGGAGGATTTGGTGAACATCACCACCACCAAGGCAAAGGAGATCTACGGCGATCCTATGCCGGAACTGGTGGAAAAACGCCTGAACCGGGAGCTTTCCTCCATCATCAAGCACGGTTTTTCCGTGCTGTATATCATCGCCCAGAAGCTGGTATGGGACAGCGTGGCGCACGGCTATCAGGTCGGCTCCCGTGGTTCCGTCGGTTCGTCCTTTGTGGCATCCATGGCAGGTATCTCCGAGGTAAATCCCCTTGCGCCCCACTATGTCTGCCCCAAGTGCAAGCACAGCGAATTTATCACAGACGGCAGCGTCGGCTCCGGCTTTGACCTGCCGCCAAAGAACTGTCCGAACTGCGGGACGGAGATGAACCGGGACGGCCATGACATTCCGTTCGAAACCTTCCTCGGCTTCGACGGCGACAAGGCGCCGGATATCGACCTGAACTTCTCCGGCGAGTACCAGTCCTCCGCCCATCGTTACACGGAGGAGCTGTTCGGACGGGACAACGTGTTCAAGGCGGGAACCATCGCCGCCGTTGCCGACAAGACGGCTTACGGCTATGTCAAAAAGTATCTGGAAGAGCGGGGCTTGGAGTACAGTCCCACGGAGATCAACCGCCTTGCCATTGGCTGCACCGGCATCAAACGAACCACCGGTCAGCACCCCGGCGGTATGGTCGTTGTCCCCAGCGACTACGATGTCTATGACTTCACGCCGGTGCAGCATCCGGCGGACGATGCGGAGTCGGACATCCTGACTACCCACTTCGACTTCCACTCTCTGCACGATACCATCCTGAAACTGGACGAACTGGGACACGTCGTCCCCACCATGTATAAGCACTTGGAGGAGGCGACCGGACTCTCCATCCACGACATTCCCACCACAGATCCCAAGGTCATTCAAATGTGTACGGATGCCTCGGTGCTGGGCGTTACGCCGGAAGAGATCTACTGTAAAACCGGCAGTCTGGGAATTCCGGAAATGGGCACGGGCTTTACCATCCAGATGCTGCTGGATTCCAAGCCCAAGAAGTTCAGCGACTTTTTGCAGGTTTCCGGTCTGTCCCACGGAACAGATGTATGGCTGGGCAACGCCAAGGATCTCATCGACAACGGCACCTGCACCATTTCTGATGTCATCGGAACCCGTGACAGCATCATGACCTATCTGTTGCACAAGGGCGTTGAGCCGAAACAGGCGTTCCAGATCATGGAGGATACCCGTAAGGGCAAAGCGCCCAAGACCTTTACGCCGGAGCGCATCCAGATGCTGAAGGACCACAATGTTCCGCAGTGGTACATTGACAGCTGTCTGAAAATCAAGTATATGTTCCCAAAAGCGCACGCTGCCGCCTATGTTACGGCAGCCATTAAGCTGGGCTGGTTCAAGCTGTACTACCCGCTGGCATACTACGCCGTGTATTTCAGTACCCGAGGAGATGACTTCGATGCGGTGCTGGCATTGCAGGGAAAGGATGCCGTGCGTGCCAAGATCGATGCGCTCAAGGAAAAGGGCAACGAGCGCAGCAAGAAGGAATCCGATCTGCTGGACACCCTGCTGATCGTCAACGAGATGCTCAGCCGCGGCTGCGAATTTCTGCCCATCGACCTCTACAAATCCCACGCCAGCCGCTATCTGGTGCAGGACGGCAAGGTGCGCATTCCGTTCAGTGCAATCCCCGGCATCGGCGCAGCGGCTGCACAGAATCTCTATGAAACAGCGCAGAAACGGGACTTTATGTCCATCGAGGAATTCCAGTCCAAGAGCGGTGCGTCAAAAACAATAATTGAAACGCTGGAGCAGATGAACGCTTTGGGCAATCTGCCGAAATCCAGCCAGATGACACTCTTTTAAATCAGAGGGACTTGACATCGATATTATATTGTGCTACTATAGTATTATGTTAGCACGGTAAAGTGAATGAGGAGGAACATATGAAGAAATATAATCTGATTACCCCGGAGGGAACAAAGGATTTTTTGTTTGAAGAGTGTCTGGTGCGCCGGAAAGTAGAAAACCGGCTGCACGGGATTTTCCGCAGCAAGGGCTATTCGGAGCTGATTACCCCCAGTCTGGAATTTTTCGATGTGTTCCAGACGGAGTCCACCCATTACCCGCCGGAGCGTCTGTATAAACTGACGGACAGCAAGGGCCGTCTGCTGGTGATGCGTCCGGATTCCACCACGCCCATTGCCAGGGTTGTGGCGACCCGTCTGCGGGATGCAGCGCTTCCGCTGCGCCTGTATTATAACCAGACGGTATACCGGTTCGAACCGGCGCTGAAGGGCAGAAGCGATGAGATCATGCAGATGGGCATTGAGCTGCTGGGCACATCATCCTATATGGCAGACGTGGAGATGGTGACCACCGCTATTGATGTGCTGGCTGCGTGCAGCGACGGCAGCTTTTCGCTGGAACTGGGAGATGCCGGCGTGTTCAAGGAACTGATGCGGGAACTGAATGCGACACCGGAGGAACGGGAGAACATCCGCTATCTCATCGAAACCAAGAACTATCCGGCGCTGAACGATGTGCTGGATACCATGGGGGACAGCAAGATCGCTGCGGCTCTGAAAAAACTGCCGGCGCTGTTCGGCGGAGAAGAGGTTTTCGACAAGGCTTCGCAGCTGTATTCCAGCCAGCGCATTGACGAGATTCTCACTGATCTGAAGAAGCTGTATCAGGATATTTCCAAGGTCATCGGAACAGGCCGGCTGACGGTCGATCTGGGTATGGTCAACAATGCGGATTATTACACCGGCGTCATCATCAAGGGCTATCTGGAGGGCTATGGCGAAGAGGTGCTTTCCGGCGGACGGTATAACAAGCTTCTGGCAGATTTTGGCTATGACATTCCGGCAACCGGCTTCGCAGTCAACGTGGACGCTGTTTCCAACATTGTCCGCCAGAACGGGGAGATTCCGGTACCCTCCGCAGACGCTGTGATCTATGCGGAACAGGGATACGAGATGAAAGCGGTTTCCGTGGCAGAGCAGCTCCGGAAAAAGGGCATGGTCGTAGAATACGGCTTCTTTGACCAGCTGGAATTGGTGCGGGAGTACGCACGGGAACGGAACATCGGAAAAATTGTCATCGTGGATGAAGAAGTTACGGAGGTAGAATAAATGGCAAAACCGCTGAGAATTGCCCTGACCAAGGGCAGACTGGAAAAGGATACAGTCAGTCTGTTGGAGAAGCTGGGCTATGACTGTACGGCAGTTCGGGAAAAGGGCCGGCGGCTGATTCTGCCGATTCCGGATGCCAATCTGGAAGTCGTTCTGGCAAAAGCAAACGATGTTATCACTTACGTGGAGCACGGCGTCTGCGACATGGGCGTTGTGGGAAAAGATACCATTATTGAGATGCAGGGCAAGTTCTTTGAACTGGTCGATCTGGGATTCGGACGCTGCAAGTTTGCGCTTGCCACCAAAAAGGGCAGCGACTTCTACAGCGGATTTGGCGTGAAGTGCATTGCCACCAAGTACCCCAATGTGGCACGCCGTTTCTTTGAGAGCAAGGGCATGGACGTGGACATTGTCAAGATTGAGGGTTCTGTGGAGCTGGCACCGCTGCTGGGTCTGGCAGACGGCATCGTGGACATCGTGGAAACTGGCGTGACGCTGCGGGAGAACGGTTTGGAGGTCGTGGAGGACGTTGTGCCCATCTCCGCACGGCTCATTGCCAATACCGTTAGCCTGAAACTGCGTCAGTCCGAAATCGAAGCTTTGATTCAGAAAATTGAGGAGGCTCTGTCATGATTACAATGAAAACCATTAACGCCAGCAATCAGGAGGAACGGGATGCGTTCTTCACCAGTCTGGATCAGCGCACCGGCGAGACCAACCAGCGTGTCACAGAAACCGTCAGCGAGATCATCCGCACAGTCAAGGCTGGCGGTGACGAGGCGGTCAAGAATTACACGCTGAAATTTGATGGCAGCCTGCCGGAGTACTACGAGGTGCCACGGGATGTCATCAATGATGCCTTGACCAATGCGGACGGCGAGTTCGTCAGTGCGATGCTCAACGCCATCGAGAACGTCCGTGACTTCCATCAGCGTCAGGTGCAGGAGGGCTTCATCAACGCCCTGCCCAACGGTGTGATTCTTGGACAGCGGGTTCGCGGTCTGGAGCGTGTTGGTCTGTACGTGCCGGGCGGTACGGCAGCTTACCCGTCCAGCGTCATCATGAATGCTGTTCCGGCAAAGATCGCCGGCGTGAAAGAAATCATTATGGTAACACCGCCCTGCAAAGACGGCACACCCAATCCGGATATTCTGGTGGCTGCCGGACTGTGCGGGGTAGACCGTGTATTCCTCTCCGGCGGTGCGCAGGCAATCGCAGCGCTGGCATACGGCACAGAGGAGATCCCGAAGGTGGACAAGATCGTCGGCCCCGGAAACATCTTCGTTGCTACTGCAAAGAAGCTGCTGTACGGTGTTGTGGACATTGATATGATCGCAGGCCCCAGCGAAGTAATGGTGCTGGCAGATGAAACTGCTGATCCGAAGTATGTGGCTGCCGACCTGATGTCCCAGGCGGAGCACGACGTGATGGCATCTGCCATTCTGGTAACCACCTGTCCGGAGCTGGCAGAAAAGGTACAGGCAGAGGTCAACCGTCAGGTGCAGTATCTCTCCAGAAAAGAGATCATCGAGAAGTCTATGAATGAGTACGGCGCAGTGCTGCTGTGCAACAGCCGGGAAGAGGCAGCGCAGCTGGCAAACATGGTGGCACCGGAGCATCTGGAAGTGCTCATGGAGAACCCCATGGAACTGCTGGGCGCACTGGACAATGTTGGCTCGCTGTTCCTGGGCGCATATGCCTCTGAACCGCTGGGCGACTACTATGCCGGCCCGAACCACGTTCTGCCCACCAGCGGAACGGCACGGTTCTTCTCGCCGCTGGGCGTGCAGAGCTTTACCAAGCGTTCCAGCTATACCTACTATACCAGAGATGCTCTGCGGGAAGCCAAGGATGACATTGTGCTGATCGCCAATAAGGAGGGGCTGACCGCACACGCCAATGCAATTACAGTGCGGTTTGAGGACGAGCAGTAATGGCAATTCCAAAGTATTTTGAATTTTTTCCTCCCATTATGGAGGTGCTATCTGATGGAAAGATTCATCATTTTAAAGAAGTTCGGGATTACTGTGTAAAGTATTATTCATTGACGGATGAAGAGCAGCAGGAGATGCTGCCAAGCGGAAACAGAAGCTATGTGAATGATAGAGTTGGTTGGGCAAAAACTTATTTAAAAAAAGCCGGACTCCTTGTTAGTCCAGCACGCTCTAATTATCAGATTACAGAACTCGGAAAAGATGCTATTAAAAAAGGCGTAAACCATATTACTGTTGATTTTCTGAAGCAATTTGAGTCTTTTCAGCAATTTTATGGGAGAAAAGAAACGGGGCCATCATCTGAAAAATCAAATGAAGTTTCCGTGGATCTGGAACAAAATCCGCAGGAACAAATGGAATCTTCCATGAGACAGATAAATGAGGCTCTTGCAGATGACTTGATGCTGGAAATTCTGAAAATGTCTCCTTATGATTTTGAAAAACTGGTTGTTCAGCTATTAAAAAACATGGGGTATGGGGAGCCTATTGCAACCAAAAAATCCGGTGATGAGGGCATTGACGGCTTAGTAAAAGCGGACAAGTTTGGATTTGATACCATTTATGTACAAGCAAAACAGTGGAAACCGGATTCAACTGTAAGCAGACCTGAAATTCAAAAATTCTTGGGTGCATTAGCCGGACAGGGTGCATCCAAAGGCTTGTTTATTACAACTGCCAAATATTCCAGCGAGGCAATCCTATTTGCACAACGTCATTTACAGCAGAAAATCATTCTTGTAGATGGAGAAATGCTGACACGCTTGATGATTGAATATAACTTAGGCGTTTCTGTTGAGACTACTTACGAAGTAAAACGAATTGATTATGACTTCTTTCATGAGGAAATTTAATCACCACAAGGAGGAATCCATATGCGGCAAGCACAACTTGCACGAAAGACCAAAGAGACAGACATAAAAATCGCCGTAAAACTGGACAACATGGGAACCGCCAACATCGATACCGGCATCGGCTTTTTTGACCATATGCTGACAGCACTGTCTGTTCACAGCGGCATCAGCATGAACATTGCCGTCAAGGGTGACCTCTATGTGGACGGTCACCATACGGTCGAGGACACCGGAATTGTTCTGGGTAAGGCGCTGGGGGAGGCGCTGGGGGACAAGTCCGGCATCACCCGCTACGGCAGCGCCTTCATTCCCATGGACGAAGCGCTGGCGTTTTGCAGCCTGGATATCAGCAACCGCCCGTTTCTGGTATTTCAGGGGACGTTCACCAATGCCATGATCGGACAGTATGATGCCTGCCTGACGGAAGAATTTTTCCGTGCCTTTGCATTCAATGCCGGAATTACCCTCCATGTCAATATGATGTACGGCGTGAACGACCACCACAAATGCGAAGCCGCATTCAAAGCCGTGGCGCACGCACTGAAAACCGCCGTGACGCCGCTGGAAGCCGGCAAAACCTTATCCACGAAAGGAGTGCTGTAAGATGATCGCAATTATCGACTACGGCGCAGGCAATATTTTCAGCGTCAAGAATGCGCTGGATTATCTGGGACTTCCCGCTGCTCTGACGGCAGATCCGGAGGCCATCCGGAATGCAGATGCATTGATTCTCCCCGGCGTGGGAGCTTTCCCCAGCGCCATGCAGATGCTGCACGACAGCGGACTCACCGGCGTGATTCGGGAGGAGTCCCGCAAAAAGCCGTTTCTGGGTATCTGTCTCGGCATGCAGCTCATCTTTGAAAAGGGCTATGAATTCGAAGAATGCGACGGTCTGGGACTGGTTCCCGGCAAGGTGGAAAAAATCGAAGCGCCCGGCATGGTCATTCCCCATATGGGCTGGAATAAGCTGGAAATGCAGCACGACTGTCCCATTCTCCGGAATCTGCCGGAGGAATCCTATGTGTACTTCGTCCACTCCTATCAGGCAGTTGTGCCGGACGAATATCTGGCCGCCTATGTGGAATACGGCACGGCAAAGATTCCGGCAATGGTGTATGACGGAAAGACGGTCTACGGCGCACAGTTCCATCCGGAAAAGAGCGGCGAGATCGGACTGCAAATTCTGCGGAACTTCGGAGGGCTGATCGGATGATTATTTTACCGGCAATTGATATCAAGGACGGCAACTGTGTCCGCCTGTTCAAGGGTGATTTTTCCACCGTGGAAAAGGTTGCCGCAGATTACATGGAAACGGCAAAGGGCTTCGAAGCAGCCGGTGCCTCCTGGATTCACATGGTAGATCTGGACGGTGCCAAAGAGGGCAGACCGGTCAACCAGCATATCTATGAGGACGTGGCAGCAAAAACCGGTTTGAAGGTAGAGGTCGGCGGCGGTATCCGGAATCTGGAGACCATCGACACCTACTTGAAGAGCGGTGTGGAGCGAGTGATTCTCGGTTCAGCAGCGCTGAAAAATCCGCAGCTGGTCAAGGATGCGGTGCAGAAATTCGGCAGCCGGCACATCGCTGTGGGCATTGATGCGAAAAACGGCATGGTTGCCACAGAGGGCTGGCTGGAAGAATCGGATACCGATTATATCACACTGGCGAAAGAGATGATCGCCGTGGGCGTGGAGTACTTCATTGTCACAGATATCGCCAAGGACGGTACACTGTCCGGCGTGAATCTGGAACAGCTGAAAGCGCTGCGGGATGCCACCGAGGGCAAGTGCAGCATCATTGCCAGCGGCGGTGTTCACACCATCGAGGACATCCGTGGCTGCAAGGAACTGGGACTTTACGGGACGATCTGCGGCAAGTCGATTTATAAGGGGACACTGGACTTGAGAGAGGCCATTGCTCTGGCGGAAGGAGTGTAACGCATATGTTGGCAAAACGAATCATTCCTTGTCTGGATGTGCGCAACGGCAAGGTGGTAAAGGGCGTAAACTTTGAGGGAATCAAAGATGTCGGCGATCCGGTGGAGTGTGCCTATGCTTACAATCAGCAGGGCGCAGACGAGATCGTGTTTTACGACATCACCGCTTCCTATGAGGGCAGAGGTGTCATGCTGGACGTGGTACGGGAGACGGCGAAAAAGGTTTTCGTACCGCTGACCGTGGGCGGCGGCATCAAGACTGTAGACGATATTCGGGAGACGCTCCGTGCCGGTGCAGATAAGGTTTCCGTCAATTCCCAGGCTGTCCAGAACCCCCGGCTCATCAAGGACGGCGCCGACATCTTCGGCTGCCAGTGCATCTGCGTGGGCGTCGATGCCAAGAAAATCGGCGAAAACAAGTGGACGGTGTTCATCAACGGCGCACGTGTGGACATGCATCTGGATCTCATCGACTGGGTGAAGCAATGCGAACAGCTGGGCGCCGGCGAGATTTGCCTGAACTCCATCGACACAGATGGTGTGCGTGGCGGATTTGATCTGCCCATGCTGAAAGCTGTTTGCGATGCGGTGCAGATTCCGGTCATCGCCAGCGGCGGTGCCGGAAAGCTGTCTGATTTTGCAGATGCTTTTCTGGAGACCGGCTGCTCTGCGGCACTGGCTGCGTCTCTGTTCCATTTCCGGGAGCTGACGGTGCAGGAAGTCAAGGCAGACTGCCGTGCCAAGGGAATTCCCATGCGGTAAAAGGGCAAAGGAAGTGTGACTATGCGTTTTCTTGTCTTTTGCCTGCTCTTGATTCCAGCTGTTCAGCTGGCTGCCGGATGGGCAATGCGGTATCGTGCGCCCAAAAAGATCAACTCATGGGTCGGATACCGTACAGAACGCTCCATGCAAAATGAGGAGAGCTGGAAATTTGCAAATCAGTATTGCGGCAGACTCTGGATGTTTTTCGGCGCAGCAATGCTGGTTGCTTCTGCGGCATCCTGTATCAGTCTGCGGTTTGTCTCAAAAAAGACGGCGGCGCTCCTGGCAGCTGTTGCTGTCAGCGTACAAACCGCGGAACTGCTGCTGACCCTGTTTCCGGTGGAGCGTGCACTCAAAAAGAAATTTCAAAAATAAGAAGGAGAATCACATGGTTGAAATTGATATCAACAACCTGGATGTCTATTTCCAGAAGGGCGAGCTGATCCCGGCGATTGCCTTTGATGTAGACACAAAGACCGTGCTGATGCTGGCATATATGAACAAGGAGAGCTTGCGCAAGACGCTGGAAACCGGCTATACCTGGTATTGGAGCCGTTCCCGTCAGGAACTCTGGAACAAAGGCGCCACCAGCGGCCATCTGCAAAAGGTGGTTTCTATATACAGCGACTGTGATAACGACACGCTGCTTTTGAATGTCAGACAGACTGGTGTGGCATGTCACACCGGATCTTACAGCTGCTTTTTTAATAAAATGTATCAGGAGGACAAGACAAAATGAACGCATTGGAAGAACTGTATGAGGTTGTCATGAGCCGGAAGGCAATGTATGAAAACGGAGAGGTGGATGTAGAATCCCAGAAGTCCTACACCTGCTATCTGTTCTCCAAGGGACAGGACAAGATCCTGAAGAAGTGCGGTGAAGAGTGTTCGGAAACCATCATCGCTGCCAAGAACAACGACAACGACGAACTCAAGAACGAGATTGCAGACCTGATGTATCACATCATGGTACTGTGCGCACAGCAGGGCTTGCCGTGGTCGGAGGTGGAAGCCGTTCTGGAGGAACGCAGCCAGAAGATCGGCAACCTCAAGACCTTCAAGAACGTGGATCACAATTCGTAAGCACAGAAAAATTTTCCCAAGCAGTCACATTTTCAGGAGCCTCCTCATAAACTGTAGAGAAGCCGCTATCAGATCAGCTGGTGGGCTTGCAACAGCTTATGAGGAGGTCTTTTTATGAGCCAATACCATCCTATGCCGGAGCAGTGCGCAGACACTGTTCCCGTGAAAGTGAATCGGGTGTTTGACAGCTGCAGTGATCGTGACTGCTTTTCCAATGTGCAAATTTTAATGGACGGCGGAGAACTTCCTGCCAACGTCACAATGGTAAAGAGCCGGTGCGTGCGGGTGTCGGACATCTGTATGAACATCGAGCCGGTGCCGTTCAACCGCGGCTTTTACTCCATTGATCTGACGTATACGTTTCGGGTGGAGCTGATGGCATACGAGCGGTCGTGCAGCAGTCCGGTATTGCTGACCGGAACGGCGTACACCAGTAAGAACGTCATTCTGTACGGTGGAGAAAGCAACACCAAGACGTTTTTCAGCAGCGGCGAACAGATCGGCGACACCAATGCCTGCTGCGAAACCATCAATCTCCCCACGGCAGCCGTGCAGGTGGTCGAGCCGATCGCACTGGAAGCACGCATCGGCTCTGTCTGCGGGCCGGATGGCGCAGCGCCGGTGCGGACGGTCATCATGACACTGGGGCTGTTCTCTGTGGTGGAGCTGTTCCGTCCGGTGACGATTCTGGTGCCCACGTATGAGTACACCATTCCCGCTAAGGAATGCCATGCGGACACGGAATCCCCCTGTGCTGTGTTCGATAAGATTCGGTTTCCGGCGGAGGAGTTCACACCGGCAACACTTTCTGGCAGCGCCAAGGGCGAATCCTGCCATTGCGGAGAGACCGTACAGCAGAACGAGGACAGTACATCGTAAGTGCCGGAAACGGTGCTTCGGGAGCATGTCCACTTTGGAAAACGGGCGGCAGAACTGTCGCCCGTTTGATGTGTCCGGAAGGAGCTATGTATGAGAAAACAGGTCTATTCCCAGCGCCGTGCCGGCGTTCGTTCCCTCGTTCTCTTTCTTCTGGCTGCGGCACTTCTGCTCTTTCTCCTGCTGCGCACCGACCGAGCCGTTCGTCCGAACTTGGAGGCGGTCTGTGCGTCGGAGACCAAACGCTACGCCACACAGGTGCTGGCGGACAGCGTGGGAGAGGTGCTGTCCCGGCACCCGTACCAGTACAGCGATTTTGCAACGCTGCTCTATGACGATTCCGGCAATGTCACCGCTGTGGAGACCATGACCGAGCAGGTCAACCGGCTGCAATCGGCGATGCTGCAAAGTGTGCAGGAACACCTCACCCGGTGCCGGGATGCGGAGCTGACCGTCTCTCTGGGAACTGCCACCGGCGTGTGGCTCTTTGCCGGAAAGGGACCGGAGATCTCGGTGCGCCTGATGCCCATCGGAACAGCATCGGTAAAGCTGGTGAGCGAGCTGGCGTCCGCCGGCATCAACCAGACCTGCCATACCATTCGGGCAGAGGTGACAGCGGAGATGCAGGCAGCCATTCCGTTTTCCCGGACAACGGCGGAGGTGACCTATACCTGTCTGCTGTCGGAAACGGTGATCGTGGGGACAGTGCCGGAATCCTATCTGGAATTTGACGGGACAACGCAGGCAGAAAGAGAAACGGAAAAAACACAAGAAAAAAGATGAAAAAATTGTAAAAGGTCTAGCATATGCCGTTGGTTTGTGGTATAATAAAAGAAGTGTGCCGGCAGTGTACGCCGGCTGCCACAACAAGGAGAACAGAATTATGGATGAAATCACAGCAAAACAGCGGATCTCAGAACTCCGGAAACTTCTGGAAACCTATAACGAACAGTATTATATGCAGGACAATCCGTCTGTGTCGGACTATGAGTATGATATGCGGATGCGGGAGCTGGAGACGCTGGAACAGCAGTATCCGCAGTTCGCTGCGCCGGATTCCCCGACTCATCATGTGGGCGGCGGTGTCTCCCGTACTTTTGACAAGGTGCAGCATACCGTGCAGATGATGAGCCTTCAAGACGTTTTCTCATTTGCAGAGATGGATGCGTTTCTTCAGCGCTGTCAGGAGGCAGTTCCGCAGCCGGAATTTATCGTAGAACCGAAAATCGACGGACTGTCTGTGTCGCTGGAATATACCAACGGCGTATTTACCCGTGGCTCGACTCGTGGGGATGGCTTCGTGGGGGAGGATGTCACAGCGAATCTCCGCACCATTGCCAACATTCCCCGGCAGCTCCATGGCGCACCACCGTTTCTGGAGGTGCGTGGGGAGGTGTATATGCCCCGTGCCAGCTTTGCCGCACTGGTGGAGCAGCAGGAACAGAACGGGGAGACACCGGCAAAGAATCCCCGAAATGCCGCCGCCGGCTCTCTCCGGCAGAAAGACGCTGCCGTCACAGCACAGCGCAGTCTGGACATTTGGATTTTCAACATCCAACAGGCGGACGGCGACTATCCCCAGAACCATCTGGATTCTCTCCGCTATCTGGAGTCGTTAGGCTTCCCTACCGTGATTCCACGGAGCGGGCGCTGCCAGACTGCAGCGCAGGTGCAGGCAGAGATCGAGAAGATCGGCGCTGCACGGGACGGCTACGCCTACGACACTGACGGCGTTGTGGTCAAGGTGGACTCCTTTGCCCAGCGAGAGGAAATGGGGGCGACTTCCAAAGTGCCCAAGTGGGCAGCTGCTTTTAAGTTCCCGCCGGAGGAAAAGGAAACCGTTCTGCGGGAGATTCAGCTCAGTGTGGGCAGAACGGGTGTCATCACGCCGGTGGCGATTTTCGACCCCATCCAGCTCGCCGGAACCGCCGTCTCCCGTGCCACGCTCCACAATCAGGACTTTATCTCCGAGCGGGACATCCGGCTGGGCGACACCATTGTGGTGCGGAAAGCCGGAGAGATCATTCCGGAGGTGCTGCGAAGCGTAAAGCACGCTGAGGATGCTGCGCCGTACCAGTTGCCGGAATGCTGTCCGGTCTGCCACACGCCTGCGGTTCGGGATCCGGAGGAGGCTGCGCTGCGCTGTCCCAATCCGGATTGTCCGGCGCAGCTTATGAAGCGGATGATCCACTTTGTGTCCAAGGACGCCATGAACATCGACGGACTGGGACCGCAGAATCTGGCAGCGCTCCAGAACGGCGGGCTGCTGCACTCTGTGGCAGATCTGTACCGCCTGACTGCGACGCAGCTGGTGGAGCTGGATCGTGTGGCGGAGAAATCGGCGGACAACCTGATCAGGGCAATCGATGCCTCCCGTGCCAACTCTCTCGACCGGCTGATCTTTGCGCTGGGCATTCGGGGGATTGGCTCCCGTGCGGCGAAGCTGCTCTGCGAGCGATTTCCCTCTATGGATGCCCTGCTGTCGGCAACGGCGGCGGAGATTCAGGAAATCGATGGCTTCGGTGAAGTCATGGCGGAGAGCGTGGTTTCCGCCTTGCAGGAACCGCACATGCGCCAGCTCATCCAGCACCTGCGGGAGGCCGGATGCAATATGACGTATCAGGGCGCCGTGGTGGAGGACACCCGCTTTGCCGGCATGACCTTTGTCCTCACGGGAACACTCTCCGCCATGAAGCGGAGCGAGGCGAAGGAACAGATCTTGCGCTACGGCGGAAAGGTCAGCGGCAGCGTGTCCAAAAAGACCACGTATGTTGTTGCCGGAGAGGCTGCCGGAAGCAAGCTGGACAAGGCAAATGAACTTGGAATCCCTGTTCTCAGCGAAGAGGAATTCCGCCAAAAACTCCAAGAAAGGAACGAAACAAAATGAAAATTGATATCGCACATATCGCAAAGCTGTCACGGCTTCAGATCTCGCCGGACAAGCTGGAAAAGTTTGAAACCGATATGGCTGCCATTGTGGATATGGTAGACCGTCTGCCGGACGTGGAGGATGAGCTGACACTGGACGCAGAGCACCCCATGAAGCTCCGTGAGGACGTGGCTGTGGAACACAAGTTCCGCCGGGAAGAGATGCTGGCAAATGCGCCGGAGGTACAGTCCGGCTGTCTGGTCGTACCGAAGACGGTAGAATAACATAGGAGGAAAAGATCGAGATGAAGCTTTTTGAAAAAAATGCGGCAGAACTGTCTGAAATGCTGCAAACCAAAGCGTGCAGCGCTGTGGAGCTGACACAGGATGTGCTGTCCCGCATCGATGCTGTAGAGCCGAAAGTAGAGGCATATGTCACTCGCTGTGAGGATTGTCTGGAACAGGCAAAGGCAGTGGACGATGCCAGAGCCGCCGGAAAGGAACTGCATCCGCTGGCAGGTATTCCCATCGGCATCAAGGACAATATCTCCACCAAAGGAATCCGCACCACCTGTTCCTCCAGGATGCTGGAAAACTATGTGCCGCCCTTTGATGCAACCATCATGCAGCCGATTCGGGATGCCGGCATGGTCATCACCGGCAAGATGAACATGGACGAGTTCGCCATGGGTTCCTCCACGGAGACCTCTTATTTCCACAAGACTCATAACCCCCACAATCTGGACTGCGTTCCGGGCGGTTCCTCCGGCGGCAGCGCAGCAGCTGTGGCAGCGGGCGAGGCAATCCTGACACTGGGTTCGGATACCGGCGGATCCATCCGGCAGCCGGCTTCACTGTGCGGCGTCGTTGGTCTGAAGCCCACCTATGGCAGCGTTTCCCGTTACGGTCTGGTGGCATTTGCCTCCTCGCTGGATCAGATCGGACCGTTCGGAAAGTCCGTCAAGGACGTGGCACTGCTGCAAAGCCTGATTCAGGGGCACGACAGCATGGACGCAACCTCCGCTTACCGTACCTATACCAACCTGTATGATAACCTAAACGGCAATGTACAGGGCCTGCGCATTGGTGTCCCGAAGGAGTACTTCGGCGAGGGCGTGGATGCCGATGTCAAGGAAGCCGTTTGGAATGCCATCCGTCAGCTGGAACAGAGCGGTGCAGAGGTCAAGGAGATCTCCCTGCCCAGCACAGAATACGCCATCAACACCTACTACATCATCGCATCTGCGGAGGCATCCTCCAATCTGGCACGGTTTGACGGTGTGAAGTACGGCTATCGTGCTAAGAATTATGACGGTCTGACCGATATGTACGAAAAGACCAGAAGCGAGGGCTTCGGCGACGAGGTAAAGCGCCGCATTATGCTTGGAACATTCGTGCTCAGCTCCGGCTTCTACGATGCGTACTATAAGAAGGCAAAGCTGGTACAGCGCCGAATCGCACAGGAATTTGCAGATGCATTCCAGAGCTGTGATGTCATCATCACACCGACCGCACCGTCTGCGGCGTTCAAGATCGGCGAAAACATCGGCGATCCGCTGAAGATGTACTACAGCGATGTCTGCACCGTAACCGTCAATATCGCAGGTCTGCCGGCAGTCAGCGTCCCCTGCGGCAAGTCTGCATCCGGACTGCCGCTCGGCATGCAGCTGATCGGCAACAAGTTCGCAGAGCAGACCATTCTGAACGCTGCATATGGCTATGAACAGATTTGCGGCGGATTCCGGCTGATTCCGGAAACACTCTGAGCGGGGAGGAATAACACTGATGAAAGATTATGAGATCGTTGTGGGCCTGGAAGTCCACGCAGAATTGAATACAAAGTCCAAGATTTACTGCAACTGCCGCAACGCCTTTGGCCTGGAGGTCAACTCGCAGGTTTGCCCGGTCTGCATGGGTATGCCCGGCACGCTGCCGACGCTGAATGAAAAGGTCGTAGAATACGCCATCAAGATGGGACACGCCATGCACTGCCAGATCAACGGTGTATGCAAGCAGGACAGAAAGAACTACTTCTATCCCGACCTGCCCAAGGCATACCAGATCTCGCAGGCAGAAGTGCCCCTTTGTGGAAAGGGCTATCTGGATGTCATGGTAGACGGCGAGATGAAGCGCATTGGCGTCACCAGAATCCACATTGAGGAGGATGCCGGAAAGCTGCTGCACGATGAGGCGTTTGCAGGCTCTCTGGTGGATCTGAACCGCTGCGGTGTTCCGCTGATCGAGATCGTTTCCGAGCCGGACATCCGGAGCAGCGCCGAGGCAAAGGCATACCTGGAAACCATCAAGTCTATCTTGCAGTACCTGAACATCTCTGACTGTAAGATGCAGGAGGGCTCCATCCGCTGCGACGTCAACGTCTCTGTACGGGAAAAAGGTGCGGCTGAGTTCGGCACACGCTGCGAGATGAAGAACGTCAACAGCTTCAGTGCTGCTGTTCGCGGCATTGAGTACGAGGCAAAGCGCCAGATCGAGATTCTGGAAGCCGGCGGTACCATTGCACAGGAAACACGCCGCTGGGACGATGCCAAGGGCATGAGCATTGTAATGCGTTCCAAGGAGGACGCACAGGACTACCGGTATTTCCCGGAGCCGGATCTGCTGACCATCGTTGTGCCGGAAGAGAAGATCCAGGCACTGAAAGAGAGCATTCCGGAGCTGCCGAACGTGAAGCTTCAGCGGTACGTCTTTGACTTCGGACTGTCCCAGACTGATGCAACCTTGATTGCTGAGGACGTGTCCCGTTCGACGCTGTTCGATGCCTGCGTTGCCATCGGCACCTGCAAGCCCAAGAGCATTAGCAACTGGATTCTCTCGGACATCGCAAAGTACACCAACGAGACCGGCAAGCGCATCGAGGAAACTGCACTGACACCGGAGCACCTGACTGCACTGGTAGAGCAGGTGGAAAAGGGCGTCATCTCCAATGCTTCGGCAAAGAAGGTATTCGCTGTGATTGTCGAAGAGAACAAGGATCCGGTGGCTGTCATCGAGGAAAAGGGTATGAAGCAGAATTCGGACACCGGCTTCCTGGAACAGCTGGCAAAGGACGTTCTGGCACAGAACGAAAAGTCTGTGAATGACTATAAGAACGGCAAGACCAATGCGCTGGGCTATCTGGTTGGCCAGTGCATGAAGGCTTCCAAGGGCAAGGCTAATCCGGGCATTGTCAAGGAGATCGTAACAAGAATGCTGAACGAGGGCTAATCTGCACCCGCCGGAGGCGTTCCCATGAAAAAAGCACCTGCGCTTCGGTTTTTCGGAAGCGCAGGTGCTGTATCAGAAACCAATCTTAAATCGAAACAGTGGGGAATTCCTTTGTGACAAAGGACGGCACCGCTGTGCGAATCGTCATGCCATTGAGATCGGAAAGGCAGGTATCCGGGTACGGCTCCAATGTGATCTGATATGCCCACAGAAGCTGGTACTTACAGTGCCTGTCCCGATTTTCCCGCATGTTGCCGTACTTGGTATCGCCGAGGATGGGCGTTCCGATGTGTGCCAGATGGGCACGAATCTGATGCGTCCGCCCCGTGATCAGGTCGACAGCCAGAAGAGCATGGCGTTCGTTGGCACCGAGAACACGATAGCCGGTGATGATCTCCTGAAATCCCGCCTGCTTTTTGTCCAGAATGGTGACGGTATTGTGACTGGCGGATTTCTGGTGCCATGCGTGAAGCACCGCCTGCTTTTGCCGTGGCGTTCCTACCGTCACACAGAGGTAGGTCTTGCGGATGCGGTTTTCCCGAATGAGACGGTTGACCTCCCGCAGTGCTGCGGCAGTTTTGGCGGCGATGACAATTCCGCCGGTGTTGCGGTCCAGCCGGTTGCAGAGCGCTGGTGTAAAACTCTGTTCCTGCGCCGGACGGTATGCGCCGGTATCGTAGAGATAGTGGAGGATGCGGTTGATGAGGGTGTCCGGTGTCTGCCGGTTGTCGCAGTGTACCACCAGCCCCACCGGCTTGCACACCAGGAGTACCTGCTCGTTCTCGAACAGGATGTCCAGCTTTGCCGGCGCCTGCAAAAATTCGGGAGATTCTGTCCGGGACTGCGGACTGGCTTCGAAATAGGTGTCGCTGACAAACAATGTGACAGCATCGCCCACCGCCAGCCGCTGATCCGGCGTGCAGCGCTTTTTGTTGACCTTGATGTGTTTGGTGCGAATCCATTTGTAGAAAAGACTCTTGGGAAGCTCCGGCAGAATCTTTTGCAGGAATCGGTCTAACCGCTGACCGCTGTCATTTTCTTGGATGCAAAATTGTTTCATGGGATCATTACGTTTGCTGCTGCGTACTGCGGCAGCACTCCTTTTCTCTTGATGTTTCTAGGGCTTGTTTGAAAAATCCGTACATTTGTCAAAACGCCCATAAATCACTGTCTGTGTCGTCGAAAATCCTTGTCAGGCGACAGCCTGCCTGCGGATTCTCTCCTAACATACAGTAATTTCTGTGCATTTTCCCAAACATCGCTATTTTTCAAACAACCCCTAGTATACCATATTTTCGGAAAAAAGAAAAGCAGTTTTTATGGAGGTGAATGCGCTGTGCGTCAGAAACAGGACGATGGAAACGCTTCCGTACATCCCGCCCACTGCCACGGCGGACATCGGGAACGCATGCGAAAGCGATTTCAGGACAGCGGACTGCAAGCCTTTCAGCCCCACGAGGTGCTGGAACTGCTGCTGTTCTATGCGCTTCCACGGGTGAACACCAACCCCATTGCCCACGATCTCATGGCAGAGTTTCACTCGCTTTCCGGCGTGCTGGATGCGGACATCGAGGACTTGAAGCGCATTGACGGCATCGGAGAAAATGCGGCGGTGCTGCTGAAGCTGATTCCGCAGCTCTGTCAGATGTACCAGCTGGATAAAATGAGCGACAGTGATGTCATGGACACGCTGCCGAAACTCTGCAACTATCTGAAAGCGTGGTTCTCCGGCGTCATCTCGGAACAGGTCGTCCTGCTCTGCCTGAATGAGTCCCTCCAGCTGATTCGCAGCGAAGTCATCGGCGATGGCACCACGCAGGAGGTGTTTCTGGATGCCCATCGGATCGCTTCCTGCGCCATTCGTCTGCGCTGTACCCGTGTGGTGCTGGCACACAATCACCCCAATGCATCTGCTGCACTGACCGATGCCGACATCTTCTCCACCAACCAGCTCCGCAACATCCTGAACGGTTTGCAGATTGTGCTGCTGGATCACATTGTGGTGGGAAAGTACGGGGATACGGTTTCCATGCGTCAGCTGATGGGCTGGTCATAATCGGTTTTTCCAAGGAGGAATGGATATGGATCATTTTGAACTGCATGCGCCCTTTGCGCCAACCGGAGATCAGCCGGAGGCAATCGCCAAGCTGGTGCAGGGCATTCGGGACGGCGACCGTGAGCAGACGCTTCTGGGCGTAACCGGTTCCGGAAAGACATACACCGTTGCCAACGTCATCGCACAAGTGAACCGCCCCACGCTGGTGCTGGCGCACAATAAGATTCTGGCAGCACAGCTCTGCTCGGAACTGCGGGAGTTTTTTCCCAACAATGCGGTGGAATACTTCGTTTCCTACTACGACTACTACCAGCCGGAGGCGTATATTCCAAGCACGGACAGCTATATTGAAAAAGACTCCGCCATTAACGATGAGATCGACAAGATGCGTCACAGCGCAACGGCTGCGCTGGCGGAACGGCGGGATGTCATCATTGTTGCCAGCGTGTCCTGTATCTACTCGCTGGGCAGTCCGGAGGAATACCGCTCCATGATCGTGTCCGTTCGTCCGGGTATGGAGAAGCCAATGGAACAGCTGATGCGGGAACTGGTCGCCATCCAGTACGAGCGGAACGATGTCAACTTCGTCCGGAACAAGTTTCGGGTGCGGGGCGATGTCGTGGAGATCTTTCCGGCTTCCTCGACCGATAAGGCGATTCGGGTGGAGTATTTCGGCGACGAGATTGACCGCATCTGTGAGATCAACGCCGTGACAGGTGCGGTAACGGCGACCATGCAGTACGCCGCCATCCTGCCCGCTTCCCACTATGTGGTCAGCAGCGAGAAGATCGCCACAGCGGTGCAGACGATCCGGCAGGAGATGGAGGAGCGTGTGGCGTGGTTCAATGCCAATCACAAACTCATTGAGGCGCAGCGGATTCAGCAGCGGACACAGTACGACATGGAGATGCTTCAGGAAATCGGCTTTTGCAGCGGCATCGAGAACTACTCCCGCATTCTGGCCGGCCGTCCTGCCGGCAGTGTTCCGTATACGCTGCTGGATCACTTTCCGGAGGACTTCCTGCTGGTAGTGGATGAGAGCCATGTGACACTGCCGCAGGTGCGTGCCATGTATGCCGGCGACCGTGCCAGAAAGCAGACGCTGGTGGACTACGGATTTCGTCTGCCCAGCGCCTTTGATAACCGTCCGCTGAACTTCGACGAGTTTTACAGCCACGTGCATCAGGCAATTTACGTCAGCGCTACGCCGGGGCCGTTTGAACAGGAGCACTCCGCACAGGTGGTGGAACAGGTCATCCGCCCCACAGGACTGGTGGATCCGGAGATTTTTGTGAAGCCGGTGGAGGGACAGATCGAAGATCTGTTCTCCGAGATTCAGACACGGGCAGCCCGAAACGAGCGTGTGCTGGTGACAACGCTGACCAAGAAAATGGCAGAGGACCTGACTGCCTATCTGGAACGCATGGGCGTGCGTGTCCGGTACCTGCACCACGGCGTGGATACGGTGGAGCGCATGAAGATCATTCGGGATCTCCGTCTGGGCGAGTTCGACGTGCTGGTGGGAATCAACCTGCTGCGGGAGGGACTGGACATTCCGGAGGTCTCTCTGGTCGCTATTCTGGATGCGGACAAGGAGGGCTTCCTGCGCAGCGAAACAGCAATGATCCAGACCATTGGCCGTGCCGCCCGCAACGCCGGCGGACAGGTCATCATGTACGCTGACGAGGTGACCGGCTCCATGGAGCGTGCCATCACGGAAACCAATCGCCGCCGTGCCATTCAGATGGCGTACAATCAGGCGCACGGCATTACGCCGAAAACCATTCAAAAGGATGTGCGGGATGTCATCGAGATTACTACCAAAACAGAGGTGGAGAAAAAGACGAGCAGGAAAAATCTGCGCGGCAAAGAAAAGCAGGAACTGATCGAACAGCTTCGTGCGCAGATGAAGGAGGCGGCAAAGCTGCTGGAATTCGAGCATGCGGCATACCTGCGGGACAAGATTCGAGAGCTGGAGGGAGAATAAGCTTATGCTGGACAAAATTGTGGTACACGGCGCACGTGCCAATAACCTGAAAAACATCGATGTGGAACTGCCAAGAGATAAGCTGGTGGTGATGACCGGTCTGTCCGGCTCCGGCAAATCCTCTCTGGCGTTCGATACGATTTTCGCCGACGGACAGCGCCGGTATATGGAGAGCCTCTCCTCCTATGCACGGCAGTTTCTGGGACAGATGGAGAAACCGGATGTGGACAGCATCGAAGGACTCTCGCCGGCAATCTCCATCGACCAGAAAACCACATCCAAGAATCCCCGCTCCACTGTGGGAACGGTGACGGAGATCTACGACTACCTCCGCCTGCTCTATGCGAGAATCGGCATTCCCCACTGTCCGGTGTGCGGACGGGAGATTCGCCAGCAGTCCGTGGATGAGATCGTTGACCGAATCCTTCAGCTGGAGGAGGGGACACGCATCCAGCTGCTTGCCCCCATTGTTCGAGGCAAAAAGGGAGAGCACAAAAAGGAACTGGAAAACGCCAGAAAGTCCGGCTATGTTCGTGTCCGTGTGGACGGCAGCCAGTACGACCTCTCGGAGGAGATCACGCTGGAAAAGAACAAGAAGCACCACATTGAGATCATTGTAGACCGTCTGGTGGTGAAGCCCACCATTCGCACCCGTCTGACCGATAGTCTGGAAACCGTATTGTCCCTGACCGGCGGTCTGGTGATGGTGGATGTCATCGGGGGAGAGGAGCTGCTGTTCTCCCAGAGCTACGCTTGTCCGGAACACGGTGTTTCCGTGGAGGAACTGACACCACGGATGTTCTCGTTCAACAACCCCTTTGGCGCATGCCCCCGCTGCACAGGACTGGGAATGTTTCAGGAGGTAGATCCGAAGCTGGTCGTACCCAATGGGGATCTGAGCATCCGGCAGGGCGCTATCAAAGCGCCGGGATGGAACAGTCTGACTGATACTTCCATCGCTATGATGTACTATCAGGCGATTGCGGAGAAATACGGCATTTCGCTGGATGTACCGGTGAAAGACCTCTCACAGGAACAGCTGCATCTGTTCCTATACGGCACAAAGGGCGAACCGCTGCTGCTGCATCGGGAGACCGCCGGCGGAAAGAGCGAGGGGTATCACGCACCCTTTGAAGGGGTAATTCCCAATCTGGAACGGCGGTTCGCCGAGGGAAGCGAGTGGTCGAAGGATGAGATCAGCGCCCTGATGAGTGACGTGTCCTGTCCCGTCTGCCACGGCAAACGCCTGAAGCCGGAGGTCTTGGCTGTCACAGTGGGCGGACTGAATATCATGGAACTGACCGCTCTCTCCGTGACCAATGCGCTGGAATTTTTCGAGAAACTCCAGCTGACCGAACGGGAACAGCTCATCGGCGCACGCATCATCAAGGAGATTCGGGAACGGCTGGGCTTTCTGCGGAATGTGGGCTTGGAATACCTCACCCTCTCCAGAAGTGCCGGAACACTCTCCGGCGGTGAGAGCCAGCGCATCCGGCTTGCCACACAGATCGGCTCGTACCTCATGGGCGTGCTGTATATTCTGGACGAGCCAAGCATCGGTCTGCACCAGCGGGACAACGACAAACTGATTGCCACATTGAAGCGGCTGCGGGATTTGGGAAACACGCTGATTGTTGTGGAACACGATGACGACACCATTCTCGCTGCGGATTATGTGGTGGATATCGGCCCGGGCGCCGGCGTTCACGGCGGAAATGTGGTCTACGCCGGTGATGTGCAGGGGCTGCTTGCCTGCAAAGAGTCTATTACGGGGCAGTATCTTAGCGGTCGCCGGCAGATTCCGCTGCCGGAAAAGCGCCGGCCGGGAAACGGAAATTGCCTCACCATTCGTGGCGCACGGGAACACAATCTGAAAAACATTCAGGTGCAGATTCCGCTGGGCGCATTCACCTGTGTTACGGGTGTCTCCGGTTCCGGCAAATCCTCGCTGGTCAATGAAATTCTCTATAAGTATCTGGCAGCCAAACTCAATCGGGCACGGACGAGATACGGCAACTTTGACGGAATGGACGGGCTGGAGCATCTGGACAAGGTCATTGACATTGATCAGTCGCCCATCGGAAGAACGCCGCGTTCCAATCCGGCGACTTACACCGGCGTTTTTACGGACATTCGGGAGCTGTTCGCCAAGACCAACGATGCCAAGGCAAAGGGCTACACCGCCGGACGCTTTTCTTTCAACATCAAAGGCGGACGGTGCGAGTCCTGTCAGGGCGACGGCATTTTGCGCATTGAGATGCACTTCCTGCCGGATGTCTACGTGCCCTGCGAAATTTGCAAGGGAAAGCGCTATAATCGGGAGACACTGGCGGTCAAGTATCGGGACAAGTCCATCTATGACGTGCTGGAGATGACCATTGACGAGGCGGTCGTCTTTTTCGAGAATATGCCCAAAATCGCACGAAAGCTCAAAACGCTTCAGGAGGTGGGACTGGGCTACCTCAAGCTGGGACAGTCGGCGACTACGCTGTCCGGCGGTGAGGCGCAGCGTGTGAAGCTGGCAACAGAGCTGTCCAAGCGCCCCACCGGAAAGACCATCTATATTCTGGACGAGCCAACCACAGGTCTGCACACCGCAGACGTGCACCGTCTGGTGGATGTGCTCCAGCGCCTGACGGATGCCGGAAATACGGTCGTCGTGATTGAGCACAATCTGAACGTCATCAAGATGGCGGACTGGATCATCGACCTCGGGCCGGAGGGCGGCGACCGTGGCGGTACGGTCGTTGTCAGCGGAACACCGGAGCAGGTGGCGGACTGCGCAGATTCTTATACGGGACAGTACCTCCGTCCGTACCTGCACGGAAACAGTTCGGCAGAAAATTGATGCGTTGTTGCAAAAAAGCACGTCCCCGCAGAATGAAATTTAGACTTTTCAGAAAAAATCGGGGAAATACTTGCAAAAATTTGAGAAATGGTGTATAATAGGATTGCTTGCGATGCGGAGGGAAAGGTGCGTATCTGCACATTCCTTTTGCGTCCATGTAATGTAATTTCTATTTTATGGAAAGGATGTCAATGATATGGCAGGTTTAAACAAAGTATCGGTAGACGACATTTCAGTAAAGGGAAAGCGGGTTCTGGTTCGTGTGGACTTCAACGTTCCGATGAAGGACGGCGTGATCACCAACGACAATCGTATTCAGGCTGCACTCCCGACCATCAACAAGCTGGTTTCTGAGGGCGCAAAGGTAATTCTGTGCTCTCATCTGGGCAAGCCGAAGAATGGTCCGGAGGATAAGTTCTCCCTGAAGGCTGCTGCTGCCCGTCTGGCTGAGCTGGTTTCCGCAAAGGTTACCTTCGTTCCGTCCGATGTTGTAGTAGATGATACCGTAAGAGCTGCTGTTGACGCAATGCAGGACGGCGAGATCATCGTTCTGGAGAACACTCGTTTCCGCAAGGAAGAGACCAAGAACATTGAAGACTTCAGCAAGGATCTGGCTTCCATCGCTGACGTATTCGTTATGGATGCATTCGGCAGCGCACACAGAGCACACTGCTCTACCGTTGGCGTAACTGAGTATGTGCCGGAGACCGCTGTTGGCTACCTGATGCAGAAGGAGATCCAGTTCCTGGGCAATGCCGTAGAGAATCCGGTTCGTCCGTTCGTTGCAATTCTGGGCGGCGCAAAGGTTGCAGACAAGCTGAACGTAATCTCCAATCTGCTGGAAAAGTGTGACACCCTGATCATCGGCGGCGGTATGGCTTACACCTTCCTGAAGGCACAGGGCTATGAGGTTGGCACTTCTCTGGTAGACGATACCAAGCTGGACTACTGTAAGGAAATGATCGAAAAGGCAGAGGCAAACGGCAAGAAGCTGCTCCTGCCGGTAGATACCGTAACTGCTGCGGAATTCCCGAACCCCATCGATGCTGAGATCGAAGTTGCAACTTATGATTCTCACGAGATTCCGGCTGACAGAATGGGTCTGGACATCGGCGAAAAGACACAGGCTCTGTTCGCAGATGCTGTAAAGACTGCAAAGACTGTGGTATGGAATGGCCCGATGGGCGTATTCGAGAACCCGATCCTGAGCAAGGGTACTGTTGCAGTGGCTCAGGCTCTGGCAGATACCGATGCAACCACCATCATCGGCGGCGGCGACTCCGCAGCAGCAGTAATGCAGCTGGGCTTCGCTGACAAGATGAGCCACATCTCCACTGGCGGCGGCGCTTCTCTGGAATATCTGGAGGGCAAGGTGCTGCCGGGTGTTGCAGCAATCGCTGACAAGAACTAAGCGCCAAGCTGAGAGGTGCAGCGCTTCTCCGTTTGAACCGCTTTGAGAAAGGAATGATCCCATGAAAAAATGTGAATTGCAGGAATCCGTAAAGTCTGCGTTTCTGAATCCGGCAGCAGCATTTGCGCTGGGTGCAGTGTGCGGTCTGGCAGTGGGAATGCTTTTCCTGCCTTTCTCAAAAGGCATTGTGATCGGAAGTCACAACGGAAGTAACAACAAGAGATCCCACGAAGAGGGAGATTATATCACAGATGCTGATGCGGAGTGATTCGCAGGGCGCTGTGGGAAGAAAGAGGAATTTGCTATGAATAAGGCACTGAGAAAGGCAATTATTGCCGGCAACTGGAAGATGAACAAGAACCGTCAGGAAGCTACTGCACTGATCGAGGCTCTGAAGCCCATCGCAGCAGACAAGACCTGTGGGGTCATCATCTGCGTACCGTTTACCAATCTGGAAACTGCACTGCGTCTGACTGAGGGCACCAACATCGAAGTTGGCGCTGAGAACGTGCACTTCGAAAAGAGCGGCGCATTCACCGGCGAGATCTCCGCAGATATGCTGACCGAAATGGGCGTAAAGTACGTGATCGTTGGCCACTCTGAGCGCAGACAGTACTTCGGCGAGACCGATGAAACCGTCAACAAGCGCACCACTGCTGCTATCGAAGCAGGCATGACCGTTATCCTGTGCGTTGGCGAGACACTGGCAGAGCGGGAACTGGGCATCACCGGCGAAACTGTTGCAAAGCAGGTAAAGGTCGCTCTGCACGGTCTGACCGCAGATCAGGTAAAGAACATCGTCATCGCTTACGAGCCGGTATGGGCAATCGGTACCGGTAAGACTGCAACCGCAGAACAGGCTGAGGAAGTTTGCGCATTCATCCGTGCAACTGTTGCAGATCTGTATGACAAGGCAATTGCAGACGGCATGACCATCCAGTACGGCGGTTCTATGAACGAAAAGAACTGCGCAGAACTGCTGGCAAAGGAAGATATCGACGGCGGTCTGATCGGCGGCGCTTCTCTGGTTGCAGAGAAGTTCGGCGTTCTGCTGGCAGAAGCTTCCAAGTAAAAAAGAAAATTGCCGTACAGACGACAGCCTGAAAACGAGGGAAAGGAAGATCACAAATGAGTAAAAGACCTGTTGCATTGATTATTATGGATGGATTCGGCTACAATCCGGACGCCTATGGGAATGCAATTCGTGCTGCAAAGAAACCGAATCTGGAGAAATACCTGAAGGGACCGCACACCCTGATTGGGGCAAGCGGTCTGGATGTTGGTCTGCCGGACGGTCAGATGGGCAATTCGGAAGTCGGACACACCAATATCGGTGCGGGCAGAATCGTCTATCAGATGCTGGTGAAGATCACCAAGGACATCGAGAACGGAACTTTCTTCTCCAATCCGGCACTCTCAGATGCAATGGATGCCTGCAAAGAAAAGGGAACCGCACTGCATTTGATGGGGCTTCTCTCTCCGGGCGGCGTACACAGCCATATGTCGCATCTGTACGGTTTGCTGGAGATGGCAAAGAAAAAGGGTCTGTCCAAGGTTTATGTGCACGCATTCCTGGATGGCCGTGACGAGCCGCCGGCATCTGCTGCGGGCTTCATGAAGGAAGCTGCTGCAAAAATGCAGGAGATCGGCGTGGGCAAGGTCGCAACCATCTCCGGTCGTTATTATGCTATGGATCGTGACAACGCATGGGATCGTGTGGAAAAGGCTTACGCCGCAATGGTTTACGGCGAGGGCGTGACCGGTGGTTCCGATCCGGTTCAGGCAATTGAAGACAGCTATGCCAATGACGTAACTGATGAATTTATGCTCCCCACAGTTCTGGACAAGGACGGCGTTGTAAAGCCGGAAGACAGCGTGATCTTCTTCAACTTCCGTCCGGACAGAGCAAGACAGCTCACCCGCTGCTTCGTGGATCCGGAGTTCAGCGGATTCTCCCGCAGAAACGGCTATTTCCCGGTACAGTTCGTCTGCATGGCGCAGTATGATGCGTCTATGCCGAACGTCACCGTTGCCTATCCGCCGGAGGATCTGCACATGACATTCGGAGAATATGTCAGCAAGTGCGGAAAGACACAGCTGCGTATTGCAGAAACCCAGAAGTATGCGCACGTAACGTTCTTCTTCAACGGCGGCAGAGAGCAGACCTTCCAGGGCGAGGATCGGATTCTGGTACAGAGTCCCGACGTACCGACATTCGACCTGAAGCCGGAAATGAGTGCTTACGAGGTCACCGACAAGGTTGTAGAAGCCATTGAAAGTGATAAGTATGATGCGATCATCCTGAACTATGCAAACTGCGATATGGTTGGCCACACCGGCGTATTTGACGCAGCGGTGGCAGCTGTAGAGGCAGTGGATACCTGCGTTGGACGCATGGTAGAGGCAATCATGGCAAAGGGCGGTATCGCATTCATTACTGCGGATCACGGCAATGCAGATAAGATGCTGGAAAAGGATGGCACGCCGTTTACGGCGCACACCACCAATCCGGTTCCGTTCATTGTTGTCGGCATGGATCGTCCCCTGCGGGACGGCGGCGTACTGGCAGATATTGCGCCGACCATGCTGGAGGCAATGGAATTGCCGCAGCCGGAAGAGATGACCGGAAAGAGCCTGTTCGCATAAGTTTTACGACAGAAAATTATATCAGAAAGTCCTGCGAAGGAGTCCTCCTTTGCGGGGCTTTTTTGAATTCTTTTTGAACATCGCTGATTTTGCTTGACATTTTTTTCGAAAATGGGTATAATAAAAGGGTAAAAGAGAGTAGCTGGCGGGGAAAATCCCGTTTATGCGGCGTCAGTACGGTTGCACTCACGCAACCCGCTTCATATCTAAACGGCAAGACTTTTACGGAGCACGCAGACAGGTAAGCTGTCGGTTCCGTAGGGTTTTGCCGTTTTTTCTGTCTGTGTGCTGCCCATTCTCCCGCAAAATGCTGCAAAAAAGGAAAGGAATGTTGTGTATGCAAGAACACTATCGTCAGGATCTGGAGGAACTGTATCAGGAGCTGGGCACATGTCCAGAGGGTCTCTCCTCCGACGCCGCTGCAAAATGTCAGGAAAAGTACGGGAAAAATGCCATTGCAGAGGGGAAGAAGAAGCCCACCCTATTGATCTTTTTGGAACAGTTCAAGGATTTTCTGGTTATCATCCTGATTATCGCCGCACTGATTTCCGCATTTACCGGAGATCTGGAGAGCTTTCTGGTCATCATTGCGGTAATCACCATGAACGCCATTCTGGGAACGGTGCAAACGGTCAAGGCGGAAAAATCCCTGTCCAATCTGAAAAAACTCTCCTCGCCTACGGCAAAGGTGCTGCGTGACGGACAGACTGCCATCTTGCCGGCGGAGGAAATCACTGTCGGGGATGTGGTTTTGCTGGAGGCGGGAGATCAGATTCCGGCGGACGGACGGCTGATCGACTGCGCATCGCTGCAAACCAATGAGAGTGCCCTCACCGGCGAGAGTACCAACGTGGAAAAGAGCATGGATGCCATCTCGCAGGAGGTGCCTCTGGCGGACCGGAAGAATATGGTGTATTCCGGCGGATTCGTCACTTATGGCAGAGGCACATTTGTCGTAACCGAAATCGGCATGCAGACTGAGGTGGGCAAGATCGCTTCACTGATTCAAAATGCTGAGGCGAGAAAAACGCCGCTGCAAAAGACACTGGATCAGTTCGGCAAGCGACTCTCCATGGCCATTCTGATCATCTGCGCACTGGTATTTGTGCTGAGTCTGGTGCGGTCGGATGCCGTGAACTTTGACTCCGTGATGTCCTCTCTGATGTTCGCCATTGCGCTGGCAGTTGCGGCAATTCCGGAGGCGCTCAGCTCTATTGTCACCATTGTGCTCTCTTTCGGCACACAGAAGATGTCCCGTGAAAACGCCATCATGCGGAAGCTTCAGGCAGTAGAAGGACTTGGCTCTGTCTCTGTCATCTGCTCGGATAAGACCGGCACTCTGACCCAGAACAAGATGACCGTTCGGAAAATCGTGGTGCAGGATCACATCATCGCTGCAGACGATGTAAGTCCGGAAAATCCGGAGGAACAGGAGTTGATTCTGGCGTCTGTGCTCTGTAACGATGCCACCTATCAGGACGGCACGGAGATCGGCGACCCCACAGAAACAGCACTGGTGCGGTTTGCGCAGACTTGCGGACTGTCTGATGCCCAGATGCGGGAGAGCCACGCACGAATCAGCGAGATTCCCTTTGACTCCGACCGAAAGCTGATGTCTACCCTGAACGAGTGCGGTGGTGTGCGAAAGATGTACACCAAGGGCGCAACCGATGTGCTGCTGGATCGCATGACATGTTCGGAGACGGAGAAGCAGGAGATCGTGGAACAGGTGGAGGAACTCTCCGAACAGGGGCTGCGTGTGCTCTGCTTCGCTGCAAAGGAGTTCTCCGGCGAGGCACTGGATATTTCCGATGAGAACGATCTGACTTACCTTGGTCTGATCGCCGAGATGGATCCGCCTCGGGAGGAATCCAAGCAGGCGGTTGCTGAGTGCCGGTCTGCGGGTATCAAGCCGGTCATGATTACCGGAGATCATATCGTCACCGCTTCCGCCATCGCCAAGGAAATCGGCATTCTGGAAAAGCCGGAGGAGGCCGTGGAGGGTGCAGCGCTGGATGCTTACACCGACGAGCAGCTAGTGAACTTCGTGGCAGACAAATCGGTCTATGCCCGTGTGACACCGGAGCACAAGATTCGAATCGTGCGTGCATGGCAGACCAGAGGCAACATTGTTGCCATGACCGGTGACGGTGTCAACGATGCCCCTGCACTGAAACAGGCGGATGTGGGTGTTGCCATGGGCATCACGGGCACAGAGGTTTCTAAAGATGCCGCAGCCATGATTCTGACCGACGACAACTTCGCCACTATCGTTAAGGCGGTAAAGAACGGCAGAAACATCTACGAGAACATTAAGAAGGCAATCCTGTTCCTGCTGTCCGGCAATTTGGCAGGTATTATCGCTGTGCTCTTCTGTTCGCTGGCAGGTCTGCCGGTGCCCTTTGCGCCGATTCACCTGCTGTTCATCAACCTGCTGACCGACTCGCTGCCGGCAATTGCGCTGGGACTGGAGCCTCACTCCGATGATGTCATGAAGCGCAAGCCCCGTCCGGCAGGGGAATCCATCCTGACCAAGAACTTTCTGGCAAAGGTGGGCTATTCCGGTGTCATCATCAGCCTTGCCACCATTGGCGCATTCCTGCTGGGATATTTCTATCAGGGCGCACACAACGCAAGCGCAGCCATGACCATGGCATTTGCCACTCTGTGCATGTCCCGTCTGTTCCACGGCTTCAGCTGTAAGTCTGACAAGCCGGTGATTTTCTCCAAGCGTCTGTGGAACAACAAGTTTGCAATTCTGGCATTTGTGGCAGGAATGGTACTGATCAACGCCGTGCTCTGGATTCCGGCGCTCCACGGACTGTTCCAGATCGAAAACAATCTGGCAGGCGTGCTCATCGGTGCAATCTACGGCTTCAGCTTCGGCTCGATGATACTGATCCAGATCGTCAAGGCAATCGTTGCTGCTGTGAAAAAGACGAAGTAACACAGCCAAACCATAACAACCCAAAAAAGCCCGCGCTCTATGAATCTGAGCGTGGGCTTTGTGATTATCTCTGCTGGATTTTTTCCAGAATAGAAAGACTTCGTGCCAGAATCCCGTTGAGGTAGGCGATCAGCACACCATAGTTGGTGTAGGGGACACCTTGTTTTGCAGCCCGTGCTGCACGGCTCTCCATCTCCCGCTGGTTCAGCATGCATCCTCCGCAGTGCACCACAAGGCGGTATGGTGTGAGATCCTCCGGAAAGCTGTTCCCAGAGGTAAATGCAAACTGAAACGTCTTTCCTGTGTGCGCTTGAATCCAGCGGGGCAGCTTGACGGTGCCAATATCGTTGCACTGCCGGTGATGGGTGCAACCCTCGGAAATCAGGATACGGCTGCCGTCCGAGAGCTGTTCCAGTGTTTGCGCTGCTTTTCTCGCCGGTTCCAACACGCCCTTCAGCTGTGCAAACAAAATGGAAAAGGAGGTGAGGGGGATCTCCGCCGGAACGATCTCCTTGATCTGTCCGAACGCCTGACTGTCCGTCACCACAAGGCGTGGCGGTCGGTTCAAAAGCCGGAGCACTGCGGGAAGCTGCTGGGGCTGCGCTGCCAGGCAGATGGCGTGCCCGTCCAGAATCTCCCGAATTGCCTGTACCTGCGGGAGAATCATGCGTCCCTTGGGGGCGGATTCGTCGATGGGCGTGACAAGCACTACCACATCCTCTGGCGCAAGGAGATTCCCAAACAAATGCCTGGGTTTCTGCGTGGCAGTCCGTTCACGGTAGAATGCGCCAAGCCGTTCTTTCAGCGCCTCGATTCCGTCACCAGTCGCTGTGCTGACGGCAATCGCCCCCTCCGGCAGCACCGTATTTTCCGCCAAATCCCATTTGTTCCAAACCGATAGGGCGGGAATGTGCTTTTCCGTGAGCGCCTGTAAAATCCGGCGGTCGTCCTGCGTCATTCCCACCGATGCATCCACGACCAGCACGGCAATGTCCGTGTGGGAAAACGTCTGCTTTGCCCGCTGTACCCGTAATTCTCCCAGCGCACCGCTGTCGTCCAGACCGGGGGTGTCGATGAGCACCACCGGCCCAATGGGCAGCAGTTCCATTGCTTTCTCCACGGTGTCCGTTGTTGTGCCGAGAATGTCCGAAACCACGGACACCTGCTGTCCGGTGACGGCATTGATAAGGCTGGACTTGCCGGCGTTGCGTCTGCCAAAGAATCCGATGTGAATGCGGTTGGCACGGGGTGTCTGATTGCGATCCTGTTCCATGCGCTTTCTCCTTAAAACCGGAAATCACGCATGCCTGCGGCGATTTCCTTGAGATATGCCTCCGCCTTTTCCCGCCGTGCCGGATTGGGAATCTGCCGGATCTGGCGGGCGATCAGCGCCTGACCGATTCGTTTGGTCTCCGGCGCAGCGTAGTCCTCCAGATATTCCTGTAGCGTCATCAGAGCGTTGGGATGGCAGTAGTTCAGAATCTGTCCGCTCTTGCAGAACGACATAAAGCGGTCGCCGGTGCGTCCCTCCCGATAGCATGCCGTGCAGAAGCTGGGGATGTAGTCCAGCTCCATGAGCCAGCGCACCACCTCATCCAAGGTGCGGCGGTCGCTGACATCGAACTGTGCGGAATTGTCGTCCGCTGCCTCTGGCACATCGTAACCGCCCACACTGGTGCGGGAACCGCCGCTGATCTGGGAGATGCCCAGCGGGAGGACACGTTCCCGCACGGCCTGGCTCTCTCTTGTGGAGATGATCATACCGGTATAAGGAACTGCCACACGAATCAGAGCACAGATCTTGGCGAAAACGTCGTCGCTGATGCCGTTGTCGAAGTCGTCCGGATTGATGTCCTCCGCCGGTTTGATGCGGGGGACGCTGATGGTGTGGGGGCCGACACCGTGTACTGCTTCCAGATGTTCAGCGTGCATCAGCAGCCCCACCAGCTCGTAGGGATAATTTTCCAGCCCGAACAGAACGCCAAGTCCCACATCGTCGATACCGCCAGCCATGGCACGATCCATTGCCTCGGTGTGGTAGTCGTAGTTGTGTTTCGGCCCGGTGGGATGGAGCTTTTCGTAACTCTCCTTGTGGTAAGTTTCCTGAAAGAGAATATAGGTGCCGATGCCAGCTTCTTTCAGCATGTGGTATTCCTCTTCAGTGGTCGCTGCAATGTTGACATTCACACGGCGGATGGCACCGTTCTTGTGACGGATGTGATAGATGGTGTCGATGCACTCCAAAATGTAGGAGATAGGGTTGTGCAGCGGGTCTTCGCCGGCTTCAATGGCGAGTCGTTTGTGTCCCATGTCCTGTAGTGCCGTTACCTCCCGCACAATGTCCTCCTGCGTCAGCTTCTTGCGGGAAATGTGTTTGTTTTTGGCGTGGTAGGGACAGTAGGTGCAGCCGTTGACGCAGTAGTTCGACAAGTAGAGGGGAGCGAAAATGACGATGCGGTTTCCGTAGTATGCCAGCTTGATCTGATTGGCAAGCTTGTACAGCTGTTCTGTCACTGCCGGATCTTCGTTCAGCAGGAGCACCGCAGCTTCCCGATGGGAGAGCCCTTTGTGAAGACGTGCCTTTGCCAGAATTTCCGACAGCAGCGTGGTATCATTTTTGCGTGTTCGGGCATACTCCAAAGTGTCCATAATTTCTGCATGATTGATAAATTCTTCTGCATGGAGTGAGTTGGGATTGTACAAGCAAAATCGCCTCGTTATCTAAAAAATTCGGAGCAAATCCCGCACGGTTCATGCGGTATCTGTCCTGTCTTTCATCATAGCATAATTCCGGTTGCTTGTCAATTCTCACAGAATTTATAGCGCAAATCTGGTGAAAATGTCATATTTTTTTGTGAGGATTGACAAGAAAATAGGAATGATGTATAATGATATATGTGAGATTTGTTCGGAACAGCCGAACATCATCTTCGATATGGAAAAAGGAAAGGAAGATAACATAACATGCGTAAGTTTTGGAAACGTGCAGGCAGCGTCGGCATTGCCGCAGCACTGCTTGCCGGAATTTTACAGGTCGCACCGACCTCATTCGTTTCAATGGCGGCAGATGAACCGCTGTTCTCCTCGGAGTGCGAGGACTTGACTCTGTCCAGCGATGCAACTGTTGCGACAAAGGTGTACAACGATGAGTATCCGGGCTACACCGGAGAGGGCTTCGTCTGGGTCACCAGTGCCGGTACTATGTCCTTTACCATCGATGCGCCGGAAACGGGCATGTACCGCCTAATGACCAGATGCCTGGTGTATCTGGGCAACGTTGGCGAAACCCGTCAGGCAACGATTAGCGTCACACGTTCGGATGACAGCACATGGTCTAAGGACGTGAAAATCGCCCACACAGAGAGCTGGAACGATTACAGCTGGGGCGACATCAAGCTGACCAAGGGCGAGAACACCATCACCTTTGGCGGCGGCTGGGGTTACTGCCTGTACGACAACATGACGCTCTCCAAGACACCGAAGCCGGCGTACGACAAGGCAACGGACGTTCTGACAGATGCCAAGGCAACTTCTCAGACGCAGGCGCTCATGACCTACCTGAAGAGTGTCTACGGTTCGCACATCATCTCCGGTCAGCAGGAGATCTATGGCGGTGGTCATGACAACAACATGGAACTGGAATTCGACTATATCAAGAACACCACCGGAAAGCTGCCGGCAATCCGTGGCTTCGACTTCATGAATTACAATCCGCTGTACGGCTGGGAAGACGGTACCACAGAGCGTGCCATCGAGTGGGCAAAGGATAGAAATGGTATTGTTACCGCATCGTGGCACATCAACGTCCCCATTGACTTTGACAAATATGAACTGGGCGACGAAGTGGATTGGCAGAAGTGCACCTATAAGAACTATCAGGTTTCCAACAGTACCTTTAACACCGCAAACGCTGTCAAGGAGGGTACCAAGGAGTACGAGTACTTCCAGGAGTGCATGAAGGATCTGGCAGAACAGCTGACCAAGTTACAGGATGCCGGCGTTCCGATCATTCTCCGCCCGCTGCATGAGGCACAGGGTAACGAGGGCAACTACGGCGACGGCACCGCATGGTTCTGGTGGGGCGACCGTGGCGCAGAGGTTTACAAGGAACTGTGGAAGCTGCTGTACAACACGCTGACAGAAAAGTATAATCTCCACAACATCATCTGGGAATACAACAGCTATAACTACGCAAACTCCGATACCTGGTATCCGGGCGATGACTATGTAGACATTGTGGCATATGACAAGTACAACTGCGAATACAACCGTGACGACGGTCTGAGCTTTGGCACACCGAACCTGAGCGCAATCTCCTCCGTTTTCAACTACCTCTACGAGCTGACAGACGGCAAGAAGATGGTGGCAATGGCAGAGAATGACTCCATCCCGTCTGTGGAAAACATGACCATTGAGAATGCTGGCTGGCTGTATTTCTGCCCATGGTACGGCGATCACCTAATGTCCAGCACCTATAATGATCCGGATGAGCTGAAGGTCACCTACAACAGCGATTACTGCATCACACTGGACGAACTGCCGAAGAATCTCTATGGCAGTGTAACGCCCGGAACGACCACTGAAACCAAAGAAACCACGACGGCTGAGGAAACCACGACAACAGAAGCAACAGAAACCACAGACGATACAACTGTAACCAGCGCAGAAACAACAACTGCCAGCACGGATGAGAGCACCAAAACAACTGAAGCAACCGTGACGACCAGCGACAGCACAAAGAGCACGGAGGAAACCACCGTTTCCAGCGATACAACAACAACAAGCTCCGAAAAAACTACTACAGTAAGCACCGATGAGAGCACCGAGCCTTCGGCTGATCTCTACGGCGATGTAAACCTGGACGGCGACGTTGATCTGTCGGATGCCGTTCTGATGAACAAGGCAATTGCCGGACAGGTTTCGCTGAACGCTGCTGCAAAGGCAAACGCAGACTGCCAGAAGGATGGCATCGTCTCCAGCGACGACAGCATGACGCTGCTGAAGTTCCTGGTACATCTGGTAAATTCGCTGCCGCAGTAAAGAATTTTCTCAACGAATGACACAAGCAGACCGCTTCCCGTTTTCGGAGAGGCGGTCTGTTTTGGTGTGTGGGACTATTTGTGAGAGATCTCTTCTTCCTCCTGCTGCTTCCGCAGGGCATATTTCCGCTTGGTGGCGAGTCCGCCCCGAATGTGGCGTTCCTGTTTGTTCTGTTCCAGAATTTCCTTGACCTGCGCATATAATTCCGGCTGAACCTGTTCCAGCCGTTCACTCACATCCTTGTGTACGGTGCTTTTCGACACGCCAAACCATTCCGCAGCTGCACGAACGGTGGCTTTTTGCTGTACAATGTATTCGCCGAGAATCACTGCTCGAGTTTCCGGCTGCTCTTTCATAATACCTCACTCCAGTTGTCGTATTTGTACAACATATGCGGAAGCTGCGGCAATGAGAACCAAAAAACTTTTCGAAAAATCATTGACGTATGGAGGATTGTGTGTTACAATGAAAAGCAGTGTTTGGGAAATACAGAACACGGAAAGGATCGAAAGATATGGTAATTGAATTGCTGAAGGCACTGGTCTTTGGTATCGTGGAGGGCATTACAGAGTGGCTCCCCATCAGCAGTACCGGCCACCTGATTTTGCTGGACGAATTTCTGTCGCTGAAAGCATCGGACAATTTCAAGGAGATGTTTGACGTTGTCATCCAGCTGGGTGCGATCTTGGCGGTTGTGGTCATCTACTGGAAAAAGCTCTGGCCCTTTGGACGGGAGAACAATCCAAAGCCTTTGACAACCTCTGGCTTCGGTGCATGCGTCAAGAAAGACATTCTCCAGATGTGGTGCAAGGTCATTGTGGCAACTGTGCCGGCAGCGGTCATTGGGTTGCTGCTGGACGATTGGAGTCAGGCGCATCTGTACAACGCATGGACAGTTGCAATCATGCTGATTTTGTTTGGTGTCGCATTCATTTGGATTGAGAAGTGGCACAAGAATCAGAAACCCAAGATGAACAGCATCGGCGCACTTCGGTACAGTACCGTTTTAATGATCGGTGTCTTTCAGCTGATTGCGGCAATCTTTCCGGGAACTTCCCGTTCTGGTGCGACGATCGTGGGAGCACTGCTGCTGGGCGTTTCCCGTACAGCGGCAGCGGAATTCACTTTCTTTCTGGCGATTCCGGCAATGTTCGGGGCAAGCCTGCTGAAGCTGGTGAAGTGCGGTCTGCCTTCTACCGGCATGGAAACGGCGATGCTGCTGATCGGTATGATCTCTGCGTTTGTGGTTTCCATCGTGGTGATTCGTTTCCTGATGAGCTACATCAAGAAGCATGACTTTACTGTGTTCGGCTGGTATCGTATCGTTCTCGGCGTTCTGGTGCTGATCTGCGGAATTACCGGCGTCATCGGTTGAGTTTCAACGGATTTTGATGCATA
This sequence comes from Ruminococcus callidus, assembly GCF_020709055.1. GTDB lineage: Bacteria > Bacillota > Clostridia > Oscillospirales > Ruminococcaceae > Ruminococcus_C. Next base: position 82,295 of record NZ_JAJFCK010000005.1, read on the forward strand.
GAAAAGCGGCCCTGTGAGAAATTACACTCATGGGGCCGTTTGCTTTTTACGGATTCGTTTGATTACGGTGTTTGCAGCGGTGCAGAGGTGACCGGCGGAATTGTCCCGCCATCCGGCGGTGTGCCAGTACCAACAGCGGTGGTCGTGGTCTGTACCGGTGTGGAGAATGTCGCAGCGCCGCCCTTGACAATGGCATGCTGCATCAGGTAGTTTTTCCAGAGGGAGAGGGAGTTGCCGAGAAGATGAATGCCGTCTGATGTGTAATCTGCATTCAGGCAGCCGTTGGCATCCGTGACAGCCTCGTTGACATCCAGATAGAAAAATGTCTGCTGGTCTGCCAGCGCTTTCAAAGCTTCGTTTCTGGTGCGCACATTGTTGTTGTTGATGTATCCGGACGGGTCGTCCTGTGCTGCGGATACCACGAGAATACTCTGGATGTAGATGATGGCATCCGGCTGTGCCTGATGGATCTGATCGAGCACTTCCTTGTACTTCTGTGCCCATTCCTCAGTGGTGCCTGTGCCCAGTTCGTTGAGTCCCAGCATCACATAGACCTTGCCGTATTTTTTCTGCCCCAGCTTTTGCGCCAGTGTACACTGTTCCCCCTCGTTGGGGTTGCCTGCCACGACATCCCCGACCTCATAAATGGAAAGTCCGATGTTACAGAAGTAGTCGGCATTGGTGAGGTCACCGTACAGCGCCAAGCCCTCTGTGCGAGAGTCGCCGATAAACAGGGCGTCGTCAAAATAGGAGAGATCAACCGTCTGAAATGTGAGTGCCGGCGGTGCAGTGGTTAAGACAGGTGCAGCACCAGTGACAGCTTCTGTTCCGGCGGACAAAAGCGGTTGGCTGGTAGTTTTCTCACTGACCGCCGTTGTCACCGCCGGTTTCTGTGCAGTCACGGCTTTTTGCTGGTCGGCTTTTTGTGCAAAGCTCCAGATGTTGACCACGACAACGGCGCCGAGAAAAATCAGGAGCATAGAAAAATTCTGAAAAATCTTTTTGAAAGGTGTCATATCATCATTTCCTTATAGGCTCTTAGAATTGGAAGTAGAGGAACGGGTTGTTGGTCTGCGTCATCATCGCACGAATGGAGAGAATGAAAATCACAATCAGGAGAATGATGCAGAATGCACTCTTCCGGTACTTCTTATAGTAATGCAGGGGGAGCGGTGTGCTGAACAGAACGCAGGGGATGAGAATCTTCCAGTAATTGTGCAGTGCCACCATAACGTCCCGTGTGTTCGCCGTAACGGTGTCAGAGGACAGGAACGGGAAGAGGCGTGTGAAGTAGGTGGCGAGCTGGTGCATGTCGGAGATGGCGAATACCATCCATGTCAGCGGAATGAGGAAGATGATGTAGACATGCTTGAGCACGTGTGTTTTGTTCAGCAGCTTTCCATAAATGTTCTTTTCCAGCATAATAAGCACGAAGAAAATCAGTCCCCAAAGCACGAAGTTCCAGCTTGCGCCGTGCCATAGTCCGGTGAACGCCCAGACGCAAAACGTATTGCGCAGGGTCTTCCAGCGCCCCTCACGATTTCCGCCAAGCGGGATGTAGATGTTGTTGCGAAACCAGCGTCCCAGCGTGATGTGCCATCTCCGCCAGAACTCTGTGGCAGAGCCGGAGATATACGGCAGGTTGAAGTTCTGGGGCAGTTCAAAGCCCAGCATTTGGCCAACGCCAATTGCCATCATGGAGTAGCCGGAGAAGTCGAAGTAGATCTGGAAGCTGTAGGCGAATGCGCCGAGCCATGCATACTGTGTGGAAATGCTGTCGTATCCAATGACAGACAAGTTGTTCCAAAGACCGCCCATGGGGTTGGCAAGCAGTGTCTTTGCACCGAGTCCCAGCACAAAGGTTTCCAGTCCGCTCTCCAGCTGTGCAATGTTGACCCGCCGCTGGTGAATTTGCGGCTGCATCTCTCCATAGGTGGTGATCGGACCAGAGATCAGCTGCGGGAACATGCAGAGGAATGTCCCAAGCTCCAGAAAGGAGTTTGCCGGTTTGATCTTTTTGAGGTACACATCAATGAGATAAGACGTGATCTGGAATGTGTAGAAGCTGATGCCCAGCGGCATGATGAGATGCGCCGCCGGAATCGCAAGGGGAATGTGGACGGCGGAGAGCAGCGCATTAAGATTTTCCACAAGGAAGTTGGTGTATTTGAAAATCGCCAGCCACCCGAAGTTGTAGATCATACCGCCGATGAAATAGTGCTTGGCTTTTTGGGGGTGGTTCTTCTGTAAACCGCCGATCATATGGGAGAGCCAGAAGTTGACCACAAGGGAGAGCAGGAGCAGGAGCGTATACCAGCCGCTGCCGATGGAATAGAACACCAGACTGCCGATGATTAGCGTGACATTTCGAAACCGTGGGGGAGTGAGATAGTAAGCTGCGAGAAAGATTGGTAGAAACTGGAACAGAAATTCGATTGTACTGAATACCATTGAAATAAATTCCTCCGTTCAAAAAACATGAAAAGTAGAGAAAATAAATGCAATACGATAGAAACAAATACCCCGGCAAAGCCGGGGCGTGTTTGCTCTTTCTAATCATAAGCGAAAATTATCAGAAATGCAAGCTTTTTGTCGTAACAATTGGGTTACATTTTGATGACGAAATGGAATAGCTTACTTTTGGTAACACTCGAACACCTGATCCACATAGGCGGTATCCTTCACCTTGGTGAAAGCGCTGACCAGCGGAACGATGATCAGCGAGAGAATCATGCAGATCGCACCGGCGTTGATGGGGGAGGCCATGTTCAGCGGCAGGGAAGCAGCAGCTTTTGTCAGTTCCGGGAACCAGCCGAATCCAAACAGGAACATGTGCAGCAGCGTCAGACCGATTCCCAGCACAAAGCTGGTGCCAACCGCAGCCTTTGTCACTTTTTTACTGAACAGTCCATACATAAACGGCCCGAGGAATGCGCCTGCCAGTGCACCCCAGGAATAGGACATCAGGGTAGAGATGGAGGCGTTCTTGTGGAAGGCGATGAAAACGGAGATCAGGAGGAACACAGCGATCAGCACACGCATGATTACTACCTCTTTTTTCTCCGAGGTCTTTTTCATCTTCGGGCGAATCAGGTCGATGGTCAGCGTGGAACTGGAGGTCAGCACCAGTGAGGACAGCGTAGACATAGATGCAGAAAGCACCAGTACAACCACCAGTCCGATGAGCAGATCCGGCAGCGCAGCCTGCAAGGTCGCCGGAATCATGGCGTCATACTCCGGCTTGCCGTTGGAAAGTGTGGCAATGGCAGCCTTTCCGCTGTCGCTGCCGTCCAGTGTGCAGAACAGCCGGTCGAAACCGCCCAGCAGGTAGGAGCCGCCGGCAACGATCAGCGCAAAGAACGTGGAGATAACCGCACCCTTTCCAATCTCTTTCTCGCTCTTGATGGCGTAGAACTTGTGCACCATCTGGGGAAGTCCCCACGTGCCCAGAGAAGTCAGGATGACTACGCCGAACAGATTGAGCGGATCTGGGCCAAAGATGGAGTTCAGGGTATTGGTCTTGCCGTTGACTTCGATCTTGCCCAGCTCTGCCAGTGCGTTGGAAAGTCCGCCCTGATAGTGGATGGCGCAGTAAACCACTGCGGCAATGCCCAGCAGCATGACAATGCCCTGAATGAAGTCGTTGATTGCAGTGGCTGCGTAGCCGCCCAGAATCACATAGATGGCGGTGAGCATTGCCATCACCACAATGATAAGCTTGTAGGCACCCTCGGATTCGATTTGGAACGCCATATTGAACAGACGGGAGAGTCCGTTGTAAACGGAGGCGGTGTAGGGAATCAGGAACACAAAGACGATAATGGCTGCGGCAATTTTCAGTCCCTTGGAATGCCAGCGCAGTTCAAAGTACTCCGGCATTGTCTTTGCGCCCAGGGACTGCGTCATGATACGGGTGCGTTTTCCCAAAACTACCCATGCCAGCGCACTGCCCAGCAGCGCATTGCCCACGCCGACCCATGCGGCCGATACGCCGTAGCTCCAGCCAAACTGTCCGGCATATCCGATGAAAACGACTGCGGAAAAATAGGATGTGCCATAAGCGAAGGCGGTCAGCCACGAGCCTACGTTTCTTCCGCCCAGCACGAAATCATTGACCGACTTCGCCTGCTTGGACGTGTATACGCCGATGCCCATCATAATTGCAACATAAATGATGATCATCCCGATTGTGATTGCGGTTGTCATAATTCCTCTCCTTTGTGCGACGTGCGGTCGCAATACTATAAATTATTTTACCTGGCTAAAGCAGGCACGTCTCTTATTATAATAGAACGCAGAGAAAATGTCAACAGTTTTTCTGGAAAAACTGGCAGCTTTTTTGTACTTTTGCTGATTTTTGCAAAAAAGGGGAACTTTTTACAGAAAGCCGAAGAAAATCGAAAAAAAGGCTTGACAAAGCAGCATATCTGTGTTATTCTATAGTTAGTCAAGACTAACGAGGCGGTCTGGCATGGCCCCCGGATCGGATTTTCGATTGATGCCAGGCTGCTGTTTGCTTGACATGCCAGAAATACAAGATGTCCGGCCGGAACGAAATGGGCAGGATGTCACAACAACAGAGAGGTGAATTACGATGAGTGTTGTAATTATCGGCGGAAACGAGAGAATGAGCCGTCAGTATGCAGACGTTTGTGCAGCCCACGGCTACGATGCCAAGGTGTTTCCGAAAGAAACCGGTCCGATCGAAAAGAAGATCGGCTCGCCGGATCTGATGATCCTGTTTACCCAGACCGTTTCCCACAAGATGGTGCAGGGTGCTGTCAAGGCAGCCAAGAAAAATAATGTGCCCATTGCACGGGTACAGAGCAGCAGCATCACAGCGCTGCGGAATCTGCTGGGAACCCGCACTGCAGTAGCATCCTGAAAGTTTTCGGACAAGCATGAATGATCGGTTAAAGAAGAGCGGCATTTCCTGCATCAGCAGGGGATGCTGCTTTTTGCTCATTTTTTGCACCTGAAATCGCAAAAATTCTTGACAAACTGCCGAATTTATGGTATGATAAATTTATCAACAGCTTGTGCAGTCGGCTTGTGCGGATTGTACAATGGAATGGAAAAGCAACATGATCATGATAAGGAGTGCATTCAACATGAAGAATTGGAAGAAACGAATGGCAGCGATCCTCTCGGCAGGAACGCTGGCAATGACCGGGACGGTTTCCGCACTGTCCGGGTGGAGCGCTTCGGCAGATGCCACGTTTTCCTATGGCGATGCCCTGAAGATGTCCCTCTATTTTTATGATGCCAACCAGTGCGGGCCGGATGCCGAGAACAACTGTCTGACATGGCGTGGTGCCTGCCACACCTACGATGGAGAGGCATCTCTGAGCAATGCCGAAGGACTCTCGTCTGCTTCGCTGGCTGCCATCAAGGCGGCCAACGGCGGAAGCGATACCGTAGATGTTTCCGGCGGTTACCACGATGCCGGCGACCACTTGAAATTCTCTGTAACCATGGGATTTTCCACCGCATCACTGGCATGGTCCTACTTTGAGAACCCGAAGGCATACACCGAAACGGGCTGCGAGGATCACCTGCTGTACATTCTGAAAGAAATGTGCGATTATATGATGAAAGTGACCTATTTGGACAGCAGCGACAATGTCATCACGTTCTGTTATATGGTCGGTGACGGCGGTCAGGATCACGGCATCTGGACAGCGCCGGAAGGGCAGACCATGAATCGTCCGACTTACTGGGCAGATGCCTCGCATCCGTCCGCAGATGCTGCCGGCGAAATGGCAGCAGCGCTGGCTTCGACCTCACTGGCATTCCAGAGCAAGAATCCGGAGTATGCGCAGAAGTGCCTGAAGTATGCCAACGCATTGAAGGACTTCGCTGCAAAGTATCCTTCTGCAAGTTATGATGGTATTGGCTCATTCTATGCATCTGGCAGCCAGAACGATGACGTGGCATGGGCAGATCTCTGGTGCGCAATCGCCAACAACGGCGGAAAGCTGCCGGATTCCTATCGCCCGATCTCTGTTTCGCAGGGCGTATATGAGGGGAATCAGTATGACTACTGGGTATATTCCTGGGATAAGGTATGGGGCGGCTATGCAGCACTCCTGTATTCACAGGGACGTGAAAGCTATGGCAATGAACTGGTTTTTGAGATGGACAAGCTCATCAGCAATAAGACACAGTACTTCCCGATTGGTGGATGGGGCGGTTCCCGTTACAACTGCGCATGGCAGATGTACGCACTGACCTATGCAAAATACAGCGGCTCTTCTACCTATAATGAGTACGCTAAGAGTCAGATGGATACTCTGCTGGGTGCAAACTCTGCAAACCGCACCTACCTGCTGGGATGCGGAGATACCTGGCCGCAGCACATTCATCACAGAGCTGCCAATCCGAATAAGGATACCATGACATATACACTCTACGGTGCATTGGTCGGCGGTCCGGATGCCAACGGTTCTTATGACGACAACACCGATAGTTATAGCTGCACCGAACCGGCACTGGACTACAACGGCTGCTTCGCACTGGCTGCTGCCGGACTTTACAGCGTTTACGGCGGTTCCGCAGACAAGGCAGATGCAACCATTGCCAGCGCAAGCGAAATCAAGAGCGATTATGTCTTTGATTACGGCGGGAGCTCGGTTATTCCGGAGCCGGAGGACACCTGGAAGATCGTACCGGATACCATGACTGTGGGCGAAACTGCCGAGGCAATAATTCAGCACTACATTGGCGGAAATGACTACATCTTCACCTCTTCTGATCCGGACGTTCTGGAAGTCAGCGGAAGCGGACTTTCTGCAACTCTGACCGCAAAGAAAGCCGGAAGCGTCATCCTGACTGCAACGTGCGGTGCACAGGTACTGACGCAGGACATCACCGTAATTGGAGAAACTACCACCACAACAGAGGAAACCACGACGACAACCACAGAATCCACGACTACCACAACGGAAGAAATTACGACCACCACAGAAGAAGTGACCACAACTACCGAGGAGTCCACCACAACGACCACTTCGTCTTCGGAAACCACCACAGAGAGCACAACGACTGAATCCACCACCACAGAAACTACCACCAGCACGACTAACGGCGGTTCTGTTGACCCGACCTTGTTCTACGGCGATGTCAATCTGGATGGCGACATTGACCTTGCAGACGCTGTCCTGCTGAATAAGGCAGTTGCCGGCGTGGTTTCTCTGAACGAGCTTGCAAACAAGAACGCAGACTGCAATGGTAACGGCACTGTGACTGCAGACGATTCCATGATGCTCCTGCAGTTCTTGGTACACCTCATCAACCAGCTGGGACCGGAGGCATAAGGAGTGCCGGAAAGGAGCTTGGAGTATGAATCGAAAGGCTTTGCAGAAATTGTCCTATGGCGTGTATCTCGTCACGACAGCGAACGGCAACCAGCTTGCCGGATGCGTGGCAAACAGTGCGATGCAGATCACCTCTGCGCCGGCGCAAATTGCCGTCAGCCTGAATCATGACAACGCCACCCATGATGCCGTGGTGCAGGCGGGCAAGTTTGCCGTTGCCGTGCTTCCCACGGACGTGGAGCCGTCCCTGATCGGTGGCTTCGGCTACCGTTCCGGTCGGGATATCAATAAGTTTGCCGAAATCCTGTACCAGATGCAGGACGGCATGCCGGTTCCGAGAGTGGCAATGGCGTGGATCACCTGTGAAGTGGTACAGACCATGGATGCTGGCACGCACACCATCTTTCTGGGGAAAGTGCTGGATTGCGATGTGACACGGGAGGATGCGTTCCCCATGACCTATCAGTATTACCACACGGTTATCAAGGGGCAGAGCCCGAAGAATGCGCCGACCTATGTTCCGCCGGAAGAAAATGCTTGACAATTCCCGCAAGTTGTGCTATAATAAGACACAACACGACAGTTCGCTTGCACCATCCTGTCGCTAAACAAAACTAGGGCATTCCAATAAGACCGGATTTTAAAATCTGATAGATTGGATGCAGCCGTTTTGACCAAACGGCTGCATTTTTTTGAGGTGAAAACATTATGTATTACTTAAAAACATCGGCAGCTTTTGACAGCGCTCATTTTCTGTCCGGCTATCAGGGCAAGTGCTCCAACCTGCACGGCCACCGCTGGACGATAGAAGTTCTCGTCGGCAAGGAAACGCTTCAGGAAGCAGGGCAGATGCGTGGTATGGTGCTGGATTTCGGCGACCTCAAGCACGCCCTGCGGGAACTGGCAGCATGTTATGACCACGCTCTGATCTACGAGGAACATTCCTTGCACTCCACGACAGTGGAGGCGCTTCTGGCGGAGGGATTCCATCTGATTGCCGTGCCGTTCCGTCCCACGGCTGAGGAATTTGCCAAGCATTTTTACCAGAAATTGCAGGAACAGGGAATGCCGGTTCACCGTGTGACCGTCTACGAAACGCCGGATAACTGTGCGTCCTACGAGGTGTGATCATGGGAACATTTTCAGTGGTAGAAACATTTGTGAGCATCAATGGGGAGGGATCTCACGCCGGAGAACTGGCGCTGTTCCTGCGGTTTCAGGGCTGTAATCTGGCGTGCAGCTTCTGCGATACTAAGTGGGCAAACACGGACACTGTCCCCACCGAACAGCGCACTGTGGAACAGCTGGTGCAGCTCGCACAGCAGGAGGGCGTGCATAACATCACCCTGACCGGCGGCGAACCGCTGCTCCAGCCGGACATTGCGGAACTGATTACGGCGCTCTGTGCGCTGGGGTATCACGTGGAGATCGAAACTAACGGAAGCGTGCCGCTTGCACCGTTTACCTCGCTGGCGTTCCGTCCCAGCTTCACTATGGACTATAAGCTGTCGTGCAGCGGAATGGAATCCCATATGCTGCCGGAGAACTTCGCCTGTCTGACCATGAACGACAGCGTGAAATTTGTGGTGGGAAGCCGGAGCGATTTGGAACGTGCTGTGGAGGTTGTCACGGAACATGGTCTGACGGCACGCTGCCCCGTGTACTTTAGTCCGGTGTTTGGCAGCATCCAGCCGGCGGAGATCGTGGACTTCATGAAAGAACGGAATCTCAACCGCGTTCGGCTGCAATTGCAGCTGCACAAATATATCTGGGATCCGCAGAAACGTGGAGTATAGAGAAAGGAAAATCAGAATGGATACGAAAGCAATTGAACGCCATGTGCGTGGAATTCTGGAGGCGATCGGCGAGGATCCGGATCGTGAGGGGCTGCGGGAGACACCGCAGCGTGTCGCACGGATGTACGAGGAGATCTTTGCCGGAATTGCGTTCTCTAACCATGAGATTGCGCAGATGTTCGGAAAGACCTTCGCCGAGGACACCAACGACGATGCCCAGACTGCCGTAGTGGTAAAAGATATCAGCGTGTTCAGCTACTGCGAGCATCACATGGCACTGATGTATGACATGAAAGTTAATGTGGCGTATGTGCCCCATGGACGAGTTCTCGGACTCAGCAAGGTGGCACGCATCTGTGATATGGCATCCAAGCGCCTGCAAATTCAGGAGCGTCTTGGGAAAGACATTGCGGAGATCATTATGGAGGCTGCCGGCACACCGGATGTAGGCGTTTTGATTACCGGCTCCCATAGCTGCATGACCGCACGTGGCATTCGGAACGTCTCTTCGCAGACGACGACCAAGACGTTTTGCGGTGCGTTCCGTACCGATGCGGCGCTGCAAGGGTTACTTTGAGAAAGGAAGCATACGATTATGAAAGCAATGGTTTTGTTTAGCGGTGGCGTAGACAGCACGACCTGCCTTGGCATCGCAGTAGATCGATACGGTGCAGACGAGGTTCTGGCACTGTCTATTTCCTACGGACAGAAGCATCAGAAAGAGATCGAGGCAGCCGGAAAAATTGCCGCTTACTACGGCGTAACTTGGAAGCAGCTGGATTTGTCCATTATTTTTGCCAACTCCAACTGTTCGCTGCTGACGGGATCCACTGAGGAGATTCCGCAGGAGAGCTATGCGGAGCAGCTGTCCCACACCAACGGAAAACCGGTTTCCACCTATGTGCCGTTCCGGAACGGTTTGTTTCTGGCATCGGCAGCAAGTATTGCCCTGTCTTACGGCTGTGAGGTCATCTTCTATGGCGCACACAGCGATGACGCTGCCGGCAACGCCTATCCGGATTGCAGCGATGCATTCAATCAGGCAATGAATCAGGCGATTTTCCTCGGCAGCGGGGAACAGCTGCGCATTGAAGCGCCTTTTGTCCAGTGGACAAAGGCAGATGTTGTGAAGAGAGGTCTGGAACTGCACGTGCCTTATGAACTGACATGGAGCTGCTACGAGGGCGGCGAAACCCCTTGTGGCGTCTGCGGTACATGCCGTGACCGTGCGGCTGCGTTTGCCGCTAATGGCGTGCCGGATCCGGCATTGAAAGGAGCAGAATAAAATGGCATCGGGAAGAAGCAACCAGGAAACGGGAGATATTTCCCTGCTGGGCAATCAGCACACCCAGTACCCCACAGACTATGCACCGGAAATGCTGGAGACATTTCCGAACAAGCATCCGGATCGGGATTACTTCGTCAAGTTCAACTGTCCGGAGTTCACCAGCCTGTGCCCCATTACCGGACAGCCGGACTTCGCAACCCTCTACATCTCCTACGTTCCCAGAGAGCGCATGGTGGAGAGCAAGTCGCTGAAGCTGTATCTGTTCAGCTTCCGCAACCGTGGTGATTTCCATGAGGACTGCGTGAACATCATTATGAACGATCTGATCAAACTGATGGATCCGGCGTATATCGAGGTCTGGGGAAAATTCCTGCCCCGTGGCGGAATTTCCATCGACCCGTACTGCAACTACGGAAAGCCGGGGACAAAGTGGGAACAGGTTGCGTGGGAGCGCCTGACACACCACGACCTCTATCCGGAGTCGGTAAATAACCGGTAAGGAGCTGATCGTTATGCATTATGGTGCAATCAAACCGTGTGACATTGCAAACGGACTGGGAGTTCGTGTCTCCCTGTTCGTGTCGGGATGCCGGCACCGCTGCCAGAATTGTTTCAATCCGGAAACATGGGCGTTCCGGTATGGGCAGCCATACACGGAGGAGACCACACAGCAGATTCTGAAGATGCTGGAGCCGTCCTATATTCAGGGGCTGACGCTGCTGGGCGGAGAACCTATGGAGCCGGAGAACCAGCGGGAGTTGCTTCCGCTGGTGAAAGCCGTCCGTGCGAAATTCGGAGAAGCCAAGGATATTTGGTGCTATACGGGATGCGTTCTGGAGTCCGAACTGCTGGCGGACAGCCCCTATCGCTGTGAGGTGACAGATGCGCTCTTGGCGGAAATCGATGTCTTAGTGGACGGCCCGTTCATAGAGGCGGAGAAGTCCCTGACGCTGAATTTCCGCGGCTCTGCCAACCAGCGAATCCTGTATCTGCGGGAAAAACACGGCGACTGAGCATGTTGCTTTCCCGAAAAAACAAAGGAAAAAATTTGTAAAAACAAGTCTTTTTTGCTTTCGCCATGTGCGAAAAAACAATGCATTTTGGCGTGCGGTTTCGGACGGTTGACATTCATTTTTTTCGGGTTTTGTCGCCACCAATGGTTGTGGTTTTTTTCGGGAAAATCTCAGTGATATACAAGATATAGTGTTTACAGAAGGCTTGGCATACCATTTGTTGTGTTCCAAAACACATCCATAATAAGTTTGCTTGACAGTGCCGGAGGCATGGGCTATAATAATACTTGCAACTATTTTGAAAGAAGAAACACGCAAGCTGAAGAATGAAACCTGTACAACGAGAAGGCCACATCTGAACTTTGCTTCTAATCTGCACAGGGAATCTTTATCGGAAAAAACAGCCTGTTGGATAAGAGGAGGAGTCGGCTTTGAAAATCATAAAACGAAGCGGAAAAGAGGATGTTTTTGACCGTTCTAAAATCATCGCTGCAATCAGCAAGGCAAATATCACTGTGGTGGAATCCGAGCAGCTCACACCGGCGCAGATCGAGGAGATCGCACAGGAGATTGAACGGCGTTGCGAGAGCATCCACCGTGCAGTAGATGTGGAAACGATTCAGGACTGGGTCGAAGTGGAGATCATGCAGCATGGCGCTTACCTCATGGCGAAGAACTATATCACCTATCGCTATGAGCGTGGCTTGCAGCGCCAGTCCAATACCACAGACCGGAAGATTCTCAGCTTGCTGAATTTTGAAAACGAAGAAGTAAAGCAGGAGAACTCCAACAAGAATCCGGTGGTCAACAGCGTACAGCGGGACTACATGGCAGGTGAAGTCAGCAAGGACATTACCGCACGGTTCTTGCTGCCCCACGATATCACCGAGGCGCACAATGCCGGTATCATTCACTTCCATGATGCGGACTACTTCGCACAGCACATGCACAACTGCTGTCTGGTCAATCTGGAGGACATGCTGCAAAACGGCACGGTCATCAGTGAGACCATGATCGAAAAGCCCCACAGTTTCTCCACAGCGTGCAATATTTCCACGCAGATCATTGCCCAGATCGCCAGCTCCCAGTACGGCGGACAGAGCATCACGCTCTCCCATCTGGCACCGTTTGTTCAGGTGAGCCGGGAAAAGTTCCGGCGGGATGTCCGTCGGGAGTACGAGCGCCTTGGTAAGGAGACAGACGAGGAGACTGTCAACAGCGTGGCAGAAATGCGGGTGCGCAATGAGATCATTCAAGGCGTGCAGATGATCCAGTATCAGGTCATCACCCTGATGACCACCAACGGACAAGCGCCGTTCGTCACGGTTTTCATGTATCTGAATGAAGTGCCGGAGGGACAGACACGAGACGATCTGGCGCTGATTATCGAGGAGATGCTGCGCCAGCGGATTCAGGGTGTGAAGAACGAAAAGGGCGTCTTTATTACGCCGGCATTCCCCAAGCTGATCTATGTGCTGGAGGAGAATAACATTCGGGAGGGCACACCGTACTTCTATCTGACCAAGCTGGCAGCGGAGTGCACTGCAAAGCGCATGGTGCCGGACTATATCTCCGAGAAGATCATGAAGTCTCTGAAAGAGGGCAACTGCTATACCTGCATGGGCTGCCGTTCGTTCCTGACAGTCTACAAGGACGAGAACGACCGCTACAAATTCTACGGCAGATTCAATCAGGGCGTGGTAACGCTGAATCTGGTGGACATCGCATGCTCCTCAGAACGGGATGAGAAGCGCTTCTGGGAGATCTTTGACGAGCGTCTGGAATTGTGCAAGCGTGCACTGATGTGCCGTCACAACCGCCTGAAAGGGACTCCCTCAGACGTGGCGCCGATTCTATGGCAGTATGGCGCACTGGCACGGCTGAAAAAGGGCGAGACCATTGACAAGCTGCTGTACGGCGGTTACTCCACCCTCTCGTTGGGCTATGCCGGACTCTGTGAGTGCACACGTTACATGACCGGTAAATCCCACACCGATCCGGAGGCAACACCGTTTGCCCTGCAGGTGATGCGTCATCTGAACGATACCTGCAAGCGCTGGGCAAAGGAAACCAACATTGATTTCAGCCTGTACGGAACGCCGCTGGAGTCCACCACTTATAAGTTTGCCCGCTGTCTGCAGGAGCGGTTCGGTTTGATTCCCGATGTGACGGACAAGAACTATATCACCAACAGCTATCACGTTCACGTGACCGAGCCGATTGATGCATTCCAGAAGCTGTCCTTCGAAGCACAGTTTCAGGAGTTGTCGCCGGGCGGAGCCATCAGCTACGTGGAAGTGCCAAATATGCAGAACAACATTCCGGCAGTTATCGCCGTAATGCAGCACATCTATGACCACATCATGTACGCCGAGTTGAACACCAAGAGCGATTACTGTCAGGTGTGCGGCTACGACGGAGAGATTCAGATCGTTGAGGACGACGGTAAGCTGATCTGGGAGTGCCCCAACTGCGGCAATCGGGATCAGGACAAGATGAATGTAGCACGCCGCACCTGCGGTTATATCGGAACACAGTTCTGGAATCAGGGACGCACACAGGAAATTCGTGACCGTGTAATGCACCTGTAAGCGTTTATCCGGAAAATAGAGAAATAAGCAAACATCCGTTCCGAGGATTTCGGGGCGGATGTTTTTGTCGCAAAAAAAGAAGCCCTCTCGAAAAGCGAAAGGGCTTCTTGCAATTTTAGTTGAAAAACAAACAGAATGTTAGATGTCGTTCCGAACCAGATCGTCCAGTGTTTCACGCTTTACCACGATACGGTCTGTGCCGTCCTTGACAAAGACAACAGCAGGCTTTTGCAGACGGTTGTAGTTGGAGGACATGGAGTAGTTGTATGCGCCGGTTGCGCAAACGGCAATGGTGTCACCGACTTCGCAATGCTGGATGGGCATGTTCTCGCCGATGAGGTCGCCGCTCTCGCAGCACTTTCCGGCGATGGTGACCTTTTCGGTCTTGGGCTGAGCCGCCTTGTTTGCAACCAGTGCGTCATAAGCAGACTGGTACAGGATGTAACGGGGGTTGTCACACATACCGCCGTCAATGGAAACGTAGGTGCGGATGTTGGGAATGACCTTGATGCCGCCGACGGTGTACAGCGTAATGCCTGCCGGTGCAGCGATGGAACGGCCCGGCTCGATGAGAATGAACGGGCGCTTTACATCGTGGGTCTCGCAGAAGCCGTTGATGACTTTTGCTACCGCCTCCATGTAAGCGTCATAGGGGAGGGGATCGTCAGCCTCTGTGTAGCGAATGCCGAATCCGCCGCCCAGGTTCAGATCCTCTGCCTCGAAGCCCAGTTCCTTCTTTAGCTTTTCAAGAAATTCCATCATCACTTCTGCTGCTGCGGTGAAGCCCTGGGTGTCCAGAATCTGCGAACCGATGTGGCAATGCAGACCGCGCAGCTGGAGGTTCGGATAGGAGATTGCCTTCTGAACTGCCTCGTATGCCTCGCCGGTTTCCAGTGCGAAACCGAACTTGCTGTCGATCTGACCGGTGCGGATGAAGTTGTGGGTGTGTGCGTCAACGCCGGGCTTGATGCGGAGCAGAATAGAGGCAACCAGATGCTTTTCCTCAGCCAGCCGGTTGAGCTGTTCCATCTCGTAGATGTTGTCCACTACGATTCTGCCAACGCCATAATCCAGCGCCATGTTCAGCTCTTCGGTGGTTTTGTTGTTGCCGTGGAAGCAGGCGTTTTTTACATCAAAGCCAGCCTGTACGGCAGTGTACAGTTCACCGCCGGAAACTACGTCGATTCCCATTTGTTCCGACTGCATCACACGGTAGATCTCCTTGCAGGAAAACGCCTTGCTGGCATAGCAAACCAGTCCCTGTCCGTCATAGTAGGTCTCCATGCTCTTGCGGAAGATACGGCAGTCCCGCCGGATCATGTCCTCATCCATGACATAGAGCGGGGTTCCGTACTTTTTTGCCAGTGCGACGGTATCCACACCGCCGATGGTCAGATTGCCCTGAGCGTTTACGCCCAAATTGTCAGATACAAACATTTCTTTTTCCTCTCTTTCGTTTGCTTTGGCGCTTGTGGAAATCACTGCGCAGATGCGTCATCTTCCGGTTCGGAATCCTCGCTGTCTGCGGCAATTTCCTCCAAAACTGCCTGCACATCCTCCACGCCTTCCCGTGTTACCGCAGAAAAGGGGATGATATGAATCTGTGAGAAATATGGAATTTCCGTCTGAAATGCCTCCATACGCTTGGCACGTTCTGTCTTGTTCAGCTTGTCCGCCTTGGTCAGTACAATCAGAAACGGCAGCTCCGCCTCCACCAGAAATTCGATCATCTGCAAATCGTCCTTCGAGGGCTTGTGCCGCATGTCGATCAGCAGCAGAATCAGGCGCAGATCACGATCTGCTGCCAGATAGCCGGAGATCAGTCCTGACCACCGCTCTTTTTCCGACTTGGCAACCTTGGCATAGCCGTATCCCGGAAGGTCGACCACAGTCAGCGGGTCTACCCGATAGAAGTTGATGGTTGCGGTTTTGCCGGGAACGGAGCTGACACGTGCCAGCGCCTTTCTCTGAAAGATGCGGTTAATTAGCGTGGATTTGCCCACATTGGAACGGCCTGCAAACGCCACCTCGATGGAATCGCATGGCGGAATCTGCGCATAAGTGCCGTAAGACGCTACAAATTTTGCCTGTTGAAACTGCATATCTTCCTCCTTGATACCGAACCGCTGTTAGACCGGACAAGCCGTGGGGGTCGGTAGAATTGTGCTGGAAATCACGGTACTTTCCGTGTCACCCTTGGGACAGAGCGCCGTTTCCAGAACCGTGTCCAGGGTCTTTGCCGGAACAAACCGGACGTGCTCCCGCACCACGGGATCAACCTCTTCCAGATCCGGCACATTCTCCTCCGGAATCAGAACGGTGTGCATACCTGCTTTATAAGCAGCCATAGTCTTTTCCCGCAGACCGCCGATAGGGAGCACCTTGCCGTGCAGAGTGATTTCGCCCGTCATTGCCACATCGCCACGCACTGGCCGTCCGGACAGGGCAGACACCAGCGCCGTGGTCATAGTCACACCGGCAGAGGGACCGTCCTTGGGGACAGCACCCTCCGGTGCATGGATGTGCAGGTCGTACTTGGTGTAGAAGTCCTCGGGGATGTCATACCTGGCTGCGACGCTGCGCACATAGCTGACTGCGATTTTCGCACTCTCCCGCATCACATCGCCCAGAGAACCGGTGCACTCCACCTGTCCCTTGCCGGGCATTGCCAGCACCTCCATGGGCATCAGAACACCGCCCACGGAAGTCCACGCCAGACCGTTGACCACGCCGACTGCGTCCTCGTGGCTCTGAAGATCCGGCCGGAATTTTTGCGGTCCCAGATATTCCGGCAGCGTGTCAGCGGAGAACGTGACCTTTTTGCAGTCGCCCTCCACGATTTTCTTCGCTGCTTTTCGGCAGAGCGTGCCGATGGTGCGTTCCAGTTCACGAACGCCTGCCTCTCTGGTGTAGCTGTCAATGAGAGCATAAAGCACCTCGTCCGGAATCCGGCACTGCGTGCCCTTTAACCCGTTTTTCTTCAGCTGCTTTTTCAGCAGGTGTTCCTTGGCAATGTGGAACTTTTCCTCTCTGGTATAGCTGCCAAGCTCCACGATTTCCATACGATCCAGCAGCGGTGCCGGAATGGTATCCAGTGTGTTGGCGGTTGCCAGAAACAGAACGTGGCTCAGATCGAACGGAACCTCGATATAGTGGTCGGTGAACGTCTTGTTCTGCTCGCTGTCCAGCACCTCCAGCATGGCAGCGGAGGGGTCGCCGTGAAAATCATTGCCCATCTTGTCCACTTCGTCCAGCAGAATAAGAGGGTTGCTGGTGCCGGCGTGAATCATTGCGCCGATCATTCTGCCGGGCATGGAGCCGACGTATGTCTTGCGATGTCCGCGGATGTCCGATTCGTCCCGCACACCGCCCAGCGAGATGCGCTCGTACTTGCGCCCCAGCGCTTTGGCAATGGACTTGCCAATGGAGGTTTTGCCCACGCCGGGAGGACCGACGAAGCAGAGGATCTGTCCCTGCGCATCTGGATTCAGCGCACGGACGGCGAAGCTCTCCAGAATTCGCTCCTTGACCTTTTGCAGGCCGTAGTGATCCCGGTTCAGCACGTTGGCTGCCTTTTCCAGATTCACCTTGCACTTGCTGGACTTGTTCCACGGCAGCGAGAGCACGGTGTCCAGATAGCTGCGAATGACAAACGCCTCCTGTGCGCCCTGCGGAATGCCGGAAAGTCGCTCCGCCTCTTTTGCCAGTTTTTTTCGGTTTTGTTCATCCAGCGGAAGCTTCTGGATCTGTTCCAGATACGTTTCCATCTCCGCCTCGGGGTCTTCCCGATCTCCCAGCTTTTCAGCAATCAGACGCTGCTGTTCCCGCAGGTAGTAGTCCCGCTGTGAGGTGTCGATGCTCTCCTGCGTCTCCGCCTGAATCTGGCGTTCCAATGTGAGAATATCCAGCTCATCGGTCATGAGCTGATATAGCTTCCGCAGACGCTCCAGCCAGCTGTTTTCTTCCAGCAGAAGCTGCTTTTCTGTGTAGTCATACGCCAGATTAAAGACGATCTGTTCAAACAGTTTTTTGCTGTCCTTTTCGCAGAAAATGGCAGCAGCCATCTCCTCCGGTGTCTGCGGCAGAAGCTCCGCATAGCGCTGGAACGACGCCTTGATGCACCGCCCCAGTGCCTCTTCTTCGTTTTTTTCTTCTGGAGAAATCTCAATTTCCTCCAAGGTGTCGTAAGCTGCTGTCCAGTAGTCGTCCGCCTCTTTCTGAAAATCGGATACGGAAATTCTGGTTTTTCCCTCTGCCAGAACCCGTGTGACACCGCTGGGTGTCCGCATTACCTGCCGAAGATCGGCAATTACGCCAACGGTGTAGAAGTCCTCCGGTTTGGGATCTTCCACAATGGCGTCTTTTTGTGCCACTAAGATGACACGGCGATCCTTTCCCATGCCGGCACGAAGCGCATGGAGAAATGTTTCTCGTACCAAGTCAAAATGAATGGTCATTCCAGGAAACACAACAACGCCACGCATTGCAACAACCGGAAGGCGATTGGTCTCCTGTGGCACTTCCGGTGAAGGATTCGGATGATTTGTGATTTCTGTACTCATGAATTTGCTTCCTTTCTGCGCCGGAGCAGAAACAGCGGCGAAAACCGTTTGATCCGATGCATTTCAAGAAGCCGAATTCCCGCAGCGCCTGCCGGAATCCAAGCTTCGCTCGTTCTCTTTTGCGATCTATCCCCCTATGCAAAAATGCAGCGCTTTGCGCAGCTGCTGTATCGCTTCCTGTCAGAAACAGAGTGAACTTGTTCTATTATACTATATTTTGCAATTTTTTTCAAGTGGTAACTCTTGAAAAATCAGAGCAATCTATGAAAAAATAGAATCCCCCCTTGCCGAGCGCAGAAAAATCTGGTATAATGCAGAAAAGAGCACAGAAAGGAGTCTTCGCATTGAAATTCTTACATATCAGCGACCTGCATCTGGGGCGCAAATTTTATGGCCTGACATTTCTGCCCCAGCAGGAGAAAATGCTGACGCAGATCGTGCAGCTGGTACAGGAGGAGCATATCTCAGGGGTGCTCCTTGCCGGCGACATCTACGACAAACCCATTCCGCCGGCAGATGCTGTCACGCTGTTCGATGCATTTCTGACCGAACTGGCGCAGCTGCAAGTGCAGGTCTTTCTCATCAGCGGCAACCACGATTCGCCGGAACGCCTGCAATTTGGCAGCCGTCTTTTGGAGGAGAACCACATTCACATCGCCGGCGTATTCCGTGGGGAACTGCCTTGTGTGACCGTTTCCGATGCCTGCGGCCCGCTGCACATTTATCTTATGCCATTCGTAAAATTTCACGAAGCCGCGTCATTTTTCAAGGAACAGAAGCCGGAGGACTTCTCGGAACTTCTGGGGCAGCTGATTCAGCAAACGCCCATTTGTCCCGCTGAACGCAATCTGCTGCTCTACCACGGCTTTGTGACGGACGCTACCTTTGCGCCGGAGTGTTCTGACTCCGAGTGGCAGCTGGGCGGGATGCAGAACGTAGATCCGGCGGTGTTTGCGCCCTTTGACTATGTGGCACTGGGGCACATTCACAAACCGCAGTGGGTGCAGAAAGGCAAGATTCGCTATAGCGGGTCGATTTTGAAGTACTCGTTCTCGGAGAGTCGGCAGAAGAAGTCGGTGACCATCTTGGAATTTGGGGAGAAAGGCAAGCTTCAGGTGACAGAGCGGGAACTCCCTGTGCAGACGAATCTGCGCACACTGCGAGGCCCGCTGGAGGAGCTGCTGCGCTGTGCCGAGCCGTCAGAGGACTGGATTCGGGTGGAGCTGACGGATGAAAAGGTGGTGCCATATGCCATTGAACGTCTGCGCACGGTCTATCCCAATGTGCTGGAAATGGTGTATCTGAAACAGGAGGAGCGGACGCCGGCGGTGCGGACAGAGGCAGCAGCCGTTCCGACTAAAACGCTGCTGGAACTGCTGGAAACATTTTATCAAGATGTCTGCCAGTATCCTATAGCAGAAGATCCGGAGGCAGAGGCGCTTCTGAAAGACATTTGTGAGGAGGTAGGAATGAATCCATGAAACCGTTGTATTTACGCATTTCCGGATTCGGGCCGTTTCCGGGGACGCATGAGATTCCCTTGGAAAAGATGGGAGAAGCTGGCGTTTTTCTGGTCACCGGCGACACCGGCTCCGGAAAGACCACCATTTTTGATGCCATTTGCTTTGTCCTGTACGGTGAGACCAGCGGCGGCGTGCGCAATCCGGAACAGCTTCGCAGCCAATACTGCGAGCCTATGACAGAGACCAGCGTGGAGCTGTCTTTTCTCTGCCGGGATAAATTCTACCGTGTCTATCGAAATCTGGAATACAAGCGCAAGAAGCTGTACGGCGATGGAATGACCGTCGAGGGAAAAAATGCGACCCTTTATTCGGAGGACGGCACAGTTCTGGCGGAACGTGTGGAGGCGGTAAACGCCAAGATTATTGAAATCACCGGCATGCGTGCCAATCAGTTTCGGCAGATCATCATGATCGCACAGGGCGCTTTCCAGAAATTTCTGTTTTCCAGTTCTACGGAAAAAGAGGACATTCTGCGCCAGCTGTTCCAGACCTACGCTTGTAAATCAGTGCAGGAGCTTTTGAAGTCCAAGACTGATGATGCAGCCCAGGTGGTACAGAACGAGGAACGGGAAATCTGCTATGCCCTGCACCAGATCGCTCCCCTTGATGAAGAGGCAGCAGGACAATATCAGCTGCTGCTGGAACGGGACGGCGCTGCGGTGGCAGCGGAGTTGTGCCAGATGCTGCAACAGTCGGGAGAAACGGCAGCAGCACAGCTGCGATCGCTGACGGCGGAAAAACAGAAACGCCAGAAAACCAGCGACACCCTTTTGCAGGAAATCGAGCGTGGAAAGGCACATAACCAGACGCTGCGCCAGCTGGAAGAAAATGCAGCAGCACTGGCACGGGCGGAAGCTGCGTGCACCGCTGCAGAACAGGCACTTCGCCGGACAGAGGCGGAGACAGCGCACTTGCCGGAAAAGCAGGAGGAATACACACTGCTCTCCTATACCATGCCCATGTACCAGCAGGTCGCACAGCGGCAGGAATTTTGTAAGAGTCAGCAGCTGGCGCAGGAGCGCAAGAAACAGGCGCTTCTGCGGAATCAGCAGGAACAGGAGCAGCGGCAGAAAAAAATGCAGGCACTATCCGCAGAACTGGAACAGCTGGGAAATCTCGCAGCGGAATTGGCGCAGGAACAGCACACCATGGAACAGCTTCACCAGCGGCAGGAGATTCTGGCACAGCTGAAAACACTGCTCCGCCAGTGCGAAAAGGAAGCGGAGCTGCTGCATCAGTGCCAGACATGCGCCGACCACGCCCATCAGGTCTATTTTCAGAAGGAGAAGCCAGCGTACGATCGAGTGGAACAGCAGTTCTTTCAGAACATGGCTGGCAATCTGGCGAGACAGCTGCAGCCCGACACACCCTGTCCGGTGTGCGGTTCTTTGAAGCATCCCGATCCGGCAGTGTGTGACGGTACAGTCGTAACGGAAGACGAGTTCAAAACGGCACAAAAAAACTATCGGAAAGCGCAGGAGGTCATGCAGCAGCAGAAGCACCAGCTGAATGTGCAGGAGGAACGCTGCCGGATGCTGCAGGCGCAGTGTCAGGAATTTGCGGAGAAAAACGGCGTGTCGCAGGATGCCGCAGCATTGCAGCAGGAGCAGACGGCACTGACTGCATCCGTACAGATACAGCAGCAAAAGCTGAATGCATTACAAGCGCAGCTGAATCGGGAACGGCAGGCGAGAAGTGCCTTGCAGGAACAGCAGCAGCGTTTGCCGGAGGTACAGGCTGCCGGAGAAGCACTGCAAGGGGAACTGCAAACGCTGGAAACCTCTATCGCTGCCGAACAGGCGCAGCTGACACAGATGCAGTCCGAACTGCAATACGCCACACTGGCAGAGGCGCAGCAGCACCTGCAAGCGCTGGAGTCGGAGATTCGGCGGAGCCAGGAACGGCAGAAACAAGCGGCGGAATTATTGCAGGCGCAGCGTGAGAAACTGACGGGATTGCAGGAGATCGCAGCGCATCTGCAACAGGCAGCAGGAGAAGCTCCGGCGTATCCCGTTGCGCAGAAAGAACAGGAGTGGCAGGCGCTGCGCCGGCAGCTCGACCAGATGCAGCAAAAACTGCACGCTTTGGAAAACCATTGCACGGAGGCCGAAAAAATCGCCGCACAGACGGCAGAGCAGGCGGATATCCTACAGCGGCATGCGAAAACAGCCCAGCGATACCGCAAGCTATACCGCATGATTACAGGACAGCAGGGCGGAACAGAGCGCATCTCTTTCGAGCGCTTTGTTCAGACTTACTATTTCAATCAGGTGCTGGAACAGGCGAACCAAAAGCTCTACCAGCTTTCTGGCGGAAGATATCAGTTTGTGCGCCGGCAGGATGAGAAAAAACGCAACATCTCCTCCGGCTTGAATCTTGACATCCTGGACTTCTACACCGACCGGAGCAGAGCCGTGGAAACGCTGTCCGGCGGAGAAACTTTTCTGGCGTCGCTCTCTCTGGCGCTGGGGCTCTCGGACACGGTCCAGCAGCAGACCGGCGGCATCCAAATGGATGCCATGTTCATTGACGAAGGCTTCGGCTCGCTGGATTCCACTGCACTGGATCACGCCATCCGTCTGCTGGAACAGCTCTCCGACCACAGCCGTATGATCGGCATCATCTCCCATGTGTCAGAACTTTCCGACCGCTTCGAGAACCAGATTCGTGTAGAAAAGACGCCACATGGCAGTCGGATCACCTGCATCGGGCAGGCATTTCAGGAATCTGACTGTTGACGATACTGCCGAAACGTGCTATAATAGAGGACGGTAAAAAATATCGGAAAGGGAGAATTTCCATGAAGCAGGTTATTTTAACAGGGGACCGTCCGACCGGCCGGCTGCACGTCGGGCACTATGTGGGTTCCCTGAAAGAACGGGTTCGGTTGCAGAATTCCGGAAAGTACGACGAGATCTATATTATGATTGCTGATGCACAGGCGCTGACAGACAACGCCGAGCATCCGGAAAAAGTACGGCAGAACATCATTCAGGTGGCACTGGACTATCTGGCATGCGGACTGGATCCGGCAAAATCTACGATTTTCATCCAATCCATGGTACCAGAACTGACGGAGCTGACGTTTTACTATATGAATCTGGTGACAGTTTCCCGTGTACAGCGCAATCCCACGGTAAAAGCGGAGATTCAGATGCGCAACTTCGAGGCAAGCATTCCTGTAGGCTTTTTCTGCTATCCCATCAGTCAGGCAGCAGATATCACTGCATTTCACGCAACCTCTGTTCCAGCTGGCGAAGACCAGATGCCGATGCTGGAACAGTGCCGGGAGATCGTCCACAAGTTCAACGCCGTTTACGGAGAGACGCTCACAGAACCGCAGATCATTCTCCCCAGCAATCAGGCGTGCCTGCGGCTGCCCGGCATTGACGGCAAGGCAAAGATGAGCAAGTCCTTGGGCAACTGCATCTACCTCTCTGATGAGCCGGAGGAGATCCGCAAAAAGATCATGTCCATGTTCACCGACCCCAACCATCTGCGGGTAGAAGACCCCGGCAAGGTGGAGGGCAATCCGGTCTTTGTCTATCTGGACGCTTTCTGCAAGCCGGAGTATTTTCAGGAGTTTCTGCCGGAGTACAGCGGTCTGGACGAACTGAAGGCCCACTATCAGCGTGGCGGACTGGGTGACATGAAGGTCAAGAAGTTCCTGAACAATGTGATGCAGGCAGAGCTTCGCCCCATTCGGGAGCGTCGCAAGGACTGGGAAGCACGTCTGCCGGAGGTCTACGAGATTCTCCGTGCCGGCTGCGAAAAAGCGGAGGCAGCTGCCGCAGAAACACTGTGTGGCGTACGCCATGCGATGCAGATCGACTATTTCGAAAACGGAACGCTTTAAGAGCTCGTGTTCATAGGCGTCTATCTACGTCTTTTCGGCAAATTTTGTTGCA
>NZ_JAJFCK010000050.1 GCF_020709055.1 Ruminococcus callidus
CCATTTTTGGCGGCTGGGACTCCGCTCTGGTGACACTGGTCGTCTTTATGGCAATTGACTTTTTCACCGGCATCATCACCGCCATGATGAAAAAGTCCAAACACACAGAAAGCGGCGGACTTTCTTCCAAAGCTGGCTGGTTCGGTCTGGCGAAAAAAGTCTGCACTTTAATGCTGATCGTTGTTGCAGTTCGGATGGATATTCTGCTGAATACCAACTACATCCGAGACGCTGTCTGCATCAGCTTTTGCCTGAACGAACTGCTTTCCATCGTGGAAAATACAAGTTTATGGGTGACTCCCCACAGTGTGGGGAGATGTCCGTAGGACAGAGGGGACGGGCTCCTGTCAGGAGTTCCATATCCGCCTGCAATCCAAAAAGCAATTGATGTTCTGCAAACAAAAATCGGCAGAACAGAAGAAACCACCGACAAGGAGGACAAGTAATATGACTATTTTAAGACCCGATGCAACAACGACATTTGGTGGTGTCACCGTCAACGAGTATTTACTCACCAAACATAACCCCAACCACATCGATATGCCCTCTGTTTCCATGGAGGGCAAAGTTATCGGTGTAACAGTTCACAACACAGACTGGATCACCGTAGCAAGCGGCACGACCCCTGCAGAGCAGTACACGAGGGCAACCGTCAATAACAACATGAATGACGTGCGAGTTCATTACTATGTGGATAATGTGTGTGCATGGCAGAATCTGCCTCACAGCCTGAGCGGCTGGCACGCCGCTGACGGTTCTGGGAACGGCAACAGAAGAACCATCGCCATCGAGTGCATTATGTCCTCTGCGTACAATTCTACGGATAAGAAGTCGGAGGACAACTGTGCGAAACTTGCCGCAGCACTTTTGAAACAATATGGATTGGACATTAACCATCTCTACACGCATACACATTGGCTGAATGTTCGTGACGGACGAAACGGAACGATTGACCAGTTGAACACCATGTACAATCGGTACAAAATGTGTCCGGCGTACATTTTGCCTCATTGGGCGGAGTTCAAGAAAAAGGTACAGTCTTATTTAAATGCTGGAACTCCCACTATTTCTGCACCTTCTGCAAAGCAGCTTTACCGTGTGAGAAAGTCTTGGGCAGATGCAAAGTCGCAGCTAGGGGCGTACACTTCTTTGGAGAATGCGAAGAAAGCCTGCAAGGTCGGATATTCTGTATTTGATGCCAACGGAAATGCGGTTTACACCAATGGCGGTAAGTTCACCAAGGGGCAGAAGGTTGCCATTCGTGCCAACACGCCATTGTTCGCCAGTGCAGAAACTACATCTGTAACCAGAAGAATCAACGGTACTTACTATCTGTATGATGGTATTGCCTGCAAGAACGGTCGTTATCGGATCACCACAAAGCCGGAGTTCTGCGGAAAAACACCGGTGGGACAGTATGTGACCGGCTATGTTTCTTGGGATAATTTCAATCAGTGAGGATTCTTTTATGGAACAACAAAAATTGATGGATGAACTGAATTACCACCGTGCTCAAAAGCTGACTGATGCGTTATATCATTCCGGTTTGATTTCTTTTGAGGAATATGACAAATTAACGCTCAAAAATCGGCATTCTTTCTCTCCGATTTACGTGGACTTATTGCCGAAAACGCTTGCAATTCCGCCGAAAAAGAGGTAATATGGACACGTCAAAAGGAGGTGCAGAAGCATGAAAACTATTACCAAAATTGAGGCAAATCGCTCTGCAGCTGTTCATCGAAAATGTCGTGTAGCGGCTTATTGCCGTGTTTCCACAGAGCATGATGACCAGATAGAAAGTCTGGGAACACAAAAAGAACATTATGCGGCGTGGATCAAACTGCATACAGAGTGGGAATCTGCGGGTATCTTTTATGATGCCGGCATTACTGGAACAAAAGCAGAAATTCGTCCTGGACTGCAAGACCTTTTACAGGCTTGCCGCATGGGCAGGGTAGACCGTATTTTGGTGAAATCCATCAGTCGGTTTTCCAGAAATACGGCGGAGTGCCTCGCTCTTGTTCGGGAACTATCAGGAATTGGGGTTTCCGTTTTCTTTGAAAAAGAAAACATAGACACCGGCAGTATGGAAAGCGAATTGTTTCTGACGATACTCAGCAGCATGGCAGAGGAAGAATCTTTATCCATATCCAGAAATGAGAAGTGGTCGGTACAGCACCGGTTTCAAAACGGTACCTATGTGTCATCGTCTTTCCCTTACGGGTATTGCAGAAATGACAGGGGAGAGCTGGTTCTCGAACCTGAGGAGGCAGAAATTGTGAAATACATTTTTTCTGCTTTGTTATCCGGAAAAAGTTCTTGTCAGATTGCAGATCTGTTGGAACAGCAGGGGATTCCCTTCAAGAATGGACGTCATTGGTGTGATGCTGCGATTCGTGGAATTGCTGCGAATGAAAGATATGTGGGAGATGTGCTGCTGCAGAAAACGTATACAGATGCACATTTTCATCGGCACAAAAATCATGGAGAAGTGGAATGTTATCTTCTTTCAGATCACCACATACCGATTGTTAGTCGGGAAACTTTTGCAAAAGCAAATGCAGTCATTCGACAGCGAGCTGCCGAAAAAGGCATTGTGTGTGGTACAGGAAAGTATCAAAAGCGATATGCTTTTTCCGGAAAGGTGATTTGCGGCAAATGCGGCAGCACTTGCAAACGCAGGATCCACAGCGGCAATGAAATTGCATGGACGTGTGCTGCTCATATTGAAAGTGCTCAAAAATGTCCTATGAAATATGTGCGGGAGGAGGTATTGAAAGCCACTTTTGTTACGATGTTGAACAAACTGATTTTCAGCAGAAAGCACATTTTGAAACCATTGTTAGAACAGCTGAAAACGAACAGCAATGATGAAAATGTCCGGCGAATGCAGGAACTGCAAAAGCAGCTGGAATCTCATGCTGAAAAGAAAAACACACTGCACCGTTTGTATGCACAAAAGGTCGTAGATCCTGTTTTATTCCGGCAGGAAATGAATGCTTTGCAGAAGCAAGCGGAGTCCTGCCGTATGGAAATTGCACAGTTGGAACAGGAAATACATGGAGAAACTGAGATAATTGCAGAATTAAAGCAGCTGCTGCGATTTACAGAGCAGCATTCTGCAATGTTGACAGAATTTCAGGAGACATGGTTTTCTGCATTTGCAGAACAAATAATTCTGTATGATCGGAATCATATTGGATTTCGGCTCAAATGCGGTCTGCTGTTAAAGGAGGAGATTTGATGGGACAGATTCCTTACGGCTACCGAATTGAAAACGGTGCTGCTGTGATTATACCGGCAGAGGCAGCACAGATTCGCCTTATTTTTCAAAATTATATTGCTGGTATGAGTTTACAGTCGGCAGCAAGAGCAGCAGGTCATCCCATGGCACATAGCACTGTTCGTCGAATGCTGCAGCGAAAATGCTACCTTGGAGATGCTTTTTATCCGGCAATTCTGGACAAAGAAACATATGCTCGGGCAAATGCAGAGTGGCAGCATCGTGCAGATGTAATGCAGCGACTTGGAAAAACGAGGAGAAAGCCAGTATGTCCACAGACAAAATTTTTGTTGGAACTGCCGCAGCAAATACCAGAATTAGATGGAAATACGCCATTTCAGCAGGCAGAATATCTTTATCATTTGATACAAAACAAGGAGTAATGCAACAATGCCAAAGGTCACTACAATTCCACCCCGAAAGCAAAGAAATCATGCTGTAGCGTCACAGGAAACTCGAAAGATTCGTGTGGCAGCCTATTGCCGTGTTTCCACGGATACAGAGGAACAGGCAACCAGCTATCAGGCACAAATTGCACATTATGAGGAAGTCATTCACAGGAATCCGGAATGGGTCTTTGCTGGAATCTATGCCGATGACGGCATCAGTGCAACCTCCACAAAACATCGGGAACAGTTCCATCAGATGATTCAGGACTGCATGGACGGAAAGATTGATATGCTCATCACAAAATCCATCAGCCGATTCGCCAGAAACACAGTAGATTGCCTGAATTACATCCGACAGCTGAAAGCACAAAACATTCCAATCTATTTTGAAAAAGAGTCCATCAACACAATGGATGCGAAAGGGGAAGTGCTGATTACCATTATGGCATCTCTGGCACAACAGGAATCAGAATCTCTGAGTCAGAATGTCAAACTGGGAATGCAGTATCGGTTTCAACAGGGAAAGGTGATGGTCAATGCCAGCTGTTTTCTTGGCTATGATAAGGACGAAAACGGAGATCTTGTGATCAATCCGGAACAAGCGGAAACGGTAAAACGAATCTATCGGGAGTATCTGGAGGGAGCAAGCTGTCAGCAGATCGCAAGGGGACTGGAACGGGACGGTATCCGAACAGCAAGAGGAAATACCCGATGGCATGACAGTTCGATTCGGTTAATTCTGGAAAATGAAAAGTATATGGGAGATGCCCTTCTGCAAAAAACATATACTGTGGATTTTCTCAAGAAAAAACGCATTAAAAATAACGGTGAAATGCCGCAGTATTATGTGGAGGACGATCATGAGGCAATTATTCCCAGAGCATTGTTCTTACAGGTACAGGAGGAAATTGCAAGGCGTGGTTCACAGGTGGACTGTATGGGCAGACGGCGTGGATTTAGTGCAAAACACTGTTTTACTGGTTTGCTTTACTGTGCTGAATGCGGGGAACAATTCCGCAGAATACACTGGAATAACCGAGGCTGCAAATCTGTGGTGTGGCGATGTATGACCAGATTGGAGAAAAAAGGAGCGTGTCATGCACGGACAGTCTATGAGGAATCTTTGAAACAAGCTTTTGTGGATGCTTTGAATCAATTGACAGGCGGCAGTGAAACATACCTTTCTATCTTACAGGAAAATATGACTGAAGTGATTGAAATGGAACAATCCAATCTGCCCGAGGAAATACAGAGAAAGTCAGATGTTCTTCAGAAAAAGTTGATCGAATGTGCAGAACGGCATGAGGATTATGAGGAGATAGCACAGGAGATCTTTCGGCTGCGAGAGCAAAAGGAACAGGCTTTAAGGGAAAATGTTTCTCAACAGGAGCAGAAAGACCGTATGCGGGAACTGCAGGAATTTTTGGCTGCTCAGCCGCATCACATTACCGAATTTGATGAAACACTGGTTCGGCATTTACTTGCAAAAGTAACAGTTTCTTTCGATCGACTGGATTTTACATTTCAATCAGGTGTCGCGGTTTCCATTGAAAAGTGAATCACTTCAAAAATCCTCCTTTGCAAAATATAAAAGCAGGGGAGGATTTTTAGATTTTATAACGGCATTGTTGTCTTGATTTCTTCTTAAATTTGTGGTATACTAGAAAAAAACGGAGGTGCTGCATCATGGGAATCTATCTGAGCCCGGGAAATGATTTGTTTTACTCTACGGTTACTTATTCTGAAATTTATGTGGATAAGACCATGCTGATTTCTTTCACCAACAAGTGCCTGTTTGGAGAGAACAAGGAGATCTGCGTCAGCCGTCCCAGAAGATTCGGGAAGTCGATGGCAGAGAATATGCTGACGGCTTATTACAGCAAGGGCTGCGATTCGAGAGAATTATTTTCCAAGTTTCAAATCGCACAGACACCGGATTTTGAAAAGCACCTGAACCGGTATAATGTGATTCATGTCGATATGCAGAAATTCCTGAGCAGAACCAAAAATGTCCATGAAATGCTGGACTTCTTGCAGAAACGTGTGCTAAAAGAGATGAAACAAACATTCTCCGGGATAGAGCCGGAAGAAACCAGTTTGATTACTGCGTTAGAAGATCTGTACGGTCAATGCGAAGAAAAGTTTATCTTTATCATTGATGAGTGGGATTCTATTTTCCGGGTACATCGGGACAATGCAGCGGCTCAAAAGGAATATCTGGATTTTCTGCGGGATCTTCTGAAAGGACAGCCCTATGTGGCACTTGCCTATATGACTGGGATTCTTCCAATCAAGAAATACGGTCAACATTCTGCACTGAATATGTTTGACGAATACGCTATGACCAATCAAAAGCGATTGGCAGAGTTCACTGGCTTTACGGAAGAAGAGGTTCAGCAGCTTTGTGAACGTTATCATATGTCTTTTGAACAAACGAAAGATTGGTACGATGGCTATAATGTCAATGGTGTGTCGATTTACAATCCAAGATCTGTAACATCAGCGATGATGAATGGCATCTTTGACAGTTACTGGACACAGACAGAAACCTATGAGGCTTTGAAGATGTATATCGTTCGCAATGAGAACGGCTTGCGGGATAAAATCATTCGGATGATTGCCGGAGAACATATTTCCATCAATACGAAAACATTTCAGAACGATATGTGTACCTTTGAAACCGCGGATGATATTTTGACTTTGCTGGTGCATCTGGGCTATCTGACTTACGACTTCGATACAAAAACCGCCTGGATTCCCAACAAGGAAGTGCGGCAGGAATTTCTCAATTCTATCCAGGGGCAGGAATTCCAGACGGTCAACAATGCCATTCATCGTTCCGACAAGCTGCTGCAATTGACGTTGGCACAGAATGCGGAAAAGGTGGCGGAAATGCTTCAGGAAGTTCACAGTGACAACTGTTCTGTGATTCAGTACAACAATGAAAATTCGCTGGCTTGTGTGCTGAGTCTAGCATACTATTCCGCACAAGACAGCTATGCGGTTTATCGGGAGTTGCAGGGCGGAGAAGGCTTTGCAGATCTGGTATTTGTACCGAGAACTGGAAATCATAACCCGGCAATGATCGTGGAACTGAAATGGAATCAAACCGCTGGTATTGCATTGGAACAGATCAAAGACCGAAACTATATTCGCTGTTTGAAGGATTATCATGGAAAAGTGCTGTTTGTTGGCGTGAATTATGATAAGAAGAGTAAGAAACACACTTGTCAGTTTGAGATGGTGGAGATATAAGAGGCTTTCTATTTCGCATATCCTGTTACAAGTAACCTTGCATATCGCTCAAACAACAATTATATACAGCCGTTTCAGATTGATAATTAATTGTAAATAAAGGCAAAAGAGGTAGATATTTAATGGAGAAAAAAATTGAAGAGCTAAAATCAAGACTGCGAAATATTGATACCAAAGAACTACTTGGATGGATAGCAACTCAGTTTGTTACTAGTGTAGCGGAAGGAGAAGAAGCATCAGAAGCATCAGATATTTTTAATAAAACTAATCTCATGTCCCCTCAAAAACAATACCTATATCTTGCTGGATTACTTATGAGTACATCTCCTTCTAATATCGTTCCAATTCAGAATATAACAGAATATGAAGAAATAGAAAACGATCTTCAAAAAATAACAGCTACATATTATAAGGGATTTTTGCCATCAATCAATGAGGTTGCATCACTTAGTGATGTTGAAAAGAAACATCGATTGATTTCAGCAGCGGCTTTCATTTCATATTTTGATATGGGAGATCTAAGATACGAGGAACAAACAGAGCAGTTAATAGATAAGCTTTTTTCTCAATTTGATAATGAATTACTATCCATTACGGGTTTATCTACACAAGATTTTTTATCATTCTATCATTATGTTAAAGAGAAAGTACAAGAATCCATTGATAAGCCCAGGCAGTTAAAGAAATCAGTATTCGAGAAATTATATGGTGAATTCTCTGAAGAATCGTACAATGCCCTTTTGAAAAGCTCACAAGAAATATATGATTCTATAGACGGTCTCTTTTCAATTAATATCTCCGAGATTTATCAATACTTTGGAGATAAAAAAGCTTCAACTTTTATAAATTTGTTTGCCATTGAGCGTAAAGAACGCAACTTCAAATATTACAATGATGAGAATCCCTTTGTAAATCAGCCATTATGCAAATTGGGAGATGTGATATTTGTTGCAGTTCCAACTTTTCTTCTTAATGCAATTTATTATAAAATCAACGATTTGTTGGAACAACAAACTGGAAAGGCTGCATCTAAATTTAGTAAGAAAAAAGCTGATCGGGTTGAAGAAATGTTTCTTGAACAATTTAAAATGATTTTTGGAAACAAGGCTACCTATCATCAAACTGTTTGCGAAGAAAAAGGAACAAAAGAACACGATTTACTGATAGAGTATAAAGAATTTATTCTTATTGCGGAGGTTAAAGCTTCAAAAATCAGAGAGCCTTTCTTTAACCCAGAAAAAGGATATAAGCGTATCTATGATCATTTTCATTCTGATAGGGGCATTGGTGGCGGATATAAACAGGCAATTATCTTAAAAAAACTAATAGAGCATAATGAATCAATTACTCTATATGAACAGAAAATCAGCCCATTTTCGATTACTGATATACACAAAAAAACAATTCTTCCGCTTGTCTTAACACTAAATCAATTCGGGCAAATTGCTATAAATACCTCGCCATTATTAGAGAAGGAAGAACATGAGCCATATCCTTGGGTTTGCAATCTTGATGATTTTGAAAACATCATAGAAATTCAAAGGTATTTGAAAAAATCTCCAGATGATTTTATAAATTATATAGTATGGAGAATCTCGCATCATGAACAATTTATGTCATTTGATGAGCTGGAAATTATTGAGCAGTATTACTGCAATCCGGCATTCACATCAAAAATTGATGTGAATGCTACAATTATGACGACGCCTTTCGGCCCAAACCTGATTGATAAAATATACTTTGAAAAGCATGGAATTCCTTATGATATGCCCAGTGATTGTGTGGATTCTGTTAACTCGATTGCTAAACATAATGCATCTCCTTTTTTCAATTCCTCACCAATTATTCATGGGGCTAATATTCCGTTTTTTGATCCAGCTCAAATGCCATTAACAATACCCAAAAGAATAGGCGGAAAACAACCTTGTCCATGTGGAAGCGGAAAAAAATTTAAAAGGTGTTGTAAAGGTAAAGGCATTTATGACTAATTGAAAAGCTATTTTCGAATTAAATTGCTTATTCAGTAGGGTTGTATGGGCAATTTAACGAAAATGCAGACATCAAAATTGAGGTATCGTTGCACGTCGAGTGCGTGGTATTGATGTCAAGAATTACGCAAAAATAACTGAGAAAATGCCTATTTTGCGTGGTTTTTGCAATATCATCAAATCTACGCACTCGGAACATATGCTGTAAGTCAGTTCACGGAAACATATCTGACAGCAAATCTAAGCACTATCAAAATACAGCACTCGCAGGTTGAGTGCTTGAAAATGTTGTATTTCGGGTAGGGTTGAGTGCGTGGATTTGTTGTCACATAGAATCACAAAAAAGCCCTCGCCACTATCGTATTTCCACGACAGCAGCGAGGGTGTTCGCTTATTTCACATATTTACTTCAACAATTACTCCCGACAAAAATTCAAACTCCAATTTATCCCCAAAAACCGTGACTTTTTTCAGCATACGCTTTACCAATGATTCCTCAAAGTTGTTTATTTTTGTCGGCTGCTCATCAATGAAAGATTCAAGTTCTTCAATCCGTTTTAGATAGTCATTTCTCGCATTTTCGCTCATTGTAAGCTCATCTCTCTGCTTGCGGAGAGCATAAATCTCGCTTGC
Source organism: Ruminococcus callidus (assembly GCF_020709055.1). GTDB lineage: Bacteria > Bacillota > Clostridia > Oscillospirales > Ruminococcaceae > Ruminococcus_C. The sequence goes on from NZ_JAJFCK010000050.1 coordinate 9,549, forward strand.
TATGTCGGTGTAGTCCTCATGCTCCTCGGCTTTTGCGACAAGCTGGCGTTCAAGATCTGCAAGTTTTGCATCAATTTCTGCCGTACTTTCGGAATTACCGTCTGTCAGAACGCTCTCGATGTTCCTTTTTAGCTGAAGAAGATACTCTTGCTTTTCTGCAATAATTCTGTTTAGTGCTTCCACAAATGCAGCTTTCAGACCCTCTTCGTTTATTGTCCGTGCGTGGCATCCGTTCTTATCACGCAGCCGTGTCGCACATCGCCACACAATGGATTTTTTACCACGGTTATTCCAGTGAATTCTGTTGAACTGATCTCCACATTCACCGCAGACAATCAGCCTTGTAAAGCAGTGATTCGCCGAAAAACTGCGCTTTCTGCCCTTGCAGTCCTCAACTGAGCCACGCCTTGCCATTTCCTCCTGCACCGCAAGAAACAGCTCTTTCGGAATGATTGCGGGGTGATTGTCGTCAACATAATACTGCGGCATGATGCCCGTATTCTTCACTCGCTTTTTCTGCAAAAAGTCCGTGGTATATGTCTTTTGCAGCAATGCGTCACCCATGTATTTTTCATTTTCCAATATCTTTTTGACTGTGCTGTCATACCAGCGTGTTTTGCCACGACCTGTGAGCATTCCATCACGCTCTAAGCCTTTGGCAATTTTGATACAGCTTGCACCCTCAAGATATTCACGGAAGATTCGCTTGACTGTTTCTGCCTGTTCAGGATTTATCACCAGCTTTCCGTCAGCGTCTTTATCATAGCCCAGAAAACAGGCGCAATTCACCATAACCTTCCCTTGCTGAAAGCGATATTGCATTCCAATTTTTACATTTTGACTAAGCGATTCCGACTCCTGTTGTGCAAGCGACGCCAAAATTGTCAGCATAATTTCACCGCGCTGGTCGGTGGATTCAATGCCCTCTTTCTCGAAAAACACAGGGATATTCTTGTCCTTCAGTTTGCGGACAAAATTCAAGCAATCCACGGTATTTCGGGCAAAACGTGATATGCTTTTTGTGACAACATAGTCAATTTTGCCGTCCATACAATCCTGAATCATTTTGTTGAACTGCTCACGGTATTTGGTCGAAACTGCTGATATACCGTCATCGGCATATATGCCTGCAAATTCCCATGCAGGGTGATTCGTGATGTAGTCATAATAATGCTCATACTGTGCCTCGAAACTGGTCTGCTGTTCCTCGTTTTCCGTAGAAACTCTGACATAGGCGGCAACACGCAGTTTTTTGACCGTTTCTGTATGCCGTGCGGTGTTGTTGCCGATCTGCGGTTTTGGTGGGATTGTTCTAACCATTTATTTCACTCCTATCAGACTGTATAAATATTCTGCCTGCTTTGTAAAATTTTCTTGCGGTTCTCTTTCATCAGAAAGCACAAAATTTGTGCGTATTACCGGTACTTTTCGTCTTGTCTTTCCCGTAGATTTCTGACGTTTTTGCAGTTCTATCTGAACTCGACTGAATAAATTTTCATCCACGATTTTCGGATAGAAACTGTTACCGATGTAACATTTTCTCTGTAAAAGCTGCTTTACCATACTGTGGGTAATTGGATGTCCGGCTGTTTTTGCGGATTCTGTCAAACTCATGCCCGATACATAATTCTGAAAAATCTGACGGACCTTATCAGCGGCTTCTTCTACAATAAAAATTTTTCCGTCTTTTACTTCGTAGCCGTAGGGAATGTGGCTCATAGCAGTGCCTCCTTTAACGTCAGTCCGCATTTCAGCTGAATGCCGATGCTGTGGCGATCATATACGATTATTTTCTCAATAAAATCCGTTGCAAAAAAGTCCTTAAACTCCGTCTGCATTTCTGCACTGTCAAGGAAATGCAAGAGTTTCTCGGTTTCTGCAACCATTTCGGAATTTCCGGTATCAATCTGACTCAACTGCGTGATCTGCCTGCGAAGCTCCTCTGAACGCTTGTTACTTGCGTTCTGATCCTGAATAAACATTGCAGGCTTGATGATCTTGTCCGCAAGAAGATGCCGAAGAACATCAATTTTTTCTGATTCCTTTGCAAGTTCTACCTTCAATTTCTGAATTTCCTCGGAATTTGCATTGCATTTTTTTAATCCTGCAATATACGGTACAAGTATTATTTTTCTGCCAAAAATCAGCTTGTTCATCATCGTAGTGATCGTTGCTTTCAGTGCATCATCACGCACATATTTCATAGAGCATTTCTGAATGTCATCAATATGTGTGGTACAAGCCCATGCGATTTCAGAACCGTGGTCGTGGATTCTCCGCTTGAAAGTTCCGCCACATTCTCCGCAGACGATAATTCCCGAAAACGGGTATCTTACTTGATATTTGCTGTGTCCTTTGACAATGCCCTTTTCAGCAGCTCGCTGCTCTAAAAGTCGGTTTGCAGTTTCAAAAATCTCACGGCTTATTATAGCCTCGTGATGATTCTCAATGAAGATTTGTTTTGACGAATTTTTGGTTTCATGTCTGCGGAAACTGCCGTCTGTGTAGGTTTTCTGAAAAAGAGCGTCACCCGTGTACTTCTCATTTTTCAGCATATCACGAACGGTGGAAGAACTCCATTTTCCGCCTTTTCTTGTAGGCACGTTTCTTTCACGGAGCAGCTTGCAAATGGAATGTGTGCTGTGTCCGTTTATGGCGAGATTGAAAATCCAGCGGACAATTTCAGCTTCCTGTTTATCGGGTATCATTTCACCATTTTCGTTTTTCACATATCCATAGGGTAAATAGGATTGCTTGTATGTACCGTCCTGAAAACGCTTTCGGATAGCCCATTTTTCATTTTCGGAAATCGAAATAGACTCCTCCGCCGCAAAACTGCTGAAAATGGAAAGCATCAACTCGCTGTCCATATTTCCTGTGTCTATATGCTCTTTCTCGAAGTAAATGAAAATGCCTTTGTCTTTCAAATTACGTGCGATTTGCAGACAATCCACGGTATTTCGGGCAAAACGACTGACTGATTTCGTCAAAATATAATTGATTTTTCCTGCATTGCAATCACGGAGCATATTCTGCAAACCGTTTCTCGTTTCAGATTTTGTTCCGGAAACGCCTTCGTCAAAGTAAAGTCCCGCAAACTCCCAAGTTGAATGGGCTTTGATGTACATTTCATAATGCTTTTTCTGCGCGTCAAGGCTCTCTTTCTGGTCAAGATTATCGGTCGATACTCTTGCGTAGGCAGCCACTTTTTTCTTAGGCGTTTTCGGCTGCGGTCTTGCGTCAATTTTTGTAACAGCCATTGACTTTCCCTCCTTTCGGTATGAACATATTAAATGGTTTTTGACGATATATCAAGTCTTTTCGGCAATAAGTCGGCGTAAAGGGGTGAGAAAGTTTGGCGGTTTAATGCGGTTAATTTGTCATATTCGTCAAAGGAAATCAGTCCTTTTTCAAGCATTTTTTCGGTGAGAGTCTGCACCATAAAATAGCCGAGTTCATCATGATTTTCTTTCATTAAAATGCCCCCATTCATACTTCGGAAAAAAATCAGTTCTTGTGATAAAAATTATCCCGGAGCAGTTTTAACAACTCCGGGATAGAAAAAATTTTGAGATAATCAGATGTCAGATTTATTTACCCAACCAGTCACATACTTGCCAATGGGTGTATTGCCGCAAAACTCCGGCTTAGTTGTCACACGCATTCTGCCGTTGACAACGATGCCGTCGTAAAGATAATATGTGCCGGAACGCTTCACACCTGTTTTTGCAGCTGCGGATGCGTAAAGTGCGGTATTTTTGAGTGTTACCTTTGCACCTTTTGCATAGGACTTTCCATTGCTGAAAACAACATTCCCATTTGCATCAAAGACAGAATATCCCGTCTTGCAGGCTTTTTTTGCATTTTCCAATGAGGAATATGCCCCAATCTGCGACTTAGCATCAGCCCATGTTTTTCTTACTCGATAAAGCTGTTTTGCAGGTGTAGGAGTTGCCGGTGTAGAACCAGAATTAAGATAAGATTGTACCTTAGCTTTAAAAGCTACCCAATGAGGCAGAATGTACGCAGGACACATCTTGTAAGGATTTCTTGCAGTATTGAGATAGTCCACAGAGCCACTCTTTCCATCACAGACATTGAGCCAATGCGTATGCGTGTAAAGGTGATTGATGTCAAGACCATACTTCTTCAGAAGCGCAGCGGCAAGTTTCGCACAGTTGTCCTCCGACTTCTTATCTGTAGAATTATAC
>NZ_JAJFCK010000051.1 GCF_020709055.1 Ruminococcus callidus
TACCGTGCAGTCAGCGGTGTTGTGCCGTCAAATGCCTTCAGCCAGCTGTCCACGCCGATTCCCGGCCATGTGTTCATCATGATTCTTCCGGGCGTTGAGGGAATGTCGCTGGTTGCGGTGTACACTGCCTTGCCGTCTACATACCACGTGATGGAATCCTCCTGCCAGTCGAAGCCGTAGGTGTGATATCCCTCCGAGGCATCGAACCCGAGGTCATACATGTACTCATGGTTTCCCTGTCCGTTGGTATAATAGTTGAACTGCACCTTGGTGGTGTCCTTGCCCAGTACTTCAATGTCGATCTCATCCCACGGATTGTCCTCCGACGGGCCGGTGTACGTAAAGAACGAGGACACCACGCCGTCGTTTTTGATTGCCTGCATGGAGGTTTCGTAGTAGCCGTAGGAATAGTGGTCGTTGGTGCGGTACTCACCGCCGGAATAATTATACTTGCCTGCGGAATCCTTGTCGATGCTCAGGTGCAGTGCGCCGTCCTTCACCACGGCATTTTCCGCATACCATCCGCAGTCAAACGGATTGCCGTTCGTCCAGCCGTCAGACGCAAAGAACAGCGGAGATTCTCCCGCACGGAAATCTGCAACGGCATCGGCGGTGGTGTCCATCGGTGTGCCGTAGTCCTTGATGGTGTCGGACGGTGTGTCCGGATTCGTTTTGTTCTTCTTGTAAGTCACCCACTGATACCGTGCAGTCAGCGGTGTTGTGCCGTCAAACGCTTTCAGCCAGCTGTCCACGCCGGTTCCCGGCCATGTGTTCATCATGATTCTTCCGGGCGTTGAGGGAATGTCGCTGGTTGCGGTGTACACTGCCTTGCCGTCTACATACCACGTGATGGAATCCTCCTGCCAGTCGAAGCCGTAGGTGTGATATCCCTCCGAGGCATCGAACCCGAGGTCATACATGTACTCATGGTTTCCCTGTCCATTGGTATAATAGTTGAACTGCACCTTGGTGGTGTCCTTGCCCAGTACTTCAATGTCGATCTCATCCCACGGATTGTTCTCCGACGGGCCGGTGTACGTAAAGAACGAGGACACCACACCGTCGTTTTTGATTGCCTGCATGGAGGTTTCGTAGTAGCCGTAGGAATAGTGGTCGTTGGTGCGGTACTCACCGCCGGAATAATTATACTTGCCTGTGGAATCCTTGTCAATGCTCAGATGCAGTGCGCCGTCCTTCACCACGGCATTTTCCGCACACCATCCGCAGTCAAACGGATTGCCGTTCGTCCAGCCGTCAGACGCAAAGAACAGCGGAGATTCTCCCGCACGGAAATCTGCAACCGCATCGGCGGTGGTGTCCATCGGTGTGCCGTAGTCCGGAATCCCCGTTCCGCTGCCATTTGCTGCGAGGTCACGAAGCACTGCCAAATCCAAACCATCCAGCACGCCATCTCCATTTACATCCGCAGCAGATACGCCATTCGATTCTGCACCCAGCAGGTACCGCTGCATCTGCCGGACATCCCTGCTGTCACAAACGCCGTCCCCGTTCACATCGCCAGTTACGTTTTGTTGCTCCGCAAAAACAGCCGGAAAAGCTCCTGCTGCGCCAATTCCCAGCACAACCGCCAGAGAAATTGCCACAGCGCTCATTCGATTTCGTCTCATAGAAATTCCCTCCTGAAAAATCATCATCTCGTCCAAAAAATGTTCCACGTATCAAATGAATTTAAGACAATTATACCACTGTCACGACAAAATGCATACTGCAATCATGACAAAAATAGTAATTTCTTAACCTGATTTTCAGGAAGCACACGCTGTAACCTCAAGCGTGCATCGCATACTGATGCTTCTCGTTGCCCTCCAGATCTTTCCACAGGAACACGCCGTTTTCCAGCGTCATATACCCGTGATGGCTGCCCTCCTTGGGGATGGACACCGAACCGGGGTTCAGATAGACATACGTCTCGTGCTCCGTGCACTTCGGCACATGAGTGTGACCGTGCAGCAGGATATCCCCTTTGTGCAGCGGCGGGAGGTGCGATTCGTTGAACACATGGCCATGGGTGGCGAAGATCATCCGTGTGCCCTCGGTCAGAATGGCGTACTCCGCCAGAACCGGAAAGTCCAGCACCATCTGGTCTACCTCAGCCTCGCAGTTGCCCCGCACACAAAGGATGTCCTCCTTCCGGCCGTTGAGCATTGCAATCACCTGCTTGGGCGCATAGCCCTCCGGCAAATCGTTCCGCGGGCCGTGGTAGAGCAGATCTCCCAACAGCAGCATCCGGTCTGCCTGCTCCCGCTGATATGCTGCCAGCAGCTTCTCACAGTAATATGCCGAGCCGTGAATATCTGATGCGATCATCCATTTCATTTCTTTATTTCCTCCTGCGCATATTTTTTCAGTTCCGTCAAATAGCGGTTCCCGAGCCGGCTTAAAACCGCACGTTTTCGGGTGAGATAGCCAATGTGCATCTCGCCCTCTGCCTGTAAGGGAACGGCAATGATATCTTTTCCGTTGAGTTCCTCATCGATCACACCGCTGCAAACCGTATAGCCATCCAGCCCGATCAGCAGATTGAACAGCGTCGCACGATCCCGCACCCGAATGTTTTTCGGACGGTTCTCCGTGCTGAAAATCTCCTCGGAATAATAAAACGAGTTGTGCTCTCCCTGTTCAAAGGAAAGGTATGGGTAAGGCTGCAGCTCCGCCATAGTCACCTCGGACTTCTGAGAGAGCGGATGCCGGCTGCTGAGAAAGACGTGAGGTTTTGCCACAAACAGTTCCGTGAACTCCAGCTCCTGCGCACGCATCAGCTTCCGCAGCACTGCCTCGTTAAACGGGTTGAGGTACAGGATGCCGATCTCGCTTTTCATCTTGGCGACATCCTCCAGAATCTCGTAGGTCTGTGTTTCCCGCAGGCGGAAATCATAGTGTTCTCTGCCGCACGCCCGAATCAGCGACACAAAGGCATTGACGGCAAAGGAATAGTGCTGGGTGGAAACGCAGAACTCCTGCTTCTCCCCCGTGTGCGCCAGATACTTTTCCTCGATGAGCGCCGCCTGTTCCAGCACCTGCCGGGCATAGCCCAAAAAGACCTCGCCCTCCTTGGAAACCGCAACGCCACGGTTGGTGCGGGTGAAAATGGTAATGCCCATCTCCTTTTCCAGCTCTTTCAGCGCCTTGGTCAGGCTTGGCTGTGCCAGATACAGGGAGGCTGCCGCCTCGCTGATGGTCTTTTTTTCTGCCGTCACAACGGCGTACCGCAATTGCTGTAGCGTCATGGCTTCTCCTCCTGCTGTGCCAGCCGTTCAAACACCTGTTTCCGCTCCTGCTCCGGCAGGGACAGATAGAACTGCTGCTTGATCTGTAAAAACGTCCGCAGCTCCGTGAGAATGCAGTAGAGCAGCGCACGATTCTCAAACGCCTCCCGTGTCTCCGGAAGCGCATCCTCCTGATAGGCGGTGTGCAGCTGTTCCAGACGTGCCAGAAGTGCGGTGCAGTCGTTGCCCTCGTGGAAATGCTGTGCCACCTCGCCGAAAAATTCGGACAGCGGTTTTGCCTGCTCCGGAATCTGAGTCAGGCGCAGCAGCTGGCGGTACATCTCCTCCAGCACACGGCACTGCTCCCGCCGCATCATGACATAGCGCATCCAGTAAGTGTCGTCCTCCCACGTCTGGTTCTGCAAAAAGATGTCGATCTCCCTGCGCAGCGCTGCCGACAACTGTTCCGTTTTGGCAAAGCAGCTGTCCCCGTAGCCGGTGTGATCTGCCTCCAGAATCCGAACCGCCATCCGCTCCAGAATGCCCTGTATCTCGCCGTCCAGCTCCTGCTGCATCCGCTGGATCCTGTTCCGGTTTCGTGGCATGAACCAGTTCAGACAGACGCCGATACCGCTGCCAATGAGCAGCAGAAGCAGTTCGTTTCCCACCATGCCGGAGGTCACACCGCCTGCCAGCATATAGTGCGTCGCCATTACCGCATTGATGGGGGTGGAGTCCTCCATGTGCAGTCCATAGCAAATCAGCAGCAACAGCAGAAGCACCAGTCCGAACGTCCACGGTTCTGTCCCGCAGAAATGATAGAGCGGCATGCTCAGCAGCGTCATGATGCAAAATGCCAGCACACGGCGCACACTGCTCATCACCGTTTCCCGGCGGGTGTTCTGTACAGTCAAAAGTGTGATGATACCGGCAGAAGCTGCGTTCTGCAAGCCCATCGCCTCAGCAATCAGAATCGCTGCCACCGCACCTGCTGCAATTTTCAGCGCCTTCATCCAATTGATCTGTTTCCAGAATTTTTGCAAGCGTTTTCCTCCCTTTCCATGTGCTGCACCGCTCTGCGGCGGCACAGGATTTCCTGATTCATTATAGCAAATTCCGACAGAAAAATCAAGGTTCTAAGCGCCTGCAAAATTTCCGAAAATTGTGCTGCGTCACTCCGGATACAGCGTATTCCACAATTATTGCAATATTTTTTTGTGCAATTCGTACATTTACAGACGAAAAAATATGCGGTATAATAAAGTTGTAATTCATTCTAAGGATTTTCACAAAATACAATGCCGTATTCTTCCGGTTTACAGGAAAGCAATGCTTGCCGCTTCCCGTTTGGCATCTGCCGGCTTCCGGAGCACAGATGTCTTGACCTGCGGTTCCAATTGTACGGACTGTTCCAACCGTACCAGCAGTATTGCTGCAAAAACTTGTGCGCCGGAAGAATGCGGCATTGTCTATGGGATGAAACGATAAGAACCCGTTTTCGCAGACACACGTCCTGCAAAAACGGGTTCTCACAGCGGATGGAAATTTGCTTTTCCCGTCCGCTGTTTTTTTGTGATATCACTTTAACATGCATCCAGTTCCTGCTGCATGATCTCCAGCGTTTCCTCCTTGGTGCGGACTGCCTCCGCCTTCCGCAGTGCCCGAAAATACTCGATCATCGCAGACACAATGGTGTTCTCCTGCAGCAGCACCAGACGATAGCTGTCCTCAAAGTCGAACATCAGCAGCATTTTTCCGGTAGACCAGAGATTGATGCAGTGCCGCCGCCGGGTGAACAGTGCGTTTTCCAGCAGTCCCAGCTGCATGTTGTCATTCTCCTGTGCCTGCCGGATCATCTTTCCGAAAAACTCCTGCCGCACTGCCTTGGGAATGGGCTTGTCCACAGTCGGGTGGAACTCGTGAAATTCTTCGCTGTTCAGGAAGTCCGTCATTCCGTCACGGCAGAAGAGAATTTTCATCTTCTTTACCCCGCTGAAGATCTTCTCGTACAGGAACGTCATATAATTTTCGACAAAGCCATCTGCCATATTCTCAGCACAGACATGCTCCCGCACGATTTTCTCATCGTTTTCAAAAATCACACATGGCTTTCTGCTGAGAATGTAAAAATCCATGGGCTTCGTGCTGCCGTCCTCGGCAAAGAGCACCTGGCTCTCCCGAATAAATCGGTCTGCGCTCTCGAATACAGCGCAGAGCTGTCTGGCATTCCCGTATTTTTTCTGAAAATAACTGCCATAGATCGCCACTGTTTCCGGCTCGTCCAGATAAAGCGCAGCGGACAAGTCCTGATTCAGCAGCAGAAGCGCCTGTTCCGTCCGAATCAAAAACGGAAACAGAATATAATCCACCAACTTCTCCGCCACAATGTAATTATAGTGCACCTCGATCCTGCCGGACAAAAGCGCCTGCACCAGCATTCCAAACGAGGCCACATTCTTCTCTGCCATTCGCTCCTCTCGCAGATACAGCAGCAGGCGGCAGCGGTAATCCGCACCCTTCTCCCAGATTTCCTCTCCTAAAATCTGGCAGAACTCCTGCTGTTCCACATGGAGCAGCAGATCCGCAGAATCTGTGCTCTCCCGAAGCAGCTGCCGGATGGCTTGATACACCCGTTCTCTGCCGCAAATCGGCACACCGTTCTGCAAGGACACTGCATTTATCTCTCCCGGCGCCCGCTGCGGACGTGCCGCCGGCAGCGCAAACAGTGCTTTGAGTGCCTCCTCTGTGCACATGTGCTTTTCTCCCAGCTTCGACACCTTATAGGAATTCCACAGCTGGTATTCCTCCTCCGGCACAAGCCCCAGCACCTCAGAAATTTTTTTCACAACTCCATAGTTTGACGGCAGCAGCTTTCCGCACTTCAGCTTCTCCAAGTACGCCGGATTCAGCTCCGCCATCTGACAGAGACTCTCCGCCGAGATCGTTTTTTTCGCCATCAGACTAGAAAGTTCTTCCCCAAAATCAGACACAATTTTCCTCCTTCTCCTGCTTTTTCTTTTATTATACAACAATTCATGTCCAATGTGCAACATTTTATCCCGAAAAACCGATGTGAAAACAAGCGCATTTTCCGCTGTTTTTCCCGATTTTGCAGAAAATCTGGCATAGTTTTTCCAGCATCTTCCTTGCGCATATATTCTATTTTTATTTATGACATGTGACATTTTATAATTTTATTGTATCTGCACAATGAAGGAATTTTATTGCACAAATTGTTTGTGCAAATCACAGAAATTGAATTTTCGGTACAGACTTCATTTACAAATTGCCTTGACAAATACCCTATAGGGGTATATAATAGCCTTATACAAACAACAGCACCTCCATAGAAAGCAGGTAAACTTATGGTAAAAACAGTATTGAGCATTGACGGTATGATGTGCAGCATGTGCGAGGCACATATGAACGATCTGGTTCGGAAAAACTGCGCTGTGAAAAAGGTAAAGTCCTCTGCCAAAAGCGGCGAAACCACCATCATCAGCGAAAATGAACTGGACATCTCCATGCTGAAAAAGGAAATTCAGGAGATCGGCTACGAGCTGAAAGACTGGCATTCGGAGCCGTATGAGAAAAAGGGTCTGTTCTCTTTCGGCAAGTAACACTTCGCCAGTAAAATCACATCAAAAAACGGAGCAGCATTGGCAAATTCCATGCTGCTCCGTTTTTTTCTATCGGTATTCAGTACTTAGCGTGTGAACATGTTCTAAGACAGCGGGGTCAAAAGTCCCAGCTTCTCTTTCTTTTCCAGAATGAGGCGCACGCTCTGGTCAATGCGTTCCTCGGAAATTTCACCGCTCTCCACGGCACTGCGAACTGCCTCGAATGCCTGCGTCAAATCCTCCGGCATCAGGACAATATCGATTCCTGCCTGAACGGACATGACCGCCGCCTCTCCGGCACCATAGACACCGGAGATGGTATTCATCGCCTGAGAATCCGTAATGGCGATTCCCTGAAATCCAAGCTCGCCTTTCAGAAGCTCTGTCACCGTCTGGTAGGACAGATCACCCGGCAGATCGTCTCCGATTCCGGTGACCACCTGATGGGAAACCATGACAAAGTCCACGCCTGCTTCAATTCCGCTGGAAAACGGCAAAAATTCCTCCTGACGCAGCTGGTCCAGCGTACGGTCAATGACGATCTTGGTGTCATAATGCGCATTGCCGTCTTCTGCGCCAAGTCCCGGAAAGTGTTTCAGCGTTGCCATGACACCGCTCTCCTGAAAGCCTCTGACCTCCGAGGCGACCATCTCCGCCACCACGCTGGCATCGGAACTGAAAATACGTCCGCCCAGCTCGTTCCCGCTGCACAGATTCACATCTGCCACCGGCGCAAAATCCACGTTAAAGCCCAGCGCTCCGATTTCCGTGCCAATGGTCTTTCCGATGTCGAACGCCTGCTGCGGATCGCCCTGTGCGCCGTAGACCGACATGTCCGAAAACGCTGTCGTGCCCAGCTGATCTGCCACACGTGCCACCGTTCCGCCCTCTTCGTCCACCGCCAGAAACAGCCCGATGCCGGATTCCTCGGCAAATGCCTGACAGTTGGCGAGCATTGTCCTGGTCTGTTCCTGCGTTTCCAGATTCTGGGCGAAGTAGATCAGTCCGCCCACAGGATACTGCGCCAGCGCAGCCTTAGTAGAATCGCCAGCTTCCGTCACCACGCCATAGCCCGTCAGCATCTCCGGCGTCACCATGAACATCTGGTAGATTTTTTCCTCCAGCGTCATCTTCGCCAGATACTGTGAGGCCAGACCATCACTGGTTTCTGTTGTTCCCGATGCAGCCTGCTTTGAATCCGCAGTGGTTTGGAAGTGCAGCTCCGGCGCAGAATTCTCCGTCTGCAAAGACGTTTCCGCTGCTGCGGTGGGCGTTTGCTCTGCCGTGTCCGGCTGGTCAATGTTGGAGCATCCGCACGCCATCGCCAGAAGCGAAGCGGTCAGGATGCTGATGATTTGTTTCTTGCGCATACGTTGCCTTTCTATCAGTCAAATTCGCAGACATAGCCGATTTGCTCGTGCTTATAGCAGCTCAAAACCGCATCGCTGCTGTCGTTCAGACTCCATACATCATTGACATTCCACAGCAGAATATACGGTTCCAGCGATTTGTCCGCAGAGGAAAAGTCCCGTCCGGACGGCTCGTTGGCAAACCAGTGGTTCGCATCGTAGATATAGTCCATGCTGCTGCCGTCCAGCCAAGTTGCGGTGATGCGGGTTTCGTCCGCAGAGATAGAGGTCGTTCCGCCGAGCCAAACGTATTTCAATCCGGTTCCGTTCAGCGCATTGATGACCTTTGCCCAGTCCTCTTCACTGGTGATGTACGCCAGATGTCCGCCGGCAGCCTCGCACTTTTTCCTGGCATCCTCCCAGCTGCACGCCTCCGTAAAGACCTGATACCGCTTTTCCGGCGCTTCCGTGGTCGTGGTCACCGTGGTAGTCATGGTGTTCTCCGCAAAGTGCAGACCGTTCTCCTCTGTGGCGAGTGTGGTTACAATTGTCTCTGCGTCATCTCCTGCGGCAGACGGTGCATCTGCCTCCAGCACCGCCGTGGTCTGGAGTGCGCCTTCCGCATTGCCGTTTCCGGCATCGCCCTCGCCCTCGCTGTCTCGGAAAATCAGAAAACCAATGAGGATACCAGCGGCGATAATCAGCACACAGAGCACAATAATAATCAGCAGCAGGAGATTGCTCTTCTCCTGCGGTTTCTTCTCCGGCTGGGGCTGTATTGGCGGCTGCTCATAGAAGTTCTGCTCCGGCTGTATTGGCGGCTGTTCGTAAAAGTTCTGGGATGGCTGCGATTGCACCGGCGGCTGCTCGTAGAAGTTCTGCTCCGGTTGTACCGGCGGCTGTTCGTAAAAGTTCTGGGATGGCTGCGATTGCACCGGCGGCTGCTCATAGAAGTTCTGCTCCGGCTCCGGCTGGCCGGGAATCTTCATGTCCTCCGATGCAAGAATCAGCCGGCATCCGCAATCATCGCAAAAGCCGTCCTCCTGGGAAAACACCCGCCCGCACTTCGGGCAAACTCTCTTCATATTGCTCAAAAGAAATTCCTCCTTTTTTTGAGAATCGATTCCTAGAACCTGTTTTTACAAGAAATATATGTGGATTTCCAAGCATAATTTTGTTGCAGACAAGGCAAAATTTTTTTACGCAGGATGCAGCAAAATTTGCCAAAAAGCATTTGTATATGCTTGTGAAGACAGGTCCTTATTGTATCAGCGAAAATGACTCCACAAACCCGCTCTCCTTTTCGCAGTAGAGCACACCGTCCACAATGACCGGATAGGTCACGTTTGCGGCACGCTGCTGCAATCCGGAGCCGTCTGTGTCGCAATAGTAGAGCGTACCCTTTTCATCAGCAAAGCAGAGCATGCCGTCCACATAGTTGGTAAAGCGTGCGTATCCGCTGTGAATTTTCTGCACACCGGATCCGTCCAGATTCATCCGGTACAGATCACGGCTGGTGCGGTCGGCGGAGAAAAAGATGGTGTCCTCTGCCACACAGATGTCGGAGCTCTCTCCGCTGTAGAGCGTTTTCAGACCGCTGCCGTCCAGATTCATGGCACAGAGGGAAAGACCGTCATCAAAGTTGCAGAAGTAAATGCGGTCTGCGTAGATGTTCATGTACCACTCCTCGCAAGCTTTCAGCACTGCCAGCTGGGAGCCATCCGGCTTCATCCGGCAGATCTCGTGGGTATCGCCGTTCACCCGGCTGAAATACAGCCAGTCCTGATCATAAGTCAGTTCATAGCAGTACATGTCGTATACCACTTCGAATCCGCTGCCATCGGCGTTCATCTTGCAGATTGCATTGTTCCGGTCGGCATCCACAAAATACAGCTGGTCGCCCACGCCGTTCATGTAGTACGCAGATTCCGCCGAAATTCTCACTGCATCTTCCGCACTGTTGGAAACAACCCGGTAAATGCCGTTGGAATCGCTCCAATAGATGTACGTGCCGTCAAAATAGGCGTAACCGCCGTTGACAATATTCGAAGCGCCGTTTCCGGTCTCCCGCAGTGCCTGCGTTTCCGCATCGTCGGCAGCGCTCCTTGTCGTTACAGCAGTTGTGGTCTGCGCTGCAAACTGGAAGTGCGCCTCGGTATCCTCCGCCGTGGTTTCCAGCGCCGGCTGCGATGCTTCTTCGGTCATCACCTGCGCTGTTTCCAGTGCCTCCTGTCCGGCCGATGTCTGTTCCTTTCGCAGTCCCACGTTCCAAACAAGCAGCAGCACCAATACTGCCAGCAGTGCTGCCAACAGCAGAATCAGCAGGATAAATCCAACCTTTTTCGGGTTGCCGGAAGCCGCTTTCGAACCGCCGGCATTGGTCACAGGCGGCGCACTGTTTTTCCACGAATTTTCCCCGTTTTGCACAGGTGGTTTCGTCTGCTCCAGAGATGCGCCGCATTCCTCACAGAACACGCTGTCTGCCTCACAGATGCACCCGCAATTGGGGCATCGTTTCTTTGCATCCATAAAAACCTCCCAAATTCTCGGAGCGTGCTTCGGAAAGGAAACACGCTCCGATTGATTTGATCTCTTATGCCTTTTTAAAATGAAACAGGAACGGCGGCATTGCCGGAAGTCCGATGATGGCATCGCCCAGACCAAGACGGGAGATGTCCCAGTCCTCCACCACAAAGGAGTCCCGCACATTTTCGATGATGCCGCGTGTTTGCACTGAAGACATGTAAGTATCCTTCTTGCGGTTGCGCCCGAACAGGTTCTTGATGTACTGCTTGGATTCGTAGTCGTTCACATTGAAGCAGACGCTGGTCATAAATCCGGAGAGAATGCTGATGGCACGCTCTCTGCCATACGCCTCGTACACCTGTTCCACATTCTGCACGCCGATCATAAACTTCACGCCCAGACTTCTGCCGAAGTTCACGGCATCGTCTACGTGCTGGAGATTCGGCAAAAGCCGGAACTCGTCCGTGATAAAGTAGGTGTTGCCGCTGGTCTTGTTGCGCCCCAGCGCCTCCTTGATCGCCAGATCAAAAAGAAGGCTATAGACCGGCGAGAGCATCGCACCGATTTGCAGGTCGTACTCCAGAAACACGAATCTTCCGCCCTTTTTCCGCACCAGATCCCGCATGGAGAGCGTCCCCGCCTTTTTGAAGTTGCCGATGAGGATTTCCCGCACGGTCTGCTGCAGTTCGGAGATCACGCCCTGTGTCTGGGGCGAACGGTCATCGGAAATATAACTGATCATCGCCTCCATATCCGGATGAGCTGCCAGCATTTTGCGAATGTCCGCTGCCGGCGAGGCATCCAGAAATGCACGCAGCGATGCGTTGTCCATGTTTTCGTTCCGCCGGCAGGCATCTGTCAGCACCGCTGAGAACAGATCCCGTGCCGCATTGGGAAAAAAGGGCTGCTGGGTCTTTTTTGCCTTTTCCGCAAAGAGGGACTTTGCAATCTCAATGATGGTTTCCTCCATGGAATCGTCCCGCCGAATCTCCCGAAAAATATTCCAGTAGTTGGGCTTTCCGGTTTCGTCCACTGCCGTGCCGTCGTTGGAGATCACCACATCTCCGGGGCGGTAGAACTTCTGGTAGAAATCGCCCTTGGTGTCGAAGATAATTACCACATCCTGATCTGTCACGCCAGCCCGAAGCTGTCCGAGAATCTGGTCAAAGACGTTGGTTTTTCCCGTACCGATTCCGCCGAGCAGGAGCATGTGCCGGCTGAACAGTTCGTCGTCCACCTTGACATAGCAGTCTCTGCCGTTGCGGTCAATGCCGCAAAATGCACACTTGGCGTAGTTCGCCGGAGATTGCAGGGGCACTTGGTACAGCTGGTTCCCTTCAAAGACCTCCACACGCTTCATTGTCGCATTCATGTTTCTGCCCTCTTACTGTTTCCACTTGCTGACAGCGCTGTCACCCAACTTGTTCAAATCGGTGATAATGGAGTTCACCTCACGAATTGCCTGCTCGGTATCCTCCGTCGGCAGCACCTCGGTATAGCCAACGGTTTCCCGTGCTGCGTGGAACATCCGTGTGCGGGAAATCTCCATTGCCACCTGACCGGTCTTGGACTTCACCTGGAACTTCAAATCCGGAATGAAGATAAAGACGATCAGCGTAATGAGTGCCAGCACCAGCGTTACCACCATGAGAAGAATCATGATGCCGCGCCAGAGTGTGTGGAAAAAGCCGTCCTCAATTTGATTCTGATACCACAGGAATTCCTCGGTATTCAGCAGATAGTTCAGGAAGAAGCATACACTGGTCACGTTGAGTCCGGCGAGCTTCAGCAGCCATTTCTTATGCAGCAGGAAAAACGGAACGGTTCCGGCAACGCCGAAGATCAGGAGCATCAGCTTCTGGAAGAAGTTGATATTCGAAGAAAAACGGTCAAAGTCCAGATTCTGGAACAGCAGCAGCATGATCAGGCTGAGCACGATACCTGCCAGAAACGGCGCAACAATCCACGCAGCGATCAGATTGAACAGGCTGAACTTGTAGCTCTTCCGCACATCCACACCGCCGATCTCGTTGATGTTGAAGTCATATTGCAGGCAGGTTCTGCCACGCAGCAGAATCCGTCCCGGCGCACGGATGAGCAGCCGCTTGTTGGTCACCTGCATCCGAGCCTCTGCACGTTTCAGAAGCGCTCTCGACCGCAGGACAGCAAAGCGGTACTGTCGAACCGGCTCTTCGCAGTCCGTGGGCGGGACATTCTCCGGAACGATCTGCATGCCGCGTTCATAGACGCTGGTGTTGTTGGTCTTGGGGTCGCCGAAGCCGGCACGGTTTTTCCATGCCACCCAGAAATTCTTTGCCTTTTCCTTGTCCACGGAGATGTTGATGTGCTTGCTGTCCATTTCCATACCGAATCCCATCTTGCTGCCGGGGGCTGTCTGCTGCTCCGGCGGAACTGCACCATAACTCGGTGCGCCCTGCTGGGGATTGGGGTTGTAGTACTGCCCTGCCTGGGGTGCGCCTGTTGCCTGTGTGTTCCAGGGCTGTGCCGGCTGGGATGCCGGTGCAGCAGGCTGCGGTGCTGGCTGGGGGTTGCACTTGGGGCAGATGCCATTGCCGTTCAACGGTGTGCCGCACTTCTTACAAAACTTTGCCATGATTCCAAATCCTCCTGTTTTTTGAATCTTCCCAATCATTTGAACCTGTTTTTTAAGACGCAGGTTCTTAGAGCTTGTGTTCATAGGAAATATATGCGGATTTTCGAGCAAATTTTTTTGCAGA
>NZ_JAJFCK010000052.1 GCF_020709055.1 Ruminococcus callidus
TCTGCAAAAAAATTTGCTCGAAAATCCGCATATATTTCCTATGAACACAAGCTCTAAACAGTATCTTCCGGGATATTTCAAACGAAAACAAGGGCTTCCTGCACAAGCATGCGGGAAGCCTTTCTTGTTAGCCAAAAACAAAATGCCCCTGCGGCTTCGGAACAGTCCGATATCCGCAGGGGCATTTTTTCAGGGGAACGCTCCCCGATTATTTGGTTTTTGCAGAATCACTGCGAGCCTGCTTCTCTTCTTTCAGCTTCTTCATGGTGGGACGCATCACCAGAAAGACCGTACCGCCGCAGGCAACTGTAAAGATTGCCAGAAAGCTGAGAATCTTTCCGGTTTTTCCGGAGGATTCCTCCTCCGTGTCCTCTGCGGGATCCGCCGCAGAAGTCGTGGTCTGTGCCGCAGGTTCTGCTGCACAGGTCAGTGCATTTCCCGAAACTGCCAGAATCCAAAGACTCAAAAAGCTGCAAAGCAGGAGCCTCCAGCGAATGCGTCTACGCTTCCCCATGGCCATTAGCCCAGCGGCGACGGCGAAATGGGTGCGGACGAAACGGCTGCGCTGTGATCCAGATAGGCGTCATTCTTGACAACCTTGACGCCGTTGTAGATATCCAGACCGGTACCGGCCGGAATCAGCTTACCAATGATGACATTTTCCTTCAGACCGTACAGGTGGTCGCTCTTGCCTCGAATTGCCGCATCGGTCAGTGCCTTTGTGGTCTCCTGGAAGGAAGCCGCAGACAGGAAGCTGTCAGAGCTGGACGCTGCCTTGGTGATACCCTGCAGGATCGGCTCGATGGTAACGGCAGACAGATCGGTCTCGCCGGCATCCATCCGTGCCTGAAGCTCTTCGTTGATCTTCATGACCTCGTTACGCTCTGCCATGGTGCCCGGCAGCAGCTGACTGCTGCCAGCGTCGTCGATTTTCACCTTCCGCAGCATCTGGCGCACGATAACCTCGATGTGCTTATCGTTGATATCAACACCCTGCAGACGGTATACCTTCTGTACTTCACTGATGATATAATCCTGTACTGCCTGTACGCCCAGAATGTTCAGGATGTCGCCCGGGAAGATACTGCCCTCTGTCAGGCGGTCGCCCTTCTTGACACGCTGACCCTCCAGCACGCAGATCTTGAAGTTATAGTGAATGGGATAGCCTTCCTTGTCGCCGTTGTCGCTGGTGATCCAGATGGTGCGCTGGTTCTTGATCTCCTCGATGTGCACCACACCGTCTTCCTTGGACAGGATAGCAGCGTTCTTCGGATGACGGCTCTCGAACAATTCCTCGACACGGGGAAGACCCTGTGTGATGTCGCCGTCACCGCCGGTACCAACGGCAACGCCGCCGGTATGGAACGTACGCATGGTCAGCTGTGTACCCGGCTCACCGATGGACTGTGCGGCGATGATGCCGACTGCCTCACCGACAGAAACCAGATTGCCGTTTGCCAGGTTTGCGCCATAGCACTTTGCGCAGACACCTCTCTTGGCACGGCACATGAGGACGGAGCGAATCTTGATGGATTCCACGCCGCTGTCCACGATCTTCTTGGCATCGGCGCTGGTAATCATCTTGTTCTTGGAGAACATCAGCTCGCCAGTCTGGGGATCGTACAGATCGTCCACCAGATAGCGTCCCTCCAGACGCTCTGCCATCTTCTCGATCAATTCGTTGCCGCTGCGCAGCTCGTAAACCAGCAGACCGTCGGTTGCGCCGCAGTCGTGCTCCCGAATGATGACATCCTGAGAAACGTCTACCAGACGGCGGGTCAGATAACCGGAGTCTGCGGTACGCAGCGCCGTATCTGCCAAGCCCTTTCGAGCGCCTCGGGAGGAGATGAAGTATTCCAGAATGTTCAGACCTTCACGATAGTTGGAACGAATCGGCATCTCGATGGTCGCACCGGAGGTATTTGCGATCAGTCCGCGCATACCTGCCAGCTGACGGATCTGCGCCTTACTACCACGGGCACCAGAGTCCGCCATCATGAAGATTGGGTTATATTTATCCAAACCGTTCATCAAAGCATCGGTAACGTCTTCCGTTGCCTTTGTCCAGATTGCGATGAACTTGCTGGACTTTTCCTTCGCAGAGATGTAACCGTACTCGTACTGTGCGGTCAGCTCCTCGATCTTGGCATCCGCCTCCTTGACGATCTCCCACTTTTCCTTCGGGATCTCGGCATCGCAGACGGCAACGGTCAGGGCTGCCTTGGTGGAGTACTTAAAGCCGGTTGCCTTGATCTTATCCAGCACCTCAGAGGTCGTGGTGGTGCCGTGAATCTTGATACAGCGGTCGATGATGTCCCCCAGCTGCTTCTTGCCAACGAGGAACGAAACCTCCAAATCGAACTGGTGGTCGGAATTGGTACGATCCACATAGCCCAGATTCTGCGGGATATTCTCGTTGAAGATCAGACGGCCAACGGTGCAGTCCACGATCTTGGACACACGCTTTTCGCCGATGTCCTTGGTGATGCGCACCTTGATCTTGGCGTGAATGGAAACGTCGCCCTCGTGGTATGCCATCATGGCTTCGTTGATGTCACGGAAGATCTTGCCCTCGCCCTTTTCGCCGTCCTTATCCAGCGTCAGGTAATAGGACCCCAGTACCATATCCTGTGTCGGCACGGCAACCGGATGTCCGTCAGACGGTTTCAGCAGGTTATTGGCTGCCAGCATCAGGAATCTTGCCTCTGCCTGCGCCTCAGCGGACAGCGGCAGGTGCACTGCCATCTGGTCGCCGTCGAAGTCGGCGTTGAATGCGGAGCATACCAGCGGGTGCAGCTTCAGCGCACGGCCCTCTACCAGAACCGGCTCAAATGCCTGAATTCCCAGACGGTGCAGCGTGGGCGCACGGTTCAGCAGAACCGGATGGTCGTGGATAACATTTTCCAGTGCGTCCCAAACCTCAGCGGAAGCACGGTCTACCATTTTCCGTGCGCTCTTGATGTTGGTGATGACCTTGGTATCTACCAGCCGCTTCAGCACAAAGGGCTTGAACAGCTCCAGCGCCATTTCCTTCGGCAGACCGCACTGGTACATTTTCAGGCCAGGACCGACAACGATAACGGAACGGCCGGAATAGTCTACACGCTTACCCAGCAGGTTCTGACGGAAGCGTCCCTGCTTACCTTTCAGCATATCCGACAGGGACTTCAGCGCACGGTTATTCGGGCCGGTGACCGGTCTGCCATGACGGCCGTTGTCGATAAGGGCATCCACTGCCTCCTGCAGCATACGCTTTTCGTTGCGGACGATGATGTTCGGCGCATCCAGTTCCAGCATCCGCTTCAGGCGGTTGTTCCGGTTGATGACACGGCGATACAGGTCGTTCAGATCGGAAGTCGCATAGCGGCCGCCGTCCAGCATGACCATCGGACGCAGATCCGGCGGAATAACCGGAATCACAGTGAGGATCATCCACTCCGGACGGTTGCCGGACTGGCGGAATGCCTCGACGATTTCCAGACGCTTCAAGAGCTTCACACGCTTCTGTCCGGAGGGCAGACCGTTCAGCTCCATCTTCAGCTGTGCAGACAGTTCATCCAGATCGATCTCCTGCAACAGCTTGAGAATTGCCTCTGCGCCCATCTCGGCAACAAAGTCGTCGTTATATTTTTCACGATATTCGAAGTACTCCTTCTCCGAGAGGAGCTGCTTCTTGACCAGATCGGTCTTGCTCTCCTTGCCCACATCCAGTACGATGTACTTGGTGAAGTAGAGCACTTCTTCCAGATGCTTCTGCGAGATCTCCAGCATCTGTCCGATACGGGACGGCGTCCCCTTGAAATACCAGATATGCGAAACCGGCGCAGCCAGTTCGATGTGACCCATTCTCTCACGGCGCACTTTGGCACGTGTGACTTCTACGCCGCAGCGGTCGCAGACCTTGCCCTTGAACCGGATCTTCTTGAACTTTCCGCAGTGGCACTCCCAGTCCTTTGTCGGTCCGAAGATGCGTTCGCAGAAAAGGCCGTCACGCTCCGGCTTCTGTGTCCGGTAGTTGATGGTTTCCGGACGTTCTACTGCGCCGTAAGACCACTCACGAATCCGCTCCGGCGAAGCAAGACCAATTTTGATGGATTCAAAAGTATTAAATTCCAAACCGTTACCTCCCACTACAATCTATGAGGAGGACTCGCCGCAGCGCCAGCGCCGCAGCAGTCCGTAATATTTGTGTTTCCTGTGAGAACGGTATTACAGCAGGTCGCTGTCTCCGTCGCCCATGTCATCCGAACCAAGATAGTCGTCGCCAAACAGATCGTCTGCATCATCGTCGCTGCTGCCATAACCGTCGGTGTCATCATAGTCATCGTCGTCATAGCCGCCCTCCCGGAACGACATACCGGCATTCTTCATATCGTCGTCCACGGTATCGTAACTCATGGTCTCGTCTGCATCTTCGGATGCGGAAACCGGCTGCGGAATGATGCTGTCATCCTCGTCGAAGTTTGCCTTGAGGTCGATCTCATTCTGCTGGCCGTCCAGAACCTTGACATCCAGACCCAGCGACTGCAGCTCCTTGATGAGCACCTTGAAAGATTCCGGAATGCCCGGCTTCGGAACATTCTGACCCTTGACGATTGCCTCGTAGGTGCTGACACGGCCGATGGTGTCGTCCGACTTCACGGTCAGGATCTCCTGCAGCGTGTATGCTGCGCCGTATGCTTCCAGCGCCCATACTTCCATCTCACCGAAACGCTGTCCGCCGAACTGTGCCTTACCGCCCAGCGGCTGCTGGGTAACCAGGGAGTACGGGCCAACGGAACGTGCGTGGATCTTATCGTCAACCAGATGGTGGAGTTTCAGGTAATACATATAGCCGACAGTAACACGGTTGTCGAACTTTTCACCGGTACGGCCGTCATACAGCGTGAACTTGCCGTCCTCGCTCATTTCCAGTGCCTTGGGGTTGATGACCTTATCCATGGGCTTCAGTTCAAACGGATCGTTGCGGTGCGCCGCATTTCTTTCGTTTGCCTCACGGAAGCAGTCACGGATGTCTTCTTCGTGCGCGCCGTCGAATACCGGTGTCATGACGTGCCAGCCCAGTGCCTTGGCAGCCATACCCAGATGCACTTCCAGAACCTGTCCGATGTTCATACGGGAAGGTACGCCCAGCGGGTTCAGAACGATATCCAGCGGTGTGCCATCCGGCAGGAACGGCATATCCTCTTCCGGCAGAATGCGGGAAACGACACCCTTGTTGCCGTGACGGCCTGCCATCTTATCGCCCACAGAGATCTTCCGCTTCTGTGCGATGTAGCAGCGAACCAGCTTATTGACACCCGGCGACAGCTCCTCGCAGTTCTCACGGGTGAAGATCTTGACATCTACAATAATACCAGCTTCGCCGTGAGGCACCTTCAGGGAGTTATCCCGCACTTCCCGTGCCTTTTCCCCGAAGATGGCACGCAGCAGACGCTCTTCCGCGGTCAGCTCTGTCTCGCCCTTCGGGGTGACCTTACCAACCAGAATATCGCCGGCGTGAACCTCGGCACCAATGCGGATGATACCGTTTTCGTCCAGATCCTTCAGCGCATCATCGCCCACGTTGGGGATATCTCTGGTGATCTCCTCCGGTCCCAGCTTGGTTTCACGGCACTCGATCTCCAGTTCCTCGATGTGCACCGAAGTGAAGACATCTTCTCTTACCAGACGCTCGTTCAGCAGAACGGCATCCTCGTAGTTATAGCCCTCCCAGGTCATGAAGCCGATGAGGGCGTTCTTGCCCAGAGAGATCTCGCCGTCTGCGGTTGCCGGACCGTCCGCCAGCACCTGACGCTTCTTGACCCGCTCGCCAACGCTGACGATGGGGCGCTGATTGATGCAGGTAGACTGGTTGGAACGCTTATACTTCTGGAGCTCGTACTTATGGGTCTTGTGGTCGTCGTCCACCAGAACGATCTCATCTGCGGAAACAGAATCGATCACGCCGTCATAATCCGATACCACGCAGACGCCGGAGTCAACAGCTGCCTTATATTCCATACCGGTGCCGACAAACGGGCGCTCGGTCTTCAGCAGCGGCACTGCCTGACGCTGCATGTTGGAACCCATGAGGGCACGGTTTGCGTCGTCGTTTTCCAGGAACGGGATCATAGAGGTTGCCACGGAAACTACCATCTTCGGCGATACATCCATGAAGTCGATCTTATCGGCATCGATTTCCAGAATCTGATCACGGTAACGTGCTGCAACCTTGGAATGAGCAAAACGTCCCTCTTCTGTCAGCGGTTCGTTCGCCTGCGCTACAATATAATTATCTTCCATGTCGGCAGTCATGTAGACTACCTCGTCTGTGACAATACCGGTCTTCTTGTCCACTCTCCGGTACGGCGCTTCGATGAAGCCGTACTGGTTGATGCGGGCGAACGTTGCCAGATAGGAGATCAGACCGATGTTCGGACCTTCCGGCGTCTCGATCGGGCACATTCTGCCGTAGTGGCTGTAGTGTACGTCACGAACTTCGAATCCGGCACGGTCACGGGACAGACCGCCGGGGCCCAGTGCGGACAGACGGCGCTTGTGCGTCAGCTCTGCCAGCGGATTGTTCTGATCCATGAACTGGGACAGCGGCGAAGAGCCGAAGAATTCCTTGATCGCGGAAGTCACCGGACGGATGTTGACCAGTGCTGCCGGTGTGATGTTCTCTGCATCCTGCGCCTGAATGGACATGCGCTCACGGATGACACGCTCCATACGGGTGAAACCGATGCGGAACTGGTTCTGGAGCAGCTCGCCCACAGAACGGATACGGCGGTTGCCCAGATGGTCGATGTCGTCCACGTTGCCCACGCCGTCGCACAGGTTCAGGAAGTAGCTGATGGTGGCGAAGATATCATCCAGAATGATGTGCTTTGGCACCAGCTCGTCTGCCTTTCTGCGGATGGCTGCCTTCAGGTCGTCCTCTCCGGTGCAGCTCTCCAGAATCTCGTTCAGGACGCTGAACCGCACCTTTTCGCTGATGCCCAGCGGTGCGCAGTCGAAGGAAACGTAGCCGGAAATATCCACCATGCCGTTACCGATGACCTTGGCTTCCTTCTTGACAAAGCGAATGGCGCTCTCGCCGGTCTCTGTCTCGTAGTATTCCTTGGTTTCTACGGTGATGTAGGCTTCCGTTACGCCGGCCTCCTGCACCTGCAGCGCCTGATCGTAGGTGAGCACGGTTCCGGTCTCGAAGAGCACCTCGCCGGTATAGGCGCTGACAACCGGACGGGACAGCTCGTGTCCTGCCAGACGGCTGGCAATGCCCAGCTTCTTGTTGTATTTATAACGGCCAAACCGGCTCAGGTCGTACCGCTTGGCATCGAAAAACAGATTGTTCAGGTGGTTCAGGGCACTCTCCACCGTAGGCGGTTCGCCCGGACGCAGCTTCTTGTAAACTTCCTTCAGCGCATCATCGGTGTTCTTGGTGCCGTCCTTTTCCATGATGGTCTGTGCCAGACGCTCGTCGTTGTCGAACATCTCCTGGATCTCCTCGTCGCTTCCCACACCCAGCGAACGGATGAAGGTCGTGATCGGGATCTTGCGGTTCTTATCAATGCGGACATAGACCACGTCGTTGGAATCCATCTCGTATTCCAGCCATGCGCCGCGGTTCGGAATGACAGTTGCCTTGAACAGATCCTTACCGGTGCGGTCCTTTTCGGAGGCGTAGTAAACGCCCGGCGAACGAACCAGCTGGGAGACGATAACACGCTCTGCGCCGTTGATGACAAAGGTGCCGCTGTCGGTCATCAGAGGAAAGTCGCCCATGTAGATTTCGGATTCCTTGATCTCGCCGGTTGCATTATTTCTCAGACGAGTGGTCACACGGAGCGGTGCTGCGTAGGTGACATCTCGTTCTTTGCACTCTGCGATGGTGTACTTCGGGGTAGCGTCGATCCGATAGTCAACAAAATCCAGAACCCAGTTGCCGTTATAGTCCGTAATGGACGAAACGTCACGAAAGACCTCTTTCAGTCCCTTTTCCCGGAACCAGTTGTAAGAGTTCTTCTGTACCTCAATCAGGTTCGGCATTTCGAGAACCTCGTTGATCGTCCCGAAATTCATGCGAACGTTTTTCCCGCACTGTTTTGGCGTAACATGCACCATTGGCGAAAAACCTCCTTCACTTTGTCAGAAATGGCATAAACCGCACCTGCCCGTCGGAACTTTATTTTTTTCCAAAAATGCAGAAACCTCTTGACAGATGCGGATGGAATGTGGTATACTATTCTACTGAAATACGCAAATTTACATTACGATACATTTTTATATTATAAAACAATGCCGGAGAGTTGTCAAGAGCTCTCCGGCATTTTTGGCGAAAAAAGCACTTCGGGTATCATTTCAGCTTCTCCGTTTGTGCAACTTGAGCAGTTGCTCTTCCGTTCGGGCACTGACCGCCGGCAGCGGCATTTCGGCCTGCTGAAAATCCATCGTTTTCGGCTTCCTGATTTTTCCATTTTTCGGAGGATATTGACAGTCTATCCTCCGGGTGTTATAATAAAACCAGCACGCAGTCCAAGAATTTTTAAGAAAGATTTTTCAGAAAGGATGGGTTTTTATGAAAAAAATACTCGCATACTTCACTGCCTCGGTGCTGGCGCTGGCTTCTCTGCCGTATTCTGCCGGCGCAGCGGAGTTTGACCCGTTTCCGCCGGGGGATGTGGATCGGGACACCGTCATCACAGGACATGACGCTGCCATGGTCTCCCGCTATATCCTGCGGGGCGACAACCGCCTGACGGACAAGCAGCTGAAGCAGGCGGACATCAACCGGGACGGCGTAGTTGACCAGACAGACGCCGACCTCATTCACCAGCAGGCACTGGAAAACGGCTACCGGCTGGGAGATGCCAATCTAGACGGTAATATTTGGATAGAAGACGCATTTCAGATTACACAGGCGAACGCCCAAAACGCTGCATTCCTCCGGGGGGATATCACTGCGCCATGGATGCCCTTCTTTTCCAAGCTGCAAATTAATCTCGCCGACATGACCGGCTTTCCGTATCTGGAGGTCAGCCTTGACGATGCTATGACCGTATTGCAGTACTACAGTTATCTTGCAGCCGGCTATGACTTCGGCATCTCGCCCTATGAACGTGACGTTTTCCGCAATGCCGACGGGCAGCGGTGCTATTACTTTGATCCGCACGATTCGATATACCACGAAAATTCATAATTGGAGGGATTGCTATGAAAAAATCACTTGCATGCCTGACTGCCTCTATTTTAGCTATCGCCTCCCTGCCCGTTTCTGCCGGCGCAGCGGAGTTTGACCCGTTCCCGCCGGGGGACGTAGATCGGGACACCGTCATCACAGGACATGACGCTGCGCTGGTCTCCCGCTATGTGCTGTTGGGCGACAACCGCCTGACGGACAAGCAGCTGAAACTGGCGGACATCAACCGGGACGGCGTAGTTGACCAGACAGACGCCGACCTCATTCACCAGCAGGCAGTGGAAAATGGCTACTGGCTTGGAGATGCCGATCTGGACGGTAAACTTTCGATAGATGACGCATTTCAGATTGCACAGGAGTACTCCAAAAACGCCGCAATCCTCCGAGGGGATCTGAATGTGCCGTGGATGCATTTTTCCGGTCTGCAAGCCAACCTTGCCAACACGACTGGCTTTCCGTATCCGGATGTCAGCCTTGACAATGCTATGAATGTATTGCGGTACTACAGTCACTGTGCAGCCGGCCATGACTTCGGCATCTCGCCCTATGAACGTGATGTTTTCCGCAATGCCGACGGGCAGCGGTGCTATTACTTTGATCCGCACGATTCGATATACCACAAAAATTCATAATTGGAGGGATTGCGATGAAAAAATCACTTGCATGCCTAATTGCCTCTATTTTAGCTATCGCCTCCCTGCCCGTTTCTGCCGGCACAGCGGAGTTTGACCCGTTTCCGCCGGGGGACGTAGATCGGGACACCGTCATCACCGGACATGACGCTGCGCTGGTCTCCCGCTATGTGCTGTTGGGCGACAACCGCCTGACGGACAAGCAGCTGAAACTGGCAGACATCAACCAGGACGGCGTAGTTGACCAGACAGACGCCGACCTCATTCATCAGAAGGCGGTGTATCTGCTGGGAGATGTGCAGCTGAACGGCAACATAAATGACGACGACGCTTTCGACACCTTACAGGAAGTCTCCTATGCTGCTACGTTCCTGTATCATGACGGCAGCACAACCCCGAAGTTTTCCAAATTGCAGAAAAACCTCGCCGATATCACCGGCTTGCAGGACGGCGCACCAGACATGGATGACGCCATGACCATTCTGCAATACTACTGTATCTATGCTGCCGGCTGTTTGAGCAACACTCAAGCAGCCTATGGCTCAGGCGTGTTCTATATTACAAAAAATGGTGCGCCGTGCTATTTCTTTGATCCGGCGGATTATATTCAAAATGGTCCCGGAAAAGGATTTTAAGTTCATCAACAGTATTGTAAAAATTGTACAGTGCCCATTTTGCCAAGGCTGCGGTTTTCGTCGCAGTCTTGGTATTTTTTCGCCAATTTTGTCGAATCCTGTCTGATTCCGTCGAATTATGTTAAAATATTTTCTTTATATTTTATCAAAAAGTGGTTGACATTGAATTTAAAATGTGCTATGATAGAAGCATGAGATATCCAAAGTTCGAACGCAGAATATTCTCAGTACCGTCATTTTGATATGGTATAAATTGTAAAATACGTATGGAGGTAGAAAAAATGAATCTGTTGAAAAAAGTAACCGCAGCGCTCTCTGCTGTGGTAATGGCAGCCGGTGCTGTCAGCGCTATCCCGACTTGTGCGATTGGGATAAGTCCAGATAAAAACGGCAAACAGTCCGCATTTGAGTACGAGCTGGAAACCTATCGCCTGTCTGATACCAGAATTGGTGTGCGAATTGCAACCATAAATAATCCTGGAGTATTGAAATTTGGACTCGTTCTTAAGTATGATGCAGACTGTACTTTAATGGATTTAGAGCAGAATCTTCCGGACTTCTTGGTTTCTATTCAGAATGACACTAATAAGCACCAGATTATTGTGCCTATGCTAAGCGTAAACTCTGATCGTGACGGCACCTGCATAGATAATCTTAACGACTTTTCGTGCTATTTCGAATTCAGCGTTCCCAGTTCTTCTGCATATCCTCTGCAATTTTCGTCTTGCGTTTACAAATACGATTCTTTGAACGAGGGTATCAGCTTTGACTTCGATAGCACCAAGGACTCTCGTCCGAGAGATACTTCTGTAGGTGTAAAGTTAAAGGATGTTCCTTATCGAATCGGCGATGTAGACGAAGATAACAAGATCACCATGGATGATGGATTTAGCATTCTGCAAATGGCTAAGTATGGTAACAATCTTCTCACCGTGGATGACCTGAATGAGTATCTTTTTAAGCACTCTATTTACAAAGGCACCCGCACATGGAATGACATGTTCCCCAAACTGACCTATGCAGAGTGCGCTGATGCCAATCAGGATGGTTATATCAAGGAAGAGGATTCCGATGAGGTTATGGAATACTATTCTCAGGCAGCCGCTTCGAATATCACCATGTCTACGCTGGTAAATACTATTGGATATAAGACGGTAACTTACGAATATTAATTTTTCCAAAAAATCGCTTGACAAATTCTGCATCTCATGCTATAATGAAAACGAAGAAAAAAGAAAGTTTTCTTGATCTTCAGAAAAAGAAAGAATGACTTTTTTGAGAAAGGATGATTTTTATGAAAAAGACACTCGCATTTTTGACGGCATCTATCATGGCGCTGGGCTCGCTGCCGTTCCTCTCCGTTGGTGCGGAAAGTTTTGCACCGGGCGATGTGGATATGGACGGCGTAATCACCGGGCATGATACCGCCTTGGTTTCCCGCCATCTGGCACGTGGCGATAACAGTCTTTCCAGAAAGCAGCTGGAACTGGCTGACTACAATGGGGATGGCGTAGTCGATCAGGCAGATGTAGAAGCAATCCACGAGAACGAGGTTTGGGAACTCGGCGATGTGGATATGAGCGGCGAACTTCGGATGGATGATGCACAGGCAATCTTTCAGGAGTTTTCCTATGCTTCTGCCGGAAGAAACCCCATTCCTGATGCACTCACCGATGTACAGAAGAATCTCGCCGACATGTCTGGAAAATACACCGTTGCTACAGAAGCAACTCTGGACGAATCTTTTGATTGTCTTGTCGTTTATTCGTTGCGGGCAGCTAGTCGTTTCGATGAGGTATTTCCTGTTGTTGACGGACAGAAGTGCTATTTCTTCGACAATCCCTACGAAAACGATCTCGAAATAATCGTCAAGTAACTTCTCTTCGATTCCTTTTAAAACACAACATAACCAGCGTGCGTCTTGTCTTCGGATGGGGCGCACGTTTTTTGTGAAGTTCCACAAAAAATTTTTCCGAAATTTTCTCCCATTTTTTTGCAATCCCTATTGACAGCGGATTTTCCATGTGCTATAATGAACATAGGATATGAGATTCTTGTATCCTACGTAGCCTTTTTAAGAAAGAACTAAAACAAGAAAGGATGATTTTTATGAAAAAGGCACTTGCATTTTTGACGGCATCTATCATGGCGCTGGGCTCGCTGCCGTTCCTCTCCGCTGGTGCGGAAGACGCTTTTGCACCGGGCGATGTGGACATGGACGGCGTGCTCACCGGACATGATGCTGCACTGGTTTCCCGCCACCTGGCATATGGTGACAACAATCTCTCGGAAGAACAGCTGAAGCTGGCAGACTACAATGGGGATGGCGTAGTCGATCAGACAGACGTAGAAGCAATCCACGAGAACGAGGTTTGGAAGCTCAGCGATGTCGATATGGATAACGATATTGATCTGGATGATGCAATGGCAATTCTGCAGGAGTATTCCTATGCCGTAGTAGGAAGAATAGCAGGAAACCTCCCTCCTGAGAATGCGTTCACTGATGTGCAGAAAAACCTCGCCGATGTCGGAGGAATTCATGCAACTCCTACAGAACCGACCATGGATCAGGCGATCGTTTGCCAGAGAGTTTTCACGATGGAGTCAGCCGGGTACTGTTATGCAGAAATATATCCTGTTGTTGACGGGCAGCCGTGCTATTTCTTCTATAACCCTTACGAATAAATCATTCCGTCACGCCATCTGATTCCTTTCAAAACACAACATAACCAGCGTGCGTCTTGTCTTCGGATGGGGCGCACGTTTTTTGTGAAGTTCCACAAAAAAATTTTCCGAAATTTTCTCCCATTTTTTTGCAATCCCTATTGACAGCGGATTTTCCATGTGCTATAATGAACATAGGATATGAGATTCTTGTATCCTACGTAGCCTTTTTAAGAAAGAACTAAAACAAGAAAGGATGATTTTTATGAAAAAGGCACTTGCATTTTTGACGGCATCTATCATGGCGCTGGGCTC
>NZ_JAJFCK010000053.1 GCF_020709055.1 Ruminococcus callidus
GTCAGCATAGACGCCCTTGACCGCCGTCACGCCCCACGCGGGCGTGTGAGTTGAAATATGTGCCATATTGTATACCTCCTTGGTCTTTTCACGTCACGCCCCACGCGGGCGTGTGAGTTGAAATTGCCAAGCGTTGCAATCGCCTGAGCAGGCGCTCCGTCACGCCCCACGCGGGCGTGTGAGTTGAAATGATCATATCAAAGAATTGCCCAGCAAGATGTTTAGCGGTCACGCCCCACGCGGGCGTGTGAGTTGAAATTGAAAAGCTGGGCGTATCCATGCAGGACATGGACAGGTCACGCCCCACGCGGGCGTGTGAGTTGAAATTTTTGATTGCCTGGTACAGCGTCGGCGCTGTCCGTCACGCCCCACGCGGGCGTGTGAGTTGAAATGCCGCTTACCGCCGCGTTTTTGCACGTGTTATTTGTCACGCCCCACGCGGGCGTGTGAGTTGAAATCATTGTGTACGCCGGCAAAAAATACACAGAGTACGTCACGCCCCACGCGGGCGTGTGAGTTGAAATATCGCAGACTCCGGCATAGTCGCCAGCAGATAGTGTCACGCCCCACGCGGGCGTGTGAGTTGAAATAATATGCTCCAGCCCGTCAATGGTCACGCCTGTCTGTCACGCCCCACGCGGGCGTGTGAGTTGAAATCGGAGAGGGCTGGATTATGGACTGGCAACCGGCGGTCACGCCCCACGCGGGCGTGTGAGTTGAAATACGCTCTCCGGCGCGCTGCATTTGGCTAACCTCGTCACGCCCCACGCGGGCGTGTGAGTTGAAATCGCTGGTACAGGTAGCAATACCCGCCGCCCTTTGCCCGTCACGCCCCACGCGGGCGTGTGAGTTGAAATTGTGTGGGGATGATTAGGGCACAGCGTGCCAATGTCACGCCCCACGCGGGCGTGTGAGTTGAAATACGCTTGCCGCAAAAGTTGACGCTGTCCACAGCGCGTCACGCCCCACGCGGGCGTGTGAGTTGAAATTTCTGGAGACGCTCCCAGCGCCACTACATAAGAGGTCACGCCCCACGCGGGCGTGTGAGTTGAAATTGTGTCCAAATCAGCTTTTTGGCGAGATACATGGTCACGCCCCACGCGGGCGTGTGAGTTGAAATCGGCGTGATATATTTTGAGATCGCGTCAAAGACGGTCACGCCCCACGCGGGCGTGTGAGTTGAAATATTTAGCGGCGGCTTGACATGATGCGGGACTATGTCACGCCCCACGCGGGCGTGTGAGTTGAAATTTCGCCGTCCGCCAAAGTGGAGAAGACCGGCAGTGGTCACGCCCCACGCGGGCGTGTGAGTTGAAATTGCGCTGCTGGCAGGCGTGTTGTCCGTGCTGACAAGGTCACGCCCCACGCGGGCGTGTGAGTTGAAATTGTGACGGTGGACAAAAAAGTCTACCGTGCAGACGGTCACGCCCCACGCGGGCGTGTGAGTTGAAATCCATGGAGGCATGCGCAGACGGCACCGCACAAAGTCACGCCCCACGCGGGCGTGTGAGTTGAAATTTGATGTGTATTTCCGGAAGCCAAGCCAGCGAAGTCACGCCCCACGCGGGCGTGTGAGTTGAAATGATTAGAAGTTGTTAGGGTAGATACAAGTTTTTTGTCACGCCCCACGCAGGCGTGTGAGTTGAAATTCCAAAGCGAACTGAAGGTAAACACGAAGCTGAAAGTCACGCCCCACGCGGGCGTGTGAGTTGAAATCGTGTTTTATTTATTCGGCTTGTGCCGGACGGGGGGTCACGCCCCACGCGGGTGTGTAAGTTGAAATTGTATTTACAGAGATCGAGACCTGCAAATAAAAGTCAAGCCACAATACAGTGAATTTACAAACAATTCACAAGACAAAAAATGGCATGACAGAAAGGCCGCTTCCAACTTAAAAAAGAAGCAGCCTGATGAAAAGATGCGTAGAAATATTACATCGCATTCAAAACCTGATTCACTTTGGCATAGTATATTCGCAGGAATTTGTTTGCAGCAGCAATTCTGTAGGCTTTCCTTCAGAGCGTTTCTTGATGATGAACTGATACACCGGTTCATTTTCCGGTTTACTTAGGATAAATATTTCGGTTATTTGAAAGAGAACTTTTCTGAGAGTTACAGAACCACGTTTGGAAATATGCCTGGAGGATACATCAAGCTGTCCCGGCTGGTACGGCGGAGCATCAAGGAGGCGTTGTCATGACTTATGAACAGATCAATGAGATGATGCAGGAGATGGAGCTTCCCTTTGCCTATCATCATTATGCGGAAGGCGAATCGCCTGAACCGCCTTTTCTGCTGTTTTTATCCCCCCGGAGAAAATACATTTTCGGCGGATAATTCCATGTATTTCAGCTCTAAAATGCTGGATATTGAACTCTACACAGATGTGAAGAATCCTGAACTGGAAAAGCAAGTTGAACAGGTCCTGAAACGTTACAAAATTTACTATACAAAATCGGAAGTGTGGATAGAGTCGGAACGACTTTATGAAGTAATATACGAAACGGAGGTATGATTTTTATGGCAAACAAAAAGAACAAGGTCAATCCCATGCGAAGCAACTGTCCGCAGCGTGATGGAGCAGATAAACCTGATTCATAAACCCAAACGAAAGCCCAACGGAATCACCAAAGCCGACCGGGAAGCACGCAAATCCGATGATCTTCTGAAACGTGATTTTACAGCAGATGCACCTTTGAAAAAATGCGTTACAGACATTACTGAAATCAAGGCAAAAGACGGAAAGCTGTATGTTTCGTCGATTTTTGATTGCTATGACCTGATGCCAAATGGTCTTGTCATGGCAGATCATATGCGAGCCGAACTGTGCTGTGAAACACTGAAAAATGCGAATTTGCGGTATCCGGAGATTCGAGGAGCCATTGTGCATTCCGATCGGGGCAGCCAGTATACCAGTTCTGCGTACAGAACTGCTATCCAAAAATACGGCATTGTTCAGAGCATGAACAGTGCAGGAGGAAGATGCCATGATAATGCAAGATGCGAAAGCATATGGGCAAGAATGAAGGAGGAATTGTTTTATAACAGAGGCAGAAGATCTGAAGATTATACGATTGAAGCATTAAAAACGATGGTCTGGCGATATTTTATGAGCTACTGGAGTAACCGCAGAATCTGCTCGGCAATCGGCGGGATTCCCCCTGCTGTAAAAAGGCGTAGGTTCTATTCCGCTTTGACTATCGCTGCTTAACTTCAAAATCCTTGCGGTTAATGTGTCAAGTGTTATTGACAATTTCACTCTGTGCCTTGCCGGAACTTCTTTTTGTTGGCTGCTCTCATTTTCATCACAAATTTCATAACAACGCCAACAGCAATTCCAACCAGCAGATCAACCGGGTGAAAAGACGGAATGATATGGGCAAACGCTGTGCCGAGATTGTTCAGGGCAGGAAGTATCTTTTCCGAAACGTCCTTACCCTCAGCCGTTCTGAACGCAAAACAGATGATATTTCCTGCATAACCGAAAATGACGTAGGCGAGGTTATTGAGAACAAGCTTTTTTATCTTTCGTGAATCCATTTCAATCACCTTAATGCGTCATTTCCTTAGACTTCTCACGGACTTTTTCTTTCTTCTTTGGTTCATGAGGAACCTGTTTTGCCATATCTTTGATCTGCTGTCGGGTGATCTCCGCACGGGGTTTGGTTAGTTCGCCTTGCTTTTCGCTAGCAAACTCCTGAAAAGCCCTCTTGAAATCTTCCATTTTTCCTGCCTGAAAGAAAACATGAAAAGTATCGCTGCCTGCTTCTTTTTTGACGGCATAGTCAATGTCATATTTCTTTGCCACGCTCAGAAAATCCGCAATGCCTTTGATCTCCACGTTTTCCAGCTTGCCGGAATGCTCCGATAGCTTTTTCATGGAAACTCTGCCTTTTCTCTGCGACTTTCCGGAAAGAAAATCCTGCATGGCAGATTTCAAAGTATCGACCGTAAATTCTCTGCTTCTGACCGACAGATCTATTGTTTTTCGCAAGCCATTTTCAAAGTCTGTACTCATGCCGGAAATGCAAATACTGCGTCGATGTTTTCACGAAGCCATCTGGAAAAATCATTCTTGACAGCATGGAACGTTTCTGCATCGTCATATTCTGCGACAACGATACCGTTTTCCGTATCGCCTTTCAGATAGACCATGAAGCCGTATCCGCTTCCGTCATCGTACTCACCGCAGGTCACACAGGAAACCGCATTGGTATAGTTGAACACGCTTCTGTCCTGCGAAATGATCGATAAGGTCATACGCTCACTCCTTTCCCGCTTACTAATTTCAGTTTAGCAAATTTGCTATGGCGAAATCCGACAAGTAAATGCAAGTGCTGTCAAGTTTCGTCAAAAATAATTTTCTGATTTTTATTTTTCCGATTGACTTTCGCACAAAAATACAGTATAATAAGTTATACGATTAGTGTAACTTATAGAAGGTAATGCGAATTATGGTTAAGAACAATTTTGAAATCGATGTAAAGGTGAAATGTATCGAAAATGGTACAACACAGGCACAAATCGCTAAAGATATACATACCTCAAAAGAATATGTAAATAAGGTCATTAAAAAGCAAGAGGGCATTGTCAATCGAACATATGTGCAAATTCTTGAAGCACTTGGATATGACATTGAACTGGTTTATGTGAAGCGAACGGAGGATTGAACATGGACATTCAGCCATATAATGAGCAATTTCAGAAAGTTGTCAATATCATTGAATCAGCGAAAGAGCGTGCATACAGAAAAGTAAATGAGGAATTGATTACGATGTATCGTGATATTGGTGAATATATCAGCAAGCAATCGAAAAATAGTTCCTATGGAGATGCTTTTGTACAGAAGCTGGCGGATTTCTTTTCTGAAAATTATCCTGAACTGAAAGGATTCAACAGGCGTGGATTGTATAGAATGAAGCAGTTCTACGAACTTTATCAGGGCGAAGAAAAAGTGTCACCACTGGTGACACAATTGAGTTGGTCCAATCATTTGAAGATAATGTCAGCCTGCAAGACCATGGATGAGCGTATTTTTTATATGAATATGTGTATCAAAGAGCGATTGTCGAAGAGAGAACTGGAACGGCAGATAGACAGCGGTTATTATGAGAGATATATGCTTTCGCAAAATCCACAGTCACTGGCACTTGAAACAGCTAAAAAAGCAACGGGAAATATTTTTCTTGATAACTATGTTCTTGACTTTCTTGATGTCCCTGATCCGATGTCTGAACATGATTTGCAGAAATCCATCATTCGTAATCTGAAAGATTTTATTCTTGAAATTGGAAAGGATTTTACTTTTGTCGGAGAAGAATATCGTGTTCAGGTGGGCAATCATGATTTCTTTATTGATTTGCTGTTTTATCACAGAGGATTATCCTGCTTAGTAGCTTTTGAACTGAAAATCGGGGAATTCAAGCCGGAGTATGTGGAACAAATCAATCTATATTTGGAAGCACTGGACAGAGAGGTGAAAAAGGAAAATGAAAATCCAAGTGTAGGAATTATTCTCTGTGCAAGTAAAGACGATGAAGTTGTTGAATTTGCTCTCAGCAGAAGTCTTTCACCGACAATGGTTGCAGAATACAATCTGAAACTGATCGACAAAAAATTGTTGCAAAAGAAATTAAAGGAATATATTGAACTGGCAAAACTGACAGAAGAAAACACATAAAGAAAAATGACCGATTTGTAACTCCATTGTACAAATCGGTCACCTTTTTATATCAACGACGAAATGGCTTTTTCGCCAACACCAAGGTGATAATACACCCCCTGTCTTGTCATAAACATCTCTCTTGAAATTTGTGCAACAGATTTTTGGTCAAGATATCTTTTCACCAGAATTTCTCTGCACTCATTATTATCAATCATCTGTATTGCATCAAGAATATTTTCCTTGATGATAGCTGATCTTGCAATCAGGCATTTCAGTTTATCAGATAACGCATCAATATCGTGCTGAAAGTAATCACTGAGAGCATTGAACTTTGCAACTTCTACCATACTATCCAACTGCAGCTTCACACTTCTGATCTGTCGGTCAATCATAATATACTGCCACAAAAACTCTTTACCTGTCAAAATAGTAGACCTCCTGCATTTTCTTCATGAAATATCTTCCGTCCAGTCCGGACGGCAGCCTGAACCACTCCGACAGAAAAAAGCTTTCCAGTTCTTCCTTTCGCCTGAAAACAGAATCGCTTCTGGTATGATTTTTGACAGCTAAGAGCGTATATTTGTAGCTTTCTGCTGCCACAGAAACAATGGCATGGGCAAGCTGTATGTAGCCATCAAGAAAAGCTGACATCCAGTTCACCGCTTTTCAGCTGCCTTTTCAGATCACTTACCAAAGTTTGATAGAGTGTTTCGCTATCCGCTGATACATAGCGAAGCATTTCAAGGAACTTTTTGATTCCGAACACTTCCAGATTGACATCGAATACCGCCTTTTTGTCTTCTGTGAAGATGTCCAGAATGATCTGGGAGATCTCAGCGGTATCCAAATCATCAAAATTGCCGACGTTCACCAGTTCGCCGCTGTCAAGCAGTGCGAACACTGCATAGGGGATCACTCTTTCGTCTGCAAGAAACATGGTTCTCTGTGTAAATTCCTTGACCTTTTGCATCATAATCGGTCTGCCGTACTCTGTTACGATCATTTTTTCCATGGTTAAACCCTCCGTTATTTTTTTTCTGTCATGGTGTAATAGCTGCCAACATCGTAAACAAGCCAATTTTCCAGCTTGTATCTGGCATAATCACGTTCTTCTTCGGTCGCATAAACTGCAAGGACTATCTCATCTCCAAGTGTAGTAAATGCAGTCACAGCAAATTCCAGGGTATCCGGATCGAAGCTGTCATCGACCATTTCGCTGATGCTGCCGGTAGCGATATTCATGAAAACCGACTGAATTGTTGCAATCACATCGCAGTTCATTGTCATGCCCTCATAAGTTTTGATCATTCTCATTTGTGTTTCTGTCCTTTCCAATTGTTTCTTCACTCAAGAGCAGATCTTTGAGTGTTTCATAGCTTTTCTGTGCCTGTTTCATACGATAGGAAGTTCCTTTCATGGCAAAGGCAAATGTTGCAGGGAGAATACGGTCAAATGTGCGTTTCTTTTTCAGATCAGCACAATTGCCCATATCCGTAATATCGATATTGGTGGTTACGATCATCGGTTTGTTGGCTGAGATACGGGTATCCACAAGGCTGTGAACACGCTCCAACGCAAAATCTGTGCCACGTTCCGCTCCCAGATCATCGATAATCAGCAAATCGGGATCAGTAATGCTTCGGGTATATTCGGTATATTCTGATTCGTTGTAGAAACAGCTGCGTTCTACGATCTGCATAGAGGTCAGCCATTTTACGCTTACGCCCTGATTCAGCAGAGCATTTGCAATACAGGCTGCCAGAAATGTTTTGCCAGTTCCCACATCACCATAGAGGAGAAGCCCGATTCTGCCCAGTTTCTCGAAGTTTTTGATATAGTTCCTGCCGATTCTTTTTACTTCAGAAGATTCCACCATTGCCATATCAGCTGACAGATAATGTTCGGGAATATTGGCGATTTCCTTGTTTTGTCTGATGACAGATGCAAGTCGTTGTTTTGCATTTTCCCGTTTTTCCTTTGCAGACTGGCAGGCACAGCAGCAGCCGACAATCTCAGGCATACCCATTTTCAAAAACCGCTCAGGCAATCGGAACTGCTTTGCTGTACCGCATTTTCCGCAGTGCCACAAACCGTCCTCAGCGAGATAGTCCTCTGCGTTTTTGTTCTTGATGAAGTTTTCTTCTGCATTTTCAGAGAGCGTCTGAAAAATGCTTTTCAATGTATCATGCATTGTGTTTCCTTTCTGCTGTCAGATACTCCATAATATGCTCAGGAGCAGCGTTCCAAAATTCCTTTGATATGCCGTATTTCATCTGCATAATGGCTTCCAGCGGGGCGGTATCCGGCTCCTCTTTGCTGTATTTCAGACCGAGAAGATATTCTTTTGTCAGCTCCGAAGAATATTCCTGCAATATGCTGTCTGCTGCAATGTGATAATGCTCACAGAGGATCAGAAATCTGTCCCAGAAGCGAAAGATATTCTTCTGTTTCAGTTCTTCCAGGTTATAGATGCCCGATGCTTTCGCCATTTTCTGAACTGTTTCTGAAAAGGAAATCTTTTCAATTTTGCTGACAAATCCAAATACATCACCACTTTCACCGCAGTGAAAACAGGTATAGATCTCATCATGAAAAAGATTCAGGGAATTGGTTTTGCTGTGACAGAATGGGCATTTACAGCAAGCATTTGTTATCACTTCGTATTTCCCGATAACAGAAGAAAGGGGATTTTTCAAGCGGATAAACTCCAGTAACTCCGTATTGACAAACATTTTCTCACCTCACAAACTGGTCAAATGGATTGACGTTGACATCATAAGCCGGATTTTGTACAGAAACAGGCTTATCCAGCTGCGGATAGTCCTTGGAAACTCTTTCAATCACCCAATTGAGAATCGTGTGGTAATCTGATTTGTATCGTTTTCCGCTGGAAAGCTTATAGTTATTCAGGACTTCAATACATTTTTCTACAAAAGCAGTTGTGTGCTGTCCGGTTAGTTTCTGATATTCTTCTTCCGTCATAGTAACTGCTTCGGCATATTTTTTCTTACTGCTCGGTGTCTTTTTCTTCGGCGGAGCAGAAGCTGTGCTATTTAATTCTTTCATACTTGATTCTTTCGTACTTGATAAGTAAGTATTTAATTGTCCCTGATTTTCTATACTTTGAATTTCAAGATGTAGGTTTTCTGCATCTTGTTTTTCTGTATCTGGAGAATCTGCATTTTGATTTGTTTCAGATTGTTTTTTGAGAAACAGTTCAGGGCATTCCAGACCATCAGGCATATTCTCGTATGGAATTTCATAGATGTGATAGACGTATTCAAATCTTCCGCTTTTGGTATAGTTGGGAGGAAGTTTCTCGACATAAACGTATTGTTCGTCAATCAATTCATGCAGGGCAGCCCTGATGGCTGTTTCACCCTCTCTGCAAATCTTCACCAGTCCTGCAACGGAATAATTCCAGCCGTCAGGCAGTCCCAGTATTTTGGACATCAGCCCGACAGCTTTCAGGGTGAGTTTCTGATTTCTCAAATGATGATTGCTCATGATCGTGAAGTCGGTGTTCTTATGCACTCTGACAACCGATGAATTTGATTCATTTGCCATAATAACCTCCGAATAAATAGAAAAAGCGTTCCTCACTGATATATGAAGAACGCTTTTCGTTATCTATTCAATTTTCTTTGCAAATTTAAGCCTGTCTGTTTGTCTTAATGCTTTAGTTGTAAATAAATTATAAACAATGTGGTTCCCTTAGTTGGGTACGACCAACCGAACCGAAAACTATATGACGTAATGACAAAAGGTTCCGGTGATGCCAGAATGCAGCCCTTGTATTTCATAATCACTACCGCAGGCACAGATACAAATTCTATTTGTTATGAAATACACCAAAAGGCAAAAGATATTATTGAAGGCAGAAAACATGACAGAACATTTTATCCAATCATTTATGGAGCAGATGAGTCAGAAGACTGGACTGACCCAAAGGTGTGGAAAAAAGCTAATCCATCTTTAGGAATTACAGTGCCGATTGATAAAGTTGAAGATGCTTGTAACTCTGCTAAAGAAAATCCCGGCGAAGAAAACGCTTTCAGACAACTGCGTCTGAATCAATGGGTAAAACAGGCTGTCCGCTGGATGCCTATGGAGAAATGGGATAAATGCAAGGTGGCTTTTTATGAATCTGAACTGGAAGGAAGAAGCTGCTACGGTGGACTCGACCTTTCCAGTACAACGGATATTACAGCTTTCGTGCTTGTCTTTCCACCTACTGAAGATGATGAACATTATTATGTTCTTCCTTACTTCTGGCTGCCGGAAGAAACACTGCCACTTAGAGTAAGACGTGACCACGTTCCATATGATATATGGGAGCGACAAGGCTATCTGAAAACTACCGAAGGCAACGTTGTTCACTATGGTTTTATTGAAAATTTCATAGATGAACTGGGGCAGAAGTTTCATATCAAAGAGATTGCTTTTGATAGGTGGGGTGCAGTGCAGATGTCGCAGAATCTTGAGGGGTTAGGTTTTACGATGGTACAATTTGGACAAGGATATAAAGATATGTCACCGCCTACCAAGGAACTGATGAAACTGACTCTGGAACAGACCCTTGCCCACAACGGACACCCTGTTCTTCGGTGGATGATGGATAACATTTTCATCAGGCGTGACCCTGCCGGAAATATCAAGCCGGATAAAGAAAAATCCACAGAGAAGATTGACGGTGCGGTTGCCATGATCATGGCTCTTGACCGTGCAATCCGCTGTGGATGCGTTTCTGATGAGTCGGTTTATGATACGAGGGATATGCTGGTGTTATAGGTTTGATTATCTTTGCAAACTGGAATTTCTTGAATGGTCGGATATTCTCCGTTATGATCTTTTAAATATTCATTAATTTGATCTTGAGTAATATTCATATATGCAATTTGTGTGGAAACCTGCATTTCCTTATCTGTATAACTCATCTTCTCTAATCTCCTCCATTTCTTGATTAAATTCATCAATACTCATTTTCCAAATACCTTCCTCTGCTCCCCGTGCTACTTCTTCATATTTTGTGTTCAAAAAATGAATCAAGTCGGAATTGCAGGAAAGGGAGGGATACTCGCTATAATATTCTTCTACAGTTTTCTCATCATCCAACAATATAAAAGTAACTCTTAAAAAACGAGGATTTGTATCAGAAACAATACTTTTCATAAAGAAATATAATTCTTCATTACTATAGCAATCTAAAAAATCAGAAGATAGATACAAATCAATCTTTGGTTGAACGCTATATGCAGACATCTCATCATTGTAT
The DNA here is from genome assembly GCF_020709055.1 of Ruminococcus callidus. Lineage (GTDB taxonomy): Bacteria > Bacillota > Clostridia > Oscillospirales > Ruminococcaceae > Ruminococcus_C. The sequence continues at coordinate 10,941 of NZ_JAJFCK010000053.1, forward strand.
TCTTCAATTGTGATATTCGTATTCTTGATTTCTTTTTCTTTAAACGGAATGCTCGGAACATCTACATCAATGTAAAAATACAAATTGACATCGGCGAAGGTTTTTTCCACGATTTTCTTGTATTGGTCTCCAATGATCGATTGGATATAATCATCTTTTCCGCCACGTGTTTCAATCAGGCTATACACCTCAAACAATAAATCAGGATCATTTACTGGATATGCAATTGTTCGATGAGAATCCATGATAGTTTTCACTTCGAACTCTTCTCCATACTTTTCGTATAGCTGCTCTTTCGCAAATTTTGCTAAATCTTTACTGTCATAAATAACACAGCCTGTCAGCCAGATTGTATTTGTAAAAACAACAGCACATAAAGCTGCTATAGAAAAAAGATGATGAATGATGTTCTTTCTCACTCTTGCATTCTCACTTTCTGTAAAAATCACCGGAATTTTTGCGATGTAAATGGTTAATGCCCATCACATCAGCTGTATAGCATTTCATATTTTACTTTAGTATAAATGAGCATTTCCAGCGACTTGCACAAAAATATGTCATAATTTCACATGATAATCCCGTTTTTAATTGCAGAGAGAGCATAAATGGTTGGGAATTGTTGTGCAAAATGACGGTGCATGCTCATTTATAGTTATTGATAAATATTTTCATACTCATCAATTTCCATACAAATATTATCTTCTGCAATTTCATGCTCATAGACGATATATATATCATTAACTTTTTTAACAGCATATGAATACCAATAATACTTATTTCCTTTTAGTATTCTTTTACGTATTCCAATCTGCTTACCTTTTTCAAGTTTGAGATAGTTTGCATTCATCTTGTACTTTCACCACCATACCCCAGATATTAGAATTTACCAAATTAACAAAGCACGATTTATAGAGTTTTTACCCTACATTCTGTTTAGTTTAGTATATTATACCACACCCATACTCTCAAAGTCAAGAAAGGAGCTGATTCTCATGGGTATTTTCAGCGGACTATTTAAGTCCAGAGATAAGCCTCAAAACAGCTATGACAGCCCGTCCTACACATATTTTTTCGGACGAGCGAACAGCGGCAAACGTGTCACCGACAGAACAGCTTTGCAGCATATCGCGGTTTATGCCTGTGTGCGTGTGCTGTCAGAAGCGATTGCACAGCTGCCGCTTCATGTGTACAAATACAACGATAGCGGAAAAGAGCGAGTGCCACAGCACCCACTTTACTTTTTGCTTCACGATCAGCCAAATCCGGAAATGACATCTTTCGTATTCCGAGAAACCCTAATGTCCCATCTGCTGATTTACGGCAATGCTTATGCACAAATTATCCGAAACGGTCGTGGAGATGTATTGGGGCTGTATCCGCTGATGCCGGATAAGGTCAGAGTAGACCGTGACCAGCGAAATCGTCTGGTCTACATCTACAGTCGCTACGATGAAGCCAATCCAAACTTGAAACAGCAGGGCGATATTGTCCTGCAGGCAGAAGATGTGCTGCATATTCCCGGACTTGGGTATGACGGCTTGGTGGGATATTCTCCCATTGCTCTTGCAAAGAATGCAATTGGCATTTCTCTTGCCTGTGAAGACTATGGTTCTACCTTTTTCGCCAACGGTGCCAGTCCATCCGGTGTGTTGGAACATCCGGGAGTCATCAAAAATCCGGAACGGGTACGAGATGCTTGGCAGCATGCCTATGGTGGTTCCAACTCGCATCATACCGCAATTTTGGAAGAGGGCATGAAATACACGCCTATTTCCATCCCCAACAATGAAGCACAGTTTCTGGAAACCAGAAAGTTTCAGGTCGAGGAAATTGCCCGGCTGTATCGAGTGCCGCTTCATATGATCGGCGATCTTGACCATGCCACATTCAGTAACGTGGAACATCTATCATTGGATTTCGTGAAATACAGTCTCGACCCGTGGATCGTTCGCTGGGAACAGTCTTTGCAGAAGGCATTGCTTTCCGATTCAGAGAAAGGCAAGTATTTCATCAAGTTCAATGTTGAGGGGCTTTTGCGTGGTGATTATGCTTCCCGTATGCAAGGCTATGCCACAGCAAGACAGAACGGCTGGATGTCCGCCAATGATATTCGTGAACTGGAAGATATGAATCTGGTGCCGGAAGAACAGGGCGGCAATCTGTACCTCGTAAATGGCAGCTTTACAAAACTCGCTGATGCAGGTGCATTTGCAAATCAAAATTTAGAAAAGGAGGAGAAAACCAAATGAAGAAATTCTGGAACTTTATCCAAAATGAAGATACATCGGAAACAGAGCTTTTGTTTAACGGTC
>NZ_JAJFCK010000054.1 GCF_020709055.1 Ruminococcus callidus
GCAACAAAATTATGCTCGAAAATCCACATATATTTCTTGTGAAGACAGGTTCTTATTTGAAACGAAAATTCCGCCCCGGCAGGGAGGATTCTGCGGGGGCGGGATTTTTTGTGTGCTTCTGTGTGCGGAATTGCCGGTCACCTGTCTGGCATCGGGGGGCGATTGGCGGTGTGCGCACACAGGGCATAGAAACACGGGCAGATGCGAAATTATAAAGCATCTGCCCGTGTTCCGTTAGGATGTATAAAGGCATCTCCGCACAAAGCTCGCCTGACAGCTTTGCACGCAATCTGCTTGCATCTTGCGCACAAGTTCCGTGCGGTGCTGCCTGAAAATGGAAGAGAATGTCATGCCTTTGGAATGGATCCGTTTAGTTTGCCGGCTTGTAAACATCCTCCCAAGCGGCATCACGGCCAGCTGCGTGGTATGAATAGTAGGACAGGATGTAGAAGGCATCGTCCAGTGTGATGCTGCCGTCGCCGTCAATGTCCACCAGCTTCAGCAGCTCTGCCTCTGCCTCGGCATTGTCGGTGAACTGGTAGGAATCATTGCCTGCTGCGTGCTTGGAGTAGTACTGCAGCACTGCGAAAGCGTCATCCATGGTGATTTCGCCGTCCATGTCTGCGTCGCCCTTTACGGTCGGCAGAACCACTGCAATGTCGGAATCCTTCAGGGTTACCTCGAAGGTCAGGTCGGTGGTATAGCCGGTTGCAGAGATGGTGATCTCATAGGTGCCGGCCTTGGTGAATACCAGACCGTCTCTGGATTTGGCTGCGGTATCCATTGCGCCGGTCTTGGTGTCGAAGAGCTTGGTTGCGCCCTTGCCGGAGAGGTTGTAGGAAACGCCGTCAATGGTCGCCTTGCTCATTTTGGACAGATAGTTTGCCAGTGCATCTGCATCAGCGCCCTTTGCGGCAACGATGGTCTTGGTGTCTGCATCGAAAGCAGCCGGCAGATCATCGGTGGTCAGAATTACGCTGACAGAGATCGGTGCATAAACGCCGTTGGTGTCAGAAACGGTGATGGTGTAGCTGCCCGGTTTTGCAGCAGCTGCGTCATAGGTCAGGACGCCGTTTGCATAGGTGCTCTCCAAACCGGAGATGGATGCAGTTGCAGCATAGTCCTCCGGCAGATCTGCCAGGGTCAGTGCGATTTTGCCCTCAGCCACCGGTGTTGCTTCTACGGCTGCGGTGCCGTTGTGCAGCAGCGGCAGGTAAGCATCGGTTGCCGTATAGGTGACATCTGAACCGCTGCGAACAATATAGCGAACGCTGGCAACCGTCTTTCCGGCAGTGTCTTCAAAGTTCTTGTATTTCAGAGTGTTGCCGTGTGTTACAAAGTTTTCGGTTGCCGCCCAGGCCATTTTGCCGGTTTTCAGCCACAGGTTGTCTACGTGCAGCATTGCGTACTTGGTGCCGTCGGTCATGGTGACGATAGCACCCTCCATATCATCTGCGGAGGGCAGCAGGCTGTTGTCTGCATCTGCCTCGTTGATATCTAGCTGATAGTTGCCGTAGCGGGTATTGGTTTTTACCTTTACCTCTGCATCGGAAACGGTGACTGCCTTGTTGGAATCCACCATAGCGGACAGGGTACCGTCGCCGTTGAGGAATTTGTACTCTGCCGGTGCATCCTGACTCTCACTGACGGTCATATTGCCGATGATGTTCAGCAGCTGGTTGTTGCAGGTTTTGCCGTCAGCAATGGCTGCGGTTGCGTCCTCATACAGCTTTCTCGGAACGGCAATGGCAACGTCCCTGATACCCTCAACGGTGACAGAACCATCCTCGTTCTCGGTGTAGTAGGTTGCGCCGTACTTCTTGGACTTGGTATTGGTGGCACTGGTGACTGCATCGTAGCAGCCTTCCGCACGCAGGGCAGCGGTCTTGTCCTCTGCCTCCAGATCCATGTCCGGATTCTCAGATACGGAATTCAGTTCGCCGTAATAGTAGTCGGCATAGGGCAGATTTACCGTACCGAAAACATAGTCATTGTTTACGGTGAAGGTGAAATCCTGATAGCCGGTGGCATATACGGTAACATCCCATCTGCCGTAGCCATCTGTGCCCTCCGGCAGCTGGCAGCGGTCGCTCTGGGTCAGACCCAGCTGAATGCCCATGGACTTGTGCATCCAGTTATCTGCGGCAAACTTGGTGCCATAGGTTGCCAGAACGGTGTCGCCATCGCCGTAGTAATCCCAGCGAACGGCGTACATATGTGCGCCCAGATCGCCATAATCACCCTCGATGTCCACACGAATGAAATCACCGTAGCCAGAGTTGTGCTGAACGCTGGAGATCTCAACGGCATCCGGATTTACAGTCTTGCCCTCCGGTGTTTCCGAAGTGGAACGCTTGGAGAACTGGAATGTGCCGTCTGCCTCCTTTTCCGCAGTCTTCAGACCGGGAGTGTTGGCATCAACGCTGACAGTCTCATTGATGTTCACCAGATTCTTTTCGGTGTAGCCGCCGGTGATGGTGTCGCCGTTTTCATAAACAGTGAAAGCTTCCTTGAAAGCCTCGTACTCATCTGCCGGAACTGCCACCGGAACGTATTTCGGGCCAACGTTGACAGAGTGGTCATAAGTGCCGGCCACTTCACCATTTACTGTGATATCTGCACCGCCGTTGCCGTTCTTGACAACGTCCACGGACTCGTCCTGTCCCTTGCCGGTGTAGTCGTAAGCGTTGCCCTCCGTGTCGTAAACCTTTACGGTGCACTGGTAGCTTCCACGATGCAGACCGTGGTTGCTGGTGGCACGGGTTACGGCATCGTATGCGCCGAGGTCATATTCTCCGTGGGTGTCTTTCTCTGTGGAGGATGCTCCCAGATCGCCGTCTGCGGCATCGTCCAGATACACGCCCTCGTTTTGCCAGTATTCTGCCCATGTCAGAGCAGCGTAGCAGTAGACGTAGTCAGTGGTGTCCTCCGCTGCGCTGACTGCAACAGCAGGGATCGTCTGTGTGGCTGCGAGCATTGCAGCGGATGCAATGCCAACGAGCTTTTTCCAGTTTTTCTTTTGCATAAGAACCTCCTGAAATGTTTTTCGGCAACACCATGCAAAGCCTTTTGGCGGATTTGTGCGGAGCTGCCTTTCTATTGTGTGTGAATTCTGTGAAGCACAGAACACCTACCGGAATTTATGAATTAGAGATAACTAACCGTTAAGAATTAGTTAAAACTAACTTCTAAGGAAAAGAAAGGAAAGATATCGAGGGGGGATATCTTTCTTATTTCTCATAGGAAATAGACTTCGGCAGAAAATGCACGATGCGGTCGGCTGCTAGTCCAGTAAAAAAGCCGGTAATGCAGCCTGTCACCAGCAGGAACGGCAGATACGCCAGAACCTGCACGGTCTGCATCACTGCCATAGCGGCGAGAATCTGTCCGATGTTGTGCAGGATGGCGCCGATCAGACTGATGAACCAGATGTGTTTCCGGTGCAGAAACCGGCAGAGCAGCGCCATTCCCGCAAAGCAGAGCAGTCCGCCGCACAGGGAGTAGATCATGCCCACCAGTGCGCCGGTGAAGATCGAACCGAGGAGAATGCGCAGCAGCAGCACCGCTACTGCATCTCTGGCACGGTACCGAAGCAATACCACCAGCGTGATTACATTGGCAAGTCCCAGCTTCACGCCGTGGATGGGAACGGGGACGGGAATCTGTGCCTCGATGACAAAGATCGTCAGCGCCATTGCGGTAAACAGCGCAAGGGTGACGAGATGCTTAATAGACTTGGACATCGTAGGATTCCTCCCCCTGAGAGACGATGGAGATGCGAATGTGGTTTGGCAGGCAGATGATGGGCAGAATGCCGTTGGAGATAGCGCCCTGCTTGACACAGAGATGGTCGGGGCAGCTGGCAGACTTCATAGAGATCTGTCCCTGTTCCACCAGAACCACATTTTCCGCACCGTTTTCGCCGTCAATGGTGATGGTGTACGCCTGCGTCACCTGGCTCAGGTCGATCTCATACAGCAGCTTGTCCTGCTGATAGATGCGGGCGATTTTTTCGGGCTGTTTGTGCCCCAGCACGTACCAGCTCCCCAGCACACCGCCCAGCAGCAGCACAGCTGCAATGCTAATCAAAATCCATTTTTGTCTCATGATGTGATTTCCTGAAGCTGGTAGGCATCCATGCCGTCCGAGGTGACCAGTTCGCCGGTCGCCTTGACAAAGACCGCTTCAATGCCGTCCAGCGAGTTGATGAGCTGCATGCCGGCATCGGAACCCAGCAAATAGGTTGCCGTGGAGAGGGCATCGCAGTCAATTCCGTTGTCTGCAATGATTGTGGTGCTGACCACATCGGATTCCGATGGCGCACCGGTATAGGGGTCGAGGATATGGTGATAGCGTTTCCCGTTTTCCTCGAAATATTTCTCATAGTTGCCGGAGGTGACCACTGCCTGATCGGTCACGTGGAGGGAGGCAATCAGACTGTCCGGTGAAAACGGATCTGTGATCGCAACCGTCCAACTGCTGCCATCCGGCTTCACGCCAAGGGTCATGACGTTTCCGCCCAGACTCATCAGCGCTGAGGTGACGCCGGTTTCCTCCAGTGCGGTTTTCATGGCATCGGAGATATAGCCCTTTGCCACTGCGCCAAAGTTCAGTGTGACAGCATTGCTGGCGAAGGTGAGAGAGCCGGATTCCGCATGATAGCTGACATCCTTCCAGCCGTCCGGACGGAGCAGCGCCTGTATTTTCCCGTCTGCCGGAATGGCGGCGTGATCCGTGCCGATGCCCCACAGGTCGATGAGATCGCCGATGGTGCAGTCCAGCATGCCGCCGCTTTTCTCCCCGTATTCCAGCGCTGTTTCCAAGACATGGGCCATGTCCGCAGAGATGGGAACTTCCGTGCCAACAGCAGCCTTTGCCGCCTGATTGACCTGGTTCACTTCTGAATCCGCAATGGTGTTGGAGAAAACCTGTTCCAGTTCTTTTGCCCGTGCGAAAGCAGCTTCTACGCCTTCCTTGCCGTGTGCGCCGTAGGCACGCACCATAATGACCGTGCCCATCAGTTCCTGCGTGTCCTCGTATACCGCATCCGCAGCAGTCTGGCTGTCCTCTGCGGAGGATTCGGAGCCGGATTTGCTCTGGGAGGCGGCCGGCTGGTCTGTTCCGCAGCCGGTGAAACACAAGATGCCGCAGACGGCAAGTGTCAAGAGAGAAAAACGCTTCATATCAAAAATCCTTTCGGAAAATACGGTTTGGAAACCGGATAACTCGTAAAAAAGCGGGAGAGCTGCTGCAATCCCGAGGTGAACCTAAAAAGTTAGTTTTAACTAATATTAAATACAAGTTCAGTATAGCATTTTTTCGGAACGCTGTCAAGGTTTGCAGAAAAAATCAACGGAGAGCACAATCTTTTTTTCCGGCGTGAAAAAAATATCGGAAATGTTGCACAATGGCATGCGCTGACAGTTTGGGAAGATGGCTTTACAAGGCTGCTGGAATTTGTTATAATAAAGGTGGAAAGAACGTTTTTCCACCATGAGAAAGGAGGAAACAACCATGAAAAAAACAGCCATTGCCCAGAGCGCTTTGACGCTTCTGGCGGTCACGGCGGGCGCATTTCTGATGGCGCTGAACACCAAGACATTTGTCAGCACAGGCGGACTCTATCCGGGCGGAATCACCGGACTGACGATTCTGCTCCAGCGTGCCTGCAACATGGCATTCCATGTGACACCGCCGTTCACGCCCATCAACCTGCTGCTGAACGTCGTGCCGGTGTACATCGGATTTCGGTACATCGGGAAGCAGTTCACTCTGTACTCCTGCGTGATGATCGTGCTCAACAGTGTGTTCACCGACCTGATCCCGGATTCGGTCATTACACAGGACGTGCTGCTCATCAGCATTTTTGGCGGCATCCTCAACGGCGTTGCCATCAGTATCTGCCTGAATGCCGGTGCTACCTCCGGCGGAACAGACTTCATCTCCATCTATCTGTCGGAAAAGAGCAATATGGATTCGTTCTATCTGATCTTGGGGTTCAATGCGGTGATCCTCTGTATTGCCGGAATCCTGTTCGGCTGGGACAAGGCACTGTACTCCATCCTGTTTCAGTATGCCTCGACGATGGTGCTGCATTTGATGTACAAAAAATTCCAGCAGAGCACGCTGTTTATCGTCACCAACCGTCCCGCCGAGGTGTGTCAGGCGATCTATGCGGTCAGCCAGCACGGAGCAACCATTTTGGACGGCGAGGGAGCCTATGAACACTGCGAGCGGCAGATGGTATACTCGGTGGTTTCCGCTGCGCAGGCGAAAAAGGTGATCCATGCCGTGCAGAAAGTGGATGCCAGCGCATTCATCAATGAGATAAAAACGCAGAAGCTGCGGGGACGGTTTTATGTGCCAAAAGAAAAATAGCGTAGAAATTTTTCGGTTTCGTGGGGGATTTTTGGGAAATCTGATGCTTGTATTTTGTCGAAAAATATGGTATCATAGATAGGTTGTATGATTGGCTTTCAGAGCCGGTTTCAATCGATGGGATTGAACCAAATTTGATTTCGGAATTGGAGAGTGTTTTTCATGGCAAAACTCAGAAAACAGCACATGACCATCCATTGGCATGACATCATTCAGGCGGACAGCAATGTTCCCGCTGTGGATGCCACGCTAAAGGAAAAGGCGACCCTTGTGGGACGGCTTGGGCTGATGATGCTGTCTGTGGGAACCGGTGCGTGGCGTGTGCGGAATTCGATGAACAAGGTGTCCAGAAGTCTTGGGATTTCCTGTTCCGCCGACATTGGTCTGGTTTCCATTGAGTGTACCTGCATCGGGGACAATGAAACCTATACCCAGTCGCTTTCGCTGCCAACGACGGGTGTCAACACGGACAAGCTGATGGAACTGGAGATGTTTATGCGGGATTTCCCGGATTTGGCGGGGGAGTACTCCGTCAATCAGTTCCACGAGGTGCTGGATCACATCCAGAAAAAGCCCGCCAACTATAAGGCGTGGAATCTGGGGCTTGCCTCGGCGATTGCCTGCTGCGCATTTACCTTTTTGCTGGGCGGCGGTCCGGTGGAGATGATCTGCGCATTTTTTGGCGCAGGCGCCGGAAATTTTGTCCGGAAGCTGATGCTGAACAGGAAGATCTCCCTGCTGGGGAATGTCGCCGTCAGTGTGGCGACCTCCTGTATTGTCTATGTGTTGACGATTCTTGCAGCGCAGAAGATCCTGGACATTTCCGCCGTGCATCAGGCGGGGTACATTTGCGCCATGCTCTTTGTCATTCCGGGATTTCCGCTGATTACGGGCGGTATCGACCTGGCAAAGCTGGACATGCGTTCCGGCCTGGAGCGAATTGCCTATGCGCTGCTGATTATCACCGCTGCAACGCTGACCGGCTGGGCGACCGCCATGGTGTTCCATTTCCAGCCGGCAGATTTTCCGGACTTGCAGCTGCCCACCGTCACACGGATGCTGCTTCGCATTGCGACAAGTTTCTTCGGCGTATACGGATTCTCGCTGATGTTTAACAGCCCCCGCAAAATGGCGCTGACCGCCGGTCTGATTGGTATGCTCACCAACACGTTGCGTCTGGAACTCATCGATCTGGCAGGAATGCCGGTGGGAATCGCCGCGTTTATCGGCGCTTTTGCATCGGGCTGCATCGCCTCGCTGGTCAAGAAGTACATCGGCTTTCCCCGTATCTCTCTGACTGTTCCGGCAATTGTCATCATGGTACCCGGACTGTACATGTACCGTGGCATTTACTACATGGGACTGAACGATGTCAGCAACGGTGCGCTGTGGCTGACCAAGGCCGTTCTGATCGTCATTGCGCTTCCCCTTGGACTGGTGGTCGCAAGACTCTGTACGGATAAGAACTTCAGACATTGTACCTGATGCTTTTGATGTAAGAGCTTGTGTTCATAGGAAATATAGGCGGATTTTCGAGCAAATTTTTTTGCAGACAAGGCAAAAATTTGCAGGCATACTTTCGTATGGCAAGAATTTTTCACGCAGTATGCAACAAAATTTGCCGAAAAGACGTAGATAGACGCCTATGAACACGAGCTCTAAATAACCGCAACAGGCGGATGCCCTCCCATACGGGAAATGGCATCCGCCTGTTTTTGTGTTGGCTTTATCGCTGTGTTACAAATTGCAGGATTTCCTCTGGCGTGTGCAGAATGTGCGATGCGCCGTGTTCCAGCAGGAACGCCTCATCCCGAAAGCCCCATGTCACGCTGAGGCAGGGCATATTGGCATTCTTTGCGGTTTCGATGTCCACATCGGAGTCGCCCACGTAGACCGCCTGTTCTCTGGGAATTTGCAGCTGGCGGAGCACCTCGTTAACGGAGTCCGGCGCAGGCTTTTTCCGTACGCCCTCCCGTTCACCGAGGGCTGCATCAAAGGTGTCCGGGAAATACATCTCGCACAGCTTCTGTACGGCAAAGTCCGCCTTGTTGGAAACGACTGCAACGGCGAAACCCTGCGCTTTCAGCTGGCGCAGCAGTGCCGGAATGCCGTCGTATGCCTTGGTCGTATCTTCGCAGTGTGCAGCGTAGTAGGGCTTGAAGTCCTCGTAGACCGCATCGATTTCCTGCCGTGGCGTTCCTGCGGGAACACCACGCTCGATGAGCTTATAAATGCCGTTTCCCACAAATCGCCGCACCTCGTCCAGCGTGCGAACGGGGAAGTTATGCTGTGTCAGCACGTGGTTTAGAGCATCTTTCAAATCCTCCAGCGTGTCTAAAATTGTGCCGTCCATGTCAAAGATAACGAGTTTCCGGTTCATGTGTTGCTCCTTTTCTGTGGTGGTTCGGTGGAATTCCTGTTCAATCCGGTCATAATGCCGGTCAATTGCCTGCATGCATCCGGTGCGGTCTTTGCATTGGAGGGCACGGAGAATTTCGGCGTGTTCCGCACGCAGCTCCACCCTGGCAGGTTCGTCGGCACGTGCCATAACCTCGCCGATCCACTCCCGATAGATGTCCATGATTGCCTCCATCAGGCAGATCCACACTTTGTTCCCGGTGGCGCGGATCAGCGCATAGTGGAACTGCATATCCAGTTCTGCCTCGTCCCGTCCTGCCGGCGCCAGAACGCCGCACAGCGCCTCTTCCGCCTGCGCCTGAAAAGTGTCCGCCATGCCGTTCTCCATAATGGAAAGACAGACCGCCTTTTCGGTTTCCCGTCGGAACTGGCAGATGTCTTCTTGGGTGAGCTGGCGCATGAGAATCATCAGCTTCAGCATAGCAGAGATCTGACGGGCGATGTTCTCCGCCAGATAGTTTCCGGAGCCTTGGCGGCACTCCACCGCACCCATGTGTTCCAGTGTGCGCAGTGCCTCACGGGTGGAGTTGCGGCTGATGGAGAGCGTCTCTGAAATGGCACGCTCTGTGGGCAAGCGCTCGCCCATGCGCAGGTCGCCGGATTCGATCAGATTGCAAATATAGCGGATGACTTTGGTGTATTCCCGATTGTTTCCCATGGACAACTCCTCTTACAGAATGGCGGAAAAGAGTGATGCGCCAACTACGGTCATAATGCCGGCAACGCCGATGGAGAGGCTGCTCATTGCGCCCTCCACTTCGCCGATCTCCATTGCCTTAGCGGTGCCGATGGCGTGGGCAGAGGTGCCGATGGCAATGCCCTTTGCCACAGGTTCCGTGATGCGGAAAATTTTGCACACAAGCTCTGCGATAATATTCCCCAGAATGCCGGTGATGATGATGACAGCAACCGTCAGGTTGACGTAGCCGCCCAGCTCCTCGGAAACGCCCATGCCGATGGCGGTGGTGATGGACTTGGGGAGGAAGGTGACGTATTCCTCGTGGTTCAGCTTGAAGAACACCGCCATGACCAGAATGCTGCAAAGGCTGGTGATGACACCGCTGGTGATGCCGATGGATACTGCTTTCAGGTTCTTTTTCAGCAGGTCGAACTTCTCATAGAGCGGTACTGCCAGACAAACAGTTGCTGGTGTGAGCAGGTAGCTCAGATATTTTGCGCTGACATAATAGGTGTCGTAATCGATGTGTCCCACTATTAGTACCACAACGGTAATGACGATGGAGATCAGCAGCGGATTCAGGAACGGCAGCTTGAACTTGCGCTGCAGCAGCATGCCGATGCCATAGGAGATGATGCTGATGGAAGCACCAAAAAATACAGAGTCCTGAAAAAAATCATTCATGATGACACGCTTTCTTTCTGTCCCGCCGGATGACGGCCTGTGTGATTTTGCCCGCTGCAGCCATGACCAGAAATGTGGAGAGAACGGTGATGACCAGATAGGGGATGATCTTCGCACGGATGATGCCCCACGATTCCATGAGTCCCACTGCCGCCGGAATGAACATCAGCGGCATGATCTCAATGAGGAAGATGGCGGTGTCTTTGACATAGTCCAGCTTGAGAAATCCCGTTTGCAGACAGACGAACATCAGCGCAAATCCCCAGATACTCGCCGGAATGGGGAGCGGAATCAGCAGGTTAAGCAGTTCTCCCGCAAAGGAGAGAATCAGGATGATTCCGAATTGTTTGAGATACTTCATTTAATTTTCCTTCTTTTTCGATTGGTACTACCAATTATACTGCGGCGGATGCCGGATGTCAAGGGATTCGGTCGAAAACCGTCAGGTTATACAAAGTTCCTTCCAAAAGTGAAATGTGCGTTGACATGTGGCGTTTTGGCGCGCTGAACGGAATTGAACGGTTTTGCACGATTTTACGGGAAACGCATCCCGATTTTAAAAAAATCGATTCCATATGGTATCAATTTCATCAAAATGGGCATGATTTTTTTGTGAAAATATACAATAGCTGTGAGATGAATTCGTTCAATTCGCTGAAATTGACGCTTTTTGAAAGATTTTGACTGAAAAGACTTGGCCTCAAATGAATTCTGTGGTATTCTTATCTTGCAAAGGACGAAAGAATTCAAAAGAATTCAGAAACGCGCAAAGGAGGTGCGTTTGAAATGTTAACAGAAGAACGGTTTGCGATTATTTTGGAGACAGTCCAGCAGAAGCGAAGCGTTCGGGTGACGGAGCTGTGTGCATTGCTGAATGCGTCGGTTTCCACCGTGCGGCGAGACATCAACACGCTGGCGGAAATGGGAAAGCTGGTCAAGGTGCACGGCGGCGCCATTGCCCTGAATGAGAGCAGCTTTTCCGCTGTGGAAAAGGATATGACCGAAAAGGCACAGCTTTTCACGGAGGAAAAAGAAGCAATCGCCCGCTATGCAGCGTCTTTGGTAGATGAGGACGATTTTGTGTACATCGATGCGGGAACGACCACGGAGAAGATGATCGACTACCTGCCGCAAAAGCGTGTGACGTTCGTGACCAACGGCTTCATCCATGCCAGAAAGCTGGCACAGAGAGGGTTTCGGGTCTACATCCCCGGCGGAGAACTGAAACTTTCCACAGAGGCGATCATCGGCACAGAATGTATACTGACGCTGAACAACTACAACTTTACCAAGTGCTTCATGGGAACGAACGGAATCTCCGTTCATGCGGGGTTCTCCACCCACGATATCAGCGAGGGCAGTGTGAAAACCGCTGTGATCGACAACAGCATCCAGACCTATGTGCTCTCCGATCACTCCAAATTCGGCAAGGTGACTTCTGTGACATTTGCGCAGCTCAATCGTGGACAGATCATTACAGATCGGCTGCCGGATAAAACATACAGCAGCTATACATCCATCAAGGAGGTTATGTAACTATGATATACACCGTGACATTCAATCCGGCGATTGACTATGTGGTGCATGCGGACGACATGCAGGTCGGGGCAGTGAATCGCTCCAGGCAGGAGGAGGTTTACTTTGGCGGAAAGGGCATCAACGTCTCCGTGGTGCTTCATGAGCTGGGGCTTGCATCCAAGGCGCTGGGATTTGTCGCCGGCTTTACAGGGGAGGCAATTGAACAGGGGCTGAGAGCGGACGGCATTGAAACCGATTTCATCCATCTGGAAAAGGGCTTCTCCAGAATTAACGTCAAGATCAAATCCGGTGAAGAGACCGAACTGAACGGACAGGGCCCGGAAATTCCGGAAGACAAGCTCCGGCAGCTGTTTGACCAGCTGGAGCAGGTGCAGGACGGCGATACGATCATTCTGGCGGGCAGCATTCCGGCTTCTCTGCCGGCGGACGTTTACGAGCAGATTCTGCGGCATCTCTCCGGTAAGCAGGTGCGTGCCGTGGTGGATGCGACCAGGGATCTTCTGGTCAATGTCCTGAAATACAAGCCGTTCCTCATCAAGCCCAACAACTTTGAACTGGGCGAGATCTTCGGCGTGCCGCTGAAAGACGATGTGGACGAGATCGTGCGCTATGCCGGAAAGCTGCAGGAAATGGGTGCAAGAAATGTGCTGGTTTCTATGGCAGGCGACGGTGCAGTGCTTCTGGACGAGAACGGCGGGGTGCATGCCTGCGGCGTTTGCAAGGGAACAGTCAAGAATTCCGTGGGTGCCGGAGATTCCATGGTTGCCGGATTTGTGGCTGGCTGTGAGACCGGCGACTATGACTATGCGCTGAAGCTGGGAACAGCAACCGGCGGTGCTACGGCATTCTCCGAGGGGCTGGCGAAAAAAGAACTGATTGCGGAGCTATTGCAGCAATTGATGTGAGTAGGTAAAGAATATGCGTATTGTGGATTTACTGAGGAAAGAGAGTATTCTTTTGGGGGCTGCGCCGGAATCCAAGACAGAGGCAATCGACATGCTGGTCGATTTGCAGGACAAGGGCGGCAGGTCGCCGATAAGGAAGCCTATAAGAAAGGGATTCTGGCAAGAGAGGCCATGAGTTCCACCGCAGTGGGAGAGGGCATCGCCATTCCCCACGCCAAGAGCGAGGCGGTAAAAGCACCCTCGCTGGCAGCGATGACAGTTCCGAATGGCGTGGATTATGAGGCAATGGACGATGAACCGTCCAATCTGCTGTTTATGATCGCAGCACCCAATGACGGCGACGTGCATCTGGAAGTGCTCTCCCGTCTGATGACGCTGCTCATGGACGAAGATTTTCGGGCAAAGCTGCTGGCAGCGGAATCCAAGGAGGCATTCCTGCGGATGGGCATTGATGAGCTGTCCGTTTCGCCGGGATTCGTGCTGAAGGTGCGGGATGCCGTGCGGAAGCTGGATCTGTCTAAGAGCTTGTGTTCATAGGAAATATATGCGGATTTTCGAGCAAATTTTTTTGCAGA
>NZ_JAJFCK010000055.1 GCF_020709055.1 Ruminococcus callidus
TTTTATTGGTATATTTCTATTATACCACATTGTCTAACAAAAGGGGAGCATTTCAATCTGAAGCCGGACAACATCTATCTCTATCCAGATCAGAACGCCCTGCGGGCATGCCTTGCGGACTTCAATGTCTCCCGGGCAGTACAGATTCAAAAGGGAATGCGGGGGCTCACCCAGATCTCCTACAGCGGAACGGCAGCCTATGCGTCGCCGTATCTGAAAACACACAACGTGGCAGATCTCCCACGGGAGATTGCCCTGCGGCTGGACACCTACTCCCTCGGCGTCATCTGCTACACCATCCTCAACAATCAGAAGATCTCTGTCGACTTGAACGGCAGACTGAAAGAGCCGCAGTACAGCCCCAGCAGGGAACTGTCGAAGCTGGTACTCGAGATGATGGAGCCGGACCCCCACAGGGCACTGTCCATGGAGGAAGTGGTGCGGACGCTGTACAAAATCCTCCTGTCAGCACCCCGTCCGGCAAAGCCCCATCCGGCTGCTGTCCCGGCCGGTTATGATTTCAGAGACAGACGGTAAAAAGAAAAAGACAGAACCAAGACCACTCAGGGACACCATGCACGGTGTCCCTGTTTCTTTTGGGGTTAGCGCCTGTTCCGTTTTTTTGAACTTCCCGCATTTTCCGGCACCTCGCCGTGGTATAATAATAACAGAAACAATGGACTACCGGAAATCCGCCCCAAGCGGATTTCCCCGCCAAAAGAAAGGAACTTTTTATGAAAAACATCACAAATCTGCAAAAGGACACCGGGTACACTCCTGCAACTCAGGAGACGGACAGCGAGCACGTGCTTTCCCCGCAGGATAAGCAATTGATCGAATTTCAATGCATTTATGATAGCATATTGCGGTGCATGCATTCCCCGCAGGATATGCAATTGATCGAACTCGCCAACGGCTTCTACCACTACAGACAGCAGGAAAATCTGGTAGAACAGACAGACAACAGCTATGCGGTTCCTATCGAGAAAATCCAGCGGATCGAATTCACCAGTTATGCTATGGAACACGCCACCAGCCAGGAAAAAGCCGTCATCAGCCTGGATCCGGCATTCTTCGACAAGCTGAAAGACATCTATACGCAGGCATATATCCTGTACATGAACGGCATCGACAAGAAGGTCAAGCACCGTGAATGCGAGTATCTCAAGAAACTGTACTTCCGGAGTACGGAGGCTGCCAATCGGCTTCGCACTGCTATGAAGGCCTGCGAGGAAACAGAAGATGCGCTCCGAAACAGCAGCGGCGGAAAGACGCTGATCGAATCCATTGTACTGTGCCGGCTCATGATCGCCAAGCTGGAAATGCGTATTCTGGAAAACGCTGATAACCTCGAACGCTATATTCGGGATTCCGGTGCGGAGGGAAGAGCCTGGTACGAGGCGCTGAAATCCATGGAAGAGGAGAGCGAAGAGATGCACGGCGAATAATTTTCCATACCCTCAGACGGGCGGTATCCTCCTTACACGGAGGGCGCTGCCCGTTTTTTTGAACCTCCCGCATTTTCCCGCACCTCGCCGTGGTATACTAATCTCAGAAACAAAGGGACATACGAAAGGAGGTGCAGACCATATGAAAAGACTGCTTTGTTTCGTCAGCGCCGTTGTCCTTGCCGGATACGGCTGGTGCTACTACGAAAAGGAGGGAATCCACGCTGATGCGATTCCCACGCCCCACGAATACCGTGTATTCGTACAGGAAAAGACCGCTTCCGCTGTGGAGCTGGTCACGGAAATCATTCAGGCAATGGACTAAACCGGAAATCCGCACAAGCGGATCTCCCGCCAAAAAGAAAGGAAAATTTTTATGAAAACAATCGTTCTCATTGTCATCGGTCTGCTGGTCATCACGCTGCTGATTCTGGCGTTTTGCAAGAAAAAGACCAAAACGGACACGGAGCTGCATCCGGTAACCGCATACAATCCCACAAGCCGGGAGTATGACTACAGACAGCGGGAAAACCTGGTGGAACAGAGCGACACCAAATACACCGTCCCCACGCAGGAAGTACAGCAGATCGAAGTGACCCGTTACGCTGTGGAGCACGCCTCAAGCCGGGCAAAGGCGGTCATCCGCATCAATCAGGCGTTCTTCAACAAGTTGAAGAACACCTACGCACAGGCTTACATCCTGTACATGAACGGCAACGCTGCAAACGCCAAAAGCCGTAACTACCGGTACTTGAAGAGCCTCTACTACCGCAGTGTGGAGGCCGGCGCACGGCTCCACGCCGCCGAGAAGGAGTGCCAGCAGGCAGTGGCAGCGCTTCAGCGCAGCAGCAGCGGTGAAAGTGCGCTGATCAAGTCCGTCGGGCAGTGCCAGTCCATGATCGCTAAGCTGCGAATCAGCGTCTGGAACAACACCCACACGTTGAAGCTCTACATCCGCAATTCCGGTGCGGAGGGAAGAGCCTGGTACGAGGCTCTGGAAAAGAAGCATAAGGAAAAATACGGCAAGTAATCCACCTGCCACAGATTCCCACAGACGGACGGTGTCCTCCATGTACGGAGGGCGCTGCCCGTTTTTTTGAACCCGCCGGATTTTGGCGGCATTGCAGCGTAGTACAATAGAGAGGAAAGGAGGTCACACCAAAACAACGAGCCGGCTGGCTCTCACAGCCAGACCAAAGGTCCGGCACAACAGCAACGGCAGCCCGCACACTGGGCTGCCGCAACAGAACGAAAGGAGAATCAACCAACATGCTTCACGGCAAACTTCAAAACGTCGCAGAGCAGAGAGCCCTCCTCTATGGACTCTCCGCCATTGGCGTGACGGTGCTGCTGTCGCTTCACACATTTGTGACATCGACCCTGTCTCACGTCCCCTCTGCGATGCTTGGCTTTCTGCTGAATACCTTGGCAGTCGTTCTGACTGTGGTATTCGCAGCGAAAAAACGAACCACCATGGCACTTCATAGTGCCGTCTTTACGGCTGTGCTGCTTCTGGGCAGCAATGCTACCGTTCTGATCTCCACGTACAACATCGGCAGCGAGGTGGGCAATCTGGGGCTTTGGATGGGCATCAGATCCTGCGGAATGCTGCTTCTGGCAGCGGTCACATGGGTTGGAATCTCTCTTCTGGAGCGCTGGCAGGAGGACGGAAAACGGCTTCCGCTGCTGCTGCTCTGGGCGGCAGACATCGTATCCTGTCTGATGGCAATGTTCCTCTCCCGTGGCAACACCGCCTCCGTTTTTGGCATCCTCATCGGTCTGCCTATGGCAATTCTAGCGATTCTCACCATGGGCATAGGCTTTCAGGAGGACGGCACACGGAAAATCGTCAGCATCTCCCTGTGCGCACTGATCTGCCTGACCCTGGTGGTCAAACACGAGACCGGCATTCCGGCACTGCTGTATGCCGCTTTCTTTGTGTGGTACACCCTTTTCTATCCCCGCAGGAATCGCCATAAGAAGTGGATCGCCCTGCTCCTGGCGGCAGTTCCGGCAGGCGGTATCGGCATTCTGTGGCTGGCGAATCCGCGCTTTGAGAAGAGCGGCATCAGCTTTCTGGCAGACCTGGCGGGCAAATTTTCCATCCGTGCCGGCATGACCTATCAAATTGAGAGCGGTCTGAAGTCGCTGACAAAGGCAGGGCTGTTCGGCAGCTACCGGGCAAGCCACATCCCTGAATGGCAGACGGACATGATTCTCGTGTCCGACACCCATTATCTTGGCTGGGGATTCCTCTTTTTGATGCTGCTGGTGACGCTGCTGTTTGTCATCTTTAGCAGCAGGGAGCTGATGAACGCCTCCTCGGAGCTGCACAACTACTTCCGCAGCATGGCGCTCTGTTTCGTGGGCGTGACCATGCTCTATAACCTGCTGGCAATCACCGGCATTCTGCCCATTCTTGGAGTACAGCCATTTTTCACCAGCAGTATCAGTCTTTCGTATCTGGGAGCCTCCGGCATTCTGCTGGGCTTCCTGACCTATGACGGGAACTGCATGGAGAGCCTCTGCACCCATTTCAAATTCGGAAGGAGATAAGATACCATGAGATATGCCAAGAGAAACCTCCGCATTGTGGGAATCGGAACCGCCGTTCTCCTTTCCGCCGCAGTGATATCGCTGTCCAGCCATATCAAGAGCCTCCGCCCGGTCATTCAGGCGGAGGAGCAGAACGGTTCGGCGCTGGAGGCAGTGCTGGGAAACGACATCCTACCAAATACCGCCTACGACTGGGGCAGTGTGTACACCCTGAACGACGGCACAGACATCGCCCAGAAGTACGTCAACGAGGAGAGCGGCTTCACCGTCTATGGCGGTGCGGAGGGCTATCAGGTGCTGGGTTCGGACACCGGCGGCGGACTGGTGCAGGGGATGGGGAACATCCTGCTGTCCAGCGTTGCCAAGGCGAACCGGCTCGCCCGGACAGGGGACAGCATCGTCACCACGCTGCACAACAATGCCATGGCAGCGGCAAACGAGGCGCTTGCGGAGTACGGCGACGATGTACAGGCGGGCATCTGCGTCGTCCTGCGGGATGGTGCGGTGCTGGTGGATGCCGGTAACAATATCCTCAGCTCGCCGGCAGATGTCTACCTGGGCATCACCGAGCAGACGGACAGCTTCGTGAACTACAACGCCAGCGCCATGGCAAAGGGCAGCGTTTTCAAAGCCATCACCGCAAGAACACTGCTGGAGTATGACGGCGACCTGCCCGAGGACTACTCCCTGTACAACGACAGCTTCGAGGATCTGTCCGCCATCACCCTGAACAACGGCAAGACCATTCAGAACTGGGATTACAACATAGCAAGGGACTACGGCAACGATCTGGAGAACGGACAGTACAGCCGGCTGGTAAGCCTGTCCGAGGCGCTGCAATTCAGCTCCAACACCTACTTCGTCCGCCATGCCCTCCAGCTGCCGGACTGCTACAACAAGCTCCGCTCGCTGTTCGGGCTGGACAAGTCCCTCACCACGGAGATCAACTCATTAGACGGCATCGAAACCGCAGACGAGCGCCAGCCCTATCTGTACTTCGGACAGGATGCGTATTTGTCCAGCATCCGGCTCTGCCAGCTCTACAACTACGCATTCTCCGGAGAGTTCTACGTTCCGTTCTATATTGCCAGCGTCATTCAACCGGACGGAGAGAAGATCTACACAGCCGACCCCCAGCCAAAGGAAGCGTACCGCATGGACATCACGCCGGAGGATGACATTCTGGCGGGCGGTCTGGCGGACTGCTTTGATGCTTACACCAACGGCAAATACACGGCGCTGTCCGGCTCCGGCAGGATCCTGTGCAAATCCGGAACGGCAGAGCTGGACGACGAAAACGGCCGCGAGAACCGCACCATGATGATGACCATCCTCAGCGAGGACCGGACACAGGTGCTGGCGAGCTGCTGTATGATCGTGTGCAGCGCTCCGAAGGACAGCGTCTACAACAATGTCATGATCGAGAAGCTGCTGCAAGTGGCTTCCGCAGCGGGGATTTTATAAGAGAAAGGAGAACTTTACCATGACCAAAAAGAAACTGGCAGGCATTTTGATCTGCATTGCAATTGCACTCCTGGGAATGCTGCTGCTTCTCATGCAGAAGCACAGCAGCGACAGCGCCAAGCAGCCGGCGGACAAGGGCAGCTACAGCTACTACTACGCCGAGCCGGACGCTGCCAATGCGGAGTCCACCACGGAGGCGGATGACGCCATTCCCTTTTACCAGAATGTCAAATAAAACAAAACGGGTGGGTGCCTCTCCAGAAGTTCTGGGAGGGCATCCGCCCGTGTGTTTTTTCAGATGGAATGTTTCACGTGAAACATGTTTGGGGGTTCGAACCCCTCAGTCAGCCGTTACACCGCCACCCGCTGGGTACAGGCGAGAAGCTGCCGGAATACGGCTTCCGACAGGGCACGGTGACCGTCCTCGTTCATGTGCTCCCGATCCTCCAGCGAGGGAAACGCCACGTCCGATGCCGCCAGAAACCGGCAGCCCTCCTCCGCAGCCACGCTGGCATAGGTCGCTTTCAGACGGTGGGAGAGTGCGACGGAGTCTTCGTTGAACTCGCCATCAAACTGCGCCACGCCATGTCCCAGCACGATAGGGGACACCACCAGAATTTCCGGCACGCCGGCATGCTTTGCCTGCCGTACCAGCTGGCGCACGCCCCCGGCGATCTGCTCCGCAGAGGCGTGGAAGCACGTCTTGCAGTCGTTGGTGCCCAGCATGATGACCACGCCCGCCAGCGGACTGTGGCTCTCCAGCAGTAGCGGAAAAGCGTCCAGACCGCAGCGGTTTTTCCGGTACCAGTCGTGGAACTGGGTGGTTCTCCCGCAGAGTCCCTCTTCGATGACCCGCTTTCCAAACGGGCGGAGCAGATTGTCCAGAAGCCCCGTCCAGCGTGTCTGGTCGTCAAAACGGCTGTTGTCCCGTGGGTTCAGACCCCACGTATTGGAATCGCCAAAGCAAAGAATCGACTGCATGTGTGTTTTCCCTTCTCTCAATTGGAAGTAATGTTTCACGTGAAACAAGGATTCAAATGATTAGTCAGCGAACATCGGGGTGGACAGGTAGCGCTCACCAGTATCCGGCAGCAGCGCCACAATGGTCTTGCCCTTGTTTTCCGGACGCTTTGCCAGCTGGATGGCTGCCCAGACAGCTGCGCCGGAGGAGATGCCCACCAGAGCGCCCTCGCTGCGAGCGATTCTACGTCCGGTCAGGAATGCGTCCTCGTTCTCCACGGCGATGACTTCATCATAGACCTTGGTATCTAGTGTTTCCGGCACGAAACCGGCGCCTATGCCCTGAATCTTATGTGCGCCCGCATGACCCTCTGACAGCACCGGAGAGCTTTTCGGCTCCACTGCTACCACTTTCACGTTGGGGTTCTTTTCTTTCAGGTATGCGCCTGTGCCGGAAACCGTTCCGCCGGTACCAACGCCAGCCACAAAGATATCCACGTTGCCGTCGGTGTCGTTCCAGATCTCCGGACCGGTGGTCTGGTAGTGTGCCTTGGGATTTGACGGATTGGTGAACTGAGACGGAATAAAGCTGTCCGGAATCTCCTTTGCCAGCTCATCAGCCTTTTCGATGGCACCCTTCATGCCCTTTGCGCCTTCGGTCAGCACCAGCTCTGCGCCAAATGCCTTCATCAGGTTGCGGCGTTCGATGGACATGGTTTCCGGCATGGCAATGATGAGACGGTAGCCTCTCGCCGCTGCAACAGCAGCCAGACCAATGCCGGTGTTGCCGGAGGTCGGTTCGATCAGCACGCTTTTTCCCGGGGTGATGAGTCCCTTTGCCTCAGCTTCGTCCAGCATTGCCTTTGCAATACGATCCTTGACGCTGCCGGCCGGATTGAAAAACTCAACCTTTGCGAGAATCCTTGCCTCCAGCTTTTCTTCCTGTTCAATGTGAGTCAGTTCGAGCAGCGGTGTCCCGCCAATGAGATCTGTGATCTTCTGAAAAATCTTTGCCATGAGAAGCCTTCCTTTCTGCGTGTAAAAAACAGGTATGAACATTCCCGCCCGCCTGCTGCAAACGGGAAATTTGATAAGTTCCTATCGGATTGATTCCCATTATACGCCGAAATACCTAGTTTGTCAATAGGTTAGGTAGTAGTTTGTAGGAATGTACAAACAGAAAAGCAGAATTCGCCTTTAAAATTATATGAAATGCATAAATCGCAAGGGAGAATAAGGGCAAATTGCAAAAAGTACGTGGGAAAACGAAAAGAAACGGAATCGTTGAATCTGTCAGGCTGATCCAACTGAGCGCAGTTGGCGAGGTGTTTTTCTCCCATTGTAGGGACACGGCGTGCCGTGTCCGCCGATTTTCCATAACATAAAATAAAGACAGGTTGTATCGTGTCTGGTAGTTTGTATCAAGGGATATCCGTTGAAAACATTCCACCGGAATGTTTCCAAAATCGCAGCACAGCAAGCGGCACACAAGGGCGGAGCGGTCTTGTTCGCTCCGCCCTCGAAAAGCTGTCGCTTTTCTCACCCACCTTCTCCGTGCGCCCAAAAGCAAGGGCGCAGGGAATTTCGCTGTCTGCGGACAGCGACTTAGAGGGCACGTGCCCTCTAAGAACACCTCGCCAGCTGCGCTCAGCTGGAGCAGCCTTTTCGGGGCAACAGTTCTGGAATCATTTTGTTCCTGCACGATGCTTTTTGTACAGCCTGATAGGGCGTTCTGTTCCTGCCCGATGCGTTCCCAAACAAAAAAGGACACGGCGCACCGTGTCCCTTCTCCGCATCGAACCCCGCAAAACGAAAAAATGCCCGAAAGCTTATGCTTCCGAGCATTTGAATCTGGTGACCCGTACGGGAATTGAACCCATGATTCCGCCGTGAAAGGGCGGTGTCTTAACCTCTTGACCAACGGGCCGAAATGGTAGCGGCAGCAGGATTCGAACCAGCGACCAATCGGGTATGAACCGAGTACTCTAGCCAACTGAGCTATGCCGCCACATGAAAAGCAGCTTCAAAACCGCCATTTCCGGCGATTTCTACAATTCCTGCGACTATGATAGTATACTACAAATAAAACCAAAAGTCAAGCGCTTTTGCGAAATTTGTAGATGTGCACAGGCAGAGCGCTGCTTTTTTGCTGTTTTCAAGAAAACTTGCACAAATCCGGGCGCTATTTTTGTTTTGGCGGAAAAATGGCGGCGCAGACCACGCCGAACACCATTGCCGCCGTGATACCGGCAGAAGAGGCGGTCAGACCGCCCATGAACACGCCCAGCAGCCCCTTTTCGTCCACGGACTCCCGCACGCCCTCCGCCAGCAGATTCCCGAATCCGGTCAGGGGTACGCTTGCACCCCCGCCGGCGAACTCCACCAGTTTTGGATAAAGCCCCACCGCCGAGAGCACCACGCCTGCCACTACATATGCTGTTAGGATGCGTGCCGGCGTCAGCTTCGTATAATCGATGAGCACCTGTCCCACGGCGCACAGCGCACCGCCCACCAGAAATGCCCACAGCAAATCCATTCCCATGTCTTTCTCTCCTTATTTATCATCTATCGTTGCAATAGTTTTAGGAAACGCTGAATAAAGCTTGTGCGTAAGATGCGCCAGCAGATTTTTTGGCAGATTGTTCAGAAATTCCGCAGGCATACTTTGTGTCTGGCAAGGGATTTCTGGGCAATATGACGGAAAATCAGCAAGCAGATTGCGTGCAAAGCCGTCAGGCGGGCTTTATTCAGCGTTTCCTCAGCTCCACCAAATGGGAGATGCCCGGAATGCTCTCGCCCTGCTGAGATGCTGTGGGGGACATCAGCGCCCCCGTGGCAGCGAACAGGATCTGACGCATCGCGCCGGTTTGCAGCGCCGGCAGGAAGTGGCCGCACAGCAGGCTTGCGCTGCATCCGCAGCCGGAACCGCCGGCGTGGGTGTCCTGCGTCCCGAGGTCAAACATCATGGCACCGCAGTCCCGGTGCACCCTGGTGATGTCATAGCCCTGTTTCATCACCAGATCGCACAGCAGCTCGCTGCCGATCAGTCCCAGATCGCCGGTGACGATGGCGTCATAGGCGGAGGGCTGTGTTCCCGTGCCCTGTAAATAGCGGACAATGGTGTCTGCGGCAGCCGGCGCCATGGCAGCGCCCATATTGCTGGCATCGGTCACGCCAAGATCGACGATTTTCCCAATGCATCCGCCTGTGACGCAGATTCCGTCGGGCACGCCGTCCGGCTGCTGTAAGATCACGGCACCCGATGCGGTGCACGTCCACTGTGCGGTGGGCGGGCGCTGTCCGCCGTAGGCGAGAGGAAAGCGGAACTGCCGTTCTGCGGTGGAGAAATGGGAGGAGGTCACAGCTGCCGTGTATTCGCCGACGCCGGCGGATGCCAGCAGGGAAGCCGTCAGCAGTCCCTCCGCCATGGTGGAACATGCGCCGTAGATGCCCAGAAAGGGAATCTCCAGCGGCCGCAGCCCGTAGGTAGAACCGGTACACTGGTTGATGAGATCGCCGGCACAGATGCAGGTGATGTCCCCATCGGTGAGGGCGCACTTTTTCAACGCCAGACGGACGGTCTGCTGCTGGAGGGCGCTCTCCGCCTGTTCCCAGGTCTTTTGCCCGAAGTGTGCGTCCTCCTCCACGTGGTCGAAACAGCTGCCGAACGGTCCCTCGCCCTCTTTCTGCCCGACGACGGAAGCGTAGCTGATGATGCGGGGCGGATGGGGGAATTGAAATACCGCACGTGCTCTTGCATGAATCATAGAATCACCTCGCTGGTAGTGTGCCACGGGGGCGGAGGTTTATGCATGTGTGAGGTGCTGTAATTTTACATGACAAAAAGATATGAAAAATTAGGCTCCCCTGAAAGGGGTGATTCCCCATGGAATGGGGAAATGTCACGAAGTGACAAAAGGGACCGCTCGGTAAGAGCTGGCAGTGCGTAGCACTGACTGAGGGGTCTCTACCTGTGAAAAGATTTTACGAAAGAACCCCTCCGTCACTTCGTGACACCTCCCCTTTCAGGGGAGGCTAGCTGTGTTCAACAAAAACCATCGTGCAGAAACAGAACGATTCTGTAATCGTTGCCTCGTCAGGCTGCTCCAGCTGAGCGCAGCTGGCGAGGTGTTCTTAGAGGGCACGTGCCCTCTAAGTCGCTGTCCGCAGACAGCGAAACTCCCTGCGCCCTTACTTTTGGGCGCACGGAGAAGGTGGGTGAGAAAAGCGACAGCTTTTCGAGGGCGGAGCGAACAAGACCGCTCCGTCCTTGTGTCCCGCTTGCTGTGCTGCAATTTTGGAAACATTCCGGTGGAATGTTTCCAACGGGTTATTCCTTTCTCGGGATTGGCGGACACGGCACGCCGTGTCCCTACGAAACATATCAAAAAATCCCAATAACCAAATATCAAAAGCCAAAAACAAAACAGTCTTGAAACGATGTTCCCCGAAAATGCTGATTCAACCGAGCGAATCTGACAAGAGGTTTTGTTCTCATTGTAGGGACAGGTTGTGCCGTGTCCGTCGGTTTATATCAAGATATATCCCGTTGAAAACGTTCCACCGGAACGTTTCCAAAATCAAAGAACTGCAAGCGGGACACAGGGCGGAGCGGTCTTGTTCGCTCCGTCCTCGAAAAGCTGTCGCTTTTCTCACCCACCTTCCCCGTGCGCCAAGAGCATGGCGCAGGGAGTTTCGCCGTCTGCGGACGGCGACTCAGAGGGCTACTCGCCCTCTAAGAACACCTCGCCAACTGTGCTCAGTTGGATCAGCCTTATGGGGCAACAATTACAAAATCGCTCTGTTTCCGCACGATGGTTTTTGATATTTGCCGTTAGGATTTTCCCTTATCGTGTATCAATTCCCCGCATAAATCCGGCTTTCTGCGCAACAATAAATGCGTGCCCGAAACAGACACGCATTTTGAACTGAGGTGATCGCATTGAACATCAGCCGTGAACTCTATCAAACCATGCAGGATCAGACCGCCCCGAAATCCAAGGCGTGGAAAAACATCCCCCTCGCCTTTCTCATCGGCGGACTCATCTGCGCCATTGGCGAAGCCGGCATCCACATCCTCACCGAATTTTGCGGGGTGGAACAGAAAACCGCCTCCGCATGGATCTCCATCGGGCTGGTTGCCGTCAGCGCCGTCTGCACCGGTCTGGGCTGGTACGCCAAACTGGGCAAGCACGCCGGCGCAGGCACGCTGGTGCCCATCACCGGATTTGCCAACGGCGTGGTATCCTCCGCCATCGAGGCACGCACCGAGGGCTGGATTCTGGGGATCGGCACGAAGATTTTCACCATTGCCGGTCCCGTCATTCTCTACGGCACAGCCGCCTCCATGGTGTACGGCATCCTGTACTACTTCTGGACGCTCTTCAGATAGAGCAGATTGATCTCCGGCGGATTCCAGAAACGTGGCTTGCCGATGCCGCCGGAAACGTACATTTTCGTGCCCGCCTTTTCATAAAGCCCCTTGTCGTATTTCGGGAAAAATTTTCGCTCCGGCGACAGCAGCCCGCCCGCCAGCGGCAGCCGGATCAGACCGCCGTGGACGTGTCCGCAGAGCACCAGATCTGCCCCCCACGCCGCATAGGTGTCCAGCAGCAGGGGATTGTGCGCCAGCAGAATGGTGCAGCCCGCCGGCTGTCCCAGCGCTCCGGTGAGCTGCGCCGGCGTGTAGTCTTTCAGATGGCGGAAGCCCCGCTCCTCATCCCGGTAGATGCCACCGCTCAGATCCGCCCCTGCCAGATACAAGGGCGGTTTTTTGCCGTCCCCCAGCACAGCTGTTTCGTTGCGCAGAATGCGGCAGCCCGCCTGTGCCATACCACGGCGCAGCAGTTCCCAGCGCTCCGGCGGCAGGTCAAGTTCGTGGTTGCCCATGCAGAAATACACCGGACACAGGGCGCAGAGCTGCCCCAGCAGGGCGAAAACCGCCCCGTATTCCGTCATATCACGGGAGATGATATCGCCAGTGAGGACGATGCAGTCCGGCTTCTGCCGCACGGCGCTCCGGACGATGCGCCGGTGATCTCTGCCCAGCTCCCGCCGGTGGATGTCTGTGATCTGTAGAATACGCAGCCCGTCCCATTCCGGCGGCAAACGCCGGAGGGAAATGGTCTGGCGGCGCACAAGGAGGAGGTGCTGCTCGATGCAGAACCAGAGGAGGGCGAGGAGAAATAGTCCGGCAAGCAGGAACCAAAATAACGTCATATGACACCTCGATTCTCGGTGGAAAAATTTAAATTTCAGCAAACATAATGGAAAGCACTCAGGAGCACAACAAAAACCATCGTGCAGGGACAAAAAGAACCGGAGCCGTTGAACCCGTCAGGCTGCTCCAGCTGAGCGCAGCTGGCGAGGTGTTCTTAGAGGGCACGTGCCCTCTAAGTCGCTGTCCGCAGACAGCGAAATTCCCTGCGCCAT
>NZ_JAJFCK010000056.1 GCF_020709055.1 Ruminococcus callidus
GAGCGGTCTTGTTCGCTCCGCCCTCGAAAAGCTGTCGCTTTTCTCACCCACCTTCCCCGTGCGCCAGAAGCATGGCGCAGGGAATTTCGCTGTCTGCGGACAGCGACTTAGAGGGCACGTGCCCTCTAAGAGAGTCTGTTTTGCATCTAGGCGCATGCAGATTGCGCCGTCAGATTTTTCGAGAGATGAAAGGAAAAACAGAGGAAATCCTTTGTGGATTTCCGAGTATTTTCCTGAAATATCTCGGAAAAGATGCAAGCAAGATGTGTGCGAATAGATGCAAAACAGACTCTAAAACCTCGCCAGCTGCGCTCAGCTGGAGCAGCCTTTTCGGGGACAGTTTCTCAAAACTATTTTGTTTCCGCACGATGGTTTTTGCTGTCTGCGCTTTAAAATATCCGCACAAATTTCTGCTGCTGAAATCGGCGGACATGGCACAGCCTTTTCCTACAGCACCACAAAACACCTTACCAACCAGCACACAACGATTCTGAAATCGTCTTGTTTTTCTGTCTGCTCTTGCAATTTCACGGAAAATGGGGTATACTAAAGGCAACGGAAAGGAGCTGAGAAACATGGCAGTTATCTCGCTGACAAAGGACAATTTCAATCGTGAGGTCATGGAGTGCACCACCAAGGTGCTCATCGACTTCTACGCCGACTGGTGCGGACCGTGCCAGATGGTCTCCCCGCTGGTGGACGAGATCGCCGGCGAACGGCAGGACATCAAGGTCTGCAAGGTCAACGTGGACGAGCAGCCGGCGCTGGCGCAGGCGTTTCGGGTCACCAGCATCCCCATGCTCGCCGTCGTGGAAAACGGAAAGCTGGTACAGCATGCCGTTGGCGCAAGACCCAAGGCAGACATCCTCGCACTGCTTCAATAAGAGCCTGTTTCGCATTCCGCACAGAAAAAGATACGAACAAGCTCTAAGCAACCTCAAATAACCCAGACAAAAAGAAAACCGCTCCTCGATTGAGAAGCGGTTTTTCGTGATGGCAGGGGCACCAAGAATCGAACTCGGGACACTTGGTTTTGGAGACCAATGCTCTACCAGCTGAGCTATACCCCTATGGGAAATGCAAGAGATTCCTGCAACGTCATTTATTATACCACAGACCGGAGCGTCTGTCAACAACTTTTTTTCGTTTCTTTTGAAAATTTGGTATATATTTTAACTGAATCAGTCTGGATTTCGGCAGACTTCTATTCTTGAACGAAATGTGAACCGAAAAATCACTACGATTTTGTTATATCTTTTATCTTTTTGATTTTGGGAAATTGACTTTCTATCATGTGAATAAAAAATAGATATTGCTATTTGATTTGCCGAAAAACCGGCGGAACAGATGCAATCCGTGCTGTTTTCGAAACTAACTCACAATTTATGCAAAAATTGAGCGCCGGATTCGGGCTGATTTTGCCCTGTCTGACGGCGCTCTCCGGCGGTGCGCTCAGTGGCGGGGAAAGTGACCTGTTTCCGTGGGAATCGGGGCAGATGCTCCGGCGAGCAGCTCGTTTTCCGCCGGATTTCCCAGCGATGGGGAAAAGAACTGATGTATTCTCTTTGGCTTTCCACAGTTTCCACTTGAACTTGTGGAAAACTTGTTTTGTTTTCGCAGGGAAGTGCTTTCCACAAGTTTTCCGGCAGATGTGGAAACTTTCACGCGCATTCCACACGATGCGCCGCCGTTCCGGACGATCTGACAAGGGCGTGCTGTACCGGCACGGTTTTGCAGAAGCCCTCATTTTCTGCAAGAATGCGGCACCGTCCGAACAACTTCCCCATTATCATCCGGTAAAAAATAAGAAAAGATTAGATAAATTTCGATAACATTTTTAATTTTCTTTATTTTTTTGACGGAATCCCTTTTTCGACAAAGTCCGACTTTGAATTGTGCTATAATAGGCGCAGGGATAACACCCAGGCACAATTTTAAAATTCGCACAAGCCCTCGCTGCATGCACAGCCGAAGCTTTCGGGCAGCAGGGCACACCAAGAAATTTTTTCGGAGGTACTGGTTATGAAAACGGTTCTGACAGAAGTGGCGGAACAATTCCACGTTTCGCCGGAGGAAGTGCGGGCGGAGATTGCCCGTGCCATCCATCTCGCCCTGACATCGTCCGATCCGGAGGTAAAGCGCAGATGGGACAAGCTCCTGCCGCAGAAACAGCGGGATGACATCAGCGTGGAGGCAGTCATTGCCATTCTCACGAAGGCAGTTCTTGCCGGTCGCGGGAAAGCGCACGCCACACCCTTTGAACTAGCGCACTAACGGCAGCCTCTGCACAGGGCTCGCCGGTGGGCAGGGAATCGCCATCGTACATGGTACAACGAGAAAAGCACTCTTACTTCGGTGGGAGTGCTTTTTTTTGCAGGAAATGATCGTGGCAAACCGGCGGACACGGCACGCCGTGTCCCTGCTTTTCTGCGAAAAACAAAGCGTGTCGTGCAGAAACAAAACGATTTCAGAACCGTTTGCCCGAAAAGGCTGCTCCAGCTGAGCGCAGCTGGCGAGGTGTTCTTAGAGGGCGAGCAGCCCTCTGAGTCGCTGTCCGCAGACAGCGAAATCCCTGCGCCATGCTTCTGGCGCACGGGGAAGATGGGTGAGAAAAGCGACAGCTTTTCGAGGGCGGAGCGAACAAGACCGCTCCGCCCTTGTGTCCCGCTTGCTGTTTCTTGATTTTGGAAACGTTCCGGTGGAACGTTTCCAACGGGATATTCCTTTCCCGAAACCGGCGGACACGGCACGCCGTGTCCCTCAAAATTGCAAGAGCAGATAACAAAAAGTATTGTGCTAAAACAAAAAGATAGGGGGAATATGGCTTCCCTAAAAGGGGAGGCTAATTTTTCTCTATCTTTGTTATGTGAAATTGACGGACACGGCACGCCGTGTCCCTACGGACGAATCCTATCATTATTTTGTGACAGAAATACAGAATGTTTCACGTGAAACATTTTTCGTCAGAGATATTCCATTGAAAACGGGACACAGGGGATTTCGCTGTCTGCGGACACAAACACCACATTTTTTCTTTTCCCGTCCCATATTTCCACAGATTTTTTTACGGGAAATCTATTGCTATTTTCCCAAAAGCGTGCTATACTATTCTCAATTTCAAGAGTGCCCTTTTCGGCACCGGAACGGAGGTTTTTTTATGAAGCGTTACGAGGACACCTCGCTCTCGGCACAGGAGCGTGCAGAGGCGCTGGTCGATGAGATGACCGTCGAGGAGATGGTAGGACAACTGAAATACGATGCGGACGCCATTCCACGGCTTGGCATTCCGGCATACAACTGGTGGAACGAGGGGCTGCACGGGCTGGCACGTGCCGGCACGGCGACCATGTTCCCCCAGGCGATCGGACTGGCTGCCATGTTCGACACCGCATCCACACAGCAGGCGTCAGACATCACATCCACCGAGGCACGTGCCAAATATGCGGAGGAATCCAGGCACGGCGACCGGGACATTTACAAGGGGCTGACCCTCTGGTCGCCCAACATCAACATCTTCCGTGACCCCCGCTGGGGCAGAGGGCACGAGACTTTCGGCGAAGACCCGTTCCTCACTGCGGAGCTGGGCAAGGCATACGTCCACGGGCTGCAGGGGGACGACGAACACGTGCTGAAAACAGCCGCTTGCGCCAAGCATTTTGCCGTGCACAGCGGGCCGGAGTCCCTGCGCCATTCCTTTGATGCGACAGCGTCCCCCAAGGATCTGGAGGAAACCTATCTGCCGGCATTCGAGGCGCTGGTGAAGGACGCCCACGTGGAGAGCGTCATGGGCGCTTATAACCGTGTCAACGGCGAGGCATCCTGCGCCAGTCACTTCCTCATGGGCAAGCTGAAGGAATGGGGCTTCGACGGCTATTTCGTATCCGACTGCTGGGCAATCCGGGATTTCCACGAGAACCATCATCTCACCGAAACGCCGGAGGAGTCCGCCGCACTCGCCATTCGCTCCGGCTGCGACCTGAACTGCGGCTGTACCTATCAGCGTCTGCTGCGGGCGCTGAATCAGGGACTGATCTCGCCGGAGGAGATTCGCACCGCCTGCGTCCACGTCATGCGGACACGCATCCGGCTGGGCATGTTCGACCGGCACACTCCCTACGACAGCATCCCCTATGAAGTGGTTTCGTGCCGGACGCACAAGGACGTTTCCCTGCACTGTGCGGAGCAGTCCATGGTGCTGCTGAAAAACAGCGGCGTGCTGCCCCTGAAGCGGGATGCCCTGCGCACCATCGCCGTCATCGGGCCCAACAGCGACAGCCGTGCGGCGCTGGAGGGAAACTACTGCGGCACTGCTGACCGGTACGTGACATTTCTGGAGGGCATCGAGGATGCATTCCCCGGCAGAGTGCTCTACAGCGAGGGCTGCCACCTCTATCAGGACCGGGTGTCCAATCTGGCGCTGGCGGGGGATCGCTACGCCGAGGCAGTGACTGCCGCAGAGCATGCGGATGCTGTCGTGCTGTGTCTGGGACTGGACGCCACACTGGAGGGCGAAGAGGGGGACACCGGAAATGAATTCTCCTCCGGCGACAAGAAAGACCTGCGCCTGCCGGAATCCCAGCGCATCCTGCTGGACAAGATCCGGCAAACCGGCAAACCGCTGATCGTGGTGGTTGCTGCCGGAAGCGCCATCACGCTGGACACCGAGCCGGATGCGCTCATCCATGCATGGTACCCCGGTTCGGAGGGCGGCAAAGCGCTGGCAGAAATTTTGTTCGGAGAGATCTCGCCCTCCGGCAAGCTGCCCGTGACATTCTACGAGAGCGCCGATGCGCTGCCGGATTTCACCGACTACCGCATGCAGGGGAGAACCTACCGCTATACCCGTGACAACGTGCGCTATCCCTTTGGCTACGGGCTGACCTACGGCAAGATCGTCTGCACCGGTGTGACCTACGCTGACGGCGTGGCAGAAGTCACCGTGGAGAATGCGGGCGCATGGGACACCGGCGACGTGGTACAGCTCTACCTCAAGGACACCTGCCCGCAGGCAACGCCGTTCCCCAGTCTGTGCGGATTCCAGCGCATCTTCCTCAAGGCAGGGGAGCGCAAGGTCTATCGCATTGCCGTGCCGGAGCGTGCGTTCACGGCGGTGGATGCAGACGGCACACGCAAGCAGTTCGGCAGCGCATTCACCCTGTACGCCGGCACCTGCCAGCCCGACGAAAAGAGTCAGACCCTCTCCGGAACTTCCTGCGTTTCCTGTGAGATCGTCAGATAACCCCGACATAGTTTCATCCTGAGAAAGCCTCACCCGGATGTTTCACGTGAAACATCTGAGTGGGGCTTTTTGTTTCACGTGAAACATTTTGGAAAAACAGGCACAAAAAGTATTGTGCAGAAACAGAACGATTTCAGAACCGTTGCCTTATAAGGCTGCTCCAGCTGAGCGCAGCTGGCGAGGTGTTCTTAGAGGGCACGTACCCTCTAAGTCGCTGTCCGCAGACAGCGAAATTCCCCGTGCCCATACTTCTGGGCACAGGTCGAAGGTGGGTGAGAAAAGCGACAGCTTTTTGAGGGCGGAGCGAACAAGACCGCTCCGCCCTTGTGTGCCGCTTGCTGTTATGTGATTTTGAAAACATTCCGGTGGAATGTTTTCAGCGGGATGTGCCTTGACATAAACCTGCGGACACGGCACGCCGTGTCCCTACAAAATTGCAAAAGCAGATAACAAAAAGTATCGTGCTAAAACAAAAAGATAGGGGGAAATATGGCTCCCCTGAAAGGGGAGCTGGCAGTGCGCAGCACTGACTGAGGGGTCACCACAAATGCCAAATACACATATGCTAAAACATTGTACAAAAGATTCTACTTAGAGACCTCTCCACCGCCTATCGGCGGTCCCCCTCCCCTTTCAGGGGAGGCTAATTCTCTTGTTCTTTCCCTTTATATAAAACTTACGGACACGGCACGCCGTGTCCCTACAAAGTGTACGGAACCTCTCGCCAACTGCGCTCAGTTGGATCAGCCTTATGGGGCAACGATTCCGTTTCTTTTCGTTTCTGCACGATACTTTTTGTAGAATGTTTCACGTGAAACATGTTCCCGACGCAACGCCGATTTTTGAACCACGCTCATTTCCTGCCGTATCCCATGATGTATGATAGGGATGTACCCGAAAGGAGGTGACATAATGTTTCAGAAAAAAATGGCGGATGCCTTTGACAGTGCACGCACCTTTTTTACCACTGCCTGCGGGCGGATGCACGGGAGCGGTCAGTCGGAGGGCATCTCTGCTCTGGAAAACAGGCTCATGCAGTTTTGCAGCCGCAGACAGCCCCTGCGCATCTACGCCGACACATGCAGCCTGCTGTGTGCAGACGGCGAGGCGTTTCTGACGGCAGCGGAACGGGTGCTGCCGCAGTATCAGGCGCAGCTGCTGATTTTCCAGTCCGTTCTGGCAGAGCTGGAAAGCGTGGGACAGAAAACGCCGGCGCAGCGGCAGAACTGCCAGCGGGTTCTGGCAAGGCTTCAGTCGCTGGAGCGTGCCGGCGTGGTGCGGGTGTGCATCGGGCGCAGCGCAGGCTTCTCCGATCCCAACTTCATCAGCGATTTTGTGCAGGACATGCTGACTTCCAACGTGCTGCTGATCTCGCAGGACAACGGACTGGGCACGACTGCCGCACGGCTCCGTGACTTTCTCCGCCCCTGCATCCAGACCGAGTATCAGATTTTCTCCTGCCGCCTGAACCGTGGCGCACTGGAGGAGGTACAGGACAGCGGCGCAGCTGCACAGGCACCGCAGAAGTCCCCGCAGCCCCGGCGTGCGCCCATTCCGGCAGCAGCACCGCCGGACTTGAAATGGCCCCGGCGGGAGAGCGGATTCTCCTGCACCCCCTATCCCAAGTGCAATGATGTACATTTCTACCCAAACTAAAAACTAAGCGCTTGTTTCGCATCTTTTTTCGCACGTCTTTTCGGCAGATTTTGCCGGTGACTGTGTCGAAAATCCGCACACAAAAAAACACCGAACAAGCTCGAAGCGGGAACATTTTTGAACTGCACCGTTTTCCGCTCTGACCGATCTGGTATCATAAGATTGTTCCAAAATGATGGGAACACACAAAAAATCCAAACCGCCCGATTCCTATTAGGAATTTCGGAAAATCAACAAAGGAGTAATCAAAATGGCTACTTTTTATCACAACGGAACCAACTACGCACCGGCACCCCAGCGGCAGACTGTCAACATCGGCAGCGTCCTCTCCATGAAGGGACTGGCGTTTGACATCAGCGCTCAGGGGTACAAGCTCTCGAAAAACGGCAAGCGTCCCGACAAGAACACCCCGCTGGCAAACACCCTGTCCTACAACTACGGCACACGGGAATATGTCTTCCAGCTGCTGCGGAAGATTGCCAGCACCACCAACCACGCCGGCATCATCGACTTTGACGACGTCCGCAGAAATGCCGGCATGACCCCCAGCAGCCTGACCACCATGCTGAACGAAATGCGGAATCAGGGGCTGCTCTGCTCCGCCAACGCCTATGTGGTGGGCATGTACGTCACCCTGAACCCCGGCGCTGACACCTTCCTCCAGAAAACCATGCACGTTCTGCACGTGGTCAGCTACCTGAACAGCCGCTACGGCAACAGCATCGACGAGATCTACTACGACTGCCATCTGACGGACAAGAACACCGGCAAGAAGTACGTCCTCGATGTCATCTACCGCATTGGCGGACACGTCTACTTCATCAACACGGCGATGAACCAGAATCTGGTAAATATGCCTAACATGATGGAGCGTCTCACCACCAACGCCGACCGCATCCGCTCCAACTATTCTGTGGTAGTTTCGCCCAGCGTCAACGGCGGTATGGTG
This sequence comes from Ruminococcus callidus, assembly GCF_020709055.1. GTDB lineage: Bacteria > Bacillota > Clostridia > Oscillospirales > Ruminococcaceae > Ruminococcus_C. Next base: position 7,845 of record NZ_JAJFCK010000056.1, read on the forward strand.
CGTATGCTGCTGAACCGGCTGACCGGCGACAAGGCCAGCGCAGTGACCGTCGTGCCCTACGATAAGCTGGGCATGCTCTGCAAGTAAGAGCCGTTTGCGGGAGTCCGCCCAAACTTTTTCGGCGGATTCCCCAAGAAATAGAAAAAACAAAACCGCACAAAGCCCGCCGCCCCGCTTTGTACGGTTTTGCTGAAATTTTGTTTTTTTATGAGAAAACTTGCATCGCATGGAAAAACATACTATACTATTGATACGACATTCACCCTATGCGTCTGTCCTGTGTCCGAACACACGTCCGGATGCAGGCAGGTGCGCCGTAACGAAAGGAAGTTTTTTCATGATACAGGCACAGGACATCAAAGCGATTTTCGCACAGATTCCGGCAGGAACAACGCTGACCGTCCAGCAGATTCAGGATCTTGTCAAGAACTCCTATCCGCTGTCTCCGGCAGACTGGGAACCGTATACGGAGACCAGAAACACCAGCTATACAAAGTGGCAGCATCAGGTGCAGAGCGTTCTGGCAGAGCTGAAACGGAACGGCATCGCCGCACATAACGAGGCAACGCACAGCTATACGTTCTAACCGCCACTAATCCCATAAAATCATCCATTGCCCCGCCGAATCGGAAGCCTCCTGCCGATTCGGCGGGGCTTTTTGTGTGTGAAAATGGCGGAGGGGTGGCTGCGACGGACACGGCACGCCGTGTCCCTACAGAATACAAAAAGCATCGTGCAGGAACAAAAAGAACTGGAGCCGTTGGACTCGTCAGGCTGCTCCAGCTGAGCGCAGCTGGCGAGGTGTTTGGGGGATATGTTCGTAGGGACACGGCGTGCCGTGTCCGCCAGTTTTAGAAAGGGGAAATCCCGTTGATACAAAATCTTAGGACACGGTATAACCTGTTCCTGTTTTATGCCTCCCCTGAAAGGGGAGGGGGACCGCCGATAGGCGGTGGAGAGGTATTTTCGTGTAATCTTTTATGCAATGTTTTAGAATGTGTATTTGATATTTGTGGAGACCCCTCCGAGCGGCTTCGCCGCCCACCTCGTACTGAGCGGTCCCCTCTGCCCTTCGGGCATCTCCCCACCCCGTGGGGAGTCACCCCTTTCAGGGGAGGCTGATTTTTTTCCATTTTTGTGATATGAGATTAGCGGACACGGCACGCCGTGTCCCTACAAAGCCAAAGCGCACAGAACACCTCGCCAACTGCGCTCAGTTGGATCAGCCTTATGGGGCAACAGTTCTGAAATTGTTTTGTTCCTACACGATGCGTTTTGTAATTGTTTCTGCTTTGATGCATCCCGCCACGCTCCATTTCCACAAGATGCACCGCTATCCTACGACGCATTTTTTTGAACCTCCCCATTTTCCCGCCGGTATTCTTTGGTACAATATACTTGTTCCCAATCGAGGGAACCACGCAGAGCCCTGAAACATCGTTTCAGGCAAAACCGCAAGCGTCTGTTTCGCACGGAACACAGATGCGGAACAAACGCTCCGTCACGGCGCAAAGCCGGAAAGGAGAAGTTACTGATGGTAACTGTTATTGTCATTCTCATCGTCCTGGCACTGATTGCAGCAATTGCATTCCTCGTGTCTGACAAGGTGAAAGATCTCTTTCACCTCGGCGGAAAAAACAGCAGCACTTCCTACGGAACACACCGGGAACCGAGCCGGATCCAGAAAAAAATTCTAACTGACGGCGGAAAAGACAGTGATTGCCGTGTTCCTCAGCAAAGAAAGGAGTCTTAACATGAACATTGAAAAAATCCTCAGATACGCCACCATTCTGTCCGACAGCAGTTCTGTCCCGCAGAAGTTCCCCTTCGCCGATGTGCCGGCGGAGCGCATTCTGGAGGCAAGCTCCAGCAAGCTGCAGCCGTTTCTGGAAACGGTATTCCAAATCCTCGCCAGCAGCCACTGCATCGTGGTCACAGAAAACCGCCCGGTGGCGGAATTTCTGCTGGCAATGAACCAGACCCAGTCGGAGGCCGACCACAAGGTGGGCGTGTTCTGCGGCGGCAAGCTGGAGGCGGAGGCGATCTCCGAGAGCATTGCGCTGGCGGAGAATACCTTTGTCACCGCAGACGGCACCACCTATCTGCTGGACCAGTTCCTGTGCGAACACATGTACGCAGCGGAGAACGGACGCATTCTGTGCGTGGATACCACCAGCTGCTCCGTAACGGGCGAACCCCTCTACCGGAAGCTGGAACAGGACGGCGAGCCGTGCGGCACACTCCTGCCGGAAGTCTTCCACGCCCAGAACCTGCTGGGCACACTGGCATCTGTCCAGCACAAGCTGACCACAGCACAGCAGGTACAGCTGGCGCTGCGCCTGCTGGACTGGGATGGACACGAATACCTCGACCCCGACCGGGTGCTGCTGTTCCATGGAAACGGCACGCCGGAGGTGACCTTTGCCGCCGCCAAGGGCGACACGGCCATCTCCAGCGATTTTATCATCCCATGGGCAGCTTTCACCGGCACCTCCCTGGATCACGTTCAGGACCCCGTGGAGGCCATCGCAGACGATGCCGGCAAAGTACCCTCCAGCCTGCTGGAGGACGCTGCCATCGTCTATCACAGTGTCCTGTACCCCAACACCGGCACAGGACTGGAACACGTCGATTCCGCAATGCTGACCCGACGCACACTGGAACGTCTGGCATGCATCTATCCGTGCGTTTGAAAGGAGCTTTTCTTATGAAATTGACACACAGCACATCTACCGTAACCGGCAGCCATATTCCTACAATCCACGTAACCGCACAGTCCATGGCGGGACAGTATCACGCAGTCCGTTCTCAGGAGAATGAGGATTCGATCATCAAATTCGAGAACGACAGCATCATGGTAGTGGCCGTCAGCGACGGCTGCTCCGAAAGCGCCGGAGCAAAGGCGGCTTCTCAGGCAAGCTGTCAGGCTTCCGTGAAGTTCGCCAAGACCAGAGATGTCTGGAGTACCGACGACAACACCCTGAAGTCGGCGTTCCTGAGCGTGATCGATGATGTATACATGGACACCAAGCTGCCCTATAACCTGCTGAAGGCAACCCTGCTCCTGCTGGTGGTGAGCAAGATCACCGGCGACTATGTGGGCATCTCCATCGGGGATTGCAGCGCCCTCGTTCTCGATGAAAACCTGAACAAGCCGGAGGTGCTGCTGAAGCCGTACAATCCATTCATGCAGGCCACGAGAACCGTATTTGCCAATAATAAAGATGCGGATGCACTCATGGCCATTGTGCGTGGCAGAGTGCAGGACAAGGCGGGCTTTGTGCTGTTCACAGACGGCGCAAAGGCGCTGCTGGAGGATACCTACGAAGAGGAGGTCAAGAAGCTGGTGGGGCTCACCGCCATCAACGCCGGAGAAGCAGCACAGACCGAGGCGGACGTGCTCGTCAATACGTTCCAGCAGGGGGGACACGATGACGTATCCATCATCGCTGTAGGGCTGGAAAATCCCAACACCGTGCGCATTGCGTCGACGCTGTATCAGCCGAAGCAGGAGGAAGCGCCCGAAAGCGAGCCCACGCCTGCACCCATCCCCATGGAGATAAAGGCAGAGAAAAAGGAGGAGATGCCTGCAGCGGACAAGCCGGAAAAACCCGCCATGCCCGCTGCGGAACCGGCACAGGAGTTCACCGCCGAGGAGCTGCTCAAAAACGGCATTACCCAGCGCCCCAGCGAGTTCTTCGTCCAGATCAGTCCGTTCCTGCAAAACGGCCTGATGACTTACAGCGCCACAACCGGTGCGTTCCAGTTCTGCGACCTCAGCGGTCAGTCGTAAAGGAGGCGGAACCATGAGCAAGATCAGCTATGTCCAATATCTGCGGGAGGTGTACCCCGGCAAATCTGAGTACCAGAAAATGCTGCCCGCCGGCGACCCCGCCGGCGACAATTACGGCAACATCCATATCCCCGGCCGTGCCAGCATCAGCGGCTACCGCTGCCACGGTCTGCTGGGATTCGGGGGATTCGCCACGGTCTACGATGTCACCGAAAGACCGCACGGTCTGGAAGCGCTTATCTACCGGAAGCGCCCGCACTACGCCTGCAAGATCGCAGACCTTTCTCACGCAAGCATCAACGGGGGGAATCCGGTGACCGCAGCGGAAAACTTCCTGCGGGAGATCGAACTTTACTATGCCATGAAGCGCAGCCGGGTGGCCGGCGTGCTGCCTCTCAAGGCGCACACCCCTATTCCTGAGATTCAGCGTGCCATTCGGGAGGCTCGCAAAAATCCCCGCCATACCACCAATATCAGACTCATGATGCTCACGCCGGTAGGGCTGTCCTATCAGACGTACCTGGCGAGTCTGGTGGAAAGCGGAAAGATTCGCCGGCTCACCGTACAGCAGGCGTGCGCCATGTTTCTCGATATTGCCGAGGCAATTCTCCAGCTCCACAAGAATGGAATCCTCCACCGGGATCTGAACTGACCCCAAAAAGTTAGACAAAGATTCAAAAGAAAATTTATGCAAAGCGA
>NZ_JAJFCK010000057.1 GCF_020709055.1 Ruminococcus callidus
GAGGGCACGTGCCCTCTAAGAACACCTCGCCAGCTGCGCTCAGCTGGAGCAGCCTGATAAGGAAAGCACTGAAAATCATTTTTGTTTTGCCACATGTTTTTTCTATCATTTCCCGTAGGGACAGGTTGTGCCGTGTCCGCTCAGCAGCTTCTTTCCCGCTTATCCCCGCAAAACCGCATCAAAAAAGAGCACTTCATTTCGAAGTGCTCTCTCAAAATCACATGGAACAGCGCAGCTTTTACGCTTCCTCATGCGCCGATTCCCGGAAAATCGTCGGATCATATTCGATATGGTTCTTGTCGTAGTAGTCCTTGACGGCAGCCTTGATGGCCTCCTCCGCCAGCACGGAACAGTGCATCTTGTGCGCCGGCAGCCCGTCCAGTGCCTCTGCAACGGCACGGTTGGTCAGCGTCAGCGCCTCCGAGATGGGCTTTCCGGCGATCATCTCCGTTGCCATGGAGCTGGATGCAATGGCAGAACCGCAGCCGAAGGTCTCGAACTTCACGTCGGTGATGATGTCATTGTCCACCTTGAGGTAGATCTTCATGATGTCGCCGCACTTGGCGTTGCCCACCTCGCCGATGCCGTCCGCATCCTCGATCACGCCCACGTTTCTGGGGTTCATAAAGTGATCCATGACCTTTTCACTGTATAACATAGCTTCTTCTCCCTTCCTGCAAATCCCGCCATACCGGCGACATGCTGCGCAGATACGCCACAACCTGGGGGATGGTTTCGATCAGATAGTCGATTTCTTCCGGTGTGTTCTCCGCCGACAGCGACAGCCGCAGAGAGCCGTGGGCGATCTCGTGGGGTCTGCCGATGGCGAGCAGCACGTGGCTGGGATCCAGCGAACCGGATGTGCACGCCGAGCCGGAGGAGGCGCAGATGCCCTTAGCATCCAGCAGCAGCAGCAGCGACTCTCCCTCAATGCCCTCAAAGCAGAAGTGGACGTTCCCCGGCAGGCGCCGGGTGCGCTCGCCGTTGAGGATGCTGTGGGGAATGGTGCGCAGTCCCTCGATGAGCTTGTCCCGCAGTCCGGTGAGATAGGTGGTGTGTTCCGGCAGCGCAGCACAGGCCTCCCTGAGCGCCGCTGCCATGCCCACGATTGCCGGCAGATTCTCCGTGCCGGCACGCCTGCCCCGCTCCTGTGCACCGCCGCAGATCAGACTCCGCAGCGGAATGCCCTTGCGGACGTAGAGCGCACCCACCCCACGGGGACCGTGGAATTTATGACCGGACAGAGAAAGCATGTCGATGTTCTGCTCCCGCACGTGAATCGGTACGTGTCCCGCTGCCTGCACCGCATCGGTGTGGAACGGCACGCCGTGCTTGCGGCAGACGGCGCCGATCTCGGCGATCGGCTCAATGGTGCCGATCTCGTTGTTGGCGTACATCACACTCACCAGACAGGTGTCCGGCTGAATGGCAGCCTCCACCTCCTCCGGCGTGATGCGTCCGGTTTCGTGCACATCCAGCAGAGTGACGGTGAAGCCCTCCTCCTTCAGCTGTTCCAGCGTGTGCAGAACGGCGTGGTGCTCAAAAGCGGTGGAAACGATGTGCTTCTTTCCCTTTCGTGCCCCCGCCCATGCAGCAGAGCGAAGCGCCTGATTGTCGGCCTCGCTGCCACCAGAGGTGAAGTAGATCTCCCGTGCCTCACAGCCCAGACAGTCCGCCATGTCCTGCCGTGCCTGAAGCAGCACCTCAGCGGCGGCCTGTCCCACATGGTGCAGGCTGGACGGATTCCCGTAGAATTGTTCAAAGCACGGCAGCATGGCATCCAGAGCCGTGCGGCTGGGCTTGGTGGTGGCGGCGTTGTCGGCATAAACTTGCATGCAGTATCCTCCTTTCGAACAAAACCGCCCTCCGGGAGGACGGTTTGCTGCGTTTATTTGCGATTGTCCCGAAGCAGGTTTTTAGAGCTTGTGTTCGTAGGAAATATATGCGGATTTTCGAGCAAATTTTTTTGCAGACAAGGCAAAAATTTGCAGGCATACTTTCGTATGGCAAGAATTTTTCACGCAGGATGCAACAAAATTTGCCGAAAAGACACTTGTATACCTTGTGAAGACAGGTTCTTATTCCTTCACAGCCTCGAAACCGTGTTCCAGATCTGCCAGAATGTCGTCGATGTGCTCTGTGCCGATGGACAGACGGATGGTCGTCGGGGTGATGCCGGCGTGGAGCAGCTCCTCGTCGTTCATCTGGGAGTGTGTGGTCGAACCGGGGTGGATGACCAGGGACTTCACGTCTGCCACATTTGCCAGCAGGGAGAACAGTTCCAGCGATTCGGTGAACTTCTGTGCCTGCGCCTTGGTGCCGTTCAGTTCAAACGTAAAGATGGAAGCACCGCCGTTGGGATAGTACTTGTCGTACAGCTCCTTTTCTCTTCCCTCTGCCAGAGACGGGTGGTGCACCTTCTTGACCATGGGGTGATTCTTCAGGAAGTCAACCACCTTCAGGGCGTTCTCCACGTGGCGCTCGACACGCAGGGACAGGGTCTCCAGACCCTGGAGCAGCAGGAACGAGTGGAACGGCGACAGGGTTGCGCCGGTATCACGCATCAGGGTGGTGCGGAGCTTCATCACATAGGCGATGTTGCCGCAAGCCTTGGTGAATACAACGCCGTGGTAGGACGGGTTCGGCTGTGTCAGACCCGGGAACTTGTCGTTCTGCTCCCAGTCGAACTTGCCGCCGTCAACGACAACGCCGCCCATGACAGTGCCGTGGCCGCCGATGAATTTGGTTGCGGAGTGTACCACGATATCTGCGCCGTGATCCAGCGGACGGAACAGGAACGGTGTGGCAAATGTATTGTCCACGATCAGCGGAATGCCGTGTGCGTGTGCCACTGCTGCGATTGCCTCCATGTCTACGACATCAGAGTTGGGGTTGCCCAGCGATTCCACATAGACAGCCTTGGTGTTGGGCTGAATGGCAGCTTCGATGGCTGCAACGTCGTGGGCATCCACGAATGTGGTGTCGATGCCGATTTCCTTGAAGGTGTTGGCGAACAGGTTGTAGGTGCCGCCGTACACGGTCTGAGAGGAAACGACGTGGTCGCCGACGCCGGCGATGTTCCGGATGGCGTAGTCAATGGCAGCGGAACCGGTGGCAGTTGCCAGCGCAGCAGCGCCGTTTTCCAGTGCAGCGATTCTCTTCTCAAAGACATCGGTGGTGGGGTTCATCAGACGGGTGTAGATGTTGCCCGGTTCGGTCAGACCGAAACGGCCTGCTGCCTGTGCAGAGTTTGCAAAGACATAGGAGGTGGTGGCATAAATCGGAACGGCTCTTGCGTCAGTGACCGGATCCGGCTGTTCCTGACCCACGTGGAGCTGCTTGGTTTCAAAGTGGTAATTTTTTTCTTCCATGAAAAAACAATCCTTTCTGTATGTCATGCTGAGGGAATCAAAAAATTCCCCGTTCCTGCTCATTATAACACAATCCCGCCTAGTTCGTCAATAGGAATTGAAAGAAAATCACGCAAATCAAAACAGGATGCTTACAGGAACGGTTGCGCTGTGTCCTTAGCCTCCTCTAAAAAGAGCGGAGCAGTTTTACAGCACACTCTGTAGGGACACGGCGTGCCGTGTCCGCCAATTTCACAAAACAAAAATTTGTTTTCGTATCAACGCATATTCCGTTGAAAACGTTCCGCCGGAACGTTTCCAAAATTGTGGCACAGCAAGCGGGACACAGGGCGGAGCGGTCTTGTTCGCTCCGCCCTCGAAAAGCTGCCGCTTTTCTCACCCACCTTCTCCGCGCGCCAGAAGCATGGCGCAGGGAATTTCGCTGTCTGCGGACAGCGACTCAGGAGGCTCTTCGCCTCCTGAGAACCTCCCGCCAGCTGCGCTCAGCTGGAGCAGCCTTTTCGGGGCAACGATTTTGAGATCGTTTCGTTTCCGCACGATGCTTTTTGTGCCGTGTCCTTAGCCTCCCCTGAAAGGGGTGACTCCCCACGGGGTGGGGAGATGCCCAAAGGGCAGAGGGGACCGCTCAGTACGAGGGGGACCGCTGATAGGCGGTGGAGGGGTCTTTTCGTGAAATCTTTTTATAGTGTTTTCAATGCACTCTGCAGGGACACGGCGTGCCGTGTCCGCCAATTTCACAAAACCAAAACAGGATATTCCGTATCCCCCCCAGCGAAAAACGGTCTGACCAAAGCAGACCAGACCGTTTCCCGAAAATTCCTACAGCGTATAGCCCGCCGCCCGAAGCTGGTCGATGAGATCGCCCAGAATGGCAGCGTTGGTGGAGGAAACCGAGTGGAGCAGCAGGATCTCCCCGCCGTGTGCGTGGGATACCAGCCGTTCCAATGCCTCCGCCGGATCCGGCTGCGCATCGGTCTTCCAGTCCACATAGGCATCGCTCCAGAACAGCGTCCGGTAGCCGCATGTGCTGGCAGTTTCCAGCGCCGCCTCGGAGTACTCGCCGCAGGGACACCGAAAATACTGCATCTCATAGCCATAGGTGTCCAGCACGTACCGGTGCAGATCCATGATCTCCGCCTCTGCCTCCGCCGCTGTCAGCTGCGGCAGGCTGGCGTGGGTCATGCCGTGGTTCCCCAGCATGTGCCCCTCTGCGATCATGCGCTGTACTAGATCCGCCTCCCGCTTGGCGTAGTCGCCGGTGAGGAAAAAGATGGCGGACACGTGCTTTTCCCGCAGCGTGTCCAGAATCTGACCGGTATAGCCGTTTTCATAGCCCTGATCGAACGTGAGAATGATCCGTGTCCGGTCCGGGGTGGTGGCGTATGCCCCGTATGCGGCATACTGCCGGTCGAACGCCAGCGCATCCAGCGGACGGTTTTCGGCATCCACTGCCGTGCCCTGTCCGTAGCCGATGACGGCATTGCTTACTGCACAGACTGCCGTCTGGGGCAGCATGCCGGCGGCGAGCACCACGCCCGCCGTCCCTGTGAGCCATCGTTTCATGTGCATTCGCCTCCTCCGGCTGCATCAGCAGCCAGAGATAGCATGCCCCGCTGTCGCCGGATTATACAAAAAACGCTCCGGCAAATTGACCGGAGCGTGGGTGCAGCTTGTACGCTGAATCGAAACGAAAAATGAAACCAAAATACCTGCCGAACACGCTGTGCCGTGTCCGCCAGATAACTGCCTCAGGCAGCTCAGTTCTTCAAATAGGACTTTACCAGTGCCTGAAGCAGCTCGTCCCGATCAATGTGCCGGATTAGACTGCGGGCATTGTTATAGGTGGTTATGTAGGTGGGATCCTCCGAGAGGATGTAACCTACGATCTGGTTCACCGGATTATAGCCTTTTTTTGTCAGTGCGTCATATACAATCATCAGCGTTTTCTTCATCTCGATCTCTTTTTCATCACTGACGGAAAACGTCATTGTCTTATCATACATGAAACTTCAACCTCCTTCGGAACAGGGCACAGCAGCTCCTGCCGGAGAAGCCGCCGCTGCTATTTCTCTTCTATTATACCCGAATTTGCAGAAAGAAACAAGGGATAACCCGACTTTTTGCCGTTTTGCCATGGAATTATGGTTTGCCTTTGTGCAACATGACGAAAAAATCAGGAAAATTTTTCCGCATACCGCAAAAAAAGGGACACAAGGTCCCTTTCTCTGCCGGTGCTGCCGGAGCGGGCACTTAGCCCTGTGTGCTGCGCTTTACGAAGGAGTCGCAGTTGGTGCACTCCGGAACGGTGGGGTTGCTCTCGTGGGTGCCCACACAGATGCAGTCCAGACCGCAGTAGTTTTCGGTGACCATGTTGTGCTTGCACTGGGTGACAGAGCACTTGATGTTGGAGTTCTTGTGTTTCATTTCCATGCTGTTTTTCTCCGTTTCCAAAAAATTTTGACCGGTGCGGCAGGGGATGCGGTGTTTCTGCCGTCTGCCGTACCGGTACACTCCCAGTATGCCCCCGCAGCCGGAGAATATACACAGCGGCTGTCAAAATGTGCAGCAGGGCGTATTTTGCCGATTTTTGCGAAACCCGTTTTCTCTGGAAAAATGCCACAAAAAAGCGCCTGCGGAATTGTGCAGGTTTTATGGTGAATTTGTAAATATGTACGCCGGGCTGGACATTTTCCCGAAAACAGATTGACATTTCGGTTACAAATGTGATACAATAGCCTTACATGTAGATGGTACGGGCACGGGAAACCTTCGGCGCACCGGAAAAGTCGCATGGAAACAGAACCATATTTTTGATACGGAGGTACTTCCATGAAATTTTCTGACGGCCTTTGGCTGAACCAGCGGGGGTATGAGGTTTCCTATGCAACGCAGGCGTATGAGGTGACAACTACCCGGAACTCGATCCATGTATTTGCCACGGCAAATGCCATCTGGAATCGTGCCATGACACTCGGCGGTGTGACATTCGAGATCATCTACACTGCAGTTGCGCCGGACGTGATCCGTGTGCAGATCGCCCACCATCGTGGCGGACTGAAAAACAAGCCCCAGTTTGACTTGAACCTGCCGGAGGGCTACGTGCCGGATGACATCCACGAGGAGGACGGCTTCGTCTCCATGACTGCCGGCAGCACCACTGTGAAGATCAAGAAGGGCACAGACGGCTGGGATGTGTCCTATCTGCGGAACGGCAAGCGCATCACCGGCGGCGGCTGGCGATCCACCTCCTACATTCAGGAGAACAAGTTCCATCGGGATGCCCGCCTCTCTGTGCAGACCGATGACGAATTTTTCAATTTCCCGCAGGACAGCCGCAGTGCCTATGTGCGGGAACAGCTGACGCTGGATGTGGGCGAATGCGTCTACGGCTTCGGCGAGAAGTTCACTCCCTTTGTCAAGAACGGTCAGACCGTGGAAACATGGAACTCCGACGGCGGCACCTGCTCCGACCAGAGCTATAAGTGCATCCCGTTCTATCTGACCTCCAATAAGTACGGCATTCTGGTGAACACCGCAGATAAGGTTTCCTTTGAGGTGGCTTCGGATACTATCAACAAGGTTTCCTTTACCGTACCGGGCGAGGAACTGGACTACTTCTTCATCGGCGGTGAAAACTTACAGGAAGTTCTGGTGAACTACACCGACCTCACCGGCAAGCCGGCACTTCCGCCGGCAAAGACCTTCGGTCTGTGGCTGTCCACCTCTTTCACCACCACCTATGACGAGGAGACCGTTACCTCGTTTATCAGCGGCATGGCAGAGCGTGACATTCCCCTCCAGATGTTCCACTTCGACTGCTTCTGGATGAAGGAATACCACTGGACGGACTTCGAGTGGGATCTGACCCAGTTCCCTGACCCGCCGGCAATGCTGAAGCGTCTGGCAGACCGGGGACTGGGACTGTGCTGCTGGATCAACCCGTACATCTCCCAGCGCTCCTGCCTGTTTGACATCGGCGTGGAGAAGGGCTACTTCCTGAAGAATCCGGACGGCAGCGTCTTCCAGACCGATATGTGGCAGCCAGGTATGGCGATCGTGGACTTTACCAATCCGGAGGCAGCCAAGTGGTTCGCATCCGGCGTGCGCAAGCTGTGCGAGATGGGCGTGACTGCCATCAAGACCGACTTCGGCGAGCGCATCCCCACCAAGGTGGTATACCACAACGGCGCAGACCCCATTGCCATGCACAATTATTATACGTATCTGTATAACAAGACCGTGTTCGAGGTGCTGGAGGACTACTACGGCAAGGGACAGGCGTGCCTGTTCGCCAGAAGCGCCACCGTCGGCGGTCAGAAGTTCCCGGTACACTGGGGCGGCGACTGCTCCGCAGAGTACACCTCCATGGCGGAAACTCTCCGTGGCGGACTGTCCCTGTGCTCCTCCGGCTTCGGCTTCTTCAGCCACGACATCGGCGGCTTCGAGGCAACCGCTTCGCCGGATGTCTATAAGCGCTGGTGCGCATTCGGTCTGATGTCCACCCACAGCCGCCTCCACGGCTCCACTTCCTACCGTGTGCCGTGGAATTTCGACGAGGAGTCCTGCGATGTCCTGCGCTTCTTTACCAAGCTCAAGGGCAAGCTCATGCCGTACCTCTTCGCATAGGCAGTCAAGACCCACACCACCGGTATCCCGATGATGCGCCCCATGGTCATGGACTATACTGACGACATCGCCTGCCGCTATCTGGATCAGCAGTACATGCTGGGCGATAACCTGTTGTGCGCACCGGTATTTCGGGAGGACGGCGTGGCAAACTTCTACCTGCCGGAGGGCAAGTGGTACGACATCATCACCGGCAAGACCTACGAGGGCGGCAAGTATCACGCTGTGACCTGCACCTTCCTGGAGATGCCGGTGCTGGCAAAGCCCAACTCCATCGTTGCGTTCGGTGCATTTGAGAACCAGTTTGAGTACGACTATCTCAGCGGCGCAGACTTCTGCATCTGCAATCTGGAGGACGGCAAGTCTGCCTCGGCATCGGTTTACGATACCAAGGCAAATCTGGTGCTGACGCTCACCGCAACCCGCAAGGGCAATACCATCACCATCGAGAGCGGCGAAACCGACAAGACCTTCACCGTCTCCGTTGCCGGCACAGACAGGAAGATCACCATGCAGGGCGGCAGGGGCGAGATCACTCTGTAAGAGTCCGCTTCTGCAAAGGCAATCCCATGGTAGGGACACGGCGTGCCGTGTCCGCACAAAATAGGCTCCCCTGAAAGGGGTGATTCCCCATGGAATGGGGAAATGTCACGAAGTGACAAAAGGGACCGCTCGGTAAGAGCTGGCAGTGCGCAGCACTGACTGAGGGGTCTTCACTTATGCTGAAAAGGATTTTACGAAAGGACCTCTCCACCGCCTAACGGCGGTCCCCCTCCCCTTTCAGGGGAGGCTATCATGAAAATTGATTTTTGTGAGCTGGCAAGCCGTAGGCTTGACTGAGGGGTTCCTTCGTGGAACCTGGAGCAAAAGATTTGAAAGGAAGGACAGATATGGCTGGCGGAAAAACCAAAGACGGACTGGAGTATCTCTGGACGGATAAAAAGCGAACGCTGTTTGGACTGCCCCTGTCCTTTACCCGATATTACCTGACAGACACCCGCCTGATCACACGGGTGGGATTCCTGACCATCACCGAGGACGAGCTGGACATCTACCGCATCACCGACAAGAAAATGGAGCTGCCGCTGGGGCAGCGGCTCTTCGGCTGCGGAACGATCATTCTGTTCAGCAAGGACGTGGACACCCCGGAAAAGGAGATCTGTTCGGTCAAAAATCCGCGGCAGGTGTCCGACCTCATCACCGCCTGCATCAATGAGCAGCGGGATCAGTTCGGCATCCGCGGCAAAGATATGGTGGGTCCCGGCGGTATGCCGCCGGAGAACCCGCCGGAAGAATAATCGCCATACGGATTCAGAGAGAAAGGAGGTCCTGAACATGCTTTCTTTTATCACAGAGAAACAGTCCTCGTGGGAAAAATTACAGGCGGAGACCCGTCCGATCTTTATCTACGGGATGGGCGACGGTGCAGAAAAGATCATGCGTGTCTTTCGGGAAAAGTCCATTCCGCTTGCCGGCATTTTTGCAAGCGATGACTTTGTGCGGGGGCATTCGTTTGCCGGCTACAAAGTGCGGAAGCTCTCCGAAATCGAAGCACAGGTCAGCGATTTTGTCATCGTGCTGGCGTTTGCCGCCGGCTACCAGTCCCTGGTGGACAAGATCGTGGAGATCGGAAAACGCCATACCCTCATCGTGCCGGATGTTCCGGTGGCAGGCGGCGGTCTGTTCACCTATGAGTACTGTCTGGAGCATGCGGCAGAACTGGAGGAGGTCTATGGAATGCTGGCGGACGACGAGTCCCGCCGTGTCTATGCCAGCATCATCAACTTTAAGATCAGCGGCAACATCCGCTACCTGCTGGATGTCACAACCCCCAAGACGGAGATCTACCGCAAGATCATCAACCTCACCCCCAACGAGGTCTATGTGGATCTGGGCGCATACAACGGCGACACGATTCAGGAGGTGCTTCAGCTCACACGGGGCAAGTACATCCGCATCTACGCCATCGAGCCGGACCGCAAGAACTTCAAGAAGCTCTGCAAGTATCTGGACGGCATGAACTACGTCTACGCCTATAACGCCGTGGCGTGGTGTCTGGATACCACTGTGCCCTTTGCCACCAAGGCAGGACGGCAGTCCGCCGTGTCCGCCTTCGGGCAGCAGATCGACGCGCGCTCGGTGGACAGCATCCTGCAGGGGAAACCGGCGACCATCATCAAGATGGACGTGGAGGGCTGCGAACGGGAGGCGCTCTGGGGCGCATCCCAGACCATCGCCCACTTCTCCCCCAAGCTGATGGTGTCCCTCTACCACCGGAACGAGGACATTTTCGCCCTGCCGCTGCTCATCCGGCGGCTCAACCCGAACTATGACCTGTATGTGCGGCATCAGCTGTACATTCCGGCGTGGGAAACCAACCTGTACGCCGTTCCCTCCGAGAAATAAGAATCGGTCTTCACAAGAAATATATGTGGATTTTCGAGCATAATTTTGTTGCAGACAAGGCAAAAATACGCAGGCGGGCTGTCGCCCGGCAAGTATTTTTCACGCAGGATGCAGCAAAACTTGCCGAAAAGACACGTGGATACACTTGTGAAGACAGGTTCTAAGAAAGGCAATCCAAAAAAGCCGCCGGAAACGCAGATGGTTTCCGGCGGCTGCTGTTTTATGGAGAAAACAGACTCTTATTGGTCCATCGCCTGACGATACAGCTCCCGCATCTGCATCATCCGTCCCTCTCCGGAGAACCGCACCGCATCGGCACGGTTGTGTGCGCCCATCTGTTTGCGGAGCAGCTTGTTGTCGCAGAGCTGCTGGATGGCATCAGCGCAGGCGAGCACCAGATCGCCTTTCAGACAGCAGGCGCTCTCCCCTGCCTCCGCATAGGTTTTCGTGCCGTGCACCCGTGTGACAATGAGGGGCAGACCGGCAGCCATTGCCTCCAGCGCCGCCATGCCGCAGCCCTCCCGGCGGGATGGCATGCAGAAGATGTCCGCTGCCCCCAGCAGATCCGGAATGTCCGTCCGGTAGCCCAGCAGGTGCACCCGCTCTGTGAGGTGTAGTTTCTCCGTCAGCTTCCGGAGAAAGGGCATATCCGGCCCCTCGCCGCAGATGATATAGTGCAGCTGATCCAGCTCCCGCAGCCGTGTCATCGCCTGTAACACAATGCGCAGCCGCTTCTGCATCCGCAGCGTGCCCACGGAGAGCAGCACCGTGGCATCCTCCGGAATGCGCAGCTCCCGCCGCACCTCTGCCGCACTGCGCTGAGGAGTGGCGTACCGTGCGCAGTCCAGCCCCACGTCCGGCAGATCAACCACCTGTGCAGCGTGGAGGCATTTTTTCGCATAGGCGGCATCCTCCGGACATACGGTCAGCATGACCTGCGTGTGTCTGCTGTGCCGGCGTTCCAGCGGCGCAAAGACCAGCCGTTCCGCCCCGTGGCAGCCGTGAAATACCCGGAAGTCGTGGGCGGTGTAGAATACCGGAATCCCCAGCTTTTCCGCCACGCTTCTGCCGTAGATGCCGGCGATGGTGCCGTGGCAGTGGAGCAGGTCGGGCTTCAGCTCCTCCAGCAGCGCCGTCAGCGCCTGCTTTGCCCGGTGGTTTTGGAGGAGGGAGAGGGCGTTGTCGGAAAAGGGAATGTCGTGCCAGATGAGTTTCGGGAATGTCTGGTTAAAGGCGTGGAGAGCGGCAGCGGAAACCGCCGGCTGCTGCAAATCGCACACCATGTGGATCTCACAGCCCAGTGTCTGGAGGGCGGTGAGATCGTTTTTTGTAAATTGTACCAGCACGGCAGCAGATGCCGCCAGCAGAACGATACGCTTCATAGATTAAAAGATTCCTTTCTGCGATGTTGTTGCACTAAGTATAGCATAAAATTCCGAAAAAGTCCAGCGGCGGAGAATTTTTGTGCGTCTCTGCGAAATTTCTGAATGCTTGCTTCTGCAATTTTGCAGCATGTCCTGTAGGGACACGGCACGCCGTGTCCGCCAATTTCAGCAAAGGGACATCCCGTTGGAAACGTTCCACCGGAACGTTTCCAAAATCAAGGCATTACAAACGGCAAACAGGGCGGAGCGGTCTTGTTCGCTCCGCCCTCGAAAAGCTGTCGCTTTTCTCACCCACCTTC
>NZ_JAJFCK010000058.1 GCF_020709055.1 Ruminococcus callidus
TGCAACAAAATTTGCCGAAAAGACGTAGATAGACGCCTATGAACACGAGCTCTCATTATATTACGCTGAAATTTTTCGCGGGGAATCTGGCATATGATCGATGATCAGATCATACAGCTTATCGATGTGATAGCGGTATCTCGCCGAATAGTACACAGGTCTACACAGGCGGATTCCCGTAGATTCGTAAATTCTCCGCTTCAGGGAATCGGCTCTTTCCTCCAGATATGCTTTAAGGACAGCATCCGGACAGTTGTGCCGGGCATCCCAGTGTCTGCCCTTCATGGCAAAATCCGCCTGATTCAGCGCCACCAGAATCCGGTCTGCCGGAAGATTGCCACGCAGCACGTGCTCCATCAGATTCAGCGTTGTTCCGATGTCCCGTGTGCCGGCTTCGACAATAATCACTGCCATATCCAGAAAATAAAACCGCTCGTGATGCGT
The DNA here is from genome assembly GCF_020709055.1 of Ruminococcus callidus. Lineage (GTDB taxonomy): Bacteria > Bacillota > Clostridia > Oscillospirales > Ruminococcaceae > Ruminococcus_C. The sequence goes on from NZ_JAJFCK010000058.1 coordinate 445, forward strand.
CCGCAAAAGCAGATCTGTGATCTTCTTGGCGTGTGCGACATCCCGCTGAATGCCGTCGCCCAAGCCCGGCGTATCCCAGAAACGCATCTGGTCGGTCAAGCTATAGGCTGACAGCTCCATGGTCTCCGGATCCACACCCTCTCCCACTTTGGCAACCACCTTGTCAAAGAAGCTGTTCAGCGTGGACGATTTTCCGGCACCCGTTGCGCCTGTCACCATCACATCCAGCGGATGAAAGCCGATCTTATGGATATGATTCTCAATGTCCTCTCTGCGATAATTCTCGTACATTTCAGGCTGCCTTCTTTCTCTGTTTTTTGACAGGTCTGTGCCGTTCCGGAATCTGCACATCCTCGTGTTTCATTAAGTAACAGGTATTGGCACGAATCCGCTTCATAGCATTGAGCATGCCATGATCGTTATTCGCCCGCCGAAAATCAATGGCGACTTCATAGCGCACGCCATTCCGATAAAAGTTCCAGGTACCTCGTCGGTACTTCTGACGAAAAAGATAGTACTCTTTTCCCGATGCAATCATATAAAAAGCCACAAATCCCTTTTGGGAGGTGTTGCGGCACTCAATCCATGTGGTTTTTTGCGGTTTCATGATATTCCTCCTTAGAACTTCGGGCAGAGCGTTTTCAGCTCGTCTAATGTCTTTTGATAAACTGAATTCGGATTGCCGGTTTGTTCTATGATATACGTGGAAACCAGCACTTGCAGCTTCCGGGCAATTTGTGCGTATTCCAGACTGCGGTTCACTGCAAGAGACTTTTCCAAACCGTCTAAAAGTGTGCGCTCTTCGGTCAGAATGGTTTCCACACAGGCGATTTTTGCGCTAACACTGTGCAGTTCCGCAATCTTTCCGCTGACCTGTACTCGATAATCTCTGGCATCCTCCAGATATGCATCGGCAGATTCTTTTCGGGCGTCTGCCGAGGTTTTTCCTAAGAGCGAATCAAATGCCATGTCTAAGAAACCTTGGAATTGCATCTCCGGTGCGGAAAAATTGTTCTGAAATATCCCGCTAATGCCTGTGCTTTGCACAGAGAGTTTTGACCGAATCCCTTGCAGCAGCTTCCGCTTTCTCCGCTGGCTCTCCTCGATGTGTGCATTTAACGCTGCGATCTCCTGATTCACCTGTTCGCAGGCACGATTATACTTGGAGCGTTCCTGCTGTATGATTCTGTCCGCCTTCTCACGTTTTTCAAAAGAAGTCTGGTAGTCTTCGTTTCCTTTAAATACCATCTCCACAACGCCGTCCGTCATGATCTCTTTTGCCTCTTCCCTGGCATCGTCAATCGCCTGTACTGTCTGTACCAGCGGATTGCTGCTCTCACGGTTGCGCTCTTTCACACGCTCCGGCAAATCTATCGACGGGATCTTGCTCTCACTGATGATAAATTTACCAAGAGAACCGCCTCCGCCGCCGAAAAGTCCGCCGCCAAAAATACCGCCTTTTCCAAAAAGTCCCATGATGATTTCCTCCTGTTTTTTTAATTTCTATGGCTGTCGCCGAGATACTGTAGATTCTGACTGTCCTGCAACAGATATTGCAGGAGATACTTGACCAGAGTGGCGACTTCCGCATCGATTTTTTCCTTGGTCAATAAGCCGGAGAGCTGACTGATGATAGCCATCCGCTCCTCTTTCTTAATCAACAGTCTCCCCAGATACCGCTGGGTGTCCGCCTCGATCTGTGCGATCTGTATCCGAGCCAGCTGCCGTACCTTTTCCCGTTCGGTGCGCTGGATCTCCTGATTGACCGCCACATCCCGATAGGCATTGGTGCAGGCGGTGACGATTTGTCCCACATCCACTTTCAATGCGATCGGAACGGGCATACCGCCTGCCGCTGACATCGGCAAATCTGCAAGATCTGCACTCCGGGGCTTTTGTGCCGGAATGTCATCCAGCAGGCTGCTCTCCGCAAACAGACCGCCGTCCAGTAATTCCAAATGGTCCATACGATTCCTCCTTTTCACAGCTTTGAGGGATGTTCCCCTGCTGTAAGTATATTGTACCGCAGGGCACGCATTTTGCTGTCAAAATGATGTCCGTTTTTTTGTGCAGCAAATATCTTGTTGAAAATGTTCCGCAAAAAAATGCCCACAGGTTTCCCTGTGAGCATCTTTGAAATGATTGCGTTTACAATTCCCGCAGAATCTGCGGTAGGTTATTTGCCGAGGTACGCCTGCGCTGCTGCATCATACAGATAGAGCGCTTTCATCAGCGTTTTCAGATTCTGGTTCGCAGAATCGCTGCCGAGCACGGCACGGGCATAGCACATGGGGCTATACGCAATCCCGCAACCGCCGACCGTTCCGGTTCGTGTGACGCCAAGGCTTCCCGCCGGAATGTTCCGATCCTCGGTGTAGTAGTATCCATCCTTTTCGATCAGATTATAACCGGTGAGATCCGTCCCCTCTGCCACCTTGAAATAGTGTCTGACCGTGGTTTCCGATTCCAGCAGCAGGCTGGAGCCATAATACGTGATGCCATCCGGAAGCGTTCCGCTCTTAGTCATGACATAGCCGGACAAGGTGTCCGCTGTGATGTTCTGCATCTCTGCCGTTTCCGCAAGAGCGTCGCCATCGAAATATGCCTTGGCATACTCGCCGTATTGCAGCATTGCCTGTGCCAGTGCGACACTCTCCGCAGAATATGCGTCCGGATGCTCCGTCATATATGCCACGTACTCCTCCACCGAGTAGGTGAAAGCGCCCATGAGCGTACCGTCCGAGCAGTAAATGCTGGCCTGAATCGGCTGCGACACATCCTTTGCAGCGACACTGCACGAGAAGACATGATATTCGCTGCCGTCCTGCGATCGGATCTCGCCCTCAGAAACCGGAAGCACACATTTCTCCCGACCGGGCAAGCGCAGTTCCAGATAAGCGCCCGCATCGTCCGCTACCTCCGGCGACAGGCTGAGGTAGAGGTGCACGCCAATGGTTCCGTCCAGAGTGATAGAGCTGCCCTGCAATCTGGCAACGCCGTTGGCGTAAACTTCGCCGTTCTGGTAGACCGCTGCACCGCCGAGCTTCGGATAATCGTCCTCGCCGATGGTCTGCCCCCAGATGTCTCCGTTCTCGCCCTGGGAGAGCAGATATGCGACCTCGCCGGAACGCATCTCTTCTCTGGTTTTTCCGGCAACCTGCTCGCTGTCAATCACATCACCCAAAACATCGCTGTCATAGTAGCAGTTTTCAATCTGTATACTATCTCTGCAAATCGCAGAAATATCCGACGATTCAATGACTTTCAAAGTGCCGACGCTACAGCAATTCTGAATCAGATTTCCACGGTTCAAAGCAATTCCATCATTTTCTTCGTCGTCTTCGTACGCATATACGACGATACCAGCTGCCCCGTCATTTCCGGTGATTTTGCCACGGTTCATGCAGTTTTCGATGGTGCACTGAATGCTCACCGCACAGATACCGCCGGCAATTCTTCCCTGCAGCGTCGCCTGGTTCTCCACGCCGGAGATCACAGAATTCTTTGCACGCCCTGCAATACTGCCAATGCTGCTGCCGTATAATGTTGCAGCGAAATAGGAGTCCGCAATGGTGAGATTCTTGACCTCAGCGCCATAAATCCCAGCGAACAGACCTGCATAGCCCGGTCCCTCATTGTACGCCTGATTGTTATAGTACAGGCCGCTGATGGAATGTCCCTGTCCGTCAAAGATACCGGTATAGGGACTGTCTTTTCCGATGGGAGTCCAGCCGATCATATCTCTGCCCACGCATGCCCCGTTGGAGTCCAGCACATTTTCGTTGACAGTGATGTCACAGGTCAGCACGGCATTTGCGCCAGTTTCGCCGCTGTCTACCAGCTTGGCAAATCCATACAGATGCGCCACATTGGAGATCTCATAGACGCCGTCCACGCAAGGCGGTGTCACACAGCCATAACCGCACACGGTACAGATTCCGTCTGCATCCAAAGTGTGCGCCTGCTTCTCCCCCTCCGGCATGTCACGGCACGATTCATTCTGGCAAACCTGCCAGTGCGATTCTTCGTCGTAAATATAGCTGTAGCAGTGCTCCAGTTCCCGAATCTCCCACATCGCAGCAATAGAACGGGTTGTGTCCTTCATGTGGAAAACATCATCCAATGCGAGAAACTGCTCCGGTTCATCACGCGTCGCATTGACACGCCAGCCGGCAAGGGTGTATTCCTCGTACATAGTATTCTCATGAGTCGGAACAGGGAAATCTGTGGCAACATTGTGGTCGCCAACCTGAAGCCGCCTTGTGACGTTCCGGCTGCCATCTTCGAAAATGCCATCATTGCCATAGAAGCGAACATCCGCTGCGGCAACTTCTGAAACCGGAGTCAGTGCGATTGGTTCTGTGGTCAAACTGATCTTGGCATTCTCGTCATTCAGATAATAGATATTGCCGCCGGCATCTTTCCAGCCGGCACAGCGCCACGTAAAGGAGCCGGATTCCTTATCTTTCAGAATCGGGAAATCACTGACGCTGTGTTCTCCAAGAGGAAGTATCACGCTGTGCGTGAAATTAAAATTCTCTTCCAGCGGCAGATTGCCCGTTCCGCTTTTGAAATCTTCGTAGGTGTCAAAGCTCAGTTCCAGTCCCGTCAGTTCCCACTGTGCGGTAAATGTCACATCATCCTTCGGCGAGAAAGTGAATTCCTCGTCCAGCGAGTGTATGATGTCCTCGGTATCACGGCTATCCTTCCAGCCAGTGACTTCGTAGCGATACCGCTTCGAGAAGTGATTTGACACCGGCGGCGGGATCAGATCGCCGTATTTGTACGTTCCTGCCGGCATCCACATGCTTCCTGGCACCTCACTCGTGTAATCGCCATAGATCCAGTTGCCGGTTTTCAGCTTGGCATGCGCCTTGTACGACCAGTGGGCAGTCAGCGTCTTTCCCTGCTTGGAAACCACAAATTCGTCGTTTTCGATTTTGTCGCCGTTCTCATCGGTCCAGTAGTCCACGAAATATTTAACATCACCCTCTGCATCACGCCATGGTTTTGTATTGTAATACTTGGTGATTTCGCTGAGGGAGTAAGTGCCGTTATCCAGTTCCCTGGTAAACTCCGTTTTTTGGGTTCCGTCAGTATTTCGGAAGTATCCGTTTTCACCCGCATTGAACGTGACAGTGTGTCCGTTATGCACTTCTCGAATGGTCATCGTTCTTTGATACCAAACGGTTTCGGCTTTCCCATTGGGATAATACGTATGCGTTGTCGTCGATGCCATCCACCGATAATAGAACACCGTATATCCCGTTTCCGGATCAACATATCTGGTAGTCTTGTAGAGACCTTCAATATAAGCGTCCAGTTTCAGATAATCCGAATACACACCCTCAAAGGAATAATGGTATCCGTCGGAGCCATCGCCTGTTGTGTTGTCCGTAATGAACGGCAGAACTTCATCCGGAAAGTCCAGCGGAATGGGCGATGCAATATCTTCAACATTGACCTGAAGCTTCCTTGTTTCGCAAACTGCCCGCAAGGTCATATCTCCCCGAACCACAACGCCGTCCCTGGGGCCATAGTCGACAACGCCGTCATTGTTGGAATCCCATCCCACAAAGGAAGTGACCTCATCTGCGTTTTCCGACTGAAATACAGAATAATCAAAATCGCCCCACCAGTAGTACATCGTGTAATACATGCCCTGTGTAATCTTTGCACAGTAGCTGTCCAACTCCTGTGTCACGCCGTCTACCGTTCTCTTGAGCTTCGTTCCCTCTGCGGGCAAATAGGTCAGATTCCGATAGACCTGACACTTCGGGCGGAAGTAACACTGTCTCTGAAGATACGACAAAGATTCGGTTTCATTGACACTCTGAAAACCATAGTAGCTATATGCCGAGCGTTCCCAGCCGAGGAACTCTGCATCTGCACTGGTCTGATCCAGTGCTTTCTGGAAACAGTCGACAGTGTCGCCGTCCAGAATGACCTTTTCCCCATCCAGCAATACGTTTTTCCCGTCAAAGGTGAATTGCTGCAGGCTCTTGGCACTGAAAGATGCCACCTCTACATAGTCTCTTTGAGCCGTGTCATACGCCTGTACGTGAACCCTGATATCAGGCTGTTCATAGATTCCCCGATATACCAGGCCATCCGTTGTCGCATTTGGAAATACAAAATTATTATTTTTATCCTTGCCAATGTCCGATATGCCGTCGCCGTCCACGTCCCATCCTTCCAGATAACCTACGCTCTCAATAAAATAGGCGTTGTCCGGTGTCGTGATCGGCGAATCAAACTTCATGGTAGAAGATGCGGAATATTCCTCGCCATCTTTTCCGTAGATAAATGTGACATTGCAATCGTTATAGCTTGCGGCATAGGTCTGCGTAAATGTGCTCTCCGGATTATAGTGGGTTTTCTTTCCGGTTTCTTCTGCCTTAAGATCATTGAAATAATTCTCGATCTGATTTTGCACCTGCTGTTCTGTTCCCTGATATACTTTCAATGACCGGCTGGGATCTTCTCCCATGGTGCTCCACTGATAATAATAGTTTTTCGGATTATCCGACAGCGCAGATATTGCCGACACATCCGTGCCCGCTGCATTGTCGTGGCCATCCCACTGTTTCAGCGCCGGTGTATTCAGGGCTGTCTCCGGCACAACCGGAATGTCGCCGGCAGCGCAGACACGCATGTCACCCTTCCAGCATCCTGCCAAGCTGTCGTAGTAGACAAAGCTGACATAAAACTGCTTCTTCTCTGCGTTACGATAATAAGCGGTGTCCTCTGTGAGATACACATCTTTTAGCGCACGGTCCATATCCGCAAAGCTTGCGACGTTGGATTCTGTGTCGGTATACAGCGCATCCTCCATCTGGTAGATGTGATCGTAACCGCCATGATACATGCTAAAGCTGAAATAGCCGACGCTCTCTCCCATGCGCACTTCCTTGGAATCCATTTCCCGGAGCGTGCCGTCGGGGAATTTGAGATAGTAAACCGCACGGAACGTCTTGCTGAAATCCGCAATGGAGTTGACTGCCAGATTCGGGTCTGCCCAGTATAGCTTGGTGGTAATGCACACATAGCCCTCGTCGTTGCTCTTGGCAGCGGTGAGCATGGGCACACTGCAATACAGGTCGATGGTTGCGACTCTTGTCTTTTGCTTCGACTTGCTTGCGTCAATGCTCAGCTGCATATTGCTGAATTGAAACGAGGAATCCGAGATATGCGGATAGAATTTCCCAAGGCTGCTGAGGGGGATATTCTCCACCAGCTCACCGGTTTTGAGGTCTAAGCAGGTCGTGCTCAAACCGCACACATCCGTGATATCCGCACTGTTGGTGTGCATGAAGTACTCGGCATTTCCGGTACCATTGATGCCACACGCCACATAGCGATTGCCGAGAGAGAGCAGCTTCCACTTCTCATCCAGCAGCGTCACACCTGCCTCCACATCAAAGGTCTGCGATCGGGCGATCAATCGGATTTCCAGATAGATGCCCATCTCCATATAGTAGCCGCCGGACAGCGACTTATTGACCTTGCCGGAATATTGCTGCGGCTTCGTGATCTCCAGACTCAGATAACCGTACACATCCACATACGTGCCCAGTTCCAGCGTGATTCCGACTTCTCCCAGTTTCCGGAGTCCGGTAAACGAGAGGGTCAGTTCGCCCTTTAAACCGGTTTTGATGCCCAGATAACCGCAGGCATCCAGATTATAGGCATAGCGGTTCGCACCCACCAGTTCATTTTTATAGGACTGGATGCCCTCTCCCGTCTTTCCACGCATACCGATCTGTGTGGCATCCAGATAGCTGAAATTGCTGGTAATGCCGGCAGAGAGGTCAAATTTCAGCACATAGTTCAAGCCCAGATGCACAGTGAAAATCGGGAACTCCGGAATGACATAGAAATCCTTTCCCACCAGCTCCACATCACACAGGTCGATATATCCGCCGTCTGCGCCGATCATCTGCTGATACTTCTGCACCATGTCGGCAGAGCTCAGGCTGCTGTTGATGCTGTCCGAGATGTCCGTCCAGTCACCGCCGTCTGTGCGCACCTGCACGCTGAAATCAAAGTTGCTTTGGGAGTACATGTTTGCAGCGTAGTCAAATGAGATCTTGCTGCCGTCCCACTCCTTATAGCCCTGCATGGTCACCTTGAGATATTCTGTGACATCCACCGCAGCTTTTACTGCAACGCCCTTGATCTCCCGTTCAAAGTTGATCTTGACACGCATGGCTGACCACTGGTTGTTGTTCGGGTCGCTTGCATCCACGCCGGGGAAATTCGGGTTGGAGGCGCTGTCACCGCTCCACGACACGCTGACGGTGATGTTATCCCCACGCACCGGAATCTTGACGCCCTTTTCGTTTCCCATGCTGAGCCCGCTGCGGAACAAGAGGGAATTGCCGTCTGCTGCCGAGGCGGAGAGGGAGTTGAGCAGGAGGTCATCCACCCGAACATCTCCATCTGCCATTTGCAGAAATGTGGCGTCGTCTGCAACGGCACAGGTCAGCAGGTCGGCGATCTGGTTCACGCCGGCGCTCTCGCTGATGCTCTTTTCCAGTTCCACCGTGTCGATCATCTCTTTCGCCGGCACACTGTATTCTGCGTAGATGTCCACATCGTCAATGACATCGGCAAGCTCGCCGTCCTCTGCCGTCACGTAGTACCATGTGTCGCCGGATACCGGCTGACCGGCAACGGTCTTTGCAGAAAAACCGCCGTAGTTTTGAGGAACAGCGTAGCATCGTTGAACAGCTGTCCGAAAGTATCCTGATCTTCTCCGGCAGCGACCCATTCCGTGTAGCCGTCCAGCAGACAGATGGGCATGCCCTCCGTCAGGGTGTACGTATCACGCTGCGGAATGTACAGCGCATAGTCCGAGCCGTCCCGAATCACGCTGTCCCAGTCCAAATAGAGGATCTCGTTTTTCAGCACGACTGTTTCCGCATCCTCTTTGTGAATCCGCTGGGACAGTGAGGTGACCTCTCCTTCCTCTTCCGTAACGATAGAAGCGCCGTTGGAAGTCGAGAAATCATAGGTACAGCCCGCCTGATACGCCTGTTCCGGTGTGATTTCGTATTTGCCGTCACCCAGCGAGGTTACCGTGAAACCGCTGGGCATAGTTCCCAGATAGGAGTCCACTGTGAGATACTCCCCCAGATTCTCCGCCGTGATCTCGTCATCGGACTGGAGAATGATGGATGCCGATGCATCGCAGTCCGGCACATAGGCCGACTCACTCTCATAGACCTCGTCGCTGTCCTCCTCATATGCTGCATACAGCATTGTGTTGGCATCGAATGCGTCATCCGAAAAGTAGGGCTGCGTCAGCGCCTCATCGTAATACCATCCGGTAAAATCGCTGTTCTCCCGATCAGCACAGGGGATGCTTTCCAGTGTGGTTCCCTTTTTCACCGCCATCGCCGGAATCTCGCTGCCGCCGTCGGTGTCAAAGGACACGGTAATACGGTTCTTGGCTTCCTGATAACAGTGATAACCCACCAGTCCGCCTGCAACAGACACTGCCAGACAGAGCGTCATAACCGTCACCACGGCAGCTGTTCGCTTTTTATGCGCTGCGCCCCCCGGCGCATGTTGTTTTCCCAAATGTTTTTTCATTTCATTCACCTCTTGTTCATTTTGCATATGCTCCGCAGAATATCTTAGAGCTTGCCTGCGTTGGTTCCCGTTTTCCCGGTTTCTTCGTCTGTTTTTTCTGTGAGAACGAAGTCATACTTCATCTCCAGTGCGGTAAACAGCTGCTGCATTACCATGTTGGCAATGGACGTGATGTCCATTTGCAGCACCTGTGAGATCACCGCATCCTGCTGTTCTTTCGGCACATTGTATGCGCTGAAGCTCATCCGCAGAAACCGCTGCAGTTTTCGTTTCAGCGTAAAATAACAGTCACACCTCCTCACCATATAGCCCCGCATCATGCCTGCGGTTCCAATTTCCAGTTCAAAAAAGTCCGCCTCGCTGCACTCCGGCAGATAGCTGCCGAAAATCCTGGATAGCTCCGCTGCCGTCTTATGATGGATGTACTCCGCGACCTGCGGGTGGGTATACGCCTCCACATAGATCTCCCGCAGATTCTCATTCAGCTCCGTCAGCGTCATCTGAATCGAGGTTTCCAGCGCATACAGGAAGATGGGATCGGTCGTCGTGCCGGCAAGCTGTCCTGCAATGTTGAACTGGTTGGAAAACATGAATTCTGTCAGCTCCAAAAGGATGCCATCCTTGGACTTGAAAATGTTATAAAATGTTCCGTTGGTCACATCCGCCAGCCGCAGAATCTCCGCATTGGTCGTCCGGCTGTACCCTTTCTCAATAAACAAACGCACACAGACCGAGAGAATCCTCCGCCTGGCGTCCTCCTTATCATATCTTCTCGACATGTTCTACACCACTTTCATATATAATTAGATCGCACTCTAATTATACCATATCAATTTTCAAAACGCAATACTTTTTTCAATTTTTTTGACATCCAGTCAGAAAAAATATGATTATTTTTGATTTATCAGGAAAGTTGAATAAAAATAATTCTAAAATGAAGTTGAATCATGTGCAAATTTGCATTTTAACATGAGAGGACTACACGGCACGCTCCGCTGTGAAATGACTGCAATGCGGAGATTGCCGTATCCCCCCACGGCACACACTTCGTTTTTCCGGAGGGCATGCTGAAAACCATGCGCCCCATTGGCTCCGGTCTTTTTGTGAAACTGGCGTTTCAGGAAGCCAAACAGGCACCGCAGGAATGCCGGAGAACCCGGGAGGACATTGAGAGCTCGTGTTCATAGGCGTCTATCTACGTCTTTTCGGCAAATTTTGTTGCA
>NZ_JAJFCK010000059.1 GCF_020709055.1 Ruminococcus callidus
TTTGCAGCAGCGGCGAAATTTCTGCTTGCATTTCTCATCACTGTTTTACTGAAACTATCGAAAATCTCAAGCTTCAGCTGATCATCATTCGAGGGAGCAGACATTATTTTCCCTCCCTCCATATTCAGTTTTGAGAAGCCCCTTTTTGCCCTCCTGAAATTACTAAGACAATTGAGAGAAGCAAAATGGGAAGGTTTTAGATGTAAATTTTATATGAACAGGTAGGAGAAAGAAAAAAGCAACATACAAAACCGGTCATTTCGCCGGATTGTATGCTGCTTGAGAAAAAATAGAAAGGGCAGTCCTGCCCAGCTGTTTGCCGGACAGAACTGCCTTTTTTAGGTGGTTGAATTTTAAGCATTCTTAGGATGTTGGTATATTTTAAATTATCTGTAGTACTAATACATCCATTCAATTTTACAAACATTATATCAATTACAGAGTAATCGCAATTCTCTTATCAATTGGTTTTAATGTAACCCACAGCCACATTTTTTCTTGATTCATATTTGACCATTGCTTAGTTGAAAACATATTTTCATATAGATTATATGCAATCTTCACTGTCGCATTGGAATTTTTATTTACACCGCATCCCCAAGCAGCATCATAGTTATTTTCAAAAAAGGGATTGATGCATGCAGTTACCTCATTATCATAAAAAGCATACCAGTTTGTTCCGATAACAGGAAGTCCATAAAAGTTCATTCCATCTTTGTAGTCACCACAATTTGAAACCGTCAATGTCAGTTCCAAATAACGTTCTGAAAGATACTGAAAATCCCCGACGTTCTTTCCCAATTCTTCCAGATAGTCTTTTGCATCAACAATGCGTGCTGCTTCTAATACAATAGAATACCCTGGTGCTTCATAACCACCATATGACATACAATCGTCAAATTCTACAACGTCATACATGGTATAAACTTCTTCCTGATAAATACCGTGAACTGCAAATGTCCCATTTAATGTGTAATAGCGGATACACCATATCACTGCACACGCAATTGCGATTGCCCCAATTATTCGCTTTTTCATTCTGAGTTTGCCTCCGCCTGCATAATTTTTTCGTTTGTAATTTTGCCATGTTCAATCGTATATATTACATCGCATACATCTTCCAAAATTTCTTGATCGTGACATGTTATAATAACAAGTGCACTCCGTTCTTTTTCTTCGGCAATAATCTTTTTTGTTATTTCCACGCCGTTTGCATCTAGCGCATTGGTCGGTTCATCTAGAATCACCAAATCCGGCATCTCCATAATGGCGGAAGCGATTCCAAGCCGCTGTTTCATACCAAGCGAATATTTGCGGTACTTCTTTTTGTCCTTTGGATCCAGACCAACGCGAGTGATTGATTTCATTATCATATCATCTGAAATTTTTCCTTGAATGGATGCAAGTAACTTCAAATTATCAAAACCAGTCATTCCGCCTAGAAACGCTGGATTTTCAATGAGAATTCCCATATTCTCAGGAAAATCAATATCTTTTCCCAACATTTTTCCGTCATATACAATTTCTCCACAAGATGGATGGATCAATCCTGCAATCAGTCTCATCAGCATCGTTTTTCCGCATCCATTATATCCACAAAGACCGTATACCATCCCACTACTTAACGTCAGATCTATATGATCAACTACGGTATTTCCTCTGATTTTTTTCGTTACATTCTTTAATGTGATTGTCATGTCAAACCTCATTCCTTATCAGGCAATATATCATATTTTTTGAAATATAACGTGCCTATTAATATCGAAGCCATTATCAAGATCAGACAAATTGCAAGTTCAATTGATATATGGTACCCGTCTTCAAAAAAATAATCACTGAAAGTGATCATTCCACAACGAGAAAATGCCAGTGGAATATCCGTTAGAATACCTAATATCAAAATACCTACTATAAGTAAATATCCATACATTGGCTTTATAAATAGACAGAGTATCATTTGTATCATATTGAAAGTGCAAATAACCAACATAGGTGAAAACAGCATCCATAATTCTTGAAATATGTTCAGTTCTGATATCCCTGTAAATGTATATATAACACTTCTATCTGCAATAATATTGAGTAATTCTGTGCTTCCAGAAAGCGTCAAATCGTATCCATTGATGATGCTGAAAACAATAGCTGTCAACAGAAAAATGATATAGAAGTAAATTCCGGAAGATAAACACCAGAAGCATTTTGAGATCCACCATCTGCTTCGTTTTCTGGTTCTTGAAAGAACCTGTATTCCAAACTGTGTCAGATCATTATGCATATAATCAAATCCGATAAATATGGCAAAAATAAAAATAGCAATCCAGAAGTATGGCAGTTCAATTTTAAGATTGGGATCTGGATTTTTTGTAATTGGGTCACAGCCGTGAAAGATTTCTGCCCAAAGCGCCAAAAAAGTCGGTCTGCTATGGACATCATAATATAATTGATAGGAATTTATACTCATATGTGCATACATACATTCAAATATACAAATAAATGGAACTATCGTATATCGCTTATTCTTAAAAATACCTTCCCGTATATCGCATAACCATAACTTAAAGACACTCATATTTTCTTCCTCGTAAAATGTAAATAAGCGTGGATATCATGATAATCAGAGCGATACATAGCAGGATATGTTCCGGAAGCGACGTCGTCATAGGAGCTGCATACAACATATCCGTCCAAACAAGACCAATTGATGTTCCTTTTACGGTAATTGTATATCTCTGCATAACATATAGTGCAAGTATTTGCTCTGCTGTAAATACAAGAAACGGAACAATGCTTGAGATCACATATTTTTTTATCAGCATGCCAGCTGCCATACTGATACAACTCATCGCCCCGCCCCATAGGAAAGCAATCCCGAACCATATCAGCATAAACAAATATGGATTCTGATAAAATATTTCAGAACAGAAATGAAACGGATCCATGCTGGATGCCAAATCCCCCGGAATGGGAGTATATGCCGGAGAAAATATGGCAAGCAATACATAATCCAAAATCAATGCACCAGCAAAAATTATTCCGCCGCTAATAAAGGTCACCAGAAATTTGGCTGTAAAATATTTTTTGCGGCTGGTTCTCGTGATAATCTGAGAAATATAACCGGAGTTTCGGTCATAACTAACACTCCAGCTATATGCAAACGCAGTTAACAGCGGAAGTGCTATAAAGAAATAAACCCCGGCATTCATTCCACGATTAACACCAAGCCATTTGTAAAAAATACTGGTATCCACATCTATTCCTTGCAAATATAGTAGAAACCACGCTACAACATCTGCAATAATCATCAAAGAGGCTGCTATTGCAGAAATCAAAAATGTTTTACTGTGAATCATACGATTCCATTCAAATTTGAAAATATTCTTCATTTCACACCTCAGCTTAGATTCAATGCAATAATTGTACCATATTCCGGAGTCGCTGCTGTATTAAATGTTACTTCTTTCAAATCAATTTCCCGCAAATCAACAAGATATCCGGCATCCATTTCTGTACTTTCTCCTGGTTCGAGATGAAAAGCACGGGGATGTGCACTGCATTCTCCCATTTTACTGAAATACATAAGCGGGCCATAAGAACACCCTCCAAGAGCATCCACTCTGAAATCATATTTATCATATTTTTCTGGTTCTTCTGCATAATCACGTGAAATTGCATCAACATTTTCAATCGTAATATGCAGCATTACAAGTACATAATTATCTGTAAATGTATTTTCTGCTGCATTCCAATTGATTCCATCCGCAAATTCGCCTGAAAACATATCATCAAGCTGAAGCCCTGCATCCTGTGCCGTTTTAAAGGCTTCTGCTTTATTAATTGTCCAATAAATCGTACCGCTTCCGCCGTTCATTACAAGGTTTTCTGCGAAAAGCTTATCTCCGATCGCAGCCCTTTCCGGTATACCAGCCTCAGATCCTGTATCTTCACGATTTTCTGTTGCAGAACTTTCATCCGATCCTACATTTGCACGATTTTCTATGATAGAACTTTCATCAGAAATTTTTTCAACCTGCACTTCACTTAGAGAACAAGCACTCATTAACAAAAATGAAGGGACAAAAATCACACTCAATAATTTTTTCAAAGATACCGCTCCTTTCAAAAGTATAATATTTTATATATTATTTTTATGGATAGATATATGAAATGCCAGACAGAATGAATTATTCCATCTGACATATCATTAATTGTTAATAAAAGCCAATTGTATCTACTGCATCTACCGATCTACTTAACCTGCGACGATTACGCCGCTTTCATAAGAATAATCAGGACTCCATTTACCAGTAATGGTGGAGGAGTTATACTGATTCGTTGAGCAGAATTTAAGTCCCGCACAAGAATAACCACTCTCATTGATTGTGTTTTTAATCTGATAGCGGTGACCTACAGAAACAGTGACGGAAGTAGTCAGGGAACCATATGCATTGCAAGTACGGTTTTTTCCAGAGGCAGACCATCTTGTATCTGTGAGTCCCCAGGTTTGAACTGATACATTGTAAGTCGATTTTGTGACGTTAAGATATACGCTTGTGTCAGTAGATTTTACTCTAACACCATTTTGAGAAAGAGGCAACGGATTGAAGGTTCCTGCTGCACTCGGCGGTGCAATAAAGTTAGTGATATTAGTGTCAGTATAATCTGCATTCGCACTCATACCACCAATTGCAGAAGTTGTCATCGTTGCTGCAACCATCACAGCCGCAACAATTCTCTTAAACTTGGCCATTGTATTTCTCAAAAGAAGCCATCTTTCTACGCCCTAACCCAAGATCTTGTACGTACATATTCAGAGCAAAAAGAATGATAACTTCAATGTGAAATCTGAAATTACTCCGCTTTACTTCTTCAGATTCTGAAGAGCTTTCGGTTCCTTCGGCTGATGACAGCAGCCCCAAGAAGCTGCTCCGGCTGCCTTAACTGCGGCACTTTTTCCAACACCTGCAATTTTTTTCAGCAATGCATTCTGAATCTTGTTCATATCTATTCCCTCCTTTTCTATTTTTTTGATATTAAAATTAGTACTGCAATACTGAACAAGGTATATGCTGCCAAAGCCGATACTTCAGAAGAAAATACATACAAACCACAACTTAATGCTTCCAAAACAATTACAGCAATGAAAGCTGCTCTGTGATTTCTTTTCTTTTGTTCCTCTGTTAAAGGCTTATTGGGGTTTTCTACCGGTGCATATTTCCATACGATCAACAACACAGTCACTAATATCAATCCATGTATGGTCGGATTATACACTTCCCTCATGCAACTGAGTTTTGTCATACCTAACGTAAAGAATGTGATCCCTGCAAATGTAAGGTTACATTTCAGGTAAGAATCTGCATGGTAACCGCCAGTCCACTGACGAACTGTAACAAATATCACATAGTACAATACAGACAAGAAAAACATATTCAAGACAATTCCGACCGCCATTGTTATCAACAACCCCAAGGCTGTAGAAATCAGAATTTCAAATCCATATTGATAAACTTCGACTTCTTGTTCCGCAATCACT
Source organism: Ruminococcus callidus (assembly GCF_020709055.1). Taxonomy (GTDB): domain Bacteria; phylum Bacillota; class Clostridia; order Oscillospirales; family Ruminococcaceae; genus Ruminococcus_C. Next base: position 5,534 of record NZ_JAJFCK010000059.1, read on the forward strand.
TTTTTTTTGCATAAAAAATGCGATATGGACTTTCCAAGAAATGTGATGATTTTTATCACCTTCTTTCCGATAAGTCAATCATATCGCATTTTGTCGTAAAAATCAATACTTTGTTCCCCAAATGCAGGTTTTAGTCCCCCAAATGCAGATTTTCCTCTATTGGAAGAAGAATATCTACATAAAACATCCCTTCTTTCTCATAAAAATCAATCAATCCATTTCGTTTTGATACAAGATCCGTAACAGAACGCAGTCCCCAGCCGTGCAGCTTTTTATTTGCTTTTTCTGTTTTTAATTCCTGATTCTTCTTCAAAACAGATGCGGCAATTGTATTTCTGACCACAATCCGATAATAGCCTGCCTCTTCTGAAATTGTCAGAAGTATCTGTGCATTTGACGGATTTTTCTCACAGGCTTCTATGGCATTGTCCAGCAAATTAGACAGCATGATGCTAAGATCGAACTCCAAATCATGGGGAATTTGAACGACTAACCGCAATGAGGTATCGATTCCTTTGGATTGCGCATCATTGAATTTTGCATTTACAACCGCATTTAACATGGTACTTGAGCATTGTACTTGCGACAAAATTGTATTTACTTTTCGCTCCTTAAATCGTTTCGCATACGCCAATGCTCCGGAGCAATCTCCCTGTTCTATCATACCGCACAAACAATCGATTCCATTCCGAAAATCGTGACGAAGAATTGAGATTTCTTCATACTGCTGCTGTAGACGCTGCATTTCATCTTGCTGCCGCTGTAACTGGATTTCCATAATATCTCGTTCTTTTTCAATTTGACTTGTGCGGTTCATTTTTCTCAGAAATATAAAAATAACAACATCTAATCCAGACAGAAGCAACGTAATTGCAAGATAGATATATGATGTAAAATAGCCATTTATAAACACAAGACAAATTGCAAATCCAATAAAAAGTGTAAAAAGAAATGCTGATAATATGATAATCCACTCATTACGTTTGAAATGATATTCTTCTTTTCTGCGAAATGATAGTATGAACTGTGTTGCCGCAAAATACAATAATTTTGTAATGAATAAACAAACAATACGCTCTACACTCTGTGCAGATTGAAGCTGTAATATCGAGATATTTGTAAGAGCACTGATTGCCGACATCACCGGAAGATTGATAAAATATACTAAAACATAATTGATGATTGAAATCAATACTTTTTCAAATGTGCTTCCTTTTAAAAAAATGGCGGAAAATACAATTTCGATCAACAAGCAACTGAGAATCAAAAACGTTTCGTTTGCCATTCCGAAAGTCCCTGCCATATCTGTTGCAAATAACAACGAAAACAGGAGAAGCCATTTCAGAATCCGATAATCTTCCGATCGAAACTTAAAGTATTGGATCAGCATTCGTGTAACGATCATACATTCCACGATAACTGCAAGAATTTCTGTACATTGCCAAATCATAATACACCCTCCTCCCGAATCAATCGCTGATACTGTAATTTTACTTCCTCACTTCTGCCTCGGCTTAATGGCATTTTATCTTGACAATTTTTCAGGTACACCTGATCTCCTTTGATTTGTAAAATCCAAGCATAATTCACCAGATAGCTTCTATGTACTCGAATAAAGCCTTTCTCCGTAAACTGCTTTTCCAATTCATTCATTGTGTATGTGTGCATTGCAAGTCGAATCGATTCTTTTTGTGCGGTTACAAAATAGATATCATGTCGAATGGAATAGAAATATGCAATGCCTGAAACTTTTTGTTCGAGTGTCCTCTGCTGATCCAAATCAAGTCGAACTATAACAGATTTCATTTTTAAGGCGGCACAGAAAGAAGAAATCATTTCCTGTGTATCACTGAGAAGTTTATTCTTGCGAACGAAACGATACGCATTATAGCGAAATGTTTCAAATACGAAATCATCATGGCTGGACACAAATACAAGTGTCGTATCCAACCCATTGTCACGGAATTTAGAAGCAAGCTGGATTCCAGACAGCTCCGGCATATCAATATCCAGAAAAATGAGATCATAGGACGTTTTTTCACAATGTTCTAAAAACCGTCTGGCATCTGTGTATGTATCAATTTTGCAGTCTATATTATGCTCCTGAAATAATTCTGAAACTTTTTTCTGGTATGTTTGAAGAAACATGATTTCATCATCACACATTGCTATACAAATCACGTAATATGCCCCTTTCTTAGCTTTCTCTCTCTATTTCCATAATACCATAAAAAAACCCAAAAAGCAAGAAGAATAGATGGTTTATCACTGGAGATACTAAAAGGAAAGAAGCATTTTTATTTCGTAAAATCCGCCCATTGACCATTCAAGCCTAAAAAATTACGCTGTTTCCGATACTTTTTGCATTTTCCATACGGTTTTTTGACGGCGAAACATTATCCCGTCAATTGCAGTCGCTTTACATATTCCTGCTTCATCTGCATAGAAGAATGCACATATCGATTCAAAGTAATACTGGCATCAGCGTGTCCCAGCAATTCACTCAGCGTCTTTGCATCAAACCCATGGGCAATACAATCTGTAGCATAAGTGTGTCGAAGCAGATGAAATGGAACCTTTCGGATACCACAGAGTTTCAGGATTTTCTGAAACCGATACTGCATCGTTCTCGGTTCTGCCGGTTTGCTTTTCCCAGTAATCAAGTACAGAAAATCCTGTCGCTTTTTCTTTTCCAGCAATGCCAACAAGAAGGACGGAACCGGAATTGTCCGCACAGAAGTTCTGCTTTTGGGAGAGCCGATCAGCACCTCAGAACAACCATTTCGATAAACTCTCTGTACCGTTCGTTTTACAGAAAGCGTTCCGTTTTCAAAATCAATATCATTCCACTGCAAGCCGCATAATTCACCTACACGCAAACCAGTGAACAAGCACAGCAGAATCGCCAGATCAATGGTCAGCCCTGTCTGAAGAAGATACTGCTCCAATTTCTTTCGCTCCTCAGAAGACAAAACATCCAGCTGCTTTTTCTCTGCTTTTGGCATAGTGAAATGCGTTCCACGAATGTGATATTCCTGCACTGCATACTGTTCTATGCTGTGGTAAACCCGCATAATGTCTTGTACAAACCGAGCGGAAAGTCCGCCAGTTCCGCACAATCGGCCGCTTTGCAGTTTCTCATAGACAAAATCATTCAGCTGATGTGTTGTCATATCCGTGAGATATTTTGTTCCGAGATCCGGAAGAATGTGATTGCGAATGACATTCTCATAGTGAGCATAACTGGACGGTTTCACACGCAATTTTGCTGCGGAAAGCCATTGACGAGATGCCTCTGCCACTGTCAATTTCAAAGCAGAAACTGGCTGGTTCTGCAAAACAGCTTGAAATTGTGCCATCTTTTCCTTTACCTCAGAAAGCGTTCTGGCATACACAAATTTGTATTTCAGCGATCCATCTTCCTTATGACCGATCGGAACACGTCCCTCAAACCGACCGTCTTTTCTCTTGTAAATGTTGCTGCCTCTTCTCGGCATTTGAAATTCCTCCTGACAAGTTTTCGGACTGTTCAAAGCAAGAAAACGCCTGCTTTTTCTCCGATTCTGATGATTTATTCATGAATTTTCAGAAATATATACTTTACTTTTTCTGAAAATCTGCTATAATGATAGCAGATTCGATGCTGTTTTGTCTGAAATTTATGCAAATAAATGGGCGGATTTTACGAAGAAATCTACATTTCATAGAAACAAAATGCCATGCTGAGAAGATGTGCTTTCCCGGCATGGCATTTTTTATGGTTCTAATTTTTGATTTTACAACAATAAAACGATAGCCCCGACCTACCGTTTTATTTTACCCTATCGTTTTTTTATTATTTCAGAAACGCAAACAGCCTGCTGGGAAAACGCTTCCCAGCAGGCTGTTTTTGCTTGATAAAACCGAAAAAACCACGCATTTTCGGCATTTTTTCAAAAAGAAAGCACTGCACAATTGTATCATTTGTGCAGTGCGGTTATGTGGTGTGTAGCCTACGCCACAAATAATACAAAATCCTCGAAATTACGGGCTTTTTAGACGTACTTTACAAATGATACAATTTTTTTGAAAGTAGACTAATCCACAGAGATTTTACGCAAATTTGCCCTTGTTCTTTCCCAAAGGATGTGCTATAATGAGTCTATTCAGGGAACTGAAAATAGACAAAGGAGAAAAAACAGCGTGGAGGAAAGAAACATAACGAAGATTCCAGTTCGTCATGAATTACCACGGCTATCCAAAGTTGGTGTTTATTGCAGAGTAAGTACAAATCAGTCAGAGCAGCTTCGCAGTATGTCTGCCCAAGCCTCTCATCTCACAAGAACAGTTCTGCACAGCAGAGGATGGATACTGATTGATATTTATCTGGATTTTCATACTGGATTAAATGACAACAGACCAGAATTACAGAGGTTATTGAAAGATTGCAGGTCAGGAAACGTTGATACCATTTTAACAAAAAGCGTCAGCAGATTTGGACGGAATACTGCTGAAACAATCCGCCTGATTCGAGAACTCAATGCCATTGGAGCCAGAATTATATTTGAGAACGAAGAAATTGACACTTCAAAATGTGAAAGTGAATTTCTTGTCACTTTAATTGAAGCCTATGCACAGGAAGAAAGCTATAACCGCAGTGAGAATATTCGATGGGGCATTGAAAAGCGAATGCAAAATGGAACATCGCTTCTTTATAACAGGAAATGCTTCGGATACAGAAAGAATGAGAACGGCACTTTAGAAATCTGTCCGGAAGAAGCAGAAGTTGTTCGTTTGATTTTTGATTTCTATCTTCGTGGCGGAAGTATTCTTTCCATCATAAAAGAACTGGAGAATCGGCAAATTCAAACGCCATCAGGAAAGAAAAAATGGTGCACACAGACAGTTGTAAAAATTCTAACCAATGAAAAGTATATCGGAAATGTGCTGCTGAAAAAGACCTATACAGATGGATTCCCAAATCGAAAGCGGAAAAACAACCGTGGAGAGAAAGATCAATATCTTGCAGAACAACTACACCCTGAGATAATATCAAAAGAAATTTTTGATGCAGTCCAGATAGAACGGCAACGAAGAAGTAATGTAGTAATAGACAAAAATGGAGAAAAGAAACGGGCAGGGAAGCGATACTGCTCGAAAATAACACCAGAAACAGATATAGAATCATTCGATAGCATATTAGATTACTCATCATATAGCAAATGATAAGTATACAAAGAAAAAGTGCAGAAATACGCCAATTCAACAAAAAAACGATAGCCCCGACCTACCGTTTTATTTTACCCTATCGTTTTTTT